>NZ_JBPFDR010000001.1:0-265198 GCF_059415085.1 Sporosarcina sp. SAFN-015
TTTGAATTTATTTACAGCAAGTCGACTGGTAAAAAATGAAAGTAATAACTTTTTACGGTATCCGTGCAACGCTAATGAGCGGTGCCTGTGCATGGTGCAATTATGATAATTCAATATACAGCATAAATACACATCAAAACGTCAGCCATCAGCTTCAATGGCTGACTTTCCATTTCCACACTATTCAATTGTAGTGAATAAACTGAATTGTTTCGGTACCTGTGTAAGAAACAATTATGTTAATTCGCTGCAAAGTATAAAAATACAAAAGGAAGCCAATGACGTATTATTATCATCGGCTTCCTCTATTTTTAACATGCAATTGTAGTGCATAGTCTGAATTGTTCGCTGCACAGGCACTCTATTAAAGTGGGCACCCTATTAAGAAGCGTTTACTTCCGCTCCTACTTTTGCTGTATTCCTTTTAGATAAAAATACAGTGGCGGCAAGGAGAAGAGCGACGACTAGCGCGAGTGTATACACACTTCCCGTCAATCCCGCCACGACAAAGCCGACGAGAGCGACTGATGCATTCAACGCTGCATATGGGAATTGGGTTTTGACGTGATCGAGATGATCCGCACCCGCTCCTGTTGATGAAAGGATCGTCGTATCTGAAATCGGCGAACAATGGTCTCCGAAAATCCCTCCAGACAATACCGCTCCAATGCATACAAGCATATGAGCATCTAGTGAAACGGCCATCGGAATCGCAATCGGCAGCATGATGGCGAACGTTCCCCAAGATGTACCGGAAGCGAGGGACATGACCGCACCGACGACAAATAGTATGGCAGGAATGATGAACGCCGGCACATTCCCTTTCGTCACTTCTACGATGAAAGCTGCAGTTCCCATTTCTCCGATCACTTTCCCAAGCGACCATGCGAGGACAAGCGTCACAGCCACGTATACCATCTTTTGCATACCAGTTGTATAAATATCAAAGATCTCATTGAATTTCTTTACTTTATAAACGATCATCAGGATGACAATCGTAATGGCCGCAAACAAATACGCCGTGCTAAGCGCTACACGGAAATCGCCGCCTGGAACTGGTGTGACAGGAAACCCTTTGGAGATGAGCAAACCGAACAACGTAACGAATAAAACGAGAAGCGGAAGCCAAATGAGAATCGTACGGCTGCCTTTCGTATATTCCTTCATTTCCTCCGCCTTTCGGAGCGGTTTTGACTCAGGCCAATAAAGTTGACCCGTTTGACGCACGCGATTTTCAGCTTTTGCCATCGGTCCAAAATCAAATTTCGTAAATGCAATCAACGGCACGAGCAACACTGTTAGAATTGCATAAAACTGAAATGGAATGACTTGAATTAGCGTACTAAATTCGGAGTCGGCAATCCCTACCTTATCGAACTCCGCACGAATCAGTCCCATAATATAAACGCCCCACCCGATGAACGGGACAAGAACAGCTACTGGTGAAGCAGTGGAGTCAATAATCCAAGCGAGCTTCTCCCGAGATATTTTCACTTTATCAAAAATCTTTTCAAAAACGGGACCAACAATAAGCGGCGTTCCAAGGTCAGAGAAGAAAATGACGATGCCCCCAAACCAAGCTGACACTTGGGCACTTGCCCTAGTTTTTATGTACTTGACTGAAGCAGCCGCAAGCGCCGCTCCACCACCTGACTTTTCCATAAGCGCGACAAAGCCGCCGATGAAAAATAATAGAACGAGCACAGCCGCATTATAACTATCAGTCAGCTGCGGGAATAAATAATCTCCAATCACTCCTGTCGTAGCAGTTAGCGGATTACCGCCGACAAGAATAATTACACCAACGAAAACACCTGAAAATAAAGATATAATAACGTTTTTCGTAACAATCGCTAAAATTACCGCAATCAGCGGGGGAATTAAAGATAAGAGACCCATATGTTCCATAAACTCAATTCCTTTCAATATATATTTATATTATTGCATAATAATACATAAGTATTCGTTAATATGCAATAGAAGATTATGAAAATACATTTTTATCGGTGCCTGTGCAAGGTGCGATTATGACTACTTAATTATTTGTATTTAAATGCAAATAAAACCGACCAAAGGTCAATTTGATCGGCTTTCTAGTTTTAAAATATGCAATTGTAGTTAATAAACTGAATTATGTGCTGCACAGTCACCCCAAAAAATTATTCCTTCCTCTCCTTTATCCTTACTATAGCTTTCTTACCATCACCTTCCTCCTCAATCAGGTCACCTGTCATTTTCTCACCATTCTCGCCATATGCCTCAATCGCTGTTGCGAATAATGTATTATACAAATCGGTTTCTACCGTTATTTCGTATTCTTCAAGATTTTTAATCCGCGTATTGCTTTCCGGATTTTCAAAAATAATACTAAACGATCCATCCGGATTTACTGTCGTATGACCGATAAAACCTGAGGTAATATAACCTGGCAGAATGGCGCGTCCACGTAAACTTGTTCCCTCAAGCAAATTACTAGTCCCATCAACATAAATATAGCTCTCATCCTTCACGACTTTTGTCGGCTCGATCCGAATCCACGTAGAACCGTAATCATCAGGCTTGTTCCAAGTCGGCGGTGTAATCTCAACCTCTACCGCCCCTTCTTCACGAGGCAGCACCACGATTGCAGATGCCTTCTTGTACACAATTTCCTTCATTTTATAATCATACTGGCGAATAAAAGGCCCTTCGAGATTCTCGCCGGATTCCCCGTAATGCTCTCTAATCTCGTCATTCTGCTGCGCTGGTTCAAATTTCAGCTCCAACGTAATCATCCCATCCACCTTATCCGGCAGCTTAGTTTCATACGTAAAACTCCCGTCATGCTCAACAATGGCAGTATTGTTGCCACCGAACAGCGTTCCTTCCACCCAATCCATGTCAATGAATAGTATTGACCCTTCAAGCAAATTCGTCTGTCCAACAACTTTCACTTCCGATCCTTCAATAGAAGCGGTTCCGGCAAACTCAATTTCCATTTCCCCAAGATGTTCAGCTGGTTTAACAATTTCAACTTCACTCTCTTCAGGAACTTCTTCCTCACCATCCGCCTCTTCCCCTTCAACTTTCTCAGGAGTATCAGCTGCTTCCGTTACACTATCATCCTCATTCTTCGTACAACCGACCAACAACATAATTATGAATAAAGCCGAAAACACCATTAATATTCGCTGTCTCATCCTTTAAATCGCTCCTTTCCACTATCAATAACCACTTCCTTCTACTACGAAGACAGTGCTATAGAGTTTCAGCTTCTAGTACAATTAAGGACAAAACGAATCTTTCGGCATGAATGCTTGGGACTATCGATAGATACGAAATTTGTTATTTCAAAAAATAAAAGAAGCCAGCCATTTCCCCAAATGACTGGCTTCCACTCCTGCAAGATGCAGTTGTAATGAATAACTAAAATTGGATGATACACATGCTTCGGATTATTTTATTCCACTCCTGAGGTTTCTAATTGTAGCTCTGCAGAAGGGGTTGGTCGTTTCTCTTGTTCTTTTACTATCATTGTTTCTTCTTTCTCGGTTCCATATAATTCAATTGTTTCCTCGTCATATTCGGCATCCGTCATGTAATCACGACCGAACCCAGTAAATGCTGACATGAGCATAACAAAAACCATCGCTATACAATAAAATACAAAAGGAGCAACTCCTACTGGGGTAAAATTAGGGTGTGCCGACATATCTACCATTCCACCGACAAAGGCGAATGGAATTAATACAGCAACGGAATATGGTAAAAATCCTATAATTGACGTTGAACATGCATCCAATAGATTTCCACGTCTCCAAGGAGTTATTTTAAATTTGTGCCCTAACCTTCTCACAAAATCACCGAGCATCACCATTGTTGGTGTCCCTGCTGTCGTTAAAGCATTGACGAATAACGCTACAATTACAATGGTGAGCTCTGCTCTTCTTGGAGTCGTTGCTACTTTACTCGCTTTCTCCATAAGCCAATCAAGGAAATGCCCTCTGTTCAGCGTCCCAATCATACCCATTAAAAAAATAGTGAATACGGCAACACCAACCATCCCCATAACCCCGTCGATTATGATTCCACCCGCGGTGAACTCCTCTCGGTTAATCATAAGTATGCTCCCAACATTTATCAAACCGAGCGACAAAGCTAGCAGAATCCCAATTACATTAGCATATAGCAGAGCTTCTACAAGATCTTTCCCTCTCCACATTAAAAATAGGAGAAGTAATGGAACAGCAATCATGACGAGACCTAACGGGTTAAGTTCATCAGGAGGTGTTACCGTTCCTCCAGACTCAGCCGTTATCGCAAAATATACATAGGCTATTAATGTTAACATCCCAGCAACAGCAGCATATTTCAATCGACTCTTTACTACTTTATCAATTGTAGTTCCTTGAGAATAGGCGGACACAATAGTAGTATCAGAAATCGGAGCAAGATTGTCTCCGACAAATGAACCACCAATAATTGCACCTATAATCAATACTGGATCAGCGCCTAGCAAGTAGCCAACAGGAAACAGAATCGGGCTGACCGCTACAAGTGTTCCTACAGCTGTTCCAGTAGACATGGAAATTAATGAAGTTATCAGAAATACAATTAGCGGAAACCATGCAACAGATACCCCCATCTCAAGAAACACCCAAACTAGTCCCTGGACCAGTTCAGCTTCAGACAGTAACTTCGCCATGATACCTGCCATAAACCAAGCAAGTAACATGATTGCCAACATTTTTGATGTAATGCCCTCAATCAGTGCTTCTACATATACTTTTTTATTTTTCGCAAGAAGAAGACCAACAAAGATACCTAGTAAAATCATCGGCCAAAATGCTTCAGGTAAAGCTGCTCCACTAATACCCAACCATAAAATCCCTATAAACATCACTGCAAAAGGAATAAGTAATACCGGCACCCCACCGTAAAACTTCAACGATTCCTTTTGTTCGAGCGTACTATGTTGATTCCCCATTCCACTTCCCCCTTTGTTAGTCGGATATAACTGTTGCTAAAGCTTGAATAGCTTGTTTGACATCCTCCTCCGTATTGTAATAATGAGGAGCGATTCTGAGTACATCCCCCCGCGCAGACACAATGATCCCCTCGCCTGCTAATATCCTTTCAATGTTGGAAGCGTTTTCTACAAATACTGCAGTTGTTGAACCCTTTTCGTCTACTGGAAATAAACTTCGATTCACTAACCCCATCTTCGCAATCTCGGCTGCAGCTACTTGCGATAAGTGAGCTAAATGCTTTTCAACTAAACTTATATCCAATTTGTCCAACAAGGCCAAAGCAGCACTTGCCGCATAGCCGTTGATCATCGGAAAAGTACCAGAATCAAAACGCCTCGCGGCAGATGCATAGTCCTTTCCACGAATGTCAAAAGCAAAGGGATTCATTTGACCAAACCAACCTGTGATCTTTGGCGTCAAAGTTTCCGCAACTTCTTCATTAACGTAGAGAAAAGCAATTCCCGGAACTCCAAAAGCATATTTTTGCATGCCTGTTGCAAGGAAATCGACATTCATTCTTTTAACATCAATTGGTGTTTGTCCGAAGGATTGATAGGCATCAACAAAAACATATCCCCCTTTTTCGTGTACCCTTTGTGAAATTTCCTGAAGGTTTTGCTTATATCCGTTATAATAATTGACATGAGATGTTGAAAAAAGCAATAAGTCATCTGTTAAATATGGCTCATAGTCTTCAATACTGTTTGTAGCATTCTTATTCTGTTCCACATATTCAATTGCAAATGGAGATTCAGCCGACTGCCACACATGACCGATCGTAGGAAAGTCAAAGTCTGTAATAACAATCTTATTTCGGCCACCTATTGGCTTTAAACTAGTGGAAACTGCGGCGGCGGCATGTGAAACACTTGATACGATAGCCACTTCGGCAGGTTTCGCGTTGATCTGCTTTGCAAAAAGGGCACGAGCTTCTTCACATTTTTCCATCCACCTGTTCCAGTTCATCCCATCGTGCTCCCATGATTGAACGTAATCTACAATCGATGATTTCACGGACTGGTGAAGCGCACTTTGCGAGCAACTGGAAAGTTGGATCTTTTCTTTTAAAATCGTAAATTCACTTCTAAATTGTTGAGGAGTTATCATCGTAATCATTATTTTCTTCAATCCTTTCGTATGTGAATAAATCTAATCTGTGTGTAAAGGATGTGAGTATTTTGTTCAAAGAGCTCTCTCCATGGTGCCAACTCCCAAACAACGACTGGACATCCATCATTCATCAAGGCACGACCAAAATGATCGAGTCCGGAGAAGTTATATATACATTGAATGAAAAAGCAGCGTTCATTTATCTAATCAAAGGAGGCCGAGTGCGTCTGTTTCACACTTCTCATGAAGGAAAGGAAAAAGCACTAATCATCATGTGTGATGGCACCTTCATAGGCGATTCAACCCTAAACGACTATCACTTTGAAAGTGCAATTACAGCATCTCCTACAGTTGTTGTAGAGTTTGAACGAAAACAATTCTTATTGCTGCTTCGGAATAACCCAATACTTATGGCGCAATACGCAAATACACTTGACAGGAAAGCTCAAACCATTGCATTATCCAATTTATTAGTAGCGTGTTATGATTCTGAAACACGAGTCCGTTACGCTCTCTTCCATCTTGCAAATCAATTCGGCATTCCTTTGGACAGTGACTACAAAAGGATCTATATGCAATTTACACAGCAAGAGCTCGCAGATCTAATAGGGACAAGCAGAGTCACTGTCGCAAATTTGGTTAATGACTTAATCCAGCAGGGCTATATAATAAAAGATGGCAGGTACTATATCATCCCCTCGGTAAACAATATTCTTCCTAATGAATAAACCTTTCATAAACCGAGTATAAAAGATAATCTGCTAAAATGATGTAAACTATTTTACATTTTCCGAATGTTTTAATATCAACTGCTATACTCGTCCAGGATGTTTCCAAAGTAAGCAACTCCATTGAAAATAAGAAGACGCTACAAATGGGATTGCCAAAAGCCCCGTGCTCTTGTTCGCACGGGGCTTTTTTATCGCGACTAGTAGCTAAACTAGATGTTCTTGATCCTCCATTATTTCTTTTGAAAATTCCTGAAGACGAATACAGAGATTATCATTCATCCCGACTGTATCCTTTTTCACTTCTTCGGAAATATGAACAAAATTTACTTCGAATTTATCTAAAACTTTATATAACTCATCATGTTTAACTGATAATAAGTCCAATAGCTTTTCTTCAACCGATTTCTCCTTAATTTCCACTGCTAACCTTTCCAGCATTTCTTTCTTAGTTAGAAGTTCTATCTCATTATTCTTCAACCGCTTTTTTTCAGCATTATAACTATCAACAAGTTTTTCTGTTTGGGCTTGATTTAGTTCATAATCCACCTTCAACTGTCTTATCTTGTGCTGTAATTCTTTTTCTACTTTTAATGCATGATCCGTAAGTATTCGAGGATTCGTTATGTTAATTTTTGATTGTGCTGTTACCTTTTTATTACCTAGAATAATGACTGTACCATTAAACATTAATGCATCGAATGATTGTGCATTCGTTGTTTCTGCAATCTCATTAAATACTTTTTGAACATCCTCTCCTAAATCCTTTGATATCATATTTTCTACATTCCTAACAATTAGGTGAGACTTTACTGACATTCCTTCCCCTCCCCTTATATCTTATTCAGGTATAAGGTTGTCTAATGTTTGCTTATATAAAGTAAAATATGTTTCGGTACCTGTGCACCAAACGTTTATGACAATTCATGCCAAAGCTAAAAACATACCAAAAAGCCAGTCATCTCCCGAAATGACTGGCTTCCCCTTTCAACAATATACAATTGTATCGAATAAACTGAATTGTGCGCTACGTGAGCATCCGAACAATTCAAAAAACAAACTGCAACAAATAAATCACCAATGGTCCAAGCATCACAATAAACATCGCCGGGAATTTTCCCAATGAATCTTTACGAATACTAATGAATAAGCTAGTTAAAAAGGAGGCTTGATGGTCATTTCTAAAACCGTTCTTCTACCATTTCAAATCAAACGTGCTGATACTATTTGGACCAGATTCAAAAGCCGTTTAGGTTACAAAGGTCCACTAGTTGATAAAGGTATTCTACTTACACCATGCAATTCTTTGCGTATGTTCTTTATAAGTCATCCAATTGACATCATATTTCTTAATAAAACAAACCGTGTTATTAAAACAATGTCTTATCGTAAACCGTGGCGGGCCGTATCCCCTGTAAAAAACGCATACGCAACACTAGTCCTCCCTCTCGGCACAGTTAAAACACAGAAAATCCGCGTTGATGACACAATCCAGTTTAATTCCACAACTAACAAATCCTAATTGTGTCGGTGCCTGTGCAAGAAGCATTTATGACAATTCAACTTTAAGCATATAAACACACCAAAAAGTCGGCCATTAACATTCATGGCCGACTTTTCATTTCAACTAAAATACAATTGTAGTGAATAAACAGAATTGTGTGCTACACAGGCACCTCAGAGAGCTAAACGCGCCTCTACCTCTGCCTTCGTCGGCATTCCCGTCTGGGCACCTAACTTCTCAACAGATAAAGAAGATGCCGCATTGGCAAACCTTACCGCATCGTATAACGCATATTGATGGCTGATTGCATATGCAAACGCGCCATTAAACGTATCTCCCGCGCCTGTCGTGTCTATTGCATTTGTCCGAATAGCTTCAATATGAATATGCTTCTCCCCGTCAAAATAGCGAACGCCGTCCTTGCCTAGCGTTACGATCAATTGATTCGGATACATCTCCAGCGCTTCATCCATCTGGACGCCAAAAAGCTGCTCACATTCATACTGATTTGGCGTTATGTATTGGATGCCAGAAATCATGTCTCGGTCGAAGAATTCCGCTGGCGCCGGATCCATAACGACTGGAATATTCAACTCATCGCAAATTTTCAATACCGCTTTAACTGTTTCCGGCAGAATTTCCAGTTGCATGACGACGACATTGCTCATTTTGATCATGTCCCGCAAGCCTTCAATCATTGACGGTCTTAATTCGTAATTCGCGCCGGGCACTACGATAATCCGGTTATCATTTTCCGATAAAATAATGTTAGCGATTCCTGTAGATTTTTCCGAGGAGTACGATACATTTGCAGTGTCCACTCCTTGTTCTTGTAAATTCCTGGTCAATTCCGTTCCGAACACGTCATTCCCGACACACGCGACCATATGGACATTTCCGCCTAGCCGTGCAGCCGCAACCGCTTGATTTGCGCCTTTGCCGCCCGGAAACGTATAGAAATCCTTCCCTAAGATCGTCTCCCCATTTTCCGGCACCCTATTTGTGTCGACCACTAAATCCATGTTCATACTGCCAATGACCGTTATCATTTTTATCACTTCTTTCCGGATTCATTAATACCCTAACTGGTCATGCACTTTTTTGAACGTCGCAATAAATTCGCGTCTGAATTCCTCAACATCGACATCCAAGACTACGTGCACATGTCCTTCTTCATTATAATTCGTGAGCGTACATCCTGATGCTTCACCTTCCGTGACGACATTAACAGTTGCCCTTCTAAGTCCGAATAATTCCGGTCTCGTCAAATAAATTATCGTACACAGATCGTGAATTGACATCTCTGTTTCGGTGGAGGAAGGGCTGTCATAGTAACTGAGCATTTGGCTAACCATCTCTCCCACTTTGCCGTAGCCTTTGATTTCCTTTACATCATCGGTTGAAATCCGAGTCTGCAACGTCACATCCAATCCGCACATGACGATTTTGACATTCTCATCAAAAACAATCTTAGCCGCATGCGGATCCACAAACATATTAAATTCAGCTACCGGCGTCCTGTTGCCACCTTTAACCGCTCCGCCCATAAGGACAATCTCTTTAATATTCGTTTTTACTTCGGGGTACATTTTCAAAAGCAATGCGATATTCGTAAGAGGTCCAATCGGCACAAGCGTAATCGGCTCGTTTGAATGAAGAATGGCATCCCTTAATTCCTCAACCGCATGTTTATTAGAAAGCAGTGTACTATTCTCTTCCGTTTCAAATTGATAGCCGCCAACTCCACCTTCTCCATGAACTTTGGCAGCGGAAACTAATTTATTCAGCAACGGTTGATCCGCGCCTTTTGCTACCGGTATATCTTTCCCTAAGAAATTCACCAAGTTTACTGCATTAGTCGTTGTATTTTCAATGCCAACATTGCCACCGACTGTTGTAATCAATTTCACATCAAGTTCTTCTGCAAACAATGCTGCCGTAATGGCAATGACGTCATCGATTCCCGGATCTGTATCGATAATAATCGGTGTTTTCATAAAATCATTCCTCATTTCTCTAATTATACGCCCCACCTATTATAAAAGAACGTTTTAGAAACATCACGGTTCTATATTATTTATTTGTTACTAATGCATCCTTCCTAGGTAGTTGATTGTGTTGAGAAGTTGGATCGTTGTATTGCGAATAGTATAATGAATAAATAGATAAGATAAACCCATGAAGGAAGTGCCCATACAATGAATTTAGAAACAGTCATGCAAGAACTCGAGGCGCTCGGTAAAGAACGGACGAAAAAAGTGTATATGTCCAATGGCGCGCACGAACCGCTTTTCGGCGTTGCGACAGGCGCAATGAAACCGATCGCTAAGAAGATCGGAATCGACCAAGCTTTAGCGGAGGAGCTGTATGCGACAGGAAACTACGACGCGATGTACTTTGCCGGCATCATCGCAGATCCGAACGGAATGACAGTGGCGGATTATGACCGCTGGATCGATTCAGCCTATTTTTATATGCTGTCCGATTATGTCGTGGCTGTTACGTTAGCGGAAGCGGATATCGCACAGGAGGTTGCCGATAAATGGATCGCTAGCGGCGATGAGTTACGGATGTCAGCGGGCTGGAGCTGCTATTGCTGGCTTCTAGGGAATCGGCCTGACGTCGAATTTTCCAAGGACAAGCTTGCCAATATGATTGATACTGTGAAAAACACAATCCTTGACGCTCCGGAACGAACAAAATCCGCCATGAACAATTTCATCTTCACCGTCGGCTTCTCCTATTTGCCGCTTCATGAAGTGGCAGTCGAAACTGCCAAAGCAGTCGGCCCGGTCGAAATGAAACGGGACAATAAAAAAGCCACCATCCTAAACGCATACGAAAACATCCAAAAGGAAATCGACAGAGGCAAAATCGGCTTCAAACGCAAATATGTAAGATGCTAATTAAATTGGTGTCTTTGCAAGGCACATTTATGACAATTCACTTAATGACATGAATACGCAATGGAAAGCCAGTCAGATTCAATCCTGACCAGCTTTCTTTTTCGCTTTCATACAATTGCATTAAATAAACTGAATTGCTTGCCGAACGGGCACCGTTTATTCCGTCATAAAACAGACGAAACCTCTTCGCATAAGCCAACATCATATGAAGTGACAGCTCTTTTTATCCTTCATTTGCCGGTCGGAAATTCCCATTTCGGTGATAACTTCTCAAATTCAATAGATAACTCATCTAATTCAATAGATAACTCCCCAAATTCAATAGATAACTACGCATATTCAATAGATAATCATTTACACAATTATTCGTAAGGTGATATTATTAATCGAACAAGTCTAAATATTCGAAAGTAAAATTACAGGAGGAAACCATGGGGAGATTAATTCATTTCGAAATTCATGTGGATGACATGGAGCGGGCTACAAAGTTTTACGGGGAAGTATTCGGATGGTCATTCCAAGACTGGACTGATTACGCGGGAATGCCTTACTTCGGAGCAGTGACGGGCGATGATAGCGAAATGGGAATTAACGGTGCATTAATGCAACGGCAAGGTGCGCGGCCAGAACCAGGACAAGCAATGAACGGATTTGCTTGTACAATGGGTGTGGAGAATTACGATGACACACACGACAAGATCATGGCGAACGGCGGCACAGTCGCATTGCCTAAACACGCCCTTCCCGGCATGGCGTGGCAAGGCTATTATCTCGACACGGAAGGCAATGTTTTCGGCATCCATCAACCCGATGAGAATGCGAAATAGAATATAGCAGCAAGAGCTGTCCCAGTTTCCAGGACAGCTCTTTTTTAAAACCTTTTCTCTTTCAATCGCGTCCACCCGTCCCCATGCCACAATCCCGCAGAAATCTCTTAAAACACGCATAAAAGCGAACTTCTAATTTTTCACAAGCATCCTCAACCCTAAAAATAACGCCCACGCATCATCTTTCTCATCAAAAAAGAATCGTAAAGGCTTTTCAATCGGCATCATAACGAAAGTTCTTTCATCACTCGCTCGAAGTTTGTAAGTCTTCCCTGATACTGTCGCCATAATCGTTCCATCTTCAAGCGTGATTTCCACTTCCGCTCCCTCTCCAGATCGATACGTTCCGACTATGCGCTGGAGCTGTTCTGGTTTCATATCAAATTGCGGTTCTGTGCTCCTCTTTTCGTCAATTGGCAGACCAAGAACGGTATTGATTGCTGCAAGCCAAATGGCATTTGCACTTACGTCACTCATATTCGTTAAAACGGCTGCAACAATTCCTCGTTCTGGAACAAAGCCAAAATTTGACGATACACCCGGTTGTCCCCCACCATGCTCGACCAATGTAACACCAGCATAGTTAGGCGTCGTTTGAAGACCATACCCGTAATAGCTATTTCCGCCAATATAATGGACGGCTTCAGTCATTTTTTCAATTGATGCACGACCGATAATTTCCTCTTCACGTGTATCGAGAAATACATTGCCATACTTCAGCAAATCCGATACGGACGACCGAATGCCGCCGCCAACAGCATAGTTCCCTAATGATGGCCATTCACAAATTGTTGGTGTACCGTTTTCTAGCACATAAGGTTTCGTCACATTATCAAAGCTATGTAATTCATGCAGATGATAAGTCGTTCGGCTCATCCCCAGTGGCGCTATTATCAATTTATGTATGTAATCCTTATAGTTTTCCCCGGTCACTTGTTCAATAATAGCGCCCAATAATAGAAACAAATCATTGTTATAACAAATATAGTCCCCAGGCTTCCCCAAGATCGTTCGCTCGGTTTCATTTATGTAGCGAAGATGTTCTTCAAATCCGCTCAATTCTTCCTTTCTCTCCATTGTAGCGATTCCGCTCGTATGGGATAGAAGATGACGGATCTTGATTTCGTCGATATTGTCATACCCGATTAATCGGAAACGAGGAAGATACTTCGTAACTGGATCGTCAATTTGCAACTTCCCTTCCTCTGCTAGCTTCATGATCGCAAGCGCGATAAATGATTTCGTGACGGAGGCGATACCAAAAATAGTGTCAGGAGTGACGGCCTCATTCGCTTCCAAATCCTTCGTTCCAAAACCTTTTTGGTATATCGTTTTCCCGTTCTCGGAAATCGCTACTGCAACTCCAGGTATGTGCTCAGCTTTCATCATTTCTTCGATGAACACTTCAAATTTTCCCCATCGACTCAATTGCATCGTCCCCCTTCGTGAAATAATTCCCACTCTTTTCATCAATTCTATCATCACTTTTGCGAATTTGTAACAAGATTGAAAAGGAAGTATGTACACCTTCGCTACTGTCTGTGAATCTACTATGATATAGTTGATACAAATATTCTTTTTTATCAAAATTTAGATTCACTCGGGGGAAATACTATGAAAAAGACAATGAGAAATACTTTTCTATATACATTCATCATATCGTTGGCTGCTGGATTGTCCATTGCAGCATCAGTTTCCGCTCATGCAGCCGTCACTTCATTCAAAGATGTGCCGAAAAGCTCAGACCACCATGCTGCAATATTGAACTTGGCCGAAAGGGGCATCATCCAAGGCTATGAAGATGGCACATTCCAGCCGGATGCGACATTGACGCGTGCGCATGCATCGAAAATCTTAGCGTTATCTCTCAAACTTGATACGAGAAACGTGAAAGATCCAGGCTTCAAAGATTTGAATAAAAACCAATGGTACTACGGATATGTCGCTGCACTTGCGAATGCAGGATACATCTCAGGTTTCGAAGACGGCACATTCCGGCCGAATGCACCGATGACACGTGCACACGCCTCGAAGATCATTGACTTGAGCTATAAACTTCCGCTCGAAGCGAATTCGGAAAACCCTTTCAAGGACGTCAGCAATTCCGCATGGTACGCAAAACATGTCCGAACGCTCGTTGAAAACAAAGTGACGAAAGGAAAAACGTCAATCACATTCGAACCGAATGCAAACGTCACACGCGCACAAATGGCATCATTTGTCGTACGCTCGGAAGACTTAGTAAGAGCCGCTAACATCGCCGAAGAAACGAAAACAAAAATTCGAGCCATCGTCCTTGAAAACAGCGCCATCGAAAAAGACGGAAAAAAAGTATCGCAAGCCTCGTACGATCAAAAAACCGATACACTAACGATGACTGCCTTTAATCGCGACGAAGGATTAAAAGCAATCCAAGGCCTTGGCTTCTTCTCTGACAAGCTCCTGGCCCTCGGCGTTTCTCACATACGCATCGCGGACGGCCCGCTCATCAATGTCGTCGACAATCGTACAGCTGCCAAACAGCAGCTCCAAGAATTAATGACAGATATGCTGAAGGCACCGAAAGACAAAACAAACGGAGACTTGGTGGCGAATAATATTAAAGTGACGCTCTTCGGCCAGAGTGAAGGCATTCAGTTTTGGGAGTATTTCATTGTGAATTTGCGGGTGTTTGTGGGAGAGAAGTAGAATAATTGTATGCTCCTTGGCAGTGGCAGCTTCCAAGGAGCTTTTCATTTTAGAAAGAAATATCGGAAAGAACAGCATTATGGTTAGTCAAAAAGCCCCGTTTTGGTGATAACTTTCATTATTCAATAGATAACTTCACGTATTCGATAGATAACTTCTCATATTCAATAGATATATTCTTTTCATCAATTAATAACTCGACCATTGTATACTAGTAATAAGAATCACCGATGGAGGGAGCGAATTTTAATGTTATCTGAAATGACATCTTTATTTCCATCTCTTGAAATCTTATCGTCCCGGCCTTCTTTAACTCGACAGCATGAATACCTTTTTCATCATCCACATGAAAACTGCTGGATACGGGTTTTGAAATCGGATGTTTCGACGCGTGACTATACGATGCTAGCTTCCTTTTTCACGGAAGTGCCATATACTCCTTCCCCATCTACTCCGACAATGGAAAGATGGATTCGTTTTTTGGAGGGGACAGGCAATTCGCCTATCGGCAATAAAACAGAAATCCGGGCCATTCATCTGATGCTTCGAAATGTCGATGTTGAGGAGCTGGAGGATGCAGTAAATGCATTTTTTGATGACAGCATGCAATTTGTATACATATCAGCTGACCAAGCGGTTTTGATCGAACAGAAATCGACTTATATACAAACCACCGAAGATTTGGCTTCGTTTGTAAGTGCGCTAGAAGCCGATTTCTTTATGAAAACTAAACTATACATCGGGAAATTTCATACGGCTGATAATTGTTATCATACGAAATTTGCCAAGGAGGCAGAGTGGTTCTTGCAAGGCATAACTTTACTGCCAAAAGAACGTATTTTTACAATGGAACTCCTCTTCCCTTCTTTCTTTATCCGTCAAGCATCACAAGAAATGTACGAGATGTTGCAAAGAGAAATTCTTGAACCGATCGGGTACGACGACAGCATGCTGGATACAGTGAGAGCGTTTTTTGAAAATGGATTCAACGCCTCCGTCACTTCCGAAAAATTGCATATTCATCGTAATACGTTGAACTATCGACTTGCCAAATTTCAAGAAACGACAGGTATATCTGTCCGTAATTTCGACGGTGCACTCGTAGCGTATTGCGCCAGCTTGCTCGCTTCTCGGTAAGAAGACAGTGTGCACAATACGTTACCGGCTTTGGAAGGTTGCCGCCCTGTACACTATTCCAATAGATAATAAAAAGACAGATCCCATCCTAATGGCGAGAAAGGCTTTTGCCTGTCCACCAAAAGGATGAATCTGTCCACTACTTATTTCTTTTCCTCATTCGCCTTCATAAAACACTTTTAACCCGCCATGTTTCTTTTGAAGGGCTCTCCAAGTGTTTGCCCATTTGTCTGGGTTTTCGAAGAAATCGTCATCCTTAATTCGATGAATCGAAGTGTGATAAGGAGCGTTCTTTACTTTCTCCGGATTTTCGTATGCTTCCTTGGCAATATGGCTCAATGAATTAATATATTCATCCAAATCAGCTTTGGAATACGATTCTGTCGGCTCAAGAGTGAATGGTTCTGGAACGACATAAGGATGGTGACTTGTCCAATATTGGTGGCCGAAGTCTGCCATACGTCTTGAGATGTCGTCTGTCGTGACACCCGTTTCCTCCGTCAGTTTTTCCCAGCTGTAACGCACTTGCTCAAGTCGTTTCCCTTTAATATACGGGGCACTGGCGCCTTGGATTTCCAATACTTTTGTATATAAATAGTTATTATTGAGAACAGCAATCTCTGCAACCGCTTTTAAACCATCCGCTCCAAGGGCACGGATCCATGCATACGCTCGTAGAATATTTTGTGGAACACCATGATAGGAGCGCACTTTGCCTATCGAATGCTCGAGCTGGTCATTCAACATGTAGCGGCCTCCCTCTTTTTCGACCAATGGCGCCGGGAGAAAGCTTGCTAATTCTTTCGTCACTCCTAAAGCTCCCGCAGCAGGACCGCCTGATGCATGCGGAGTGGAGAACGTTTTGTGCAAGTTGAAGAAGCACATGTCAAATCCTGCTTCTTTTGCACGGGTAATGCCTAATAGGCCGTTCGCGTTCGCTTGGTCGTAATAACAAATTCCGCCAGCTTCATGGACAATTTTTGTAAACTCTTTGATCTTATCATTATAAATACCTGTATCTTCCGGATTCGCTACGACAAACCCGGCTGTTCTGTCGGAAACGACCTTTTTCAATTCCTCAATATCAGGATAACCGTCCTTATCCGGATACAATGTAATCACTTTATAACCTTTTACGGCAGCTGTTGAAGCCTGCGATGGATGGGAGAAGATTGTCGTAATGATTTCGTCACGTTGTTCCCCTTCTCCTCGAGATTCATGATACGCGCGGACGATGGATGCCATCGCAAAGAGAGCTTGCGTTCCGGAACCTGATTGAAAGGAGAACTTGTCCATCCCTGAAATCTCTCTCATATACAGATCCAAATTATACGTAATCTCTAGTATCCCTTGGACCGTATCCATATCTTGCTTCGGATGCAGTGCCGCAATTTTAGGGCTTGCCGCAAATTCCTCATTGACGATAGGCGAATATTTCATCGTACATGTTCCTTGGCCCATTTCTACATTCATTGCCGCGCCAATGACTTCCTGTGATAAACGTAAATAATGTCGGAGGACACGATTTTGTGTAATTTCCGGCAACCCTTCAATTTTTCCACGGCGCAGTTCCGCAGGCAATTCAGATAGCACGTCTCCTGTCACCTCTTGGATGTCAGGATTCACATTTGGTAACTGAACGCCTCTTTGACCAGGCGTGTGAAGTTCAAATATAAGTGGTTCATCCCATTTGGCTTGCTGAAATGCCCGCACATCATGTTGTTCTAATTTTTGTACTTTCACTTTTCATTCCTCGCTTTCTTATTCGATAATTTCCTTCAACGCTTCCACTAATGTATCGATATCTTCTTTGGAATGGACTTCCGTTACACAAAATAATGCACTTTGCCCAAGCTCCTCGAATTCTTTCGATAAATCGATTCCTGCAAAAATCCCTTTCGCTTTTAGCGCCTTTGAAATTTCTGCTACTGTTTTCCCTGTCCCGCTGAAGTCGACTACGAATTCTTTGAAATTCAAGCTTCCGAATTTTGAAGGAGTAATCCCTTTCACTTCTTTCAACTTCTCGATGGCGTATCGTGAATTATGCATGATGAGCTCGCCCACTTCTTTCATTCCATGCGGTCCCATCAAAGCCAAGTAAACCCCAGCCGTTAAAGCCCACATGGAAGTTTGTGTGCCCACCGATTCCTTCCCCTTTTCCCGCTTTGCAAATGAAGTACGATCATAGAGAATATCCCCAAATCCATATTCCCCGTCTACAATCGTAGGAGCAATTCCGAATAAGCGGGAAGGGAACTCTTGGACATATTCAATTTCATCGCGGGTTGAAATGAAACCTGATAATCCGCCGCCGTAGCTCATATGGACCCCTAATGATTGAAGTTCGCCGCAAATAATATCCGCCCCATATTTACTTGGCGTTTCGAGCACCCCTAACGAAATCGGATCTACTCCGACAATCGACTCTGCTCCAGCACTCCGTGCAAGACGAGTGATCATTTTTCCTTCAGTTTCAATAAAACCTAAATAGCTCGGGTTTTCGAAATAGACAGCCGCAACCGATTCATCGAGTTTGCTTTTCAAGTCATCTATGCTCATTCTGCCGTTCTCTTCGCTGTAGCTGACTAGTTCGATCTTTATGTCAGGTGAGCAATAATTTTTGACGACTTGGAGCCGTTCAGGCGATATCGTTCCGGAAACGAGGGCAACTTTTCTTCCAGTCTTTCGGGCTGCCATTCGGATGGAAGTTGCGATAGCTTGAGCCCAGTCGAACGTCGGGATGTTCACTACATCCATTTCAAGCAACTCTCCCAGCAAACTTTGATATTCAAAGAGTGCTTGATAGCGGCCATGGTCTTCGAATTCATCTCCTGCGTAAGCGGTTAAAAATTCAGCTCGGGAGTTTATTTCATCACAGACTGCGGGAATGTAATGCTCCCAGCATCCGCCGCCCAAAAAGCTGATGACTTCTTGGGTGCTCGTATTTTTATTCATCGTCCCTTGGACAGTTTTTCGCAATTCCATTTCTGATAACGATTCCGGTATATTCATGCTCCCTTTGAAAAGAAGTTCGTCCGGAATAGCGTCAAATAGATCCTCTACCTTTTCAACTCCAATTTCCTTCAGCATTTGCTCCTTGATCTTCGGCTCCGAATTCGGTATATACGGATGTGCAAATTCAGTCAATATTAACTCCTCCTAATAAAAATAGTTTTACGCCAATCCTCCGCCATCTACTACTAGTGCACTTCCTGTGACCCACCCAGCTAGATCACTAGCTAGAAATAGGACAGACTTTGCAATATCATCAGGTGTTCCGATACGTTCAAGCGGCCGGTCAGCTCCTGAAGACTTCAAAAATGCCTCTTCGTCAACATTCAATTGCTTTGCTTCCCCGCGCAATAAAGGCGTGTCAGTATCCCCTGGATTAATGCTATTTACACGGATCTTGGAAGGACCGTGGTCAATCGCCATCGCACGCGTCAAGTTGACGACCCCCGCTTTGGCAGCACAATAACTCGCTGAATTATCCCCACCTTTAAGACCCCAGCCGGAGCCTGTATTGATAATGCTTCCGCCTCCGCTTCTTTCCATAACAGGGATCACATACTTGGATAATAGGAAAACACCTTTTAGCGAAACGTTCACAACCCGATCCCATTCTTCAGACGTGTGGTCGACGACCGTTTTCCGTGTGATAATTCCGGCATTGTTAAATAAAACATCGATCCGTCCAAACTTTCGAGCGATATCCTCCGTCACTTTTTTACAATCCTCTTCACTCGTTACGTCACATTTATATCCGACAGCCGAACTCGCATCAGCACTTAGCTCTTTTGCCTTTTCATGAACGAGAGATTCATTAATATCCAGAAGGGCGACTTTCATGCCCACTTTTGTAAATAACTTAGCCGTTGCAAAACCGATCCCGGATGCTCCACCTGTTACGACGGCAACTTTCCCTTCAACATTCAAAAGCTCTTCTGCAATGTTTTTCATTTGAAACAAGTCTCCTTTTCTTTTCTCGTACGTTTCGAATTCCGAATGTCACTCTTTGATGGAACCACCCATAATTCCTGACACAAAGTTCTTCTGGAATACTAGGAAAAAAATGAGTATGGGAATAATGGATAATGTTGTTCCTAACATGACCTGTCCATAATCGATACGAGCCAATCCGATCAAACCGGAAAGAGCGACAGGCAATGTCGACATTTCAGTTGTCTTCAACGTAATGAGCGGCCAAAGCAAGCTATTCCATTGAGACATGAAAAGAAATATCGATACGGCCGCAATTGCTGGACGCATTGTCGGCAAGATTATTTTGAAGAAAATTTTAAACTCCCCCGCCCCGTCAATTCTTGCAGCTTCAATCATGGAGTCCGGAACAGTCCCTAAATTTTGCTTCATCAAAAAGATTGCAAATGGAGAAGCTAAAGAAGGCAGGATAATCGCTTGGTATGTATTCAACCAATTTAGATTCACCATAATTTCAAAAAGTGGAATTAAAGTGACTTGAAAAGGAATCATCAACGTACATAAAATAATGAAAAAACTTACCGTTTTCCCCTTAAAGTTATATTTCGAGAAGGCGTAACCTGCCATTGATGCGATGAGAACACTTAAAAATGTTGAAGTAAATGAAATGAAAATGGAGTTCCAAATGACCCTTCCAATTTGCATCGACTCGTTCAATGACTTCATGTTTTCAAACAAATGAGTTCCCGGCATTAATGAGGGAGGGATACTTAAAATCTGTCCTGACGTTTTAGTAGAGCCGATAATCATCCAGTAAAATGGAAACAATGAAATAATGACACCAATCAACAGAAAAGCATACATGGCTATTTTTGTACGTACAGCTGATTGTTTCATTAGTTTTCATCTCCGATCAGTTTGATCTGCAACCAAGAAATAGCAGCGATGATAATTACCAACACATACGCCATTGCCGATGCATATCCGAAATTGAAATACTTGAATCCAGTTTCATATAAATATAGAGTGATCGTCATCGTCGCATTATTCGGACCGCCCCCTGTCAGGATATACACTTCATCAAATAACTGGAGCGTGCCAATTGTCGAGATGACAATGGTAAAAATGAAAACCGGTTTAAGCAGAGGCAATGTAATTTTA
The DNA here is from genome assembly GCF_059415085.1 of Sporosarcina sp. SAFN-015. NCBI lineage: Bacteria > Bacillati > Bacillota > Bacilli > Caryophanales > Caryophanaceae > Sporosarcina > Sporosarcina sp. SAFN-015. Next base: position 21,010 of record NZ_JBPFDR010000001.1, read on the forward strand.
AAAAACTTTTTTAACGTACTCGCGCCATCTATTTCTGCCGCCTCATACAGTTCATCCGGGATAGTTTGCAAGCCTGCTAAAAAGATGACCATATTGTATCCGACCCACCGCCACGTCATCACTGTCACAACCGCAACCTTGGACCAAAACGGGTGGCTTAGCCAACTGATCGGCTCCACTCCGAACATGCTTAAAAAATAGTTTGCCAATCCATAGTGCTCATCCAAAATAATCATGAATACTAAAGATGCGGCTACTAAAGCTGTGATAGCAGGCAAGAAAAATGCCGTACGAAACAAACCTTTAAATTTTAAAGCGGTTGAATTCAGCAAAGTGGCAAGGATCACCGATAACGTGATCATGATAGGAACTTGGATGATAAGCAGCTGGAACGTATTGCCTAACGACTTGTAAAAAACCGGGTCCCGAAACAATTTGGAGTAATTGGCCAATCCGACGAACTCGGTAATTCCGCCTTTGGTACTTTGAAAGCTTAATACCAATGACGAAATGACAGGATAAACCGTAAAGGCAAGTAGGAAAATGACAGCAGGTGCTAAGAAATAATAGGGTGCTGTCTTTGGTGAAATCTGAAATAATCTCTCTTTCTTCTTGTTTACATTCATACCTTTCACCCCAAATGTCCGAAGAGGAACGGGGGCATTCCTCTTCGCAGACTTAATCTCCAACCTTAGTTAATTTCATTTTCTAACTGTTTTTTTGCATTTTCCAATGACTCTTTGACCGGCTTATTATCCAATAGAATGGTTGCCTGCGTATTCGCCATGATTTTTCCAGCCTGGGCATTATATTCTGTCGCTGTAACTTTAGGAATTTCCCCAACGATATCCGCGAACTTTTTAAAAATTGGACTGTTGTTAAAAAACTCACTTTCTTCGGTGAAAATAGGTGAATCATAAGTAGTTTTCAAAGACGGAAATAAACCATATTTTTCAAACCCTAATAATTGAATCTCTTTATCGGTAGTAAAGTATTCTACAAAAGCATAGGCGGTCGCTTTGTTTTTTGAGTACTCTGAAATCGTAATCGCTGAACCGCCCACGTTTGCATATCGTGAGCTGCCTTCTTTGAACTCCGGCAAATAGAACATGTCCCATTTACCAGCCAAATCCGGAGCTTGGTCCATAATCGTCCCCGAATACCAAGCGCCATAAGGAATCGTTGCCACATCTCCGTTGACTGTTGCCGTTACAATGCCATTCCATCCGCTGTTATTTAAAACGATTCCTTCATCATAAAATTTCTTCACCATCTCCATAGCACGGATCGCTTCTTCGGAATCGATGTCGATGTTCCCATCTTCATCAAAATAGGACTTGCCCTGCTGCTGCATCATCATCTCAAAGACGCCGGCGTAATTGGCGATATCAATCGGAAGCATTTTCACGCCGGTTTTTTCTTTCATCTGGATGCCTGCTTCTAAAAAGTCATCCCACGTCTTAATATCATCAGCATTTATGCCTGCTTCCTCGAAAAGATCTACACGGTAAAAGATGCCTGCCGGACCGATATCCCAAGGCGCCGCGCCCAGCTTTCCATCTACAGTGACACTTTCCAGCTTTGATTCGCTGAACAATTCCTTATGCTTGTCATATCCCATCTTCGACAAATCCACAAAGCCATTCGGGAATTGCTTTAAATAGCCTGGAATCCTTTCATCTTCCATTAAGATAACGTCAGGTAATCCAGCCCCCTTTGACACCAATCCGACAGTCAGCTTCTCGTATAAATCACCGCTGCTAAAATCTTCAACCTTCACGGTAACGTCTGGATACTTTTCATTGAATTTTTCGATGGAAGCTTTAAATGTTTCAGCCGCTACATCCCATCCCCATACAGTAATTTCACCGCCAATCTCCCCGTCTGCAAAATCAGAGCTTGCTTCGCCGTTTTCTTTGTTTGAACAAGCTGCCAGCAACAGTAAAACTCCCATTGTTAAAAACAAGAATGCTTTTCTCATCTTTACACCCCTCAGCTTCCCTTTTATAATTTTTCCAGATAAATCAATTTCTCGTCTCTCTCCTTCTTCGAGAACAAGGAAATTTTCACTTGTAATTGAAACTCTTCAAATTTACAGCGATACGTTTCCAATTGGTTCTGGCCACATGAATTAGAGCCAAGTCCGTTTTGCTTATAATCGATATGGAGGACGATATAATCTCTCTTCGTTAGCTCAATGGTGTGCTTTGCCTGTTCCAAATCGGCCTCTTCGTAATACGATGCACTAAAGTCAAAATCCATGTTTTGCTTTGTTACCATAAGTCCTGCACCATTATAATTGGTGGCACTCATCCATCTCGTCTCTGTTCGGTTTCCGTTTGCTTGTGGATGTACATAGTTGGTAAATAGTCCATCCACGTTATTATCGTAAACTCCGATTAGCTGCGATTGTTTTGAGTCGGAATAGGACTCCCCTGGCCCTTTCCCAAGCCACTTAATATGGTCCATTGTTTTGTTGAGCTTCATTTCGACACCAATCCTCGGAATCATCAACGGAGCTTGGTCCAATTCCCCTGATGGCTTGCCACTTACTTCATACTGGATATCTCCGTTCGGGTAGATTACATATTGCTGGCTGCAACGGTAAAACCAAGAGGCATTCGTCGTCCCGTTTACAGTATCGATGGAAATAACAACCTTGTTGTCTTCCTTTGTAAAATGGAAACGCTCCACCCTTTCATGCCATAAATGCATAAAATACTTCTCTTTATAGTCTTTTAACAGATACATATCATTGTCGATCGGCGCCCGCCAAAATTGTAATCTTGGTCCCGCTTCAATCAACTCGACATTGTCTTTTGTCCCCGCCAATAATTTGCCTGCAATTTTGTCAAAGACCCATTTGAATCGCTCCGAATAGACAGTCAGTTGCCATTGTGATTCTTCGACAAAGATCTCTCCGGAAGGAGCCAATTCTATTTCCTCTTTCTTCACTTGCAGCTCGAACTGGGCTGTCGCAAGTACATGTCCAGCCTGACACCAGTCAGTAAATCGATTTGTTGAGTAATAGATGGTTATTAACACATCACCCGCATACACCTTTTGGAAATCAAAATCGAAAGGAAGCGTAATTTCTTTCCCCGACCGCGCCGGTATACATGGCAACGGGAACTCCCCGCTTGAAAGGACGGTGTCATCCATCGTAATTTCATAGTTCAGCGTCAAATGGTCTAGTGAGATGAAATCGTACTTATTCTCAATTTTCAGGTGTCCTTTTTCCAAGTCGATCACATGAGTATGAACAGGTTCGATAACCTTCTTGTACTCTAGTAATGCCGGCGATGGAGTACGATCGGGCATCAGGAGTCCGTCAATGCAGAAGTTTCCATTTGTCGGGTCATCTCCAAAATCACCGCCATAGCGATAATACACTTCGCCATTCTCTCCGACTGTCTCAATTCCATGATCAAACCATTCCCAAATGAAGCCGCCTTGTAGATGATCATGTGCATAAATCAGTTCCTGATATTCCTTCAATCCACCTGGCCCGTTCCCCATCGCATGGCCGTATTCGCAATGAACATGCGGTTTTTCACTCAACTCGATAATATCGTTCATTGTCTTACGGCCTTTTGGCTGATTCTCAATCCATGTATACATCGTCGAATATACGTCAGTGACCTCTGCCTTCGAATCACCTTCATAATGGATCAAACGAGTTGAATCGATTTCTCTTGCCGCTTCTGCCATCTTCTTAAAACAATGACCAAATCCCGATTCATTTCCTAATGACCACATAATGATGGAAGGATGGTTTTTGTCACGCTGGACCATGCGTATCATCCGGTCAACCATCACTTTCTCCCAGTCAGCTCCATCAGCAATCCGGTTGTAGTTGGCGGTCAATTCAAATCCATGTGTTTCAACGTCGGCCTCATCAATGACATACATGCCATATTTGTCACATAACTCGTAGAAATACGGAGAGTTCGGATAATGTGCCGTCCGGATCGCATTGATATTATGTTGTTTCATTAATGTAATGTCTTTGATCATATCTTCTTTCGATACGACCCTTCCCGTTCGCGGGTTGTAATCGTGTCGGTTTACACCTTTCAACTTAATGGCGGCACCATTCACCGTGAACGTTTTGCCTTTCAGTTCTATCATTCTGAAACCAACGTTTTGCTTCACAACTTCCTGGATTTCACCGTTACACATAAAAGTTATAAGTAACTGATACAACGATGGACATTCTGCACTCCATAGTTTCGGAGCTTCTACCTTCTTTTCAAAGACATTCGTCTCTTCAGTAATGTCGACTTCTTCTTGGAACACGCTCTTTCCGTCTTCATCGAATAGTTCATAGTGTATGGAACAGCCCGTTTTCACATGGCGGAATTGTCCTGTCACTCGCAGTAGAGCGCTTTCATATTTCTCATCCAATTCGGTTTCTATTTTGAAATCCTGGATTCCGGTCACTTTTTGCGTAAAAAGCTCCACATCCCGAAATATGCCGCTTAACCACCACATATCTTGATCTTCCAAATAGGTTCCATCAGACCATTGGTATACTCTGACGGTAATGTCATTCCAACCTTCCTGGACGTAAGATGACACGTCGAATTCGGTAGTCAAACGAGAACCTTTTCCATAGCCGGCTTCCTCGCCGTTGATCCAAAGATGAAAAGCGGAATCTACGCCATTGAAGCGAAGTATGGTTTGTTCCTTCAGCCAATCAGCTGGGATGTAAAAGCTCCTTTTGTAAATGCCGGTTGGATTTTCGGTAGGCACATAGGGAGGATTGATCGGAAAGTTGTACCACAGATCTGAATAGTGCATGTTGCCGTATCCTTTCATCTGCCAATTGCTCGGGACTTCTATCGAATCCCATGCTTCGGTATCAAAATCCGCATTTTCAAATCCTTCCGGCGAGTATTCCGGCGCCTTCAAAAATAAGAATTTCCATTCTCCATTCAACAACTTATAAGTTGTTTCAGAAGAGAAATCATTTTTCTCTGCGTTTCTTTTCGTACTGAACGCATGGAAGTATGCCCGACTTTTCAATACTTGGATGCCGGTCATTGTGTAATCTTCCCAAACTTTATAGTTTGCCATTGCTTTCCCCTTTCGCCCCTAACTAAGAATATCTTTCTATTTGCTAAACCGTATAAGACATTCGAATTCGTAGAGCAAATCGCTTAGTTAATTAAATTAATTAATTAGGATTCTAGCATTTCGTTTTTTCGCTGTCAATAGTTTTCGGAATGTTTTAACTAGAATTATCATTAACTATTCTTCGGATGGAATAACGTGTCTAAAACAATTGCTATGGCTCCTTTGACGGTACTATCTGATCCAAGCTTAGCTAACACGACTTCCGTATCCTTTACTTGTTGCGTCAATCCCCTATCTTGGATTGCTCTTTTTATGCTCGGCATAATAAATTCACTTGCCATGGATACGCCTCCTCCAATGACAATTCGCTCCGGGTTGAGCAAATGGATCAGATTGATAATCCCGATGCCGATGACTGTTCCGGTTCTCTCCAGCACTCGAATTGCTATTTCATTGCCTTCCTTGGCCAATTTATAGACCGTTTCACCAGACAAAGGTTCCTCCAATTGATTAATCATCTCAAGCGTCATTTCTTTTTTGGCCTGTCTCGCAATGGCATCGCCTGTTGCAAGGGTTTGCAAACATCCAACATTTCCGCACTCGCAGAGCTCTCCATACAAATCGATCGTCATATGTCCAATTTCCCCTGCCACGCTTTGCGCGCCGTAAAAAAGCTTCCCGTTTAAAATGATTCCTGATCCGACACCGCTGCCAATATTAAGCGCCACGAGCGTCTCCAGACCTCCATGCTCATCAAACCAATATTCACCCATTGCCATCGCTCTGGCGTCATTATCGACTGTGACATCCATGTCGAATTCTTCCTCAAGACGCTGCTTAATCGGTACGTTTTTAAATCCTAAGTTAGGAGCGAATAAACCTGTCCCAGTCACTGCATCTACAGCCCCATGCATAGCAACCCCTATGCCGATCACTTTCTCTTTCGGAATGTCCGCATGGAGCAAATTTTGAATGCCGATGATCATTTCTTGCAAGAATCGCTCTTCAGAAATGCCCTTTATGGATGGACTAGTATACTCTTTTATTGTTTGTCCCTCCAAATTGGTAAGGATGCATCTAATATGAGCTGGTCCAGCGTCCACTCCTATGACAAAAAGATAATTGCTATTCAACATTAAGAGAGTTGGTTTGCGTCCTCCCTGTGACTCTCCCAATTGCGTCTCCCTGATTAGCCCCTTTTCCAGCAATCCTTTGACAATATTGCCGACAGTCGGCGGTGTAAGCCCTGTTTCACTAGCAATCTGTGCTCTAGATATAGGTGCGTTTTTTCGAATTTTATTCAATACGATCGTCCGGTTTATAGACTTCATCCATTTAAAAGTACCATGTCTCAATGTCTTCATCCTTCCTTGTATCTTTTCAAGTGAGCATCGTTTCTTTTCCATTATACACAGGTACATATTTTAATAAATATTTTAATGATTGCAACATTTGGATAGTTATTGTACAATTTTGGTATTCGAATTCTTTTTTTCAGTTGTATTATCGCTAGTTAGATAATTAATTTAATTAAGTAAGTATATTCTCTCTTAAATTATAAAGTAGGTGATGAAATGGATGTGACAGATAAAGTCGTAATTGTCACAGGATCAGGCAAAGGAATTGGAAGAGCAATTGCTGAAGAATATGGAAGAAGAAAAGCTATCGTCATTGTGGCAGAGGTGGATGAAAAGGCAGGTCAAGACGCCGAACAAACAATTACTGAAAATGGTGGCCAAGCATTGTTCATCCAAACGGATGTTACTGATGAAAGCAGCATTAAACAAATGATTGAGACGGCTGTGAATAAATTTGGAACCGTCGATACCATTGTCAATAACGCAGGCATCACAATTTTCAAATCGATTGAAGACTGCACAATGCAAGATTGGGAACTCGTCATGAATACTGATCTAAGAAGCATTTTCTTAACGAGTAAATATATAACGGGTGTCATGAAGGAAAATGGCGGCGGATCTATCATTAACATCGCTTCCAACCATGTGCATGCAACGCTGCCAGATACGGAGATGTACGCTGCGGCTAAGTCCGGTGTAGTCGGATTTACAAAGAGTTTGGCATTGAGCCTTGGTAAATATGGTATCCGTGTAAATGCTGTATGTCCCGGATTTATGGACACGCATCACCACCAAAATTGGCTATCTACATTTGAGGATCAGGAATTCATCCAAAAAGAAGTGGATGGATTGCATGCGACGAATAAGATGGGCAATCCGCAAGAAGTGGCTAACGTTTGCGTTTTTCTGTCTTCCGGTCTAGTGAACCAAATGACAGGTTCATGTATAACGTTGGATGGCGGGCTAAGTACGAGACTGTATCATTCGAAATATGCCTAAAAAGGACTGATGGTAATGGATGTGTTGACAATCGGGGAAAGCATGGTAGTCCTTTCGCCCAAAACTCCAGGTGCAATGCGTTACTGTACAGAATTCACCCGTTTTTTTGCCGGTGCAGAGTCAAACGTAGCCATTGCACTCACCCGCCTCGGTCATTCTGTCAGCTGGGTCAGCCAAGTCGGAGACGACGAATTTGGCACAGCACTATTATCCTTCGTCCGTGGAGAAGGTGTGGATACATCATGTGTAAAAGTGAGCGATGCAGGACCGACCGGGTTGCTATTTAAGGAAATCAGGCATTTTGATGATATTCGCATTCAATATTATCGGGACGGTTCTGCCGCCTCTTACATGCACCCTGGTATCTTGTCGGAAGAACAATTTATCGGATTAAAAATCTTTCATGTGACCGGCATCACTCCAGGAATTAGCGAATCAGCCTATGAACTAATCATGCAAGCATTGGACTGGTGTAAAAAATACGGAGTGACCGTCGTATTCGATCCGAATATCCGTGCAAAGTTTTTAAAACAGCCTATGTATTTGCAAAAGCTGAAGCAGATCTTATCGTATGCGGACGTGTTTTTGCCGAATGTGCAGGAAGCCTCTCAATTGCTTGGCATGCAGACGATACAGGAACTGGCCAAATCGGCTCTTTCATTGGGAATAAAGACAATCGTCATCAAAGACGGAAAAACAGGTGCTTACTATTTCACTTCCGAGGAGGAAGGCTTCGTTCCCCACTTCGACGTGACTATCGTTGATTCTGTAGGTGCTGGTGATGCCTTTGCCGCCGGAATCATTTCTGGCTTGCTGGATGGACTTCCATTGGAGAAGACCGTCCGGACTGCCAATGCGATGGGCGCTTTGGCAATAACGGCAGTCGGCGACATTACAAATCTTCCAACCCCTCGTGAACTTGAACAATTCATGAATGGTAGTCGAGCGGACAATGTAAGTAGATAAGGAGGAGCCATGCAACAGACGCTAACAAGCATATATGAACATAAAATAATTGCGATTCTTAGGCGATTACATGAAGAAGATATATATCCGATTGTAGAGGCACTTGTGAAAGGGAATATCCGATTGATTGAAATAACGGCGGATACAGAAAATATCCTGTCGATCATTGAAAATCTTAAAAAGAAATACGGTGGATTATTGACGATTGGTGTAGGAACAGTATTACATCCGGATCAGATTGCTTCCTATATCCAAGCTGGGGCAAGTTTCATATTATCCCCTAATCTGAACGAATCCGTTATCAGGCGGACGAAAGAGGTAGGTGCGGTTTCCATTCCCGGAGCACTTACGCCTTCCGAGATTGTAAACGCGTATGACTATGGTGCGGATATCGTGAAATTATTTCCTGCAAACAGATTTGGACCAGCTTATATAAAGGATTTACAAGGTCCGCTTCCCCATATTCCGCTCCTCCCTACCGGAGGAATTGACGAAACAACGATCGAACAGTATTTGAAAATGGACTGTGCCGGCTTCGGAGTGAGCAGCGGCCTTCATACAAATTGTACAAACCCTGACACCGTCCATTTGCAGACCATTACGGATACCGCACAAAAACTAGTAAGACAAGTTCAAGGAGTGAAACGGAATGCGTGAAGCGAACCTTTTTTACCAAATGGAAGCAGAGCTAGGAGAAGGTCCTGTGTTCCACGCTGAAACGAATACTTTACTTTGGACAGATATTCTGAAGAAGCAATTACATTTCTATTCTTTGGACGATAACGAAGTAAAAACAATTCAAACCGATCGGCATATCGGGGCCTTCTCCTTCGTTGATGAACAGACATTACTCGTTGCTGCGGAAAATGGATTTTCTTTCTTTGATATAAGGCAAGAATCGTTTCGGTTCATCGCAGATCCTGAATCGGAGTTGCCCGGCAACCGTTTCAATGACGGCAAATGTGATGCAAAAGGACGTTTTTGGGCTGGCACTATGGAATTTGCACCTTCCTCCCCTAACGGAAACCTGTACCGATTGGATGGCAATCAACAAATCACAAAGGCAGCATCTACTATTATCATTTCAAACGGCCTTGCTTGGAATCAGGACAATACGAAAATGTATCATGTGGACAGTGGACGAAACACCATCTATGAATACAAATTCGAGTTGGAATCAGGTGCAATCCAAGACCGGAAACCGCTCTATACGTTTGAGGAAAGCGATGGAACACCTGACGGTATAGCAATTGATTCCAATGATTGTCTATACATCGCAATGTGGGGCGGCTCAAAAGTCATCTATTTCAATCCTGCCACATGTGAAATTATGGATGAAATAAGTATTCCCGCCCCCCATGTCACGTCCGTAACATTTGGTGGCCGAGACTTCAGAACACTATTTATTACAACAGCGAGAGACGGCCTAAGCTCTGAGGAGCTTCACCAATTCCCGCTATCGGGAAGTGTCTTTTCCGTGGACATCCCGGTTGCCGGCCTCCCGTTGTACCCATACCTACCCGAAGAAAGGAATGTTTCGGTGTGAAAATCGTTAGCTATGAACTTTTTAAAGTTCCCCCTCGCTGGTTATTTCTCAAAATCACGACATCTGACGGAATAATTGGATGGGGCGAACCTGTCATCGAAGGAAAAGCGGATACTGTAAAAGCGGCAGTCATCGAAATGATGGAACAGCTTATTGGAAAAAACCCATTTCATATCGAAGATCACTGGAATATGATGTACCGAAGCGGATTTTACCGGGGCGGACCTATTTTAATGAGCGCAATTGCCGGAATTGACCAAGCTCTATGGGATATTAAAGGCAAGTTTTACAATGCACCGATCTATGAATTGATGGGCGGTGCATGTCGCGATAAAATCAAAACTTATGCGTGGGTAGGAGGCGATCGTCCTTCTGATTTAATCGCCTCGACTCAAGCGGTCGTCAATACCGGCTTTGATACCGTAAAGATGAATGCATCCGAGGAGCTGCAAATAATTGATTCCTATAAAAAAGTCGATCAAGTCATCGAACGCATCGGCGCTCTGCGTGATCATTTTGGCGATACGATCGACTTCGGAATCGACTTCCACGGCCGAGTACATAAGCCGATGGCAAAGGTGTTAATAAAAGAACTCGAGCAATTCAGGCCCTTATTCATTGAAGAGCCTATTTTACCTGAACAGAACGATGCGTTAAAGGTACTAAGCCAGCTAAGCTCTACACCGATTGCCATCGGTGAAAGAATGTTTTCTCGCTGGGATTTTAAGACGGCTTTGGCAGACGGTTATGTGGACATCATTCAGCCCGATCTGTCGCACGCTGGCGGAATAACAGAAGTGAAAAAGATTGCTTCGATGGCAGAAGCCTACGACGTAGCACTTGCCCCTCACTGCCCATTAGGTCCCATTGCACTCGCTGCTTGTTTACAAGTTGACGCCACGTCCTATAATGCTTTTATTCAAGAGCAAAGTTTAGGGATCCACTATAACGAACGAAACGACATGCTTGATTATGTAATAGAAGACCAATCATTTACGTATGAAAATGGATTTTTGCACATACCAAAGCTGCCAGGATTGGGCATAGAGATTAACGAAGAATACGTCAGAGAAATGAGTAAAATCGGCCATCAATGGAAGAATCCAATTTGGCGTCATGCAGACGGATCGATTGCCGAGTGGTAAGTGATGGCAGGAAGGGGCAAAGATGCTGAGAATCTCACTTCTCGGTAAGAAGACAGTGTGCACAATTCATTGCGAATCTTTTTTGTGCAACGTGTCCATACCTCCCTTTCGGCTGCATTGCTATCCTTACTGTATGAACTAATTAAAGGGGTGGCTTCAATGGAAGAGTTAGTATTGGATCGTATTTATAAAAAGTACGGGGATGACGCCGTTGCTGTATCGGATTTTAATTTGCGCGTCGAGGAAAAGGAATTCATTGTCCTCGTCGGTCCTTCCGGCTGCGGTAAATCCACTACGTTACGGATGATTGCAGGACTTGAGGAGATAACTGATGGAGAGCTGCGGATTGAAGGCAAACTGATGAACGATGTTGCTCCAAAAGATCGCGATATCGCCATGGTGTTTCAAAATTACGCGCTATATCCACATATGAGCGTTTACGATAATATGGCATTCGGATTGAAGCTTCGTAAATTCTCAAAAGCTGAGATTGACGAACGGGTTAGAAAAGCAGCAGACATTCTCGGGCTAGATGAATATTTGACACGTAAACCGAAAGCTTTGTCTGGGGGACAAAGACAGCGGGTTGCACTCGGCCGGGCAATCGTACGGGATGCTAAATTGTTTTTGATGGACGAGCCTCTTTCAAACCTTGACGCTAAGTTGCGGGTTCAAATGCGAGCGGAGATTTCGAAATTGCATCAGCGTTTGGGTACAACAACCGTTTACGTAACACATGATCAGACGGAAGCAATGACGATGGCAACGCGTCTTGTCGTTATGAAAGATGGATTGATTCAACAGATCGGGACGCCAAAAGAAGTATACGAAAATCCACAAAACGTCTTTGTAGGTGGATTCATCGGGTCCCCGGCCATGAACTTCTTTACAGGTACCATACAGGATGGACAATTTGCCATCGGACCTGTTTCATTCAAGATTCCAGAAAAGGCATATCGACTGTTGGAAAAGCGGGGACTCGTTGGAGAAGAAGTAATACTTGGCGTCAGACCAGAGCATATCCATTATATGAGCGATGGTACTGAGCATTCGTCTGACTCCGTTGTGCAAGTACAGGTCGATGTTGCCGAATTGACCGGAGCTGAAATGATGGTATATTCCTCTATTGAAGGACAATCATTCATCGCTCGATTGAATGCGGATGCGGATGTTCAGCCTCGACAACAATTACAGTTAGTCTTCGACTTGGAAAAAGCCCATTTCTTTGATAAAACGACGGAAATGCGCATAACAGAAGAGGTATAATATACAAGCCTTTGCTCTTCAGACGAGCAAAGGCTTTTTCATTGCTATAACCGCGAACATAAAAAAGGTGCAGGATATTAACATATCCTACACCTCATTCGTTAAATAGTATATTGGATTACCCTGTTCCACAGGATCCTTCCTTGTTGTTCCGAAGCGGAAAAAGGCGCCCCATAATCCCGCATCCCCTTTCAAAAGGCTCGGCTCAATCCGCCGTTCTTTCCCTTTGAATAAAGGATGCTGTACATAATCGGCCAGTTCTTTTTTCACGGCTTCGACGAGTCGCGGATGGTTGTTGAACACACCGCCGCCTAATACGATTGCATGTGGATCGAGCAGGAGAAGTGTATGGTGTACTTCCCTTGCCAATGCCCTAACGGCTTCGCTGAGAATGAAGACCGCTTGATCGTCATTTGCGTAATAGCGGTCCATTACATCGTGCAGCGACATTTCCGGATTGGCATAAGCTGCTTTCGCTTTCATCTGCATTGCAGGTCCCGACACTTGCGTCTCCAAGCTCGACATACGATCATCCACGATGCCGAACCCTATTTCACCAGCCATTCCCGCTCCTCGCACGAATTGACCGCCAATTATGCTGCAGCAGGAAATGCCTGTGCTCAACGTGATGTAAACGAGAGACTCTTCGGCAAAGTCCCTCTGTTTATACTCTCCCCATGCAGCCATATACACATCGTTATCCACTTTGATATCTGCCGAAGAGTAAAGCTCCGACAACCGTTCCTTTATCGGAAAGTCCCGCCACGGTAGATTGTTTTGGAATACCGCGACCCCTTTATCCACATCCACGATACCAGGTAGTCCAATTGAGATGCCCTTTATAGCCGTTCGTTCTAATCCGGCTTCCGTGCACAATTCATCACACGCGTTCGTAAACAAGCGATAAAGCAATTCTCCGTCTTCCGTTTCACTCTTCTTCACAGTGGAGCTGACCATTACCCCATCCATACTGAAAAGCGCCACCGCCAACTTCGTTCCTCCGATGTCCGCCGCGAGTATATATTCCATTCGATCCACTTACGCCAATTTGACGACCTGTGTAAGATTTCGCGGTTGGTCAGGATTGTATCCGAGACGGACAGCACGCTCATATGCCAGGAATTGAAGGAGCGGAACGTATAGTGAGTAACGATTGCGGTCGGTAATTTCACCAGTCAGTCGAATAAGTTGATTCGCTTCAAAATCTTCATTTGTTGGTCCGATGACAAGCACATATCCGCCAAGACGCTGTATATCTTTCACAAGACTTTGATCAAAAGCGGCCGTCTCCTTTTGTGCAAGTAGAATGACAACAGTCGATTCGTCTACAATTGAAATGGGACCGTGCCTGAATTCAAGACTGGAATAGCTTTCGCATTCTGTTTGCGTCATTTCTTTCAATTTCAATGTAGCTTCTTTCGCCAATCCGTTATATTGACCAGATCCAAGATAAATGAATCGTTTTTTCGTCAAGTCTTCCGCAATCTTCTTCGTCTGGTTCTCTGACGAAATCAATCCATTCACAAGATTCGGGATGAGTGCAAGCTCCTTCAAGTCTTGCTGAGAGCCAGCCCACTTCACTGCGTACAATTGCAAAGCATACATCATATTTGAGAAAGATTGCGTCATGACAACACTTCTCTCCGAAATATGGTCAAGAGCAATTACTTCATCAGCCATCTCAGCCATTGCCGTATCGCCATTGCAAGTGATCGCCAATGTACGGATTTGCTCATTCTCCTTCAAGTTGTCCAATGCCATAATGATTTCCGATGTCGTCCCAGATCGTGAAATAGCGACTACTAAATAATTCTTCCCTGGTATGATCCACGAAGAAGCATGAAGAAACAGCTCGGAAGCCGGCACAGCCGCGGCGAGCACACCCGTTATGCTTTGATAGTATCTCGCTGCCGAAGAAGCCAAGTAAAATGACGTGCCGCATCCCGTGAAGAGGACTTGGTCGACTTCGCTCGAATTGAAAGCTTTCTTCTCCAAAAGTTCATAAGTCTTATGCAGCTGTTCTGCCTGGTTTTTAATTTCGTTATACGTATGCATCATCGTAATCTCCTCCTCAATTCAATTCGTTAATCTCAATCGATTTCATTACATCCACGACTTCATTCCAATCACTGTATCCGATCTCCGGGTGTGCCGCATTGACAGAACCGCACGCAATCGCCCTCTTATACGCTTCCACATCATCTTCAGAAGAGGAAAACCCGTACAGCAATCCGCCGATGAATGCATCTCCGCTCCCTACAGGGTTTTTGAGGTCAATAATGGGTGCTTCCGCCTGGAAGGAACCTGATTGATTGCAAAACAGCGCTCCCTTTCCTCCCAATGTAAGACAAACATGCCCGATTCCTTGTTCTACAAGGCGGCATCCTTCTCTACGCATCCTCTCCGTGGACAAGGACTCTGCTCCGACCATATCAGCAAATTCCTGCTCGTTCGGCTTGATTGCAAACGGTTTCGCTTCTATGCCATACCGCAATGCCATTCCACTCGTATCGAGCACCGACTTAGCGCCATTCGCATTAATGATATCGATCATTTGCGCGTAAGCATCATCAGGCAACCCTTTCGGCAAGCTGCCGCTCAATGCAAACCATTTGGTCTTCTTCGATTTCTCGCGCAACCAGTCTAGCATCGACTTCCATTCATCCTCGGAAATGACTGGGCCGCTTTCCAGCAGCTCTGTGCCCTTCCCTGTTGAAGTTTCCATAACAGTCAAGCATACTCTGCTTTCACCAGCTATCGGTATGAACTGTTCAGAAATCCCTTTTTCTTTCACGAGGCGACGGATTTTTTCACCATTGCTGCCGCCTAAAAAACCGCCGACATCTACCTCAGCGCCTAATGAAGTAAGAACTTTAGCGACGTTCAGGCCTTTTCCACCAGCGTCTTGGTGCATATTCGAGATCCGATTGACTCCGCCAACATCCAAACTACCAATCCGGTAAACCTGATCGATTGCAGCGTTCAATGTGATCGTTGTTATCATCGTTGCAGCATCTCAATTTTCTTTTTCACTAAGTCGATGAGCGCTTCTCTTGCCGGCAGGAAATATTTCCTTGGATCATTTTCATTTGGATTTTCAATGAAATAGGAACGCAATTCATCGGCAAATAAGTCCTTTAATTCTGTCGAGAAATTCACTTTCGCCACACCAAGATTCAAAGCCTTGCGCACACTTTCCTCGCTGACGCCCGATGCACCGTGCATCACTAATGGAATCGATGTCTCTTCTTGGATCTTCCTAAGCAGATCGAATTGTAAATCCGGTTCTTGCTTGTAGTTTCCGTGGGCAGTTCCGAAAGCAGGGGCTAATGAGTCGATACCCGTTTCCCGTACGAACTCACCAGCAAGTTGCGGATCGGTGAATACCGCCATGCTTTCATCGATAACGAGGTCATCCTCCACACCGCCAATCGTTCCAAGTTCAGCTTCCACCGGTATCCCGATCGGCTTCGCAGCCTCCACAACGCGTTTGACGAGCATCACATTTTCCTCATACGGAAGAGTCGAACCGTCTATCATGACAGACGTATAACCTGCCCGCAAACATTCCATCACGACATTGAAAGATTCCCCATGATCCAAATGCAATGCGACCGGCACTTTCGCTTGTTCAGCCGCCGCCTTTGCCATCGCAATCATATAAGGCATTCCGACATATTTATATGTACTAGATGTAGTTTGTAAAATGACCGGAGCCCCGACCGATTCAGCTCCTGCAATGATTGACTTGATAATTTCCAAATTATGTGCACCAAATGCCCCAATTGCGTAATGGTTGTCTCGAGCATCCTTTAGCATCTCTTTTGTAGTAACTAATGGCATTTACATAACCTCCTCTATTATAGGGTTGTTGGTACAACTAACGAAAAGCGGAAGGCGGCGTTTAGCCCCGACAAGCGCTGGAGGATTTGAAAAAAAGGCGCACTTTGCCTTTTCTTTCAAATCCGAAGCGACTCGAGGGGCTGCCGCCTGTAGCTGGACAATAATAGTGAGAGAAGCACATAGATAAACTATGTACTTACACTAAATCGGTATAAAACCGGCAGCGATCGCCACGTACGATTGATATGCAAAATTCCACCGGACGATTGTTCGTATCAAAAGCTGTACGTTCCAATAGCAAAGCAGGCTTTCCTACTTCCGTCTTCAAATGGACGCTTTCTTCTTCCCGGATCAAAACAGGCTCAAATGCCTCTTTCGCACGGATGACGGAAACGCCATAACGATTCGCCAGCAAGTCGTACAGCGATGACGTTGCAACATCAAACAAATCATCCTTATTTCGTACGATTGACTTGGGCATGTAGGAGGATTCCAATATGATCGGTTCCCCATCTGCACAACGGATACGTTTCATTTTGATCACTTTTTCCTCGCGCTCAAGCTGCAACCCTTTTCGCACAGCCGAGGAAGGACTCACTTCTTCAACTTCCAGAACGATATCCGAAGGTTTGAAGCCTTTATCGCGCAGCACTTGGCTAAAACTATAAAATCCTCCGAGCGATTGTTCAAACTTCGGGTGCGCAACGAAAGTCCCTTTTCCTTGAATCCGGTAAAGCATGTCTTCTTGCACCATTTCTTCAATGGCCTTTTTCACTGTATTTCGACTAACGTTAAATGCAGCCATCAACTGGTTTTCCGAATCTATTTTATCGCCAGGATTCCATTCACCAGATTTGATGCGCTCCTCTAAACGTTGCTTCACTTGATAATATAATGGAATAATGCTTGCTTGATCTAATGGTTTCATCCAAATTCATCCTTTTAAATTGTTCTTCAAGTTCCAATATATCATCACTTCAGCAAATTTCACATAAAATCATATAATCTCTTGAAATCGGAGTTGGCGGATGCATAGGCAATCGTCCCATTACAGATTGTCATTTCGATTTGGTCCGTTTCGTCTAGAATGACGATATCGGCATCTTTTCCTACTGCAATGGACCCCTTCCGGGAATCGATGCCTAACCGTTTTGCCTGATTCGATGAAGTAACGTATGTCTGCTCAAGCAATGACAGGCCGCCCCACTTCGCCATGTTTTTCCTCGCTTCATTCATCGTCACGATGCTGCCTGCTAAGGAAGCCCCTTGTTCTAACGTACATTTTCCATCTTGCACGATAACATTGTTCCCTCCTAAATCATAAACCCCATCAGGCATTCCTTTTGCCCGGATGCCATCTGTTATGACAAGCGTCCGTTCGATTCCCTTCTGCCTCAATAGAAGTTTCAGCAAATCAGGATGAAAATGATGTCCGTCCGGAATTACTTCGACAAAAACGTCGTCAGCGAGCAGTGTTGCTCCTACCACTCCAGGTTCGCGATGATGAAGCCCTCTCATTCCATTGAATAAATGGGTCGCATGTGTTACACCACTTCGCACATTTTGCAACGTTTCTGCATATGTCGCATTTGAATGTCCAATCGAAGCGATGACCCCTTCTTCAACGACCCTTTCAACAAAGGAACGATCGCCCATCTCAGGAGCAAAGGTGACAATTTTGATTGCCCCTCCCGATAACCGTTGCCACTCGTTAAACAATTCAATATCGGGGCGTAAAATATGCTGCTCCGGCTGAGCCCCTTTTTGTGCCGGATGAATAAAAGGCCCTTCCAAATGGATGCCAATCATTTCAGGAACGCCTTGCATATTTTGCTCACGGTACGTTTTTATAGCAGACATCGCTTCATCGATCCGATTGACCGGGTTTGTCATCGTCGTGGCAAGAAAGGAAGTTGTCCCTTCCTGTGCAAGTTTTTTTGCAATGCCTTCTAACGCCTCAACCGAAGCATCCATCACATCAAAACCGCCCGCACCATGAACATGAATATCAATCATACCGGGGATGATCCGTTTCCTTGATCGGCAATCAAACTGCAGATCACAATCAGGAATGGGCGGGCATTCTATCATATGTCCGAGAGAACAAACTGTACCATCTTTCAAACATAAGTATCCGTCTTCTAATATCGATCGTTCCAATACGATTGTTGCATTCAGCAGCCAAATTGGTTTCATGATCATAACGTCCTTTCCAAGTCTACTAGTCTTCCGCCTGCAATGTGCCGTCCATCTTCCCTTTTAAACGGAATATGCCAGAGGACATCCACGACAGGAACAGAACGGTTATACTGATTCCGAAAAAAGGCAGCAGTCCAGGAATGAATAAAAAAAGACGATACAGTCCATAAAGACCAATGACCGACATAAGCGCTTGAAGCGGAAACGATATGCTTAGCAAAATGGAAGTCGAAAAATATCGGGTGAAGGGAAGCTCATAATGGGCGAAAACAGGAAAGATATTCATTACCAGTACCGCATATAACAACAGGACCATACTGAGCAATGCAAGCATAACCAATCCATGCATCCCACCGATTGTTGACACGATCCGAAAATTCAGCACTAGAAAATAACCGAGAATAATTAAGACGATGCCTATTTTATTCGACGTAACAAATTCTTTCTTATACGTCTGCCAATAGTTTCGAACTAACGTTTTCAGATCATCCTCGCCTTGGAGTCTTTTCCGCATGACATGAAACATCCCGACTGTAGCTGGAGTGACTCCAAAAACGATGGCTCCGAGCAACGTCAATCCAATCCATAGCAGCTGGACGACCGCCAACATCATTACCAATTCCGCAAACCAATATAATTTTCCTCTCCACCCTGTCAACCCCACTGAAACCATCTCCCATAAATGCTAAAGCTCATACGGAGGATGGCCTCCGTATAAGCTTCCAATCACTTTTCTTTTTCCATGCGCTCGTATGCTTGCTGGGAAACGTCCAAGTAATCTTGCATTCCCATTTTTTCAAGATTCTTTGTGTACTCTCCCCATTTGCCGAAATCCATCTTTCCTGTAATGAATGCTGCCGTCGATTCATTCACATATGTTTGGATATCCGTCATGATGGCGCTCACTTTATCATTTTCTTCAACTGTATAGTTCAGCCCAGGTAAAATGTCTTCGTCTTTAATACGGTAAGGCTTCACCTTCTCGGCATTCAACGTCGAATTTTCCTTCGACTCGGCACCTTGGAAAAATTTCTGTCTAACAATTCCTGGATAGTAACCGCCCGGCCATGTCAAATATTCGCTGATCGCCTGGTCCATATTCAAGCCGTCCGGGTTATTCGTAATGGTTTCAAGGTATTTGAAATTCCCTTGGTCATCTTCTTCATATGTGATGCCTTCAAAGCCCATGAAGAACATTTTCGTCCCTTCTTCTCCATAGAAGTAGTCCATCCAACGAACCATCGCTTCCGGATTCTTCGCTTTATCCGTTATGACGAACATTCCCAAATTTCCGAGACCGTTCGAAACCGTATTGTAAGCACGCTCTCCATTCGGTCCTTCGAGGACTGGCAATCCGACATATCCATCAAGCTTCACCAATTCTGCAGGGTCGATGGCGTCTAACACTCCATAATTCCCTTTCGAAATTTCAGCGGTGAAGTCTTGCGGAGCGACTGTAAATACGTCTTGGTTAATTAACCCTTCCGAATATAATTTATTCATATACATGAGCATTTCCTTATATTCATCAGTAGCAGGAACAAATCGGAATTCATTCGTCCCTTCCTTAAAGTCCAGATTAATGTTCATGGAGCCTTGTTTGTTCAATCCGAAGCTTCCACGAAGATAGGAGAGCATAGGATTGATGCCATAAACACTTCCCCATCCTTGCTCGTCCGCCTGCCCGTTGCCATTCAAATCGTTCTCCTTGAATGCTTTCAACATTTGGTAGAACTCTTCCGTCGTTTCCGGTTCCTTCATGCCTAATTTATCGAGCCACTCTTTTTTGACCCAAGGTGCCCCTGCACGAAGTGCTTCGAATTGCGGGTCATAAATCGTCGGGAATCCATAAATATTTCCGTCTGCCATCGTAACCCCTTGCTTCACCGATGGATTTTCATCGAGAAGCTTCTTGAAATTCGGGGCATATTTGTCGATATAGTCATTCAGTGGTAGGAAAATTCCTTGTTGCCCGTACTTTAACAAATCCGTTTTCGAGAAAGCCGAAGCAAAGTAGATTTCTGGATAATCTCCACTCGTCAACGACAAGTTTCTCTTTTCCGCCAACGCTTCCGTTTGGACAGTCGTCCAATCGACTTCAACGTTCGTCATTTTCTCATATTCGTCCCAAAGCATAAGATTGTTCCAATCTTGCGAAGCGAAGAACTTCGCTGCAAAGCCATCTACTTGGATTTTCTCCTTCACGATCGGCATACCCGTCTCGTTTACATTATCCAAGTCCCCTTTTTCGGAAGCACCGTCCGTTTTCGAACAGGCTCCTAAAATTCCAGCTGACAACAATAGGCTTGCTGCCATACCCGCAAAATATTTTCTCCTCACACCAAACTCCCCCTATTATCCTTTTAGTGAACCAATCATGACACCTTTTACAAAATACCTTTGCAAGAATGGATACAGCATAAGCATCGGTAGATTTGCAACAATGAGTACTGCATATTTCAAGCCTTCCACACTAAGTTGCTGCGCCAGGAAACTTTCGCTCGTTGTCTGGATCATGTCGTCTGTCTGCCCTTGGATCAAAATTTGCCTCAAAATGAGCTGCAAAGGGAATTTATCTTGATCTTGCAAATAGATGAGAGCTTGGAAATATGAATTCCAATGGCCGACTGCATAGAAAAGGACCATAACTGCAATGACAGGAAAGGACAGCGGCAATACGATGTTCCACAAAATCCTGAAGTTGCTGCACCCGTCGATCATCGCTGATTCTTGCAATTCATGTGGAATCGACTGGAAGAAAGTCCTCATAATGATGATGTTCCAAACAGCTACGGCGTTCGGAATGATCATGACCCAAAACGTGTTCAGCATTCCCAAATCCTTTATTAATAAGTAAGTGGGAATCAATCCACCGCTGAAAAAGATCGTGAAGACGATGAACGCCATAATGAGTCCCTTACCTTTGAAATCTCTCCGGGATAGTGGATACGCAGCCAAAATCGTCATAATGACGTTCAATACTGTACCTGCAACCGTATACTTCACCGTGTTCATGAACCCAGTAATGATATCTTTGTTTTTAAAGACTTTCTCATATGCATCCAACGTGAATTCCTTCGGCCAAAGCCACATCTCACCCGAAATGACGTATTGCGGATTACTCAAAGAGGCGCTTACGACAAAAATCAACGGATAGATGACGAGCAATGCGATTATCGTAAGGAAGAAATAGTTAAAAAATATAAAGGTTCTATCAGTCTTAGACTCTCTCAATTGCCCCACCCCTTACCATAAGCTTGTCTCATTCACTTTCTTCGCAATCTGATTCACCATGATGAGCATGATGAAATTGATAATGGAGTTGAAAAGCCCGACCGCTGCCGAGAAGCTATATTGCGCCTCCAATATTCCACTTCGGTAGACGAAGGTGGATATGACATCGGATGCCGACATGTTTAGCTCATTTTGCATCAGGTACACTTTTTCAAACCCGACCGCCATTACAGAACCCGCATTCAAGATGAATAGAATGACGATGGTCGGCATAATTGCGGGTATATTAATATGGATAATACGCTGGAACCTGGAAGCCCCGTCAATCATGGCCGCTTCATGCTGGGCCGGGTCGACCGCTGCTAGTGCCGCAATGTAAATGATTGAGCTCCATCCCATCGTCTGCCATACATCGGAAAACACATACAAACTTTTAAACCATCCCGGCTCCGAAATGAAATCGATTGGAGATCCACCGAAAAGGCGGATTACTTGGTTAATCAACCCGTCCGTTTTCAAGAAAAGCAAGAGCATACCGACGACTACAACGGTTGATAGAAAGTGCGGCGCATAAATAACCGTCTGGACGAATTTCTTGTACCGCAAACTTTTCACTTCATTCAACATCAACGCGATAATGATTGGAATCGGGAATGACACGGCTAATGTGAATACTCCAATGCCTACCGTATTTTTAATTAATCTCCAAAAATAGTAACTGTCGAAGAACCGTTCGAAATGCTTAAATCCTACCCACGGGCTACCTAGGATTCCCTTTGATGCGATGAAATCCTTGAACGCAATTTGCAGCCCATAAAGCGGGAAATAGTGGAACACGATAAAATAGATGATGACCGGTGAAATAAGGAGGTAGAGCTCCCAATTTTGCCAGATCGATTTCCACCACTTCGCCCTTGCTTTCCGTTTTGCTTTTTTCCGTTCATCCGCTTCCAACTTTTTCACCGACTGGACGTTTTCACTTACATTGGTCATACACACACCCCTTTCATTCAAACATCATCAGTTATGTACAATGCTAGATGTTTGTGAAACCTCTACCACCTTGCCTCCTGAACGAATAGACTCAGTAGCCGCGCAACCGACTGCAACACTCATCCTGCCTGCGAAAGGCGACGTTAGCGGTTCTTTGTCATACAGTACGAGCTCAACGAAGTCTTGTGCAATTTTCGGATCAGCCCCGCCATGGCTACCCTTCTCAGCTTTCATGTCATACGTGACATCACTGAATTCTTTCCACGTATTCGTCTTCCGTGTTTTCAGATAAACCTTTCCATTTACATCATCGTTTTCAATCCGGCCTTCCGTTCCAATGAACGTGTAATTGCGCGAATAGTCCGGCGTGAAATGGCATTGCAAATACGATGCTTTCACTCCGCCTTCAAGCTCCATAATAAGCATGTTGTTATCTTCCACATCGATTTCTTCCCGGAATGCACATTCCGTGAAAGTATGTGGAACATACTCAGGACAAGTTTTCTTCAAACTGCACTCAGGACATGTCAAATTGTTCGGCATATTGCCGCCATAGTAATCCAAACTGCCGAACG
This sequence comes from Sporosarcina sp. SAFN-015, assembly GCF_059415085.1. Taxonomy (NCBI): domain Bacteria; kingdom Bacillati; phylum Bacillota; class Bacilli; order Caryophanales; family Caryophanaceae; genus Sporosarcina; species Sporosarcina sp. SAFN-015. The sequence goes on from NZ_JBPFDR010000001.1 coordinate 44,213, forward strand.
CCGACACTCTCGTCGTGTATCTCCCTGAAATCCAATGGATGACATCGAGATCATGCGACCCTTTCTGCAAGAGAAGCGACGTTGTATTTTTCGATTGACCGTGCCAGTCATGATAGTAGAAGTATCCGCCGAAACCGACAAAATGACGGACCCAAACCGCTTTCAACTCACCAATCGCTCCTGAATCGATAAGACCCTTCATCGTCTGATACATACTCATATATCGCATATTGAAACCGACCATCAAATGCTTGCCCGATGCTTTCCAAGCCTCCAAAATCCGATCACAACCTTCGACCGTAATCGCTAGCGGCTTTTCGGAATAGACATGCTTCCCTGCTTGCAAAGCGGCAATCACATGCTCCTCATGTAAATAATCCGGTGACAGGACAGCAATCGCATCAATATCGTCCTTGTTCAAAAGATCCCGATAATCCTTCGTTAAAAACAACGGAGAACCAATCATTTCCTGAAACTTCTGTTGCCTCGCTTCAGAAATATCCGCAAGCGCTACAATCTCAGACTCGCCATCCGGCTTATGCCAGTACTGCGCCAAACCTCCCCGTAAACCAGCACCAATTACCCCAATCCTCACCTTTTTCAAAATGGCCCCATCCTTTCCTTTTATAAAATAAAATCATGGAAACGTTTTCAACTCATCGTAAAAAATTCATTGGATGTATGCAACATCATTTGGTCATTCACTACAACACGTCATTAGGTTGTTGGTACAAGTTACTCTAAATAAAAAATGCCAGAATTGATTTCTGAACATTAGTATAATGAGAATTATAGAGAGTAGTCTTAATCATGTCAAGATAGTTTTTTGTTTTTTTTGAAGGTCAGCATCACTAGAGGACAACCATAAGTAGGCTGTCCTCTTGAAAAATTAATGTTATTCCATTGATATCAATAAATAATCTTTTGATATTTTACACCTTCTTATATCTCCCTTTCCTTAAACCCTATCTGCTATAACATTTTTATTGATTAACGCTCCCGGCCTCTTACCAGTCAGCGCGGCAATGAAGTCCCGACAAGCCATCTTCTCCATATTCGCACGGGTTTCAGCGGTCGCCGATCCGATATGTGGGAGGGTCACTAAATTGGGTAAGTCTAGGAATGGATGATCCTTTGCAATGGGCTCCTGTACATAGACATCCAATCCTGCAGCAAGGATTTCGCCTTCCTTCAAAGCAGCCGCCAAATCATCCTCATTTACTAAGCCACCTCTTGATCCGTTAATGAAAATTGCGCTATTTTTCATAAGTTCAAACTCACGACGGCTCATCAGGTTAATAGTTTCCGGCGTTTGTGGCGCCATCAGGCAAACGAAGTCCGCTTGTCGCAGTAGATCGTCCATTTCCAAGTACGTTGCACCATACTGTTTTTCAGCCTCAAGATTCCTTGACCGATTGTGATAGAGGATGTCCATTTGAAACCCGAAGTGCGCCCGCCTTGCTATCGCTTGTCCTATCTTCCCCATCCCTATGATGCCAAGCGTTTTCCCATGTACATCTACACCGAAGAGAGACGGACTTAACCTTGCATGCCATTGTCCTTCTTTCACATACTTGTCGAGTTCGGGAATTCTTCTCGCTGTAGCGATTAACAGGCCAAAAATGGCATCGGCAGTTGTTTCGGTTAAAACGTCTGGTGTGTTCGTCGCTAAAATTCCCCGTCTCGTCAGTTCCTCAATGTCCAGATTGTCATATCCTACCGAAATATTTGAAACAACTTTCAATAAAGGTGCTTGGTCAAGAAGTCGAGAGTCCACTTCTAATCCTCTACCAATCAATCCTGTTATTGTAGGAAGCTCATCCTCGAATTCCGAAGTCCCCGGTTTGGCAATGACAACTGCAAACTGTTCTTCCAGTTCTCTTATTCTATCTTCAGGAAGCGGACTGTAGATCAACACTTTTTCGCTCAATTACAATCACTCCTATTGCGTATTTACATTCACCACACTTAACGATTAATTTCCAATCGCCACTTTACCCGATTTCAATCTACCGATAATTTGTTCTGTAACTTCAGCTGTAGTATGCTTGCCACCAATGTCTGGTGTTAAGAATCCATCGTTCGTGACAGCTTCAATCGTATTCAACAATTCCTGACCGAGCTCCTCTTCTCCGAAATGATCCAACATCATTTTAGCAGTCCAAATTTGTCCAATCGGATTCGAAATCCCTTTTCCAACGATGTCAGGAGCAGAACCATGCACAGGTTCGAACATAGAAGGATATTTTCCGTTCACATTGATGTTTGCCGCTGGTGCTATGCCGATGCTTCCCATAATGGCAGCGCCCAAGTCTGTTAAAATATCTCCAAACAGGTTGCTCGCAACAACGACATCGAATTTATCCGGATGAGTAATGAAAAATGCCGAGAGCGCATCGATATGTTGCGAATCACTTTTAATATCAGGATACTCTGCGGCAACTTCTTTAAATATCTCATCCCAAAACGGCATGGAATGGAAGATTCCATTCGATTTTGTAGCACTCGTTACATGCTTTTTCCGTTTGGCCGCCAGCTCAAATGCAAATCGCATTGCCCTCTCAGTACCTTTTCTTGAGAAGATAGCATTTTGGATTGCAATTTCGTCTTCGCCTTGATAGATTCTCCCGCCAACAGAGCTATATTCCCCTTCACTATTTTCACGGACTACCATAATGTCGAAGTCTTTCGGATTAACTAATGGAGAACGGACGCCTTTAACTAGTTTTGCAGGGCGGAGATTAATGACTTGCTCAAATTCACGCCTGATTTTTATTAGAAGTCCCCAAAGGGAAATATGATCGGACACAAGTGTGGCGTCTCCCACTGCCCCTAAAAAGATGGAATCGAAGTTCTTCAATTTTTCAAGACCATCGTCATCCATCATCTTTCCATGCTCTAAGTAATAGTTGCAGCTATAAGGAAACTCTTCAAATTGAAATTTTAATCCGCCATGTACATCCGCGATTGTATGAAGTACATCAATTGCCGCTGGTACGACTTCCCGTCCAATTCCATCTCCTGGTATCGAAGCGATTTTGTATTTCTTCATCAAAAATCCTCCCTTTTTATATAAATCAATTATATTACTAACTATTCAAACAATTTACGAGATAATGATAGAACAACAAATTCAAATCAATCCTATCCATCTCCACCATGTGGAGGCAATAAAAACGGTAGCTATAATCGTTATGAGTGTCGCATATAAACCTGGTTTCAAGAAGTCATTTTGCGATATCATTCCCGTGCTGTGCGCCAATACATTTGGCATTGACTCCACAATTAAAATGAATCCAAAGAGACATGTGAGTCCAGTCGTAAACCCGACAATTAACGGATCTAGCCCTGCATTTGTCGCCACACTTATCATGATCGGCACCAACGTGACGACGGCTGTTGAAACATTCGATATCAATTTATGGAACAACTGCGCTGTAAGAATAACAACAATTATCGTTATGAAAGGATTTTGCAGCAGTGTCACAAACCAGTCCACACTTAAATAATGACTGATTGTATGCGTTGCGCCAGAATCGACAAATGTATAGCCGATTGACAACGTAACACTTAACAACAGGACCGTATTATAATCAATTTTCACGATTGGTTCCCATGCAGCAATGCCAATTTTAGGCAGCGTCATCAGAACAACTCCTATTAGAGCTGGGATGCTCGGATGCATTCCATGTAATGGTTCTGTCAACCAAAGCCCGACAATGAAAAACAATATGAGCAAACAGCGGATCTCTCGTTTATTTACCGGCCCTATTTCATTCAATCTTGCTTCCATCTCTTTTCGAATTAAAGGGTAGTATTGTTGTTCCTTAGGTAACGGAAATATTTTCAGCAATAAGTACCATATTGAAGGAATCAAGATGAGCCATAATGGAAATGTATAGTAGAACCATTGTAAATACGTTATGTTAATGCCGGCAAAACGATTTAAAAGCTCTACAGTCAAAATGTTCCCAATCGCCGCGGTCATAACTGCCGTACCGCTAATAACGCCGCCAAAAGCAACGCCTAACATGATCATCTTCCGCAGATTGCTGCCAGGTTTAGCGTCAATCGTGTCGATGATCATCGACGAAACCGGTAACATCAATGCTGAACGGACCGCTGTCGACGGAATGAAAAAAGCTTGGATCTGTTGGACAATAATTATGCTTCCTACCAATCCTTTTGAACTGTTGCCCCATCTTTTTAATACTTCATATGTCATTCTCTTAATGAGAGTCGTTTCATTTACGGCTGCCGCCAACATCATCCCTGCAACAATTAGAAATGTGGCAGGGGAGGCAAAGCCGCTAAAGATGATCGATGAATCGGCCACATTAAAGATTAGCATGAACAACAGCAAAATCAACGCAGTAAGACCAATAGGTATCGGTTCCAATGACCATAAAATAATGCCAAAGATGATAATGCTCATCATCAGTTTCCCCGTAGTAGAAAATGTATCAGGCAATAAGAAGAACATGCCAAGGAAACATAAAATCGCTAAAGCAATATACAACATCGGAGTTGCTTCCTGCGTCTTACGCATTTATAAAGCCCACAACCTTTCCTGTTCAACACCCCTTGACTCTTGTCATAAACGAAAAAGATGTATTCTCTGGTTGTGTTTTTATGACAAAAGACTTCTTTATTCGGCGAAACAGACCCAGCCCGCAAAATGATTCGTTCTAAAAAAATTTGCTATTTTGTGGAAACCAGCTTCGCCGAGCAATCTACGAATGTCTCGCTCGGGGATAGAAGATTCGGTCAACGTACCTTTCATGAGCTCTTCAACTTTTTCTTCCGGCATGCTTGTCGTATCCAGCCAATAATCTTTCCAAAGGGAAACGAGCATTTGAAACTCAGGGTCATCCGGATCGCCGCATTTGCTCACAAGTACGAACGGAGCACCAGGCTTCAAATGTGATTTTACCTTTTTCAATAACGCTAGTTTTTCATCTACGTCTGCAATGAAATGAAGAACTAAAATACATGTTGCGGCATCGAAAGAATATCCTTCCGGCACATCCGCAACCGTTCCGTTGATAAATTCCACACGACTATCGATTCCTAGTTCATGCGACTTGAATTTCGCCAACTCAAGCATCGATTTTGCCGGATCGACAGCTGTAAAGGTCCAGCCTGGATTTGTCGTTCCAAACGCTTTCAGTTCATTGCCCCCTCCTCCCCCAACAATAAGGAGAGAAGAGTCTTTTTTAAGATTCGCACGTAAAAATGTTTGGGACAGTCGCATCATAGGATCGTACGTCGGAAGTGTCCGCCGTACCCCTCTGTCATATTCAACTGCAATCTTTGAATCGAACTCCATCTTTTCAGGCACTATAGCACCCCCCATCTACTATCGTATGACTCTTTAATTTTGGTTGTTTTTCATCATATTAATTAAGTTATCTCTCGTTCTTAATATATGTTTTTCAGTAACTTTTCTTAGTTCCTCGCCATTTCCTTGCCTAGCATATTCCAACATTTGAAGATGTTCTTTACGTCCTTCATCTATCGTATTTGCGAGCAGACTCGGCGTATAAGACGGAATTCCTTTCCAAAGCGTATCGATAAATCCTTTAATCCTTCTCCACGAACAGCCTCCCATTAATACTGTATGGAATTTTTCATTGAGAACCATATATTCTTCAATGTCTTCGTCATCTCCAAGTAAGCTAGACATTTTCATATATAATTCTTCTAACTCTTCAAAGTCTTCATCTGTTAAAAATTTATAAGATTGCGCTACAGCTTCTCCTTCTAATAATGCTCGCAACCGATATATTTCCTCAATATCCTCAATTGAAATTGGTGTTACGATTGCGCCTCTCCTCGGCTCAATATGAACGAGGCCTTCCGTTTCCAGTTGGCGCAACGCTTCCCTGAGAGGCATCCTGCTTACACCTAGTTTTTTGGCCCATTCCTCTTGCATCAGTCGTTCCCCCATTTTAAATTCACCTTTTAAAATGAGTTCGCGTAATCTAGTTGTTACTTTGAATTGCAGCGTCATTCGATCATAATCAGGCAGTTTGTAGTTATTCATGTTCTTCCTCGCTTCTATTTGACTTCTAGATAAAAGGCGCCTTCCATTTACAAACTACTTATGTAATACGAAAGACGCTCCCTTCCATTTTATATGCTGTTATCCAATAGTCAAAAGTAATTCATAAGAATCTGACGTCGTTTTCATGAAGATATAACGTTCATCGAATCATGAACGCTTTTGATTTCAACTTTGTATTTTTCTTCAATATGCTTAACGATCATTGTATGATCCGCACCTTTTCCCAACTGATCCGAAGCTTGTTTCCATAATTGAAGATTCGTAGTAGCAACATCCAACGAGACGTTTTCAGTTTCAGCTATGAGATTGGCAATCGTTAAATCTTTTACCATTAAATCGAGAGTGAATCCCGAATCAAATTTCCGATTGACTATTTGACTAGGAAACTTCAACTCACTTGAAACACTTCTTCCCGTACTCGTATTAATGACAGCGAGCATTTTATCGGGATCTAAGCCTAACTTTACGCCAAGCGCGATTGCTTCTCCTGTAACAGCAAGGGTCGTTGCAGATACCATATTGTTCAACGCTTTAATTGTATGTCCCGCACCGATTGCTCCTACATGAATAACATTTTTGCCGATCTTACATAAAAGTGATTCAACCTCTTTAAAATCTCTTTCTTCACCGCCTGCCATTACGGAAAGAGTGCCATTCCTCGCTTTCGCTACACCTCCGCTGACAGGAGCATCGATCATCCTCAAACCTTTGCTTTTTAAAGTTTCATTCAATTCCTTTGTTGAAGAAGGATCAGAAGTCGTCATCTCAATCAACAGACTTTCCGGTCCCATCCCATGTACTAGACCTTCCGCCCCGAGGACGATCTCCTTAACGATCAATGCATTCGGTAAAAGGGTAATAACATATGGATAATTACTTGCTAAATGTGCAGGCGAGCGTTCAGCAACAGCTCCTAATGCAACCATTTCATCTACTGCGGCTTGATTGATGTCGTATACTCCAACAGAAACTCCAACTTCGAGAAGTCTTTGCGTGATCCTGCTCCCCATATTTCCTAGCCCAATAATTCCTACTCTCATCTACATCACCCCTTGCTTGGAATCGCTAGCCGTCTTGTCTAAATTCTAATACGCTATCCCTATATACATCTCCACCGTATATATCGTTAATGACGACGACAGGAAAGTTTTCGATTTCCAATTTACGGATCGCTTCAGTTCCTAAATCTTCATAAGCAATCATTTCCGATGACTTGATGGAGCGGGAAATGAGAGCTGCCGCCCCTCCAACAGCACCAAAATAGACTGCCCTATGATTTATCATTGCTTGCTTAACCGCTTCACTTCGATGCCCTTTTCCGATCATTCCTTTTAAACCTTTTTCCAATAAAACCGGCGTATACAAGTCCATTCGTTCACTCGTTGTCGGACCTGCCGAACCGATTACTTCTCCAGGCTTGGCAGGAGTCGGGCCCACATAATAGATGACTTGGCCGCTCAACTGTATGGGCAATGGCTTCCCTTCCCCGATGAACTCCACCATCCGTTTATGCGCCGCATCTCTCGCGGTATATACAGTACCGGATAACAATACGCGGTCGCCGGCCTTTAATGTCTTTACACTCTCTTCCGTTAATGGAAGCTGTATTTTTATCGGCATCATGACGCCTCCTACCCCAATTGAACCGTTTCATGCCGGCTAGCATGGCAATTTAAGTTCACTGCTACCGGAAGCGCAGCGATATGACATGCCTCCGATTCTATTTTCACATCCAACGCCGTCGTACTTCCGCCCATTCCTTGTGGTCCGATCCCTAAGCGGTTAATCTGTTGAATGAGTTCCTCTTCCAGCTCAGCAATCTCTTTACTTGAATGGCGGACGCCAATCGGTCTGAATAAAGACTTCTTTGCTAAATAGGCACACCTCTCAAAATTCCCACCTATGCCAACACCGACAACTAGTGGTGGGCATGCATTTGGTCCGGCTACTTTCACAACGTCCAATACATAATCTTTAATTCCTTGTAAGCCATCCGAAGGTTTTAGCATTTTCAAGCTGCTCATATTTTCAGCTCCGCCACCTTTTGCTGTCATATGAAGAGTCAATTGACTCCCTTCCACTAACTCAATATGGATGATCGCTGGGGTGTTATTGCCTGTATTCTTGCGGTTAAGAGGATCGTAAATCATTGAATTTCGTAGGTATCCCTCGCTGTAGCCTTTTGCAACCCCTTCATTAATTGCATCGATTAGACTTCCGCCTGCTATTCTACAATCTTGGCCCAGTTCGACGATGAAGACTGCCGTTCCTGTATCTTGGCACATTGGCACTTGGTCGCGTTTTGCGATATCGGCGTTTTCAACCAATTGGGAGAGAATTTCTTTGCCTGTATCGGATTTCTCCGTCTGTAAAGCTCTTTTGAATGCCGAGTATACATCTTCGCCTAAATCATAATTGACCTTTTGACACATCAATTTGACATGATGGACGATATCTTCATACGTTATTTCCTTCATTCGTTTCCCCCCTCTGTCCCACGCCTTCCATCAATTGACGACGTAAAACGTACCTAAAGCTTTAGCGACGATATCCCCTTCGGAATCCTCAATTGTACATTCGGCGACAATTGTCGTTTTCCCCCATCTTACTATCGATGGGAGCGCTAGTAACTGTGATCCTGACCCTTTTTTAATAAAATTCATTTTCATTTCCAATGTGAATACTTTTTGATTTTCTGAAAGTCTTCTCAATATCATAAAACCGATTGCCACATCGGCTAATGTGTATAGGGAGCCTCCTTGGGCTACGCCATACGTATTGACATTATGCGGTCCCAAGCTCATTTCGACTTGATCCTCTTCCAATTGCTTGAGACCTGTCAACCTTCCGTATAAATGCATAGAGGCTTTATTTCCTTCTTGCGGCTCGGACAAATCCATATATGCGGATAGTAAGTAGTCCACTTCCTCTAATTGCTTGATTGACAATCCATCCAGTTTACTTGCGATTGTTTCTAGCAGCTCTTTGTCGTTATGATCAGGAGTTATCATGGAAAACTCTCTTTCTATATATATTGGACATTCGTATTCAGCTCGGCCATCAGATCAGCGATATTATCCATTGATTCAATCGCTAGCACGCGGTCCGCAAAAAGGTGACGGCTCTCTTCTGGCAAACTTGTTGCAAGCTTGACGAATTTATTACGTAAATCCTCTGTCGAAACCGGATTTTCCGGGTCGCCTTTAGGGAAATCAGTCTGTTTACGAAACGCTTCCCCGCTCTTCAGAACGACGGTTACTTTAGCTCCCCATTCTTTCGGATAGTTAGCATTTATATTTGGATCCAATGCTACATTCACCTTGTCCATTACTCCGCGGATGGTCGCATCCCAAAGATTTCCCCCGCCAAAGTCATCCAATCCTGCGCTTTTCTTGACCAATGCCAAAGCAGTGCAATATTGAACGCTGAACTTGGATGCATATTCAGTTCTTGGATCATTGTTATCCGTTATTTCCAAGGTTGCTTTGTATGCTCCGATGTCGATATGATCGATATCTTCTAGTTCAAAATTGTTCTCGTTTGCAATTTCTATTGCCAGATCGATGACTGCATGCGTATGTCGGCATGAGGCGTGCACTTTGAATGAGTTCTCCAAAATTTTATATTCATTTCCAAGATTCCTAGTGATTTTGCTCCCATCATGAACATCGCTCATAGCGTTGAAAAAGCCTCTGTCGCCCTCTAGAATCTTCTTGGCGCCGGTAAACCCTTTTTGTGCCAATAAACTTGCCAATAAGCCATTCATTGCGGCTTTCCCGGTATGAAGCTGCTTCGTCATAGCTCCATCTTCAATGAATTCCCATAGTCCAGCCGCCTGGGATCCTGCATTTCCAAGGGAATTGATGAATGCTTCTTCATTTAAATGAAGTAATTTCGCTGCAGCAACCGCCGAGCCAAACGTTCCGCATGTCGCTGTATTATGCCAATAATGATAATGCGAAGGCGAAACGGCTTCACCGATTCTAAAGCAAATTTCGTAACCTAGAACGACAGCCAAAATAAGATCTTTGCCACTCAGCTTTTTCCATTCCGCCACAGCTAACGCTGCCGGTATGACGACTGTTGCAGCATGGATGATGGAGGACTTGTGAATATCATCCAATTCAACGATATGACTGGAAGCACCGTTCACGAGGGCAGCGTTCAAGACAGATGATTTGCCGCCTGTTAAGAGAGTAGCTTGAGGGTTGCCTCCAAATTCCCCGACTGCTTCGCTGATCATTTGGATTGGAGCTTTTGATATACCTGCAAGCGCGGAACCGAAGTAGTCCAATATACAGAGCTTTGTAAATGAAATTACGTCTTCCGGCAAATCTTCATATGTTAGTTCTGCATAATACTTTGCCAACTCTTCACTCAAATTCATTTGCCCTCCCTCATTCCGTTAAAATGATCTTGGCATTCCTAAAACATGCTGTCCTACAAAACTGACAACCAAGTTATTAGAAATTGGTGCTATCATGAATAAGCGCGCTTCCCTGAATTTCCTCTCAATATGGTACTCTGTTGCAAAACCGTATCCGCCATAAGCATCCATTGCGGCATTGGCGGCCTTCCAAGCGGCTTCGGATGCCAAGTATTTAGACATATTCGCTTCTGCGCCGCCTTTCTCATTTGCATCGAACATGGCCGCGGCTTTATCCCTCATCAATTTCGCAGCTTCAATATCCATATATGCTTTCGCGATCGGGAACTGCACCCCTTGGTTTTGGCCGATAGGACGATCGAAGACAACACGTTCGTTGGAATATTGAACGGCTTTATCCACGAAATAATATCCATCGCCAATACTTTCTGATGCGATCAAAATGCGCTCAGCATTCATGCCGCTTAATACGTATCGGAAACCTTTTCCTTCTTCGCCAATTAAATTCTCAACCGGGATTTCTACGTTTTCCAAGAACACTTCAGTCGTCGCATGGTTGATCATCGTATCGATTTCACGGATTGTAATATTATCTTTTTGATCGTTCATATCCAAGATGAATAGGCTCAGTCCATCTGTCTTTTTCTCTACATCCTCTTTTGGCGTTGTTCTTGCGAGCAGCAACATCAAGTCCGAATACATCGTCCGGGAAATCCAGATCTTTTGACCATTTACAATATATTTGTCACCTTTACGGACTGCTGTCGTACTGATGCTCGTCGTATCACTGCCCGCCGTAGGCTCCGTAATTCCGAATGCCTGCAAACGTAATTCACCAGTCGCAATCTTAGGCAGGAACCGGTTCTTTTGCTCTTCGCTACCATGATTCAGCAGCGCACCCATCGTATACATTTGCGCATGGCCCGCTCCAGCATTTCCGCCTGATCGGTTAATCTCCTCCAAAATCACGCTCGCTTCCAGCATGCCGAGCCCGGCTCCGCCATATTCTTCGGGAATCAACACGGAGAGCCATCCTTCATCCGTTAACGCTTTAATGAATTCCTCTGGGTATTCTTTATTTTTATCTAGTTTCGCCCAGTAATCCTCCGGGAACTTGCTGCATAACGCACGTATGCTTTTTCGGATTAATTCAATTTCGTCTGCAGAACTTTTCGTAGTGACCATGTGACACACTCTCCTATTCCTATTTGTTAAATTCCTCGCCAGTTTGGTTTTCGTTTTTCATTGAAGGCCAATACGCCCTCTTTTCGATCTTCTGAGTTAGCGCATTTGTAATATTGGTCCAACTCGATTGACAGGGCCGTATGTAAATCGGTTTGAAGGCCCCTGTCAATTGACTTTTTAATCGACTGAAGGGACAAAGGAGCATTTTTAGCTATTTCACGAGCCGACTCGATTGTCCTCTCGAATAATTCATCACCGGAATACACATCGTTCACAAGACCGGTTTCGGCTGCTCTTTTTGCTGTAATGTGATTTCCTTTGAATAAAAATTCTTTTGCTAACGCGACAGGGATGGCTCTAGGAAGAAGCTGAGTCCCCCCGACCCCCGGGATGATTCCCAATGTCACTTCCGGCAAGCCCATTTTTGCATGTTCGGCCATATAGCGGAGGTCGCAACTTAAGGCCATCTCCATGCCACCCCCAAGGGCATATCCATTAATAGCCGCAATAACCGGGAACGGAAAATTTCGCAAGGCATGATACGCATCTTCAAAAATATCATGTTGTTTTTTCCACTGCTCATTATCCATTGTTTTTCGTTCTCTCAAATCCGCCCCTGCACAAAAGCTTTTTTCTCCGGCGCCGGTTAGAACTAGTACTCTCAAATCCTTTTTATCTTTCAAGATTGATAAGCATTCAATAAGCTCAACCGCCATCAATGTATTTAAGGAATTCATAGCTTCGGGACGATTAAGCTGCAGGACGTATACATTGCCTTCTGCATACGATTCATCCAGTTTGAGTGTTTCCCATTTGCTCGTTGTCAACTGCATAGTCACCCTCCTGATTATTGGTCTCGTCTATTGTGAAATGGGTACAGCGTATTTCCGATCATACGGTCCCGCTTTAAGGAGATAGCTGTTATTCGGATGTCCGATAATTGTCTCCAGCAAAGCTGATGCTTCTAGCAGTCCATCCAGTCGGATATCCGTCCGGATTCCCATACATTGCAACATATGAACAACATCCTCTGTACAAACGTTTCCTGTCGCCCCCGGAGCAAAAGGACATCCCCCTAAGCCGCCCAAAGCAGCATCGAAGCTTGTCACCCCAGCTTGTAACCCTGCGAGTATGTTTGCTAACCCCATTCCTCTCGTATTATGGAAATGTAAATTGAGATTTTGCTCCGGAAATGCTGCCTTCACTTCTGTTAATAATTCATAGACTTGCTTCGGATTCGCCATACCTGTCGTATCAGCCAAAGAGAGCTGATGAATTGTAAAATCTAGCAATTGATTAATAATAGCTAGAATACGCTCTTCAGGGATCTCTCCCTCGAATGGACAGCCGAATGTAGTAGCAATTGTTGTATTGAGAACTATATGATTTTGATTACAAAAGTCATTTATTTCTTTCAGTTCCGCGATCGATTGTTCTGTAGTTTTATGGACGTTCTGCATATTGTGCGTGTCACTTGCCGAAAAAACGAAGTTGATCTGTTCCACTCCGAATTCCTTCGCTCTTTCTGCTCCCTTCAAATTTGGGACAAGGGCTACTAAGTTTACAGCCTCACCTGCAATCTCTTCGAACAATTCACCACTCGTAGCCATTTGCGGCACCAACTTCGGGTGAACGAATGAGCCGAACTCGAATGACTTCACTCCTGCGTCCTTTAAGGATGAGAAGAGGAGCTTCTTTTCTTCAACCGTCAATATTTTTTTCTCGAGCTGTAAACCATCACGTAAAACCATTTCATTGATCCGTACTTCTTTAGGGAAGTCCATTGTTATCCCCCTCGTATGCGTTCTTATTTGGATTCTTCTTCCTCAAACACTGCATTTGCTACACGAAAACTATCTATTGCAGCAGGTACGCCACAATAGATTGCTGTTTGCAATAGAACTTCTTGGATTTCATCCTTAGTTACGCCATTATTCAGCGCGCCTCTGACGTGCAGCTTCAGCTCATGTGGACGGTTCAATGCTGTAATCATGGCAAGGTTCAACATACTTCTTGTTTTTTTCGGCAGCCCTGGCCTTGACCAAACCTCTCCCCAGCAATATTCGGTAACTAATTGCTGCATCGGCATGTTGAATTCATTCGCATTTTCAATGGATTGATCAACATACTCTGCTCCTAGGACGCTTCGTCTAATTTCCAACCCTTTTTCGAATTTTTCACTGTTCATATTTTGGCAACCCTTTCAACTTTTTTAGTTTGGATGACTCCTTTAGACAAAAGCTCATCAATTGTCTCCTGCGAAATACCACTATCTTGCAGTATCGAAATTGTATCTTCTCCTAATAGAGGCGGTGCTTTTCTAATCCTGACAGGCGAAGCCGATAACCTGATCGGCAAACGAGCAAGCTTCATTTCATCGATTAACGGATGAGCAACTTCTTCCAACATCTGTGTGCTCTCCATCTGTGGATGATCAATCATCGATGAAATGTTTCGGATAATAGAACTAGGAACGCCGGCTTGATCAATTCGTTCTAACCAATAGGAAGCATCTTGGCTGCTAAGTACCTGTTCAATCTCACGAGATAATTGATTTCGATTTTTAACTCTATCTAAGTTCCTCTTAAACTTCGGATCTTCTATCCATTCTTCTTTATCCAACGCTTTACATAGCTTTCCGAACAGCGAGTCATTTGATATTCCGATCATGAGTTCACCGTTTTTCGTCTTGAATGCCCCATACGGAGCGAAGGAGCTATGTCCCGTTCCCATTTTCACTTGTTCTTCTCCGGTCGCCATGTAAGAGAGTAAATGATAACCCGTCCAAAAGACACCCGTTTCAAACAATGAAGTCTCCACTTTTTGACCTTCGCCTGTGCGCTCCCTATGTAATAACGCAGAGAGTACCCCGATTGCGCCCCACATGGCGCTTCCTTGGTCCAAAATAGAAACTGCCGCCCTAGCTGATTCCCCTCCGGGAGGTCCATTGATGCTCATAATCCCCGTCTCTGCTTGAACGATTGCATCGTATCCGGGTTTTTTGCTATCCGGTCCTTCTTGTCCATAGGCCGTCAGCGAACAATAAATCAAGCTAGGATTAAGCGCTTTCAACGTTTCGTAGCCAAAACCGATTTCTTCTGCCTTTCCGAGCCGGAAGTTCTCGACGAAGACATCTCCTTCTTGCACGAACTTATATAGCAGCTCTTTCCCTTCCTCACTCTTCAAATCAATGACAATTGAACGCTTATTTCGATTGATTTGCAGATGATAGACTCCTTCGCCTTCCCATAACGGCCCCATGCCCCGGGAATCATCCCCGATGAATGGACGTTCTATTTTAATGATGTCAGCGCCTAAATCACCTAAAATCATCGTCAAACTTGGCCCCGAAATATTTGTTGTAATATCAATGACTGTTACGCCTTTTAGCGGACCCTCCATGCCAAGCTCCTCCTTTTCACATAACGAGTGTTGGATTTTGTATCCAAAATAAATAAAAATAAAGTCATCTTCCTGTTAACTCTTTAACGGATTCCACTCTTTCCAAATTCAATATGTTATGAATCAACCGATCCGATTCTGTCTCGTTTGATAAAACATCACTTGCTAAACCTTTGAATTTATGAATGATATCTTCAAGCGTCATCGGATTTCCAAGACTGCCTTTTGCATGCTTCACCTCATATACGATGCTAGTTCCATCATGCAAAACTGCCTTCGCCAGCACTTCTTCTTCCTTCATCATCTCATCGACAACGACGCGGATTTTCGACTGTAATTCCACAATGGCAGGGTCTTTTACATTTTCATCGGTATACTGTTTTTCACTGGCATCCCCTGTTAAGAAAGAAACTGCCCCCGTGAAATAGATGCTGAACTTCCCTTCGAGCCCTGTTTTAGGATTTTGCTTTCCGGTCAATTCAAGTACATACGGATTCACTTTCAGCTCAATATATTCAAGGTCTTTTTCATCCACTTCCTGTTTCAAGTGGATGCACGCATCAATTGACGGGTGAAGGACAATACCGCATGCATATGGTTTGAAGCTGTTTTTTGCCAACTCCCATTCAAAGCCCCAGTTAGAGTTGACCTTTGACAAATCATGTTCAGGAGCAAGCACATTGGCAAAACCTCTTTTCGCTTCTAATATCTGCTCTGAACTCGTGAATCCTCTTTTTGCGAGCAATGCGGCCAACAACCCATTTTGCGCGGCTTTTCCAGGATGAAACGGTTTCGTCATCGTTCCAAACACTTCCCTTAGACCCGATGATTGGGTTCCCGCAATTCCTAGCGACCAAGACATCCTCTCTTCATCCAATTCAAGCAATAAACCGGCGGCTATCGCTGCACCAAATACACCTGTTGTGCTCGTAATATGCCACCCCAGCTGATAATGACTTGGATAAACAGCATTAGCAATTCGGAGTTCAGCTTCACAACCTACAATAAATGCATGAAGTATTTCTTCCCCGCTCAAATTCAAATGTTCCCCCAATGCCAATACAACCGGAGCAATTGGACCACTAGGATGATGGATCGTGTCTAAATGGGTATCATCGTAATCAAAAATGTGGGAAGCGGTTCCGTTAATCAATACACCCATCAGCAAGTCAACTTTTTCATCCCTTCCGTACAACGACACCTGTTCGGCGGATTGCAATTCCTTCGACAAGTCAACTAACATATCGATAGAACGGTCATTGGCAGCCCCTATTGTTACCCCAAGCCAATTCAATAGACTTAATTTCCCGTGTGTCTTTACCTCATCCGGAATTTGATCAAATGAAGTCGTTAAACAATTAGAAACCAGCTCTTTCGTAACCAATTCTTCATCCCCCATAATAGAAGTGATTGAAAAGTTGCCCATACTATGTTCAACTTTTCAATCGTTTTAAGTCTTGTCGTTATTTCTTAGAAATCTCTAAAGCCGCATCGATTACATCAGCGCCGATTACATCGCGATATTCGTCATAAACCGGTGCTAGAGCATTACGGAATTCCTCCACTTGTTCAGGAGTGAGTTCGATAATTTCAATAGAGCCGCTTTCCTTTAACTTTTCATACGCCTGGTCATTTAGAGATTTCGCTTCTGCTCGCGCAACCTTAGTTCCTTCCGCAATTCCGGCTTCAACAATTTCTTTAGTTGCATCATTTAAGCCGTCCCAGAACTTTGTATTCGTGAAGATTGCATAATCTACGCGCGTATGGTTCATGACTGTCATATACTTTTGAACTTCGTGGAACTTCTTCGATTCAATGTTGCTGAATGTGTTTTCTTGGCCATCAACGACACCTTGATCTAACGCTGTGTACAACTCTCCGAATGGAATGGATTCAGATCCTGCCCCCAAAGTCTTATAGATCGTCTCCAATAATTGCCCACCTTGTGTACGGAATTTCAATCCTTTCAAATCAGCAGGCTCCTTAATCGGTCTTTCATCATTAGTCAGATGCTTCCCGCCGTTCGGCCACATGGAAATACCTAACACTCCATCGTCAGTCAAACTGCTTAGAATTTCTTGACCTTTTTCCCCATCCCAGAATTCAATCGCCTGTTCATCATTGGCAAACAGGAATGGCAAGGACGGCATGTTGAATTGTGGATTATTCCCAACGAATTTAGATAGGTCAGGTGCGATAAATTGGATATTATTCGCTACCAAGTTTTGATATTCGTCCTGATCTCCGAATAATGAGCTGTTCGGATAGATCTCCACCTTAATCTTTCCATCTGATTCCTTCTCAATATATTCCTTCATAGCGAGAGCACCTTGATGTTTCGGTGTGTTCTCAGCTACTACGTGCGAAAACTTCAAAGTCATTTCCGTGATTCCATCATCGCTTCCCGCATCCCCACTTGCGCTATCATCCTTGCTACATGCAGATAAAACCAATACCAACATCAAAAGAAATACGAACAAAGAATACTTTTTCCCCATGTAAATCCTCCTCCCATAATGTTTGAACGGTAATGCCGAATGTCCCTGTAGAATCCCCCCTCCTGTCAATTCCACGGTTTTTGGATACAACTCACAATCAATCTAGCATACCGAAAAAAGAATGTAAAGAACTATCCAAAAAATTAAACTATGTAAAATATTTAGTATTGATATTCTATTAGCAGTGTACTATTATGTAGTTTAACAATCTGTATCCAAAATACATTTCCTCTTGGGGGTGGCACAACAGTAGCTTTTCTGCACAACAACAAACATGTAGGGGGTAAGTAAAACATGAAAACTTTAGCTAAAATTGAAAACGCTTTCACGTGGATATTCTTCTCCGTCGGTATTGGGGTTAGTTTATATTCCGTTTTTATGCGCTATGTAATGAGCAATTCCCAAAGCTGGGCGACTGAGATTTATACGATGCTATTGGTTTGGGCAATCTTTATCGGCTTTTCAACTGCCTTGAGGGATGACAAGCATATCGCAATTGATATTGTATATGACAAAGCAGGGCCACTGTACAAAAAGATTGCCAATGTCGTTACCCTACTCGTCGGACTCACCTTCAGCGTCTTCATCATTTGGACCGGCATGGAAATGGTACTAGCCGCTTACTCGCAAAAAATAAAAACGATCGATGTAGGTTTCCCGATTTGGATCAACTATTTAATCATGCCAATCTCAGGCACACTACTATTTATTCGTTTTATCGAAAAGGCACATCGATTTTTCATTAGAAAAGAAGATTCTACAAGCGAGGTGGATCATCATTGGCAGCAATAGTCGTAATCCTATTACTTTTCGCGTTAGCCTTTTTAAGGGTGCCTGTGGCGATCAGTTTGGCAGTTTCAAGTATCGTAGGTCTTTTCATGGTCGATTTTTCAGTAAGCACTGTTATTCAGAAAATGTTTACTGGAGTTAACAGTACAACACTAATGGCCATACCAGGTTTCGTATTCGCCGGCTTGATCATGGCGCAAGGCGGAATTTCAAAATACTTGATAGAGTGTATCCAGTCATGGATTGGACATACAAAAGGCGGATTATCAGTTGTTACCGTTGTTACATGTATGGTTTTTGCGGCAATTTCTGGTTCCAGCCCTGCAACAGCAGCAGCGATTGGAAGTATTATGATACCGATGATGGTAAAGGCAGGTTATGAAAAGCGATATTCGATGGGGTTAGTTGCAGCTGCTGGTACGTTAGGCATCCTCATTCCGCCATCCATTCCTTTGATTTTATATGGATCCGTCTCTGAACAGTCGACAGGAAAGTTGTTCTCGGCTGGAATTTTACCGGGAGCATTGCTCGGAGTGGCACTCATTGTTTATGCTGTGTTTGTTGCTTATCGAAAAGGCTACGGCGGTTTGGAAAAAGTTCCGCTTAGAAAGCGCTGGATGCCAACTTTAAAAGCCTCTTGGGGCTAATTATGCCAGTTCTCATACTTGGTGCTATCTATACCGGCGTCATCACTCCTACCGAGGCATCCTTTTTAGCTTGTCTATATGCACTGATTGTGTCAATTTTCATTTATCGGGAGTTGACATGGTCCAAAATGCAGGCAATTCTTATGGAGTCCGTAAACACGACTGCGATGATTTTCTTGATTATCGCATCCGCCCTTGTACTAGGAATGTTCCTCACAACAGAACAGATCCCGCAGGAATTTGCTGCATGGGTGAGCAATAGCGGCTTCAATAAATGGACATTTCTCATTGTAGTCAGTTTGCTTTTCTTTGTACTCGGCATGTTCCTAGAGCCAACTGCAATAATACTTATCACTTTACCTATATTCCTGCCGATCATAGCCGCACTCGACATTAACGTCATCCACTTTGCGATCATTATGGTAGTGAACATGGAATTAGGGATGATTACCCCGCCAGTGGGACTGAACTTATTCGTTGTCAGCGGAATAACCGGAGAAAAAGTAGAGAAAGTCATCAAAGGCGTTGTACCGTTTTACGCAATTTTTGTCATCGTATTAATTATCATCGTCATATTCCCGCAGATTTCACTGGCTCTTATCAAATAACTGGAAAGAGATGATTGTAAAAGTGATAACATCTTATCTGTTTGTTCCAGGCAATCGTCCAGATCGTATAGAAAAGGCAATTCTAGCTGGAAAAGCAAATGCCATCATTATCGATTTGGAAGATGCCATCGCTTTCAATGAGAAGGGGAAAGTACGGGAACTGGTGAATGAGTTTTTATCAGAAACTACACTTCCTTCTGAACCGAAATTATATGTCCGGGTCAATGACTCCTCTACTCCCTTTTATATAGAAGATGTAGAGATGGTTTCAAAATTCGCTGGCGTTGGCATCATGCTGCCTAAAACCGAATCGCCCGCAGATGTCCATCAATTAGTGGATAGGATTGTACCAGATCAATCTATCATTCCACTAATCGAAACGGCTAAAGGTGTTTTAAACGCATATGACATCGCTTCCTGCAGTAATCAAATCTTGAGATTAGCATTTGGCGCCGTGGATTATTGTTTGGATTTGAACACATCCATCTCTGCCCATGGCCATGAGCTCATTTACCCGAGATCAGCTCTCGTAGTCGCTTCACGGGCTGCAGGCTTGTCTTCACCAATTGATACAGTGTTCATTGATCTATCAGATGAAGAAGGTCTTATCGCAGAGATTCGACGGGCAAAAAACCTTGGCATGTTTGCGAAATTATGCATCCATCCAAAACAACTTGAACCTGTCAATCAATTATTCGCCCCATCCGATTCAGATATTGCGTGGGCAAATAAAGTTGTCGCATCATTCGAAGACGCATTATCTAACGGCCTTTCAGCAATCCAGCTAGACAACAAAATGATCGACCTGCCAGTCTATAAACAAGCCCTCTCCACTTTAAGCGGTGTTAAATGAGGTGCCTGTGCAAGACACATTTATGACTGTTCAACTACTAGCATGATAATGCATAAAAAAATCAGCCGTTCTCTGCAACGGCTGATTTTTTGTTTTCGGAATATGCAATTGTAGTGTATTGACGGAATAGTGCGCTGCACAGGCACCCATTCTAATTGTGTTGGTGCCTGTGCAGCAAACATTTATGACTATTGAACATAGTGAATAAAAATCTGAATTTAATTTAACACATAGTTGTTATTATGCATTTTCTTACTTTTGGATATGCAATTGTAGTGTATTATCGGAATAGTGTGCTGCACAGGCACCTATTTTCGCACCTATTTTCAATTCCCTTCCACGGCTTCCCAAATCCTTGCCTCCAACTCGCCCCAATGCATTTCTTTTTCTTCAGCCGTCCAGCCCATTATGGCCGCCATATATTCGACGACTTCGTGTTTCCATTTATTCACCCAGTCGATATTAAAGAAAACGGCGCCTGTTCTGCGCATGAAAAAGTCGACGGGAGTCATCGCCATTTCATAGTCAATTGCATATTGCAAGACGAGTTTAATAGATAGAGGCAATGGTGAGTCTGTTAGTACATTGTCCGCTAAGCTCCCAATGATTCGTGTATTTGTCCCGTACATAGCCGCAATGCTTGTGGCGTCTTCTAACGAAATCCCGAGTCTCGCGAGCTTATTGGACTCTTCCTCTATGAATTTTTTATAGTCCCGCGGATCACGGAAGTCCCCCCCGGACAATCGAAGGTCCTTTGTAACGGAGTTTTTGCAGCTAATTCCTTCCGTTCGTAGTTGTTCACATAACAGATCCGTAACTGTTTCGGCCATTTTTCGATAGCCCGTCAACTTGCCGCCTGCTATGGTAATAAGACCTGTTTCCGAAGTCCAGATTTCGTCTTTCCTTGAAATCTCGGATGGGCCTTTTCCTTCCTGACGGATCAGCGGTCTGACGCCAGCCCATGTTGACTCCACATCTTTTCTACCCAACTGAACTTTCGGAAACATGAAGCGGATGCAGTCGAGTAAATAGTTGATATCCTCTTCAGTAGCCTGCGGTCGTTGAAGATTGCCTTTATATTCGGTATCCGTTGTTCCAATATATGTTTTCCCATTCCGCGGAATAGCAAATACCATTCTGCCATCCGGCGTATCGAAATAGACCGCTTGCCGGAGCGGGAATTTGTTTCCGTCTATGACGATATGAACACCTTTGGAATGAAACAGGCTCTTCCCTTCAATTTTGCGGTCCATGCCAATGACGCTTTCCACCCAAGGGCCGGTCGCATTGACGATCCGGCTTCCCTTCAGTCGATACCTCGATCCTGAAATCAGGTCTTTAAAATAAAGACCATTCACTTTGCCGTTCGCATCATATGTGAAAGACTCTGCTTTTGCGTAATTAATCAATGCAGCTCCATGTTCGGCAGCTTTCTTCGCTACTTCAATTGTAAGCCGTGCATCATCGGTACGATATTCGACATAATAGCCGCTGCCAAGCAAACCTGACTCGTTCAACAACGGCTCACGCTGTACCGTTTGTTTGCGGTCTAGCATTTTTCGGCGCTCCTTCTTTTTAACGCCCGCTAAGAAATCATATACTTTCAAGCCGAGCGAAGTGGAATATTTGCCGAATGTCCCTTTCTTATATATAGGAAGCAACATCCATTCAGGATGAGTCACATGAGGCGCATTCCGATAGACAACTTCCCTTTCTTTGCCGACTTCCGCCACCATGCCAACTTCAAATTGCTTTAAATAGCGTAACCCGCCATGCACCAATTTCGTGGATCGACTTGAAGTGCCTGCAGCAAAATCCTGCATTTCCACAAGGACGGTTTTCAACCCTCTCGTGACACAATCGAGCGCAATCCCAACACCTGTAATGCCCCCTCCGACTATGACAACATCATAGTGCTGATCGTCCAATGTTTGTAAAGTGGCTTTCCGATTTGTAAAAGAAAAAGTCTCCATTCGTAACACTCCTTCATAGAAAAATGGCCATTACAATAGCCCTGCATAATTGCAGGGGTTGCAATGGCCTTCTCTTTAATCTCTGACCTTTTTAATTCTATTTTTCCACACATTCCTTATGGTAGTATAGATTTATCCCACGTAATAGAAAGGATGAAACAATATGAGGCTAGTCGATATGGTCGAATCTCAAATGATCGCCTCTGTAAAAAGTGAAGCGGACTTGCAACCCGCACTCACGTCCAATTCGAATATCGTTTTTCTTTTGACTGGTAATCTGATGACAATTGCTGATTATATACAACAACTTCGTGCTGCGGACAAGCATGTATTTCTCCATCTCGACTTTATTGACGGACTTTCCAATTCCAAAAATGCGCTCAACTACGTAGCTGAATACTGGAATCCGACAGGAATCATCACAACAAAAAGCCATATTGTGAAAATGGCCCATGAAGTTGGTTTAAAAACGATTCAGCGGATTTTCCTGCTGGATTGGGGTGCGATTAATAAAGGGATTGAAATGGTGAAATCGTGCAAGCCAGATGCAGTGGAAATCCTACCAGGCATTATGCCTAAAATTATCGACCAACTATCACGAGAGCTTGACTTCCCGATCATTGCCGGAGGGCTTATCACCGATATTTCAGAAGTCCATGCTGCACTTGAAGCGGGCGCATTAGCAGTCTCTTCAGGAAATCCAGCCATGTGGAATTTCGATTTATAAAGAAGCGATATCTTTTACACTATCCAAGACAAACGCAGGACGATCCGTTGCTGTTTCCAATATGGCTGTTGTCGTAATGCCAGTCATCACTAAAACAGAATGGATGCCTGCTTCGTTTGCCATCCGGATATCTGTTTCCAACCTGTCACCGACCATATAACATTGGTCGGCTTTCAATTTCAACACATTTTCCAATACATATTTCGACATCAAGGAGGAAGGTTTGCCCGTAATCTGTTTCACGGGTTGACCTGTTGCCCCCTCTAAAGCGCCAATCATCGCGCCGCAGTCTGGAATTTCCCCGCCTTGCACAGGACAAGTACGGTCTGGATTCGTCGCAATGATTTCTGCCCCGTTCCGCCACGCTTGAAAAGCATTATTCAATTTTTCATAAGTGAACTGGCGATCCCATCCTAAGACGACATGCGTTGCACACGCCGCTTCAGACGCCAACTCAATGCCAGCCTCCTGCAATTCATCGAATAACGGCTGTTCTCCGATGACATATGCCGCATCCCCGGGAGCCATCTCGTTTTTCAAATAATGAGCTGTAATATAATTGGAATTGATCACTTCATCCAATTCCACTTCTATTCCTAAGCCATTTAGTTTTGTTACATAATCCGTTCGACGGGCAATTGATTTATTCGTCAAGAAGACGACTTTGTCACCCCGATTTTTCAACTCCTGAATAGCTTCAGGCACACCCGGGATAATATCATCATCTAAGTATATGGTTCCATCCAAGTCAAAAATATAGCCTTTTGCCAACCTGCTCCCCCCGCTGTCAACTGATGATTTCAACGTTTTGTACATAATCAATCTCTTTAATCATGAAGTAAATCCGGGGTAATGAATGCTTTACATTCACCCTCGTCTTAATCTCCAAAAGATGCTGTTCTTCGTCTTGTAAATCTTTAATTCTCGACTGTGAAATGGAAAACCGCTGTTTCGTAAGTTCGTCCATCACCGTCTTGATGCCTTCGGACTGATTCACTGTAATCCGGAGAGTCAGATCTCTTCTTTTCAAACGCTTCGGACCGAAGCGACTTACAAAAAGCGGAATCAGTTCAACACTTATGAGAAGGAGAAGAACACCGAAAATCGCTTCTATATAAAAACCTGCACCAACTGCAATGCCGATTCCTGCCGCTCCCCAA
The DNA here is from genome assembly GCF_059415085.1 of Sporosarcina sp. SAFN-015. Lineage (NCBI taxonomy): Bacteria > Bacillati > Bacillota > Bacilli > Caryophanales > Caryophanaceae > Sporosarcina > Sporosarcina sp. SAFN-015. The sequence goes on from NZ_JBPFDR010000001.1 coordinate 68,509, forward strand.
ATCATCGCCGCTGTCGTCAGACCGGATATTCGTTCATTTCCCCGTCGCAGGATGACGCCCGCTCCAAGAAACCCGATGCCAGAAACAATTTGTGCCGCGAGCCGAAGCGGATCCATCTGTATCCGGACGTCATCGCTGCCCGGGAAAGAATAGGCGGATTCAACAGAAACGATTGTCAGCAAACAGCTGATGATGGAGATGACGAGACTCGTTTTCAGCCCAAGAGGCTTGCGCTTCAACTCTCTCTCCAATCCGATGACGAGACCAAGAACCGCCGAAATACTAAGCTTTGTTATCATTTCAACATCAGCCAGTTGCAACCATTCCATCTGCATCAGCTCACCCCCTGATCCGCTTCTCACGGCTTATTGTCAATATGAAAATTGTGCTGACGGATGTCGGATGATATCTTCCAAACTATACGTATATGGATTGATTTCAAACACAATCGGTCCGTCATAGTGATGCTTCTGTAACACGTTCAAAAGTGATTCTGTATTGATTCCTGTTTTTCCGTCTCCAGGCAATTGATGCAAATCTCCCTTTGCATCATTGTCAGAGTAGTGGACGGAAGCGAGGAGCTTGCCCAACCGGGAAATCGTTTCCTCAAGAGGTGCACCGAGAACCGCCAAATGACCTGTATCTAAACAAGCTGCTGTGCCGGTCTCCTCCAAGATTTCCAACCATTCGTCAACCGTGGAAGGGAAAATATGCGTATAATTCAACTTGTCCGGGATTTGATTTTCAAATAACAGTGTGCTGCCGAGCTCTTCAGCCATTTTGCGCGTACGAGTGAGCCGATCGATGACAAGCTTCTTCGCCTCTGCATGACCTTCAGAAGCCCAAGCCATGCCGCCGTGAATGACAGCATGTCCCCCGCCATAAGTCTTAAGTTTTTTAAACCATTGCTCATTGACTTTGAAGATCAAGTCCTCAACTTCCTGAAATGGGGAAGCTAGATTCAAATCATGGAAAGGAAGGTGCAAACCGATTTTGAGTCCCGCTTCCTTCGCGAGTTCCATATCTTTTTCGGCAGTCAGATGCTCCGCCCATATTTCGACTCCGTCAAAGCCGGCGTTTCGTATTGCCGCCATATCTTCAGCTGTTTTCTCTTGGCCTGCAGACCAAAGACTAAACCACTTTTCCATCCAGAACTCCTCCTCGTATTACTGATGTTTAACCGTTTCAAACTCAGCATTAATTTCTTCCAACTTGATGCCTTTTGTTTCAGGTGCAAGCGTGTAAGTGATCAGTAGCCCAACGAGTGCTACACCGGCAAATACACCTAATGCAGCAGAATTCCCCCATACAGCGACAACGTTCGGGAAGACTAATACACCTAAGATAGAACCGATCCGGCTAACAGAAGTCGCAAATCCGGATGCTCCTGCCCGCAGGCTTGTCGGGAACAATTCTGTCGGATAAACGAAATTCAAAATTCCTCCACCCATGTTTGCAAAAAGGACCGCAATACTGAAAAGAACGACCAAGAACACGAGTGTCGGATGTGGATTGAATGTGAGAACTAGCAGACCCGCTGTCAATCCTGCGAATGACGTGATAAGCAATGGACGACGGCCCCAACGCTCAACGAGGTTCATACCAATGATAGCCCCGAAGAGCCCTAAGATGCTGACAATCGAGGAAGCTACATACGTCTTATGTAGATCTCCCTGTGTAAACGCCGAAAGAATAGTCGGTGTATACATGGAAATGCCATAGTAAGAAGTCGAGTAACAGAACCAGAATCCTGAAACGAAGATGGTTCGTTTAATCAACTTCTTCGAGAACAGCGTGCTAAGCGGAACTTTTTTCGTTTTCGGTTCCGGGAGTAGGTCGACTTTACTTCCTGTAATATTGAAAATGACTTCTTGCGCTTCCTTTTCCCGCCCTTTTGAAACAAGCCAACGAGGTGATTCTGGTAGACCGATCCGGAAGATGAAAATGATAAGAGCAAGAATAGCCCCCAACAAGAACATATACCGCCAAGCATGATCACCTAACGGAGCAAAGACGATTCCACTCATATAAGCGACAACCGCACCGACAAACCACATAGCTGCAAGGAACGTTCCCTGCTTACCCCTATTTTTCGTTGAACTGAATTCAGAAACCAATGTAGCTGAAATCGGATAATCGGCACCAATCCCGATCCCGAGTAAAAATCGAAAGACAATGAGCCAAATAACATTCGGTGCAACCGCTGTCAAAACTGCAAATAAGACAAATGCAATTAAGTCAATCGTAATCATCGCTTTTCGTCCGAAGTTATCGGTTAGCCGCCCAAGCCATGCTGCACCAATAAAAGAACCGATAATAGCAGATGCCGTAAGGAGACTCTGTTCCCAAGGCATTATACTCCACTGTTTTAAAATCAAAGGCATTGCCACAGCGATAATCGTCAAGTCAAATCCGTCTAAAAATGTTCCCCCCGCCGAAACAATCTTCACTTTCCGTTGAAATTTTTCAAGTTTCTGCGGATCTGCTGGCGAGTCCAAATAATCGAAAGCCATACATCTTCCCCTTTTCATTTAAAAATTTTGAAATACGAATCTTTACGATATTCCCTTCTAAACGGCCGTCTTTTCAAACTTCCCTCCTTCATTAACACAAAAAAACCGGCAAAGCCTAATAAATGCAGTTACCTGTAACAGGCTGCATAAATGGCTTCGCCGGGTTCTCATCGTCTCTACCCGGTAATTTACTATTCAATTCCCTCTAGTAACGGGATTGACATAAGCATAGCAATTTCGACATTTCTCGTCAATAGTTTTGTTGTTTTCAGATAATGATAGATGAGTGGTTGTAAAGTCAAGATTTAGTGATAACACCTTAGATTCAATAGATACTCCAATCTACTAACCCCTTCTAGCCATCAGTTCTTCATCATATAGATGGCAAGCGACAAAATGTCCTGGCTTCCTTTCGACAAATTCAGGAGCAAGTTTAGAGCATACGTCCATTGCTTTCGGGCATCTTGTGTGGAACCGACAGCCGCTTGGAATATCTATAGGGCTAGGAACATCGCCTTTTAACAGAATTTGAATTCTAGAGCGCTCTAAATTAGGATCAGGTAGTGGAATTGCTGAAAGCAGTGCCTCCGAATAAGGGTGCATTGGATTTTCATACAGATTTTCACTTTCCGTCAACTCCACAATCTTTCCCAAATACATGACTGCAATTCGATCGCTTATGTATTTCACCATCGACAGGTCATGTGCGATAAATAAATAAGTCAACCCTTTTTCTTCTTGTAATGTTTTCAACAAGTTAACGATTTGAGCCTGGATGGATACATCGAGAGCTGCAATCGGCTCATCCGCCACTATGAACTGCGGATCTACGGCAAGTGCACGGGCAATGCCTATTCGCTGTCTTTGTCCCCCACTGAATTCATGGGGATAGCGCCCCGAATGATTTTTATTCAATCCAACAAGTTCCAACAATTCATTTACTTGTTGTTCGCGGTCTTTCTCGGATATATTTGGTGCATGAATAAGCAAACCTTCCGAAATGATTTCCATAACAGTCAAACGTGGATTAAGAGACGAGTATGGGTCTTGAAAAATCATCTGCATATCACGCTTTTTCTTTTTACTCTCTTCCTTACTATACTTTGCATGGACATCTTTACGATCAAATAGGATTTCACCGCTTGTTGGCTGATAAATTTGAGTGATTGTTCTTCCAACTGTCGACTTGCCACAACCTGATTCGCCAACAAGGCCGAGAGTTTCTCCTTTTTTAATCGTAAAGCTAATTCCATCCACTGCCTTCAACGTATCTTTTCTATTTATTTTAAAATGTTTTTTTAAATCATTAATGACTAGCAAATCTTCATTTTTCTTCATCGCTCTGCACTCCCAACTGTTTCAGGTGCATGATTTCGTGACGCGCGAGAATCTTGCATCCAACATAATACAGAGTGGCTCTCACTTAACTCTGTTTTCCGTGGATGATAATCATGGCACACTGCCATCGTATACGGGCATCTTGCCGCGAAAGGACATCCAGTCCCCAAGGTTGCTAAGTCCGGAGGAGAACCCGGAATAGGTATAAGCGGTTCTGATCTTTTAACATTTAAATTCGGCATTGAACCCAGAAGTCCTAACGTATATGGGTGTTGCGTTTCGTAAAATATTTCATCCAACGTCCCATACTCTACCACTTCTCCAGCATACATAACTGCCACTTTATCAGCCATATTCGCAACGACACCAAGATCATGCGTAATAAGCACAATTGCCGTATCCATTTTTTCTTGCAAGTTTTTCATGAGCTGCAAAATTTGCGCTTGGATAGTAACGTCTAGGGCTGTTGTCGGCTCGTCGGCAATTAATACCTTAGGAATACATGCTAATGCCATCGCAATCACTACACGCTGCCGCATCCCACCCGAAAACTGATGCGGATAAGCATCAATTCTTTTTTTCGCATTTGGTATTCCTACAAGCTCCAACATTTCCAACGCTCTTTGCCTTGCCTCACTTTTTGTCAAATTTTGATGTTTCTTAAGTCCCTCCATAATTTGCTTGCCAATTTTCATCGTTGGATTCAATGATGTCATCGGGTCTTGAAATACCATGGAAATCTCTGAACCTCTCACTTTCTGCATATCTTGTAATGACAAGTCCAATAAATCCCGGCCCTCAAACTTAATTTCGCCTTGCGGAATTACAGCGCTATGTTTAGGCAATAACCGCATGATCGATTTTGCCGTAACAGACTTTCCAGAACCAGATTCACCAACAATTGCGAGGGTCTCTCCCTTTTTCAATGAAAAACTGACGCCTCTCACCGCAGTAATTGCTCCGTTTCGGGTCTTGAATGAAACGTGCAGATTGTCTACGTCTAGTATATCTTCTTTCAATTTTTGACCCTCCCTATTTTCTCATTTTCGGATCCAGAGCATCACGGAGACCATCTGCTAGTAAGTTAAAAGAAATCATGATCAAACTGATAACAACTGCAGGAAAAATAAGTTTATATGAAAAGTAACGCATAGATTTATAGCCATCTTCAATTAACACTCCAAGAGAAGCAAGCGGAGCCTGTAAGCCTAGACCGATGAAACTTAGAAATGCTTCAAAAAATATAGCCGTCGGAATCGTGAACATGACCGTAACAATGACAGGACCCATTACGTTTGGCAATAGATGTTTACCTATTAGTCGTGCATTCGATGCCCCTAGTGTTCTAGAGGCTAGGATGAATTCCTGACCTTTCAGTTGTAGGATTTGCCCACGCACAACACGTGCCATCCCTACCCAGCCGGTAACGATAAGCGCCAAGATGATGGAAGTAATTCCGGGGTCCAAAATGAGAATGAACAAGATAATCACAATCAAATTTGGTATACCAACTAGAACTTCAATTATCCGTTGCATTATATTATCGAGCCGCCCTCCGTAAAAAGCGGATATGCCTCCATAGAGAACACCGATTGCCAAATCTAGCGCAGCAGCCACAACTGCAATGAATAATGAAATCTGCGTTCCTTTCCAAACCCTTGTCCACAAATCCCTTCCAAACTCATCTGTTCCAAACCAATAATTTTCTTCTATATTTCTTGTTGCATATAAGTCGTTGCCTTTTACATCCTTACCATTAAAACCAAGCCATTCGAGACCAGATACTTTTGGCGGTAGGTTAGAGTGCGCTAAGTTTTGACTACGATAACTATGTTCATTTATTGCCGGACCTACCAAAGCCAAGAGCGTTAATAGTACAAGGACAATGAGAGAAAAAACCGCCCCCTTGTTTTTGAATAGGCGCTCCCTTGCTTCTTTCCAAAAAGATATGGACGGGGTCAATATTTCTTCACTGACGTCCCGGTCCAGTGGAGCAGCAACAAATAGATCATCAGGAGGCTCGGCAAATGGCGGCTTCGAATCAATACGATTTTTTTTCTCTTTTACATTGATTGTTTTCATACCTGTTCTGCCCCCTTATAGTCAATTCGGGGATCCAAGAACCCGTAAAGAATGTCAACGATGAAGACGACTAATATGAATAGAGCACTATAGAAAAGCGTAATCCCCATAATGACACTGTAATCGAGAACTAGGATCGATAAAGTGAATTGTTCCCCGAGCCCAGGAACGGAAAATATTTTTTCGATTACAAGCGTACCTGTCATAATGGACACTGCCAATGGACCAAGCATTGTGACTACCGGAATGAGCGCATTCCGAGTGACGTGCTTTACAATGACTGCCGACTCGCCCAATCCCTTTGCTCTAGCGGTCGTGACGTAATCCTGTCCAAGCACCTCCAGCATTTCACTTCGAATAAACCTAGCCACCGTCGCGATAACTGTTACCGACAAAGCAAACGAAGGCAGAATTGTACTTGAATACCCTTCCCATAGAGCAACGGGGAGCCACTCCAGTTTTACCCCTACATAATATTGCAAAAGTGCTGCAAATACGAAGGACGGAATCGACATACCAAGAACCGCAATTGTCACAGACGTATAATCATAGACAGAGTTATGTCTCAAGGCAGAAAACACGCCTAGCAAAAGACCAATAATGGAGCCAAAAATAAGCGCTTGCAGGCCAATGAATGCAGATGGGCCGATTCGATCGCCAATCATACTGAAGACAGTCCGTCCTTCGTATTGAAACGAATAACCTAAGTCACCCTGTAATAGGTTTCCGAGGTATTTCAGGTATTGAATTGCTACCGGTTGATCCAAACCGTATTTCGCATTGAGAATTACCAACTGTTTCTCTGTTAACTTTTCGGGATTCGTAAATGGCGTTCCCGGTATAAGCTGCATAAGAAAAAAGGTGGCGGTCACAATGACGAAAAGCGTAACAATCATGAATCCCAGTCTCTTAAGCATGTAACCTTTCACATTGCCCCCCCTATCTCAAAATACTTTGATCTGTTCATAAAATTAAAAAAGAGGGGTGCGCCAGTTGGACACCCCCGCTTTTCTGACGCTTCTGTTACTATCACTCCTCGATATAAGCCCATTTGTAATCAAATTCAGCGCCTGATGGGTGTTTTACTAAATTTTTGATAGTACCCCGCTTAAGAATTGCAGTTCCCTCTTGGTAAAGCGGTGCGATTGCAGCATCTTCAACCAATAAGATTTTTTCAATTTCCAGCAACATCTCAAAACGTTTGCTTAAATCCGTTTCGACATAGGCTTGCGCAACCAAGTTGTTAAGTTTTGGATTGTCGTAACCCATACGGTTGGCCGATCCGCCTTTCACCCACATATCCAAGTAAGTCATTGGGTCACTATAGTCTGGTCCCCAAGATGATAAAGAAATGTCATATGTGATAGCTTTTTCAATTTCAAGGCGTTGCGCAAATGGTACCGCTTTAATTTCAAGCTTAAATCCTGGAAGATTATCTTCAAGCTGTGCTTGCAAATATTCTGCAACTTTCTTATGTGATTCAGAATCAGCAATGTTAATAGATACAGTGACTTCTTTTTCTCCAATTTCGGCTAAAGTTTTTTCCCACAATGCCTTGGCTTCTTCTGGCGTGCCTTTATTAATATCGCCGTTAAGCTCACGGTAGTCCTTTTGATCTGGAGAGAAATAATACCCCCCTGCTACAACTCCATATAAAGGTGCAGATCCATCTTGCAAAATGATATCCGTCAGCCCATCACGATCAATGGCCATATTAATGGCTCTACGGATTTCTGGATTTCCAAGGACTGGGTGGCTATGATTAAATCGTAAAAAAATGATATCGGATTCCTTTTCAATTTGAAAATCCTTGTCGTCTTCGTATTGTTGAACGAGAGCAGATGTCAGTATGGTACGATCAAGTTTTCCAGTTTCATATAGATTGGCTCCTGTGGAAGGCTCTTTTACAACAATGACTTCAACCTTGTCGAGTTTTACATTGTCAGCATCCCAATAATTTTCATTCTTTTCCAGTGTCCATCCTTGCTCATGCGTCCAGCTAACAAGCTTGAATGGTCCATTTGCTAACACATTTTCTGCTTCAAGTGCATATTGATCTCCGAGCTCCTCAACAAATTTTTGATTTTGCGGAAGGAATGTAGGGAAAGAAAGCAGCGTTACAAACAATGGATTCGGACTTTCGAGTGTCACTTCAAGTGTAAGATCACCTGTCGCTTTGATACCAAGCTCATCCGCATCCATTTCCTCATTCATAATGGCTTCTGCGTTTTTAATGCCAGCCGTAGCAATCATATAGTTATAGGGCGCTGCTTCTCTCATGACACGTTTCCAAGCGTACTCAAAATCGGCAGCGGTTACCTGATCCCCATTGCTCCATTTCGTATCTCTTAATGTGAATGTATGAACAGTTTCATCTTCACTTACATCATGTTTTTCAGCTAACGCCAAAATACTTTCATTGTTTTCATCTTGGCGATAAAGACCCTCGTTGGTATTGTTCAAAACGTTAAAAGCAACGCCATCATGCGCTTTTGTTGAATCCATTGTTGGAATTTCCGCTGAAGCACTTAATCTTAGCACTTGATCTGCTTTTGCCGTCTCGCCTTCTTTAGCAGTACCTTCTTTTCCTTCGTTACTCCCTTTATCCTTATCTGATGAATTGAAGTTACAACCAGATAAAACAAGAGCAAAAATTGTTAGGAAAATAAATGCCAGCCATTTTTTATTCTTCATCTTTGTTCCCCCCTTGTAATATTTATGAAATATTTATACAATTATAAGCGCTAACATTCTAATTAGCAATAAGAATTTAAATTATCAATAAATTATTTAGAGGCTGATTTCCCTATAGAACTTAAAGGAGTATACTACCAATGAAAAAGTTGTTTTTCGCCTCCTTACTTACCGTACCTTTCCTGTTAAGTATCTGTACACTACTATTCTCACCAATGAATCTTGTCCACTTATTGGATATCATCTTTTTTATCGGGCTCTTTTTTTTACTCATTGGAAGCGTGATAGTAGTCATTCAAGCTGGATTTTTCAATGCCTTCATCTCTTCTTCTAAACATTTCTTTTCAACTGTCAATAAAAGAGAGCAATCCATACGAAGCTTCGAAGGCAAAAATAGTGAAAAACTGGGTTATAAAAAAGAGTATCCAAGTATTAAACATATTCTATTGCTTGGCGCTGTTTATTTTTCATTTAGTCTCGTTGCCTCCATTATTGTTGTCACTCTAGGGTATTGAGTAAGTCTTACAGTTTCAGGAACTCCCCTGTAAAAGAAATGTTTCAATTAGCATTAGCAAATTATCGAGACATGAAAAGGGATGCCATCATAAAACGATAGCATCCCTTCCCATATCAGTTATCCCTTCAAACTCACTCACGTTCCCAGTCAGTAAATAAATCCGTCTTCCGCTTCGGTCGCATCGGGGTAAACCATTTTATAATGAGTGTAAATTACTCTAACGATTCTTCAAGCATAATATTTTATTTAATCAATTATATGGTAAGATTTTCTCATAGAGAAATATAGGAGGATAGGCATGTATTGTAATCAGTGTGGAGAAAAAAATGCGAATGACTCAAAGTATTGTTCCAGTTGTGGAAAGCAGATGCAACTGGCCGAGGAAGAAAAAATTGATGTCCCTTCACAACATGAAACTGCATTACCTGTAAATGAAAAAGAAGGGGTCGTCATGAAGCGTAATAATGATAAAAGTGCAAAAGTGAACTGGCTGCCGTACATTTTTCCAATTGCAACATTAGCCTTAGTAGCGACAGGTCTACTATTTTATTATCTACATGAAAAGTCAATTAACGAGGATGTTATCGGGATGATGGCGGAAGCTGAAAAAGTAGCCATTTCAAAGGATTATGAAAAAGCTTCATCTCTATTAAGAAAAGCAAAGAAACTTCGCCCACAATATTCCGCCCTACATGATGACTTGAGTCTGATTGAGAGAGCAATGAAATATGAAGAACAGGCCGATAAAATCAATAATAGCATCAAGAAGGCGGATTTTGTAAAGGCGTCTACTCTTCTTATCACATTAAAAGAGGATTTGAATAAAGAAGATAGCACCCTATTTGATCATCACAAAACAAAAACTGAACAACAAACAGTACATATTACCGTCGGAACAATCAAAAAAGAGCTGAATGAATTAACTACCATCGACCAACTTGGAGGCAAGTTATCCGTTTTATCAACTTTGCCTGAAAAAGAGGCAAGTTCCGTAAAGAATGAAATTGTGAATAAAATTATGCAAATCAGTAGTGACAAGGTAGAAAAACACCTTGCTGAAAATCAATTTTCTGATGCGATTTCAACGGTTGATAATGGGCTTCAGTTTGCAGCAAATCATGAAAAGCTATTGGCACTGAAAAATCGTATTGTAGATAGCAAAACTGCATTCGAGAAAGCTGAACAAGAAAAAATTGAAAAGGCAATGGAGGTTGCTGCATTAGAGGATTTGGAAAACAGAACGAAGGCTGTATATGTAGACGATTTTTCAGTAGAAATTGATGAGTATGGGGACTTATACATCTCTGGTAACGTTCAAAACATAGCAACAAGAAGCCTATATAATGTTACGGTTGAGTATTCGATTTACGATGAATACAACACCTACCTTAGAAGTGGGAGTACAACCGTTTATCCTTATTACTTGAATCCTGGGAAATGGGGATTCTTTGAATATACTTATTACGGGGTCTACCAAGATGTGTATGTAGAAATCGACAATATTACATGGTACCTCGATTGAAGAAGGTGAATCGTATGAAAAATTGGGTCATTAGTATTTCTTTCTCTCTGCTAATTTTAGGCGGAGGTATTTATGGGTTTATTACAATTAAGAACCTCGTCCCCAAGCAACTAACAGCTCCATCTGCTTTGCTAGTACAGACAGATACAACGGAAACAGATGACAAGGTAGTTCCAACTGAACTTAAAGAGATAATCCATGAAACTGAAAAACTTGTTGTTAAAATCCAATTACCTGATGGTTCTTTAGGTTCCGGTTTTCTTTATAATCATAAAGGGGACATAGTGACAAATGCACATGTAGTCGCCAATGCAAAAAACGTGACAGTCAGCATGTCTGATTCACGGGAATTCACAGGAACTGTCATTGGCATTAGCAGAGATACTGATATCGCAGTCGTTCGAGTTAGCGCATTAGAAGGAACAACACCGCTTAAAATAGCAAAAGAAAGAAAAGCGGAAATCGGGGATGAAGTGTTGGCATTAGGAAGTCCATTAGGCCTTCAAAATACAGTCACGACTGGCATTATTAGCGGCGTCGACCGTGACTTTGATCTAGAGCCATTTCACTACGAAGATGTCTTTCAAATTTCTGCTCCTATCACTTCTGGAAATAGCGGTGGACCACTTGTTGATAGTAAAACAGGTGAAGTGATAGGAATTAATTCAGCAGGAATTGACCAAGGTACTATCGGATTTAGCATCCCGATTGTCAACGTCATTCATATATTGGAAGGTTGGTCAGCCTCTCCGATGACTGCATTACCTGAAGTTAACATCGCATCCAACGATTTATACTCACAAGAAACAACATATTCAATGGAAGATTATGCATTATATCTTGTGAATTATTTCTATGAGAACATTAATTATCAAGACTATGTCACTGCATACTCCCTATTAGGAAGCAAATGGAAATCAAATACGGATTTCGAAAATTTCCGGAATGGCTATTTAATGACTGATTCTGTCGAAATCGATAATGTAACCTCTACTATAACCGATGATACTGTTTCGATAGTCGGTATCATTACCGCCAAAGAATTCGTTAACGGATCCAGCCAGTTTAGCAAATACAAGGTGACATACGAAGTACGCTACGAAAATGATCAATTGAAACTTGTTTCTGGAAATGGGACGAAAATCGAATAACTTGAAGAGCTCTGTTCAATCAAAACAAAATATCTGTCAAATACAGACTTCCACAGTAAAAATAATGATCACCTGGCTTCAGCTATACAGAAGCCAGGTGATCATTGATTTTCACAGACTAAGTCCCCCTCTATCACACGAAAACTTTCAAACTGTTATGTAATAACTCTTAAAAAACCTAACCAATATATCACGGCAAAAAGTCCTACCCTACTTGGCATTCTTCAAATTTAGTGATACTATAGTTAGGTTGAAATTTTAAGTATATTAGTCCTATGGAATACAAATTAGAAATGGAGTCTTGTAGTTGAAAAGATTAAAACGCAACAGTATTTCGACGAAATTCAACCTTTTAGTCATTGGAATTATCCTCTTTTTATCACTTGTCATTGGAGTTGTGGCGTTTTTTCAAATTGATAAAAGTATGATGAATGTGTATGAGGATAGAGTGAAAATCGTCTCTGAAATCGGCTATAAATGGCTAGATGAAAAGTATGAGGGCGATTGGGATATTAAAAATGGTGAGCTATATAAAGGCAACTCTATCATGACTGGTAACAATAAGTTGTTGGAAGAGCTCGGTGCCATCACAAATGGCGCAGTGACCATCTTCCAAGGGGATATTAGAGTTGCGACAAATGTTATTGGTGAACATGGAGAACGAGCAATCGGAACGAAAAGTGATCCCACAATTGCGGCCATCGTTTTGGATAAGGGAGAGACGTACATAGGGGAAGCTGATATTGTCGGACAGAAACACTTAACGATGTATCAGCCAATTACTAATAAAAATGGCGAAGTGATTGGCATGTGGTTAGTCGGCCCTCCAATTTCTGTAGTTGGGGAGACGATTTTTTCATTATTAACATCGATCGCCCTAGCATTGGTCATTACTGGAGTCATCGCAGTCATCCTGAGCCTTCTTTTCGTTCGTTCAGTTGTTCGGCCAATCCGGACGATCAACCTTCAATTGAAGGAAATCGCGGAAGGGGAAGGCGACTTAACAAGAGAGCTTGCTATCAATTCAAAAGATGAACTTGGTGAATTAGCTACGTCATTTAATCAAATGATAGGCAGCCTACGGCAGATGATACAACAAGTAAGTCTCACTTCACAGCAAGTGGCTGCATCTTCTGAAGAGTTAACTGCAAGCACCGAGCAGACGACAATGGCGACAAGCCAAATCGCCTCATCCATTCAGGAAGTCGCTTCCGGCGCAGAAGCTCAAGGGATAGGGGCTGCCGAAAGTTCTACATCGATGCAAGAAATGGCTGACAACATACAGCAAATTGCGGAAACAACTTCCACAGTTTCGGAAGTAGCTGTTGAAACGACTAAAGAAGCGCATCTTGGCCACGAGTCTTTACTACAGGTCATCCAGCAAATGAATACGATTCACGCCACTGTAGATGATACGGCTGCTGTCATTCGCCAATTGGAAAAGCGGTCGAACGAAATCGGTGAAATCATCGCAGTGATTACAGGGATCGCGGACCAGACGAATCTGTTGGCATTAAATGCCGCGATTGAAGCGGCACGCGCTGGGGAAAATGGAAGAGGATTTGCTGTCGTTGCCGACGAGGTTCGGAACCTTGCAGAGCAATCAAAAATATCAGCCGAGAAAATTACTGGTCTGATCAATCAAATACAAAGAGATACAAACCATGCTGTTACCGTTATGCAAAAAGGAACGGAAGAAGTCTCGCTCGGATTGACTGCCGTCCAACAGACAGATGATGGATTCGGAAGAATATTGGAGTCAATCGAAAATGTCGCAGGCCAAATTCAAGAAGTGTCAGCGATCACGGAAGAAGTGGCGGCAAGCGCGGAACAAATTAACGCGTCAATTGAGGAAATGGCAAGTATCGCACATACTTCCGCATCCAACACACAAAATGTTGCAGCAGCTTCTGAAGAACAGATGGCATCAATGGAAGAGATCTCAAACTCCTCTGCCTCCCTCTCAAAAATGGCTGAGGATTTGCAAGAGATGGTCGGTCGATTCAAAGTATAAAGTGAATAAATCGGATGGGAAAAAGATTATTTTTCCCATCTGATTTATTTCCGTATACCACCTTAGACTCTACTTCAAATGTGTTTGTGATAATTAAAACTAATGAGGTGCGAGGAATTGGAAGAAATTTTTGTAGGAAGACAACCTATTTTAGATGCGAAGGGTAATTTATTTGCATATGAATTACTTTATCGAAATAGCAATAAAAACTTTTTTCCGGATATCGATCCGGAGATTGCTACAATCGGAGTTATCGTCAACACATATTTGTCACCAGGATTTGAGCATATTGCAGCAAAGAAAACATTCGTCAATTTTTCAGCTTCACTTCTCACGACGGATATTTTTGACACGCTCGACCCGGATCGGATTATCATTGAAATTCTAGAGGATGTGGAAATTACTCCCGTCATTCTTTCCAAACTGCAAAAGTTAAAGAGGGCCGGATTCCAACTGGCGCTAGATGACTTTATTCTTCAAAAGCAATTCAATTTGTACCCGGCCTTATTTCAACTAATCGATCTCATAAAAGTTGATTTTATGTCCACTACCGAATCACAGCGAGCCGCCATTGAATCCTTAAAAACGACGTACCCTCATATCACCTTTCTAGCCGAAAAAGTGGAGACTGAAGAAGAATTTAATCAAGGAAAATCAATAGGCTATGAACTATTCCAAGGTTATTTTTTTGCGAAGCCTGATATCGTGAAGAACAATAAATTACCCGCTGACACGTTGCTCTATTTTGAAATTCTAAAATTGTTGAATGAAGAGACACCCAACATTGAGAAAATTGCCGCTTTAATTATGCAGGACATATCATTGTCTTATAAACTTCTAAAGCACTTGAACACATATGCTTTCAAGTCTTCAAAGAAAGTCATCTCCGTTCATCAAGCGATTGTCATTATGGGGTTGAAAGATTTTAATAAATGGATTCAATTTCTGGCCATTTATCAAAAATGCTCCCAAGAACCGGATGGGCGTGCAAAGGTGTTGATGAACTATTCAGTAGCACGAGCAAATTTATGTGAACTGTTAGCTGCACATTGCGGAAAGCAGAACACAGATGAATACTACATGTTAGGAATGTTTTCACTTATCGATGTCATTCTGAAGCAGGAACCGTCCTATATCTTTCCGTTGATGCCTGTAACGACGGAGATCATTGATACATTATGCGGACATAAGACAGAAATGACTCCTTATCTTCGCATCGTCCAGGCTCTTGAACGTTTGGACTATTCAGGAGCGCTTACACTAGCGGAAACACTCGGAATCAGTGAAAAAGATCTGAGCCTTATCGCTTTGAAAGCGACACATGCAGGCAATGAAGCGGTAACAATAAATTGAAGGAGATTGTAACGTGGTACTAGCTGAAGAAATAAATACAAACATAAAAGACAACATTCACTTCTTATCGAATGGCATTTACACGTCCATAAAAAACATTGTCCCGATGGAGATAGCTTTTGAAAAACCAGTACTACAGCAATTGCACCACATCGAACACGGCATTATGATCGAAACCATCGGAGACTTGAAAGGGCAATTGGCCATCATTGGTAACCACGATGCCTTTAATTCAATTGCGCAGAGAATGTATGGCTTGGCATTGGATGGTGATATGCTCGACTCCTTTTGCTGCGAATTAACGAATATGATCGGAGGAGCATTCGCGACAATTTTGGACGTAAGCAACATCCATATGGACATTTCAGCTCCTAGGATTATCAAAAAGGATACTATATTTTCGGATACGGCATCAGCAATTCAGTTTCGGTGCATCCTGGAGAATGGATCCCTCTTGAGTATTTGTTATTCATTAAATGAACAATAAAAGTCAACCAGCCATCTGGTTGACTTCTTCTTTTCCTAGAAAGCTTTTCTTCACTAATCCCCCTTCTAAAATCCAAAACTTCCATTCTCGAAGTATATAGTTAGCAATTTATCAACCAATTCAATATAATCGTATTATTGTAGTCTATTCACTACAATTTTCCACAATAAAGAGAAGGGAGGCTTCCAGTTACAAAATTGGCAGTTCACAACTACTTTTTAAGGGGTGGGATGATGAAGAAGCGTTTGAGATGGCTGTTTGCAGTTCCGTTAAGTTTGGTGCTCGTGTTCAGTATGTTGCCTATGGGGATGGCTAAAGAATTGGATATGAATTACGACAATTATCGTCAGGTGGCGACTGGTCTGGATGGTATGGTGACGACCGCGCATCCGCTTGCGAGTCAAATCGGAGCTGAGGTTCTTAAAAACGGAGGAAATGCGATTGATGCTGCGGTTGCGATCCAGTTTGCTTTGAACGTCACCGAACCGATGATGTCAGGTATCGGTGGCGGCGGATTCCTTATGTATTATGATGCTGAAGCAGATGAGACGTTAATCTTGAACAGCCGTGAGCGGGCGCCTGCTGGAGCTACACCGGATATGTTCCTTTACGACCACGGAGACCCGATCCCTTTTGCAGAAAGAGCAACTGGCGGTAAGGCTGTCGGCGTGCCTGGAACGTTGAAAGGTCTTGAAGAAGCGCTTGAACGATGGGGAACAATGTCGATGGAGGAATTGATCGACCCTTCTATTCAACTCGCACGAGATGGCTTCCCAATTGACTATGTTCTTGCAGAGGCAATTGAGGATAATAAAGCAATGCTTCACCGAACTGCGGCTAAAGATGTATTCATTCCGAATGGACAACCATTGCGTGAAGGGGACATTCTCATTCAAAGCGATTTGGCAAAAGCGTTTGAACTTATTAAAACAGAAGGAACTGATGCATTTTATAAAGGAGCAATTGCCGAGGCGATTGCAGACGTTGTCCAGCAATACGGCGGCTCTATGACAACTGAAGACTTGGCAGCTTACGAGGTGACGTTGGACGAGCCAATTTGGGGAGAATACAAAGGCTACCAGATTGCTAGCATGCCGCCACCAAGTTCAGGCGGAGTGTTCTTGCTTCAAATGCTTGGCATCCTTGACGGCGTAGACTTATCTCAATACGATGTGAAATCATGGGAGAAATATCATTTGCTTGCGGAAGCGATGCACCTTGCCTACGCAGACCGCGCGGCTTATGCAGGAGATCCGGAATTTATTGATGTTCCATTAGAAGGATTGCTTCACCCCGACTACATTCAAGAGCGTTTAGCCTTGATTAATCTTGACTCCATGAATGAAAAACCGGAAGCTGGAGACCCATGGGCATATGAGAGTGCAGCGAAGGAAGCTGTAATTGTCGAACAACCGGATGATAAAAATCCGGGCGAGACAACACACTTCTCTGTTGCTGATCAATGGGGCAATGTCGTTTCCTACACAACAACGATCGAGCAATTATTCGGTACAGGCATCATGGTACCGGGCTATGGCATCATGCTGAATAATGAACTAACTGATTTTGATGCTGTGCCAGGCGGGGCGAATCAAGTCGAACCGAATAAACGACCGCTTAGCAGTATGACACCAACAATCGTCTATAAAAATGGCAAGCCGGTCATGAGCGTCGGATCGCCGGGTGGCCCGACTATCATCACATCGGTGCTGCAAACGATCATCCATTCCATTGCCTATGACATGGAACTAAAAGCGGCAGTCGAAGAGCCAAGAATCTATACGAACAACACCTCTTCCTACCGCTATGAAGAAGGCATTCCAGAAGAAGTGATGGAGCAATTGCGGAAGATGGGCCATAAATTCGGTGAGAACTCAACGGTAATCGGGAATGTCCAAAGCATCTGGATTGACCAGAAAGAAGGCATTTACAAAGGAGTTGCCGATTCCAGTCGTAATGGTGCGGCGATTGGGATTGATTTCTAACATTTGATTGAAACGCTCTGCGGACAGAAAGAACAGGCGGTGAAAAACGATTCGTTTTTCGCCGCCTGTTCTATTTAGGTTATTGCGGCATTTTCATTGTGTTGCGCGCCGATTTCATTGTGTTGCGATTGACTTTCATTGTGATACACACCGCCTTCATTGCGTTGCGATTGACTTTAAATATTTCCGAATGTAACATTGATTCTATTTATTAGCTGTATAATGGAAGTGACACTTTGCTAGGCAAATAGGAGGGATAAAGCACATGATTTCATTACAAGAAGTGAAAGAAGCAAGAGAACGTATCAGCGCTATCGCGCATATAACGCCAATTCTACAATCCGAACAACTCTCCAAACTATGTGGCAATCAGCTATTTTTAAAATCGGAGCACTTACAAAAGACAGGTTCGTTTAAAATACGAGGAGCAAGCAACAAAGTTATACATGCGATTGAAAATGGCGCGAAGTATGTAACAGCAGCGTCATCTGGCAATCACGGCCAAGCCGTTGCTTACGTTGCCAATAAATATGGAGTTCCGGCTACAATTGTCGTTCCTGAAACTGTTAGCAAATGTAAAGTGAACGCCATTCAAGCTTACAATGGCAAAGTCGAAATGTGCGGGACTACATCTGCAGAGCGCATACCAAGAGCACAGGCGATTGCCGATCTTGAAAACGGTATATTCATCCCTCCTTATGACGACCCATTCATTATGGCGGGACAGGGAACGGTTGGATTAGAAATATTGGATCAGGTGGAACATGTCGATGCGATCATTGTCCCTATCGGAGGCGGTGGACTTCTATCCGGAATTCTGACTGCCATTAAAGAAACGAATCCGAAAATAAAAGTGATCGGTGTAGAGCCTGAGCTTGCCGATGACACATACCTGTCATTGCAAAACAAGAAAATCACCGCGATTGATGCTACTGCTACCATCGCGGATGGATTAAGATCCAGTCAACCAGGCGACCTCACCTTCCCTGTTCTTATGAAGTATCTTGACGATCTTGTCCTTGTGAGCGAAGAGGAAATCCGGCAGGCATTCAGCTTCGTTTTAGAAAGGACGAAACAACTGATAGAACCATCGAGTGCTACGACGGTAGCAACGGCTATGTTCAATAAAGTAAATATCCAAGGTAAAAACATTGTAACTGTCATTTCGGGTGGGAATGTGGATTTAGATAAGGTTCATCAATTGATGTGAATGTTACGGAGTACATGGCCACATTCAAGATTGTTAAATCATGCAACACAAAACGAACGTCCAGTGCGGACGTTCGTTTTATTTTTCTATGATATCAACCTTCTTGTTACGCCCCTCTACATCACGTCAAACGAAATGAGCTAGGCAAACTCAACGCTTCCTGGATTTCATTGCAAGCCTTTTTATTCAAGTCGTAGAATTCTTCTAACGACAATGTATCCTTATAGTGACGCTCATACATCTTATCAATCCTGCAAATCTCCGGCCTTCGGTTGTAAATCAGGCATGAATTCGTTGTAGGAGACAAATAGACACAGACACCTTTGCCATTGTTGTACTCAGCCAACTCCTCCACTTTGTCGATGTTGCGGCAACACCCGCCACACATTGTACACGGAAAAGAGCCATTATGATTGGAATTCACGGTTCACCTCACGCAGTGCACGGTCAAACTCAAATAGTTCATGTTCATCGAATACTTTTCTGAGCTTCTTTTTCTTTCTTTCGGCTGCCTTAATATTTCTTTTCCTATATTTATTTGCTTGTTTCGCAGCCAAGTAATCCGACGCCATTTCCTTCCCTTCTGTAAAACAGGATATCAATAACCCTATCACACCTAAAGGGACGACAACAAAAAGGGCCGGCGGGAATAGGAATCCTAATATTAACGAAACGAGGCCGAGACCTAGCCCTCCGAAGAATAACTGCTTTACAAAGCCGATTATGAAATACACGATACTAAGAAGCATGTTGACCTCCATCGACACTCTCTAATGCATTTTCATTCAATGAAATTAAGTGCTTCACTTCATAGGAATATTTATTGGAAATATACATTTTAATCAAGCCCTTCTCCTCCAACAAGATGCTCTTTCCGTGAAACATCTTATCGAGGATGGCGAAGATTGTACTTTCCGTTTCATCCAAATCACGGGTGCCATTCACTTCTAACCGCAGAAATTCCATATACTCAAACATCGCATATTCAAACAAAATCGCGCCGCGCGTACGTTTTTTCAACTTGCTTTTTTCAATAATCCGCAGTGCATTCAGGCTTTTATTTTCTGCCTTTAACACTTGGATCGTATGATTTTGCTTTTCGATAATTGTATTCAACTTTTCGATTTGCTGTTGTAACTGGATAATCGTATTTTTTAGTTCAGCAACTTCTGCGTTTCGGGATTTGCGTCCCGCTACATATCCCGTCGCTCCTGCTGCCCCGGCTAGCGCAGCGGCACCGGCAATAATGGCTAATGGTAGTGGCATGTTAATCCTCCTTGTCAAAAAAGTCGATCATGTCGTCTACATTTTGATCTGTCCTTTTAATCCGTTTCATGAAATGCTCGTCTTTATCATAAAAAATATCCTTGGAAACCGCGCTATATTGAAGTTCCAGCTTATTCCCGTGCTGCATCAATTCTTTCGATTTTTCAACAAGCGTCTTCGTCGAAGGGAGTTCGTCCACTAACTTATCAATCAAGTAAACAACCGTCACGATGCAAATTCCCGTCATAATCCCGACTAACGTCGTTGAAATAATATTTGCAATGCCACCAGGAATCCCGAGCGCTACCAACTTCTTCTCAACGATTTCCTCAATGAATAATCCCCCTGCAACAAACAAACCGGAGACTAACAACTTAATAGCTTCCCGAATCGCTTCCTGATAAGTCATATCCTTTGGCGGGAAAATCAGCATCTTTATTGCCCGGACAATCGAAAGCACACCTTCCCGTATAATGCGGACAATCCTTTTCGTTGTCGTTTTAAAGCAATTGATGATCGTTGTGAGAATACTGCTGAAAAAGCCGGAAACAATCCCCTCGCCTAACGCACTCATAATATTGGAAAGCTGGTTCTTCACTTTCGTCACAACACGTGAAAGCATTGCCTTCAGTTCTTTCGTCAGCCTTTTTTCTTTATAGTACCTTTTGAACTCACTGCGTTCTTTTTTAAATTCCTCAAAAAGCTCCTTTGAGAAGACATACATAAACATGCCCCATGCTTGGCGAATGCCCAACGTCAATCCTTCTGTAACGGCCGCTTTTCCGCCTTCTTTTGTATAGTAAGTGGCCTTCTGTAGTTTTGTAGGTGCATGATCATCGTAAGCTTCGTTTCCCCGTTGTCCCGCTGCACGCGTACGTCGGCCATCCAAACCGAATCGCTCCTTATTTGTGGCCTCCTGACTTTTAGGCGTATTTGAAATGAATTCCTCCAATGATTGGTCGCTCTTTGATTTATTCACAGATCCATCGATGACAATCAAATTCCGTTTGTCACTTGCGAAATTTGCCTTCGCGTCATCACTCAGCATGAAACCGCCGTTTTTATGGAAGCTTTTCAACGGAACGATATGATCCACATTCGGTGAATCGGTAACTTTGCCTGTATAACCATCTATATAAGCACCGTTTTTATTAAAATTCTCCGCACGGACCTGATCCGCGGCTGCTTTATATTTATATTTTTCACGCCGATAAGAAGTTTGTTCATTGGCATAAATTTCGTTTTGTGCATTATGTATGGTCGTAACCTGTCCACCAGTTTGATCTTTTTGATGAAAGAAAGGCCCTAGCCCGAATGCATTTATCACCGTCGTGGAAATAACCTCGCCGTACTCACTGACCAAGTCCTTTACGACCGGATTCTTTTCCGGTTTAAAATTCGTTTTTATATCTTCAATCGACAGTTCCAACTCCGTGACGTCAATTTCATTTTGTTCATATTGCTTATCGAAGTTTTCTTGAAAGAAATCATACAACTTATCAGAGGATATTTCAGTACGTTTGTTGATACTTAACACCATGTCTTTTCTCCCTCCACTACCCATATACACAGCTACTTTTATATTATCCATTTGTTGTTACTTTTGCAATAAAACGATTAAAAATGCATAGTTAAATGGAATCACTAGAAGCTGTTGAAAAACTTGAGCACATGCTTGCGGAGAGATGTCTCATTCGTTGTGTTGCGAGCCACATTCATTGCATTGCGATTTGCCTTTATTGCGTTGCAAGCCCGGTTCATTGCGTTGCGATTACGCTTCATTATTTTGCAAGCCACGTTCGTTGTGTTGCGATTACACTTCATTGCCTTGCGAGCCACGTTCGTTGTGTTGTGATTACGCTTCATTGCGTTGCGAGCCCCGTTCATTGTGTTGTGATTACCCTTCATTGCGTTGCGAGCCCCGTTCGTTGTGTTGCGATTACGCTTCATTGCGTTGCGAGCCCCATTCATTGCGTTGCGATTACGCTTCATTGCGTTGCAAGCCAGTTGCAATAAAACAGGCCAGGGAATTCCGAAAAATTTCCCAAACCATCCTATCACACTATGTTACTATGTAGTAGAATTCACTGAAAAAGGAGCAGATTATGTTCTCTAAATCGGATGTAAAGAGCATGTCGGATATTATCGAAAGCCAATTTTCTTATAATGACTACAATGGATTTGAACATTCTCTCTTTCCATATGATGTGAAGCTTGGGACGAAGCCGGTGCTACTTTCAGCACCGCATTCTGTCAATCATATGAGGAATAATGAAGTGAAAAAAGCGGATTTATATACGGGGACGATTGCGTCTATTATTCAACTTTATACAAACTGTTTTTGTATTTATAGTAATCGAATAGCAGATGAAGATCCAAACTACACGATTGGCGGCAAATACAAAGATGCGGTTAAAGAAATTTGCACACAACATGATATTCGTCTTGTGATCGATTTGCATGGTGCTGCCGCCACTCGAGAATTCGATATCGATTTAGGAACGATGGATGGAACGTCTATTGACGAAACAAGTGTTTCCATTATGAAAAGTCTGTTCAATCAGAATGGAATTCATGATATTCGATTGAATGATACATTCCCTGCTTCCCATAAAGGAACGGTCACTCACTTCACTAAACATAAACTGAACATCAATGCGATACAAATGGAGATTAATTATTTGTATCGCAACCCGAATAATACGGCTCAGTTTTCGACATTGCTGCAATCGTTAGTTGACATTGTCGATCACTTCGGAAAGGAATCATTGTAATGGAAACACCCAGCTATATTTTGACAAACACGCCTTCATTCGTCGCAAGACATCAAATAGAAGTTCACCCAAACGATTTAACAAAATTAAAAACGGAAAACCATCTTTATGTTACAGTCGGGGACGAATACGGCAATGAAGTTAGATGTATGATTCTTTCCAATTCTACTATCCAAATTGGACAAGCAAAACTATCGAAAAGGTGCTTACAATGTTTGGATTCCAAAACGAAGTCCATCTTCATTCATCCCGCTGAATTTCAATTTATCAATCGAGGAATTCCAAAAGTGGATGATATTAAAAAGAAAATTGTCTATGCCTCCCCTGATCTAATTGCAAAGTACTCTAACCAAGTGGAACTCATAAATATCAAGACTGGCTTTAGAATGAAGCTACAGTTACGCGCAAGAAAAGACAACATGACACAAAATAAAGTCTTTATCAACCGATATCATATGTTACTTCTCAACTTAGAAAAAGATAGTAATACAAAACTTGTCATTACTCAATCACCCATTGAGAGTGTCTCAATGACTCGAAAAATCATAAAAAAGATATTATCTATTTGTAATAACACAGTAAAAACTATCGGAAATTGGTTCATCGGATATCGTGAGATAGAGCTGCGAATTGGATATATTTATCCGTTCGATGAAAGCCATAAAGTTTCTAGAATCCACCCAAACATCAGGAGATTTCTAGGTGTCGAAGAAAGCGAAAAAATCGTCATTGCCTACAACGGGAAACGTGTGAAATTACCGATACTTGACTTAGATACAAAACATATTGGGGAAGTTTTTAAAGTCGAAGACGAATTTACAGATAGTCACTTATATATCGGTATTCCTGCAACGACAAGAAACGAATTGGACATCCCTAATATCGGGACGGTCGTTAAAGTAAGAAGAAGCATGAAGTTTTTACTAATGAAACATATAAATAAGCTCATTCTACCGATCATTGCGCTATGGTTTACGATATTTAACTTCGTCAAGGCCGATTCCATGGAAAACATAGTGAAAATAATACTTCTGATTGTGACGATCTCGCCTATTGTCATCTTTGCATCTCTTTCTGTTGAACGATCGAAAGTGAAATAGATTTAGAGGACTGCTTATGCGGTCGTTTTTTATCTCAGAAGACCCAATTACAACACTCCTACACGTACCGAATCCATTTTTAGTTGCCAAAACGGCAGCAATCAGCATTACGGAAATGTTCCTACCAGCCTTTTTAGTAGTATAAGAAACCATCGTATCAAAATTCGACGTTGCAGTAGAAGATAGACTTTAAATCTAACTTCTGTTTTTTTAATAGCTCTCCCAAAATCTATCCTTTCTTCCGAACGTTCATTCGTGTATATTTAATACATACCGATGAAAGGAGAATAAATGATGAACTCAATCGATTTAATTTTATTAAATTTCAGCGAAGTACGAAGAAGAAGTATTAAAGTATGGACATCGATCCCCGAAGAAAAACTGAACTGGAAGCCCGACGATGAGGCAATGACTTGTATAGAGACGATTAGGCATGTGCTAGAAAGTGAGCATTATTACCATTTAGCCATCCAAAATAGGGGCAGTTTGGAGGTATTTGACTCTCCATTTGAAAATAGACCTTTTTCTACTGTAGATGCGGAATTGAAATTTGCAGAACCATTTAGAAATCAGTTCTTAGAAACGGTTAAGTCATTTTCAAAAGAAGATTTATCAAATATTAATATTGATCGTTCTGATTCAGGTTACATAAGAAGTTTGGGTGATATGTTGCTAAGAGTCGCCTATCATGAATCAGTCCATACCGGTCAATTACTGGATTATTTAAGAACGGCTGGGGTTCCAAGAGTACGTGTTTGGGATTAATTTAATTCGGAGGTTCGTATAATGCTGTCTACTAAAGCTTCAGTTGTGCTGGTTGAGTATACCGATACATACGAGGAACACCTATCCAACTACTATTTACCGGAAGAACAACTCCAATTTACAAGTATGCCATTAGATAAAATCAACAATCCTTCTGTTTCTAGCACTGCTAACCATGTCTTAAATCTCGAAGACGGTGTTCCTGTAGGTTATTTTGCTCTAGAAGATGGCGAAAAGCTTTTAAAGTATAGTACTAATCCTACTGCTCGTTTGCTGACATCTTTCTCAATCGATGCTAGAAATCAAGGAAAGGGATTAGCCAAAATTGGGCTGCAGCTATTACCTGAGTTTGTTAGAAATAACCTTTTTGGAACTGATGAATTTGTACTCGGTGTCAACCAAAAGAACACGCCTGCTTACAATCTTTACTTAAAAACAGGATTTGTAGACGAGAACGAATTTTATGAAGGTCCAAAGGGGCCTCAACATATTTTGCATTTGAAAGTCTAATCAAAAGAGCTATAAAGCTCTTTTTTGCTTCACGGATAAAAGATAGTTTTTGTACCTTTGTTACATCCTCGCTAAAGCAAGGAATTCGGTTTATGATTTACAACAATCACACCATGTAAGGCAATAAATGGCCCTATCAGTTCGTTAAGATCACCTTACCTTGATTTCCATCCGAAGACTCAACGATCCGAACGGCTTCCCGTATTTCCGATAAGCTGAAATATGATTCAGGCCTCATAAGACTGATTTTTTCATCTATGATCAATGTGATTAAATGGTTAAACGTCTCTTGCCAAGCTTTCGCGGAGATCCTATTATTCCAATGCCGCAAATGAAATAATTTTGCATTCACTTTTGTCTCATTTGTAATTCTTGCCCAGTCTACTTGGATTCCTGATAAAAGACCTAAGGATAAAAAAGCACCTTCAGGACGAACACAAAATGCTAAGTTATTACCAGCTGCTCCTCCAATCGAATCAATAGCTGCATCGGCTCCAACTCCACCAGTTAAATCCATAACTGTTTCACGCAATGGATATAGAGAGGTATTAATCACATGAGAAGCACCGAACTTTAGTAGATCCTTTGAGTATTTATCATTCCTGGTTATCGCAATTAATCGGAAGCCGAGAACTTTTGATAATTGAGTAAAAATATGCCCGATAGCTGAACCGCAAGCATTGACCAAGAGGACATCATCTGGTTTTAACTCTAATTCTTCCGTACAAATAACCCACGCTGTAATTGGATTTATGTACATTTGCGCAGCTGTACTGTCATCAATAGAATCTGGAATTACTACTGCATATTCTGCTTTTGTTTTAACAAACTCTTGCCAAGTGCCTTCTCCTCTCAAAGGCAAAACACGTTTGCCAATAAGACTTCGAGATGCCGTGGGACCTACGTTTTCAATAATTCCGACTCCCTCATAACCCGGAATATTTGGTAATGCAATTCTATGAGAGTAAGCACCTCTTATCGGTATTAAATCAGATGGGTTAATTGGTCTGGCTACCATGCGCACAAGTACTTCGTCTTCTTTCGGAGGTTGAATATCTTTATATTCAACTTTAAGCACTTCTTGGGGGTTGCCAAATTCATTGAATATGAGACATTTAGCTTTCAAGAAACCCACTCCTTTAGTCGATTCTATGTTCATAACAACCTACCCCGTTTACGGAAGATTGATCTTATTGAAAATCAGTCAAATTTGCATAATAAGTATAACATCTCGTTACTAAAGTATGGGTTCATCCAGAATAGTTTCTTAACGTTCAGACCTTTTTGAAATTCTTTGGGTGCAGTTCATCCAACGCCCATTATTTATAGAATCAATGAGGAGCTAAAAGTGGAATCATGTAACTAAAAGTACTTTCGATTGGTGACTCGAACTTCTCTAACTTTAAACCTTTTGACTTAAAACCGAAACGATGGACGAGCCTCATAAAATTAAAACAGATAAACGGATCGTGCACATTACACTCCATCGTAGCGTAAAGCGCTGGTTCTTGTTGCTCTATATACATATTACTCACATCACCCAAGTTGGATGGATATTCTTTATTCAGGATGAATCCTACTTCGCCGACCATTGTATTCCCTTTTGATTCTAATGTTCTTATAAAAATACCGGGTCTAACTCCTAGCCCCAATTTTTTAACCTTCTCTGAACTCGAGATCATCACAGACTGAAAAGGGCTTATTTTTCTTTGCACTTCATGTCTAAACCATATAAATACTACGGACTCATCCCATTTAACTAAATTGATATGCTGCTCTTTAGCAGTCACACCATTTAAATATTGTTTGGCAATCTTCAATGAAGATATCTTCGAATCTACATCATGTCTCCAATTGGAAATTAAGCGTTCCATCTCTTCCTCATTTGAATGCAAATACTGATAAATGTCTTCAATGCTAATACCAGCCAAACGGAGTGAATGAATCATTAATGCTTGGGATAGTTGATCGTCTGTATAAATCCGATAGCCGTTTTCTAAACGTTTTTTAGGCTCTAACAATCTTTTTTGATCATAGAATCGAAGAGTACTTGGTGGCAAGCCAGTTCGCTCCGAAAATTCATTGATTTTCATCCCCATTTCTCTTCACTTCCTTTTGCCGTTACGCAGGATAAGACCAAACGTTAATGCGATTTCCATCTAAATCAAAGAAGTGAAAACCTGCCCAGCCATTATGGGGATTACCAGCAACTTCAGATGGGTGCAAGCCATTTGCCTTAAGTTGAATGTACGTTTCATGAAATAGTTCTGGCCTGACGTCAAAGTAATTACGAACTGTAGGGTTTGCTTTTTCGAAAGGCATATCTTCTATTTTTTCCAACCATATATTGTCGTAGAACACTTGAGAGAGCTGCATCCAGTCATATGCATCCTCAACTTGTAAGTGTGCGTAATTGTCATTTTGTTCTACTACTTGAACCCCAAGGTTCTCTTTATACCAAGTGACCGCCTTATTGATATCTTTTACACCTATTCTTACATTAACATCACCAAAACCCGTTACCCTAGCTTCAGGGAATTGCCCTTCCAAAGCTTTATTGTGTACTGCTGTCAGCCTTGCATTATCAAAAGCTTGGATATCAAAACTAACTTGTCCAGCAGGCAACGTAACCATATTCGAAATCTTGATCCCTTCCTTTTCAAAATAGGCAAGAGTATCCTCAAGATTCGCCACCTCAAATCCTACCCTAGTATGTCCTTCAAAACCGCCTTCAGATTTAAAATGTTCAAATTCCCCTTCAAAGGACTTCAATGTCACCACACCTAATCTCGGCATCTTAAGGAATGCCTTTTTTCCGACAGGTGTAACGACACTATCTAAACAAGTCCAACCCATATGCTTGGTATACCATTCAATCCCCTCTTCAAACTTGTCCCAAGCCACCATAATAAATCCACCATCCCAACGGAAAACCATTTGTTCCATCCCCTTTTTGAAAATAAATTCGGTATGTTCTACCTATTTTAATTATAAAGGTTCGAGTAAGTTTAAGGTCAAGACCTTCTTATCTCAATTCCTCAATAACTTCCTTTGTCACCGCCAAGAACTGTTCAGTGGCAGCTGTTTGGATAGAGTTTTTTAAAGTAACTAGGTTGAGTTTAGCTTCAATGGTTGGATTAATTAGTTCGACGAGAGGTGGGAGTTCATAGTTGTTAATATTCTGGAAGAGAGCAGGAGCAAATGCAATTCCGAGATTTTCTCGGACCATGTTAAGCATAGGAAAAGTTTCGGTACCCCAATAGATAATATTAGGCGTAAAGCCAGCTGCATCGCATCCTTCCAATATAAAGTCAGAGATGCCGTAGCCAAGGGTAGTGTGTGGCATAAGAAAGTTTTCTTTTTTAAGTTCTTTCAATTCGATTGTTTTCCTATCCGCAAGCGGATGCCCGGGCGGCAGCGCAACGTAGAGGGACTCGGTCAGCAGGGCGGTCGTATGGAAGTCTTTCTTGTCGAAAATATTACGGACAAGCCCTATATCCATCTTATGCAGCCGAAGCTGTTCTAAAATGAAAGCAGTGTTCCCTTCAAGAACACGGATTGTGATACGACTTCCCCGTTCATTCAGTCGTTTTACGACCTCTGGGATGATCGTAATATTAGCAATTGTCGAGCATCCGATTGTGACAGTTCCGTATTCCCCGGAATCGTGTTCAGCAACTTCTTTCATAATTTCACTAGTAGACAGCATCAATTGTTTTCCCCGTTTATAAAGGAGATGACCCGTCTCCGTTAACGTAAGTCGTTTGCCACTTCGAATGAACAAACTAACGTCTAATTCCTCTTCCAATTTCTGAATGGCTATGCTGAGAGGTGGCTGTGTCATATTGAGGGCAATCGCCGCTTTTGAAATGGAGCCTGTTTCGACGACCATAATAAAATACCGCAGCCGATCAAAATCCATAAAAACCCTCCTTTATATATTTTTTATATACATTCTACTCTTATTATATATTTTACATGTAATCGTTTTCAATATAAAATTCTAATTAGCATCAATTTTTGATCAGATAACAATATTGGGAGGGAAAATGAATGAAATTCAAAAAAATAATGAGTGTTTTAATGGTTGGAGGACTAGTAGCGGGGTTGGCTGCGTGTAATGGCGCTGCATCAAATGCAGGCAAGAATGATAATTATCCTTCACGGGCAATCTCATTGACGATACCGTATGCCGCTGGAGGTAGTGCAGATCTTCAAGCTCGTATTATTAGTGACTCCATTCAGAAAGATCTTGGTCAAACGGTCAACATCATTTCAAAGCCTGGCGGTGCAGGTTCTACAGGTATGACTGCTGTGAAAACGGCAAAACCGGATGGTTATAATATTATCCTCACAGCGGTCGGACCTTCTACACTCACGCCAAATGCCAACAACGTAGGGTACGACGTAACAAAAGACTTCAAGCAAATTGCACAAATTACAGAAGCTCCCTATGGAATTGCTGTGAATTCAAGCTCTGGCATTAGTAGTTTAAATGAATTGCTTGAAGTTGCAAGAACAGAGAGTGTGACATATGGAACGACCGGTGCTGGACTTCATCAGCATGTCGTAACAGCTGCATTTGTTGAAAGTCAGGGAGATCTCGACATGGAGCATATTCCTTTTGAAGGCGGAGCAGAGGCAGTAACTGCACTGCTCGGCAATCACGTTGATGCATCAGTTAACACAATATCTGAACTGCTCCCCCATGATGGAAACGGGCTTACGATTTTAGCTGTGACTTCTGACGAACGTCTGGAAGAACTGCCAGATGTACCAACGTTCAAAGAACTTGGCTATGAATTGATTAGTACAGGTGCATGGTTCGGATTTATGGCACCAAAAGATACTCCGGACAACGTCGTTACTAAGCTTGAGGAAAGTATTAAGAAGGCCCTCGAAGATGAAGAAGTCATCGCTCAGTTCAAGAAAGCGGGCTTGCCGATCTCCTTCCTAAATTCAGAGGAGTTTACGAAGAAAACAATGGAAGAGAATGAAAAGAATAAAGAAGTAATCAAATCGCTAAACAACTAATCTAGGAGGGATGTGTAGATGAGAAAAGAAATTTTAGACATCTCTACAGGCGGAATTCTATTGTTGCTATCAGCAATAGGGTTCTTGATGGCCGGACAATTCGGGAACGGACAAGCTTATGGGCCGGATTTCTTTCCGAAACTGATTTTGACGCTATTGGCGATTTCTGCAGCCTTGCTGATTGTCGGAGGAGCTTTACGTCTGAAAAAAGAAAAAAGCGTGCCACATATTCAGTTTGATCGGTCTGCTGTTGGAAAAATCGTCTTATTCATCGCATTGTTAATAACTTATATACTGCTTTTCTTTTGGGTCGGATTTATCATTTCGACCATCCTGTTTCTGCTTGCAGCCCAATGGATTTTTGGATTACGGAAGGTTGTGTTGCTCGCAGGTGTTGCGGTTATCCTGCCGATTTTACTCTATTTCATCTTCACACTGGCATTTAAGATTCCATTACCTTAAATTAACGTATCGAAAGGAGGATGCTTCATGTCTCAAGAATTCATCGCTGGCTTATTATTCGCCTTAGCACCGGCCGCAATTCTTGCCAACCTGCTCGGAGTAGGCCTTGGAATTGTTTTTGGCGCACTTCCTGGGCTGACTGCAACGATGGGGGTGGCCCTACTCATCCCGCTTACATTTGGATTAGATCCAGTAGTCGGTTTCAGTGCCCTGCTCGGGGTATATGTAGGTGCGGTATACGCTGGTTCAATCACCGCAATCCTCGTTGGTACGCCTGGTACTGCTGCAGCTGCAGCTACCCTTTTGGAAGGTCCAGCATTGACAAAAAAGGGAGAAGCCAAGAAGGCCTTGACGATGACAACAGTTGCATCTGTCATAGGCGGATTATTTAGCTGTGTGGCCCTCATTTTCATCGCACCTCAACTAGCAAAAGTCGCTTTGTCGTTTGGACCTCCAGAATACTTTGCACTTGCCCTGTTCGGAATTTCAATTGTTGCTGGTGTTTCTGGCGACTCTCTATTAAAAGGGATTATCGCAGGTTTAATCGGACTATTCATTGCTGTTATCGGTTTGGACCCTATTACAGGGGTCAACCGTTTTACGTTCGGTAATGCAAACTTACTGAATGGCATCGATGTAGTACCCGCGCTTGTTGGACTGTTTGCCATCTCTGAAGTATTAAGCCGTTTGGAAGGGAAAGCAGAACAGCTAAGAAGTAAAATCGGCAACTCTTCTATCGGGTTGAAAGCTGCAGAATTAAAACGCAACTGGTTCAATTTGTTGCGTTCATCCGCTATTGGAACATTTGTCGGTATTATCCCCGCAACTGGATCGGGTGTAGCATCATTCGTCGCTTATAACGAATGGAAACGAGTTGCAAAAGATAAATCGTCAGTCGGCAAAGGAAATGTTGATGGAATTGCCGCAACCGAATCGGCTAATAATGCGGTCACAGGCGGTGCCCTCGTTCCTCTTTTGACACTTGGCATTCCAGGTGATGTAATAACTGCCGTTATGCTTGGAGCATTAATGATTCAGGGACTGACACCAGGTCCTATGCTATTTACGACAAATGGCGATATTGTCTATGGTATTTTCATAGCATTGATCCTAGCAAACATCTTCATGCTTGTTTTAGGTTTAGGAGCTTCAAAAGTGTTCCCGAAAATCCTTAAAATTCCTGAAGAAATCCTGATGCCAGCAATCGTTGTACTCTGCTTGCTTGGTTCGTATTCGATTGCGAACTCGACATTTGATGTGCTGATCATGCTCGTATTCGGATTGTTAGGCTACGTTATGTTAAAAGTCGGCCTTCCACTTGCGCCGATGTTATTGGCATTGATTTTGGCACCGATTGTCGAAACGAACTTCCGTCGTTCGATGCTGCTATCGCATAATGATTTTTCCATCTTTGCAACCCGCCCAGTGAGCGCAGTGATTCTCGCTGTCACCCTCACGATCTTTGCGGTAATTATTCTGAAAGAATGGAGAAAAAGAAAATTGGAAGCGTAAGGAGGAGTCACAAGCAAATGCAAAGTGAACTGCTAAAGGAAATTACACGTTACATAAAGGAACGTCAGCCATCGGCGGTTGATTTTCTAGCTGAGCTGGTAAATACGGATAGTTCTGCTTTGGACAAACAGTCGGTGGATCAGGTAGGACGATTGATCCGACAAAGGCTTGACCAGGATGGCATAACATATGAAGTTAAACCTCACGCAACCTACGGGGATGCGATCATTGCCAAAGTGACTGGAAAACGGGATGGAAAAATTCTGCTCATGGGACATATGGACACCGCATTTCCGGTCGGCACGGCTAATGAGCGTCCATTTAAAAAAGAGGCCGATATGCTTCGAGGTCCAGGTGTATCGGATATGAAGTCTGGTCTTGTGACCATGATGGAAGCTGTTGCAACCTTGAAAGAGCTTGCGGAAGATGAAATTTGCGAGATTGAACTTCTTTTCACATCCGAAGAGGAAATCGGATCTCCTATTTCCCGGTCGATTATAGAAGAACGGGCGGCCGATGCGCTTGCTGTATTTAACCTTGAGCCCGGCCGTCCGGACGGATCAGTCGTCACTGCGCGCAAAGGTTCAGCCCATTTGAGGATCGATGTCGAAGGAAAAGCAGCCCACTCGGGGGCTTTTATTGAAAATGGTATAAGTGCTAACGATGAACTTGCAAGGAAGATGATTGAAATTAAAAAACTCATGGATATCGAAAAGGGGATAACAATCAACTTCGGCAAAATCCATGGAGGAATTGGTAACAACGTCGTGTCGCCATCTGCATCAGCTACCATTCACCTTGCTTTTTGGACATTGGACCAGTACGAACAAACAGTAGAGAACATACGTAAAATTGTTGACCATTCTTATATTGACGGATCCAAGAGTACGCTGTCCGGCGATATTGGCATGTTGCCGATGGAAAAACATAGCGGTGTGGAAAAACTATTCAACGTAGTTAAATGTGCAGGCAGTGAGCTTGGCATCAATATTACCGAACAACGTACAAAAGGCGCCGCCGATGCGGGCTTCACTGCCTCCTTGGGCATCCCGACAATCTGTGGAATGGGGCCAGTAGGCGGAAACTGGCACGGGACAGATGAATACATGGAACTTGACACTTTTGAGCCAAGAACCCTGCTTCTCGTCCATTCGATTCTAAAATTCCTCAAAACCCAAAACTAATTTGTTGAGCACTGTGCATAAAGCACAGTGCTTTCTAGTAAGAAAGGGGGGAACCCGTTGACACTTGGTTTGATTTTTCACTCCATCGGAATTATCACCTTAATGATCACAATTGGAGTTATCCTGGCGCGAACATTCCATTTTAACGAAGACACGCGGAACGTCTTTATTAGTCTGATTGTAAACGTCGGTATGCCTTGCATCATCTTGTCGAGTATTTTACAAGTGGACATTAACGGGGATCTTCTTCAAAAAATACTACTTGTATTCTTCCTCTCCATTGGCATTAACGTACTCGGCATTGGCATGGGCTATCTTTTTGCAATTGTATTTCATAAGAAAGTCGACCGAGCAAAGGAACTTGCCATTCTATCTGGTTTGGGAAATACAGGGTTTATCGGAATTCCACTATGCGCTGTACTATTAGGACCTGAAGGAGCCTTGTATGCAGCCATGTTTGATGCGGGGGTTGACTTTACAATCTGGACTGTCGGTGCTCTGTTGCTTCAAAAAAACCGGCGAGTCGGATTAGGCATGCTGCGTACAATGATCAATCCTCCAATCATTGCGATTTTCATAGGAATACTGATGGCGCTCTCCCAATACCGCCCACCGCTACTCATTGTAGATCTGTTTGATCGTTTAGCAGCCATTGCAGCCCCGCTGGCCATGTTCTATATCGGAATCATGATGATGAACCTCTTTCAAACGAAACCTGCACGAGGACTGCAGATATCGCGGTCGACTCTGTGGCTGCCGATAATGGTCAAGCTCATTTTACTGCCGGTCTTTGCCGTCTTAATCGGCAAGACCTTGTCTCTTCATCTGGTGATGCTGCAAACCTTGCTCATTCAGGCAGCCATGCCGACCTTGACTCTTTCTTCCATTCTGTTTGCTAAATATTCCGCAGACGAAGAGATGGGTGTCATCACAACCATTTTCTCCACGCTCGCCGCATTGCTAACGATACCGATAATGATTTATTTGTTGAATTTATTAATACTTCAATGATTACTAAAAGACATGTTAAACGTTTCGTCCTAAGTTTCCCCAACAAGTTGAAGAATAAGAAGTGAAAGAAAGCGACCATTCTGTTTTAAGAATGGTCGCTTTTTATTAATGTTTATGAACACAATATGGTAAACACCAGGAAGTTTGAATAAAACCCTACCCGTTTCCCACTTCAATTTACTACATATCTAACCAGCCCAGTCGCATTGGCATATAACGCGGCGTGTGTTCTGTCTGCCAGTTCGAGCTTCGCAAGAACCTGGCTAACGTGTTTTTTCACGGTATATTCGGTGATGTACATTTTTTGGGAGATTTCCTTATTTGAAAAGCCTTTTCCGAGTTCCATTAACACTTCCATTTCCTTAGGCGTTAACACTTCGGTTTGCTTTTCCGATTTATAAGAGGTGCTCGGCTTCATTACAAATTCGAGCACACCTTGGTCGTAATACGTTCGTCCTCTATTGATCATGCGTAGTGCATGCAACATTTCTTCCGGCAACGCTTCTTTTAACACATACCCGTCGACTTCCATTTCTTTTGCCCGTCTGAAATCTTCTTTATCCGTTGAAGAGGTGAGCACAACAAACTTGCAAGTTGCGCCTTGCCTTCTTGCTTCGGCAATCAAGTCAAGACCTGATTCGTCGCCTAGCCTTAAATCGACAATCGTCAAATCAGGCTTCAAGGAATTCAATACAAGCAGCCCTTCCTTGCCGTTTGCCGCTTCCCCAAGAATCTCTATATCATGTTCAAGAGAAAGGATAGCAGTTAAACCTTTTCTTACTAATGGATGATCATCAATAATTACAATTTTCATAGCTCTATCATCTCCCTCATTTTCCCTGTTTTACTTTTTGGAATCTCTATGCGGATTGTGGTCCCAAAATCTGGTGGGCTGTCAATGGAAAGGTTGCCGCCAAACAAATTGACACTCTGCTGCATATTGTAAAGGCCGATCCCTTGTTCTTTCCTATCTCGTCCTCTCATCGACTGAAAACCATTTCCGTCATCCCAGATTGTTACTTCAGTCTTTTCATCGGTAATTAATATTTCCAATTCGATTCGTTTACATTTGCCATGGCGCACCGCATTGCCACAAGCTTCACAAACGATTCGATAAATCGCTTCCTTTAAATCGGAGGAAAGAATTGATTCATGCCCCTCGAGATTATGGTTAATGCATATGTCATTAAGTTTCGCAAAATCTTTAACATACTTAGCAATCCTTGAAAAGAATGGTTTCTCTCCTTTTTTCACAGGACTTAGACTGTAAATAGCGGCCCGTAATTCCTTCATTGTTTCTTGAGCGGATACCGATAGAAATGTATACTCCTCATCTAGTTCTTCTTTTGTCATGAATTGACTCTTACCTTTCAAGCTATGAAGAGAATAGACGATACCAAACAATCTTTGTGACACACTATCATGTATTTCATTCGCAATGCGGTTCTGCTCTTCCAATATAAGCATTTGGTCCATCATTCGATCCATTGAAATCCGTTCAAGCATAAGTTCACCGAGTTCTGCTATAGCTTCAAACGGACGGTTTATACGTAGCGGCTTCCAATCCTCTTGTAAATTGCCGATTTTCACACCGACAACTCCATTATTCGATGAAGTGCGAATGACTTTCATCAGATATACCTCTTCACCGAAATTCCCAGCAAATGCCCCACTTTGATTGCGAATCCAATGCCAGGCTTTTTGCAGCTCCAATTCCAATCCCGCAAATTTTGTCCTATTAACAATCTGACTTCGTTGTTCAGCACTGATAAGCCAGAAAAAAGCCTCTTCACATCGAGTGCATTTCCGTAATGACTCGGTCACTTCCACCATGACTTTTCCGGCATTTTTTTTGCTCGTCATCCCTTCTGTCAACTGGTAGAAAGACATGATATGTTCCATTGTTTCTATATACTTTTCATTCGTTATTCTCAGCTTTTCGTTCACGAATAAAAGTTCATCTTGTTGGATTCGCAGAAGACGAGCATTAGCATCCAACTCTTTCGTCAGTCTGGAAAATAAACTGACAAGCAAGGTCGTCAACAAACAGACTAAATAAAAATAAGATCGTTCCTCGACCACTTGCCGAATGGAATCTGCTCCAGCTAACGAGAACGTGATGAAAGTCGCGTTGCCAAGATAAAATGTTAATGCGCCCCAGCAATATAACGGTGCCAAATATCCTGCAGCGATAAGCACTGGATTCAATGCATACCAGATGAATGGACTCGTAATGCCCCCAGTCGGAATTAACAATAACGTTAACCCGATTGTTTCAGTTAGAACGATAGCCTGAATCACTTTTACATTTCCTATATATCTTTTTTGCAAATCAGCGATGATCCATGCCGCAACTAATAATGCACCGATAATGCCAAGTTTAAAAATCCATGGTGCTTGGGGACCGAAGAGAAAAAAGACCGAAGTTAACAGTAGTGATATAGCCCGAAATAACAACGCCAAGTTTAGAATATTCCCCAGGCTCCCTGTTAATGCTCGCAAAATCTCCTTACTCTTCCGCATAAATGCTTCTACCTTCGTCCCATATTTCATCGATTACGGCCAAGTGCGCTTCAAACGCTTCATATTTATATAATTGGTTCCCGTCCACAATAAAATAGCTAGCTCTCTCTACCCCTTCTTGTTGAACGAAAATAGGAAGTTCCTTCTCATCCGCTATTTTTAGAAGCGACTTTATATCTGATAACAGCAATATTGATTTTCCATCCATGCCTTCATTTCTCGATACGGCAATAATTCTATTTCCATACTTTTTATTAATCGATTCAATTTGTGACTTTCGTTTTCTCGGTTTCATAATATTGTTCACATAAATCCATAGCAGCGACAATACTAGTGACGACAGTAAACTTGAAATCCTTAAAACGCTTACTGGTACAACGACACCTAAAAAATTGAGTGTATTAGTAATAGTTTCAATAGAGCCGAACTGAATCGGTGAAGTAAATTCTTTTTCACTAGCCAAAACAATACTGTCGAATAAATAATGGAAAACAAGGTTCTCATTTACTTGCAATTCCCTTTTGATTCCATCAAAATGAATAGTCCCTTTTATCATCGGGGTTACTAGTAAGGAATATTTAGAAGGCGTAATACCTGTTTCCTCTTCCGCCTGGGTAATGAACGCATTTATTTTATCCAGATCAATCGAGTAGGTGCCATCCATAATCGATATGGCTGTCCCTTTTTGTTGAAATGATTGTTTTTTCTCCAACGGAAATGTCTTTTCCCAAAGATCTTGGGCGACCACTGTTAACTGGACTTCATGCTCTCCTTCAACAACTATATCCTCTGTGGAAGTAATGATCGTTTTCATATCAATCGGAATTGCGGTTGTAATCTTCTTTAAAATCGTATCTCCAACCGGAACTGTTCCTCCAGACGTATTGAGGACATTCGGTTTGATGGTAGCTTTATAGTCGTATATTGTTGTAATTCCAGTTGGATTTGAATGTGTCGTCGTAGTTGAAGTGGTTGGTTGTAGGAAGGAGTAGATTAAAATAGCAATGGATACAGCAAGGACACTAGAAAGGATCAGATTTCGTGTTTTATTCCATCTCATTAAAAATTGTTTCAAACCAGCCACTCCTTTACTCTTCGATTTCATCATCTATTTCGGTAGTCATTTCTAATTCGTCTACTTGCAGCGATTCTTCCGCATGCTCTTCAGGAGCATCCTCTTCCGGGTCTTCTTGCACAATAACCGCTTCTTCCTTCTCATCGCTATCTTCTTGTTCAGGATTTTCCACTTCCTCTTCTTCTTTCTCATCCTCTTCTATCAACAGCTCAAGAAGGATCTGTTCTATATTGGATTGGGGAATAGTCGTCTCTACCAATGCATATCCACCATCCCATTCGATATCCAATAAAATCGATTCGCTTATTTCTTCAGGATGGCCTTGAATTGTAAAACCGGCACTTCTTCCTGGTCCGATTTGAAATGATTCATTCGGAGCTATGCCGCCTGTGTCCCTTACCTGCACAACGGTTTCCATGTTATTTGTTATCCAAAATAGCCGGCCTTCTCCATAATGGACAGATAATAAAGCATGACTTTCAGATACTGAGGATACTGTCGCTTTGTTCCGCAGTTCCGTGTTAGAAAAACTAGTACTTTGTAGAAATAAAAATGATAAGAACAATAATAATACGGCACCATATAAGTATTTTTTCACCGAAATACCTCCCAAAAATAATAAAAACCCAATCAAATCGGACGCTTGTCCGCATTTAATCAGGTCGGTTGCACCATTAACTCCATACGTCCAAGGTGCCCAAATACAGGACGTATTTCATCGTTCCCATGATAAATTTGTAGTATTACAAGTATTATAACGAACGCAATTTGAATATTTTGTCATTACTCGTAAGGAGTATAGTTCTATTTTTGATTAATAAGATTTTATTTTGGCACTACTTGTCGAATTTTTCCATCAATCAAAAAAAGAGAATTGACCGTATAGATCAATTCTTCAAAAGCACTTTTCTATTAATCGACAGCCTCTCCACTGACAACAAGGTTCGGAGCAAAATTGCCAAGGCTTGCATTGCTCTCCACAACGATTTTCACATCGACTTTCGCCATTTCATTCATTTGAGCCGAGACACCTGAAGCAGCTGTCAATTTCGCAACATCAGCACCTCTTATACTGTCGATTTCAGTCCAATTATCATTTCCACTCTTCACCCAAACACTGATGCCTTCCGGCAAATTATATTCGGTTTTAATAGTTGCATACACAATATTTTCCGAGTTGTTTTCTATAGTAAAAAGCTCATTCCATATATACTCACTATTTTTTTGCAATCCAAATGACGAATTATTATTCCCTTTGTTGAAATCAATCTTTAACACACCATCTTCAATCGTTGTCGCATTATGTTTTCCGACATTTAATGCTAGAAGCGCTTCGTCTGTACTGACAACACTTCCTGTCATCGCACTCGTTACTGTTGCGGATGAATACGACATAGCGGCCATTAAGCTTGAAATTGCAAGTAATAAAACGATCATCAATACACTTTTCTTCATTCGCACCTCGACACCCCTTTTCTTCTTTTACGAAAAAAGAATTGATGACAAATGCCATCAACCCTTTTTCGACATTATTTCACTTGCGCTTCTGCAGCTACAACTAAGTTAGGATTGAAGTTACCGAGGGACGCTTTGCTGTCAACGACCAATTTAATATCTACATTAACTTCATGCTTACTCAAGTTCTTAAATGGAATCGGTAGTTCGCCAATGAAAGCTCCGTTGACACTGTCGATTTTCGTCCATTCACCATTTCCAGCCTTTGCGTACAAAGTAACGCCAGCAGCTGGATTGTTTTCTGTTTTGATTGTTACTGCAACTTGGTTTTCAGAGTTGTTTTTCACGCTGAAAAGTCCGTCCCATACATATTCACTCTGTTTTTGAACACCGTACGTACTGACTGGCATACTTGTAACATTGCCTTTATTGAAGTCAATTTTCAATACGCCGTCCTCAATTTTTGCCGCATTGTGCTTTCCTGCATTCAGTGCCAATAAGGCTGTATCCGTCGTTTTCACAGTTCCTGTCATCGCACTTGTCACTGTCGCAGATGAATACGACATTGCAGCCATCAAACTTGAAATGGCTAGCAGCAACACTACCATCAACAAACTTTTTTTCGTCTTCAAAATACCATCTCCTCTTCTTTTATTCGGCTCCTCGCCGTTGTCTAACTGATTTAAGTATAGGAGAGATATTCATAGACTTCGTCGCTCGTAAGAACACTTTTTTAAAACTCTTTCGTCTACATTGCAAGCTACTTTTGATACTTGAGACTACTACGAATGGCTACTAACAAGTATACTTTCGTACCATTCCCCTCCCTCTTGAGAGGGGTTAATTCAGGAGATATTTATCTTACAATTACAGTAAGGGGGAATATATATTGAAGCGATTATCGAAGGTTTTTAACATCCTGCTTCTATTCGTTATCCTGCTTACGCTAAGTGCAGCAGTCGGATCTGCCATTATGAAAAAGCCGATATTGCTCACTGTTATACGCTCCGACAGTATGGTACCTGTCTGGGAGCGAGGAGATATGGTAGTGATTAAAAATGTAGGCAAAAAAGATACTATTAATGTGGGAGATATCGTATTCTTTACAACCGACAAAGGAAGCTTGGCCACAAAAGGATGGATTGCACATCGAGTAATGGAAGGAAATGATGAAGAAGGATTCATCACAAAAGGGGATGCCAATAAGCAGACGGATCAGGAATCAGCGGGGTCAGGTTTGATTAAAAGAGAATGGATTGCTGCCAAGGCCGTTACAATCGGAGATTCTCCTCTCGTCATACCTAAAGCAGGCTATTTCTCTCTTTGGATGGAAAAATACCAAGGTAATCCTTATGTATTGCCCGTGTTTGCCGTCATCTTAGCTTTGCTTATTGGAATCGGAGAATTGAAATCAGGCAGACGGCACAAAAAGAAAAATAAAGGCATGGATTTGCAACTAATCTATATAGGTGGCGGCTTTGTTATTGCCATGATCATGGGAGGTACAATGCTCGCTTCCAGCCAACATGTGAAGCTTATATATGAGGTATCTGAAACGAGCAAGGGGGTTCTTATGGGAAGTTCCTTAGGTATTTTGCAAGTCGGTGATGTTATAACACAACCGTTATCCGAACTACGAAATGATGGCTTCATCCCTTCAATCGGCGTCATTACAACGAATGATAACCAAATTGATTTAAGTCACGAAAGGCTCAACCTTACAAAAGGACAACTTGTTGAAGCAGAATACACGTTGCATGCCGAAAAACCAGGAAAGTACGAAACAGCCATACGCGTTGGGATCTTTTATCCTTTCCTGCCTTCATCAGTCATCTATTTTCTTGCACAGAAATCTTATTGGCTGGCCTTAATCATTATCTCGATCATTCCAGGATTACCGCTAATGGTATATCCATTTATAGACAGGAAAATGAGAAGAAGAATGGTAAATGTGTTTCGTAAAAAGTCGAGAAAATTTCGAGGAGCTTTCCCTTTCTAATCGTGCAGTATCGAAGCACCTTGTCCAAACGGGCAAGGTGCTTTATTTACATAAAAATATCCCGAACGGTAAATTTCGACCATTCGGGATATCAATTACTGATTCATGAAGTTTTTAAATGGATATAGGGAAATGAACACTTCACCTTTTACTCTTTCCTTCGGTATCAACCCTACATCACTACTCCGGCTATCCAAGCTTTCACCAGGCGTTCTGTTGTCCCCCATAACAAAATATGAGTCCTTGAGCACAGATGTTAGAGCCATATCATTCGGGGTTCCCATTGCGAATTCTTCATTTACAGCTTCGCCGTTCACAAGTACAGCTCCGCCTACAATTTCAACTGTGTCATCTGGCACTGCAATAATTCGTTTAATAACATCAAAACCGTGCTGATC
The DNA here is from genome assembly GCF_059415085.1 of Sporosarcina sp. SAFN-015. NCBI lineage: Bacteria > Bacillati > Bacillota > Bacilli > Caryophanales > Caryophanaceae > Sporosarcina > Sporosarcina sp. SAFN-015. The sequence goes on from NZ_JBPFDR010000001.1 coordinate 110,443, forward strand.
CCGGAATAGAATAATGTCATTTCTCTCGAGTTCGTAAAACAGGTTGCTCGTTACAATTACGTCATTGTTATTGATTGATGAGGCCATTGAATTGCCACTTATTACTGTTATACCGACTACACTGCGAACAATGAAAACAATCGCCGCTACAATCAGCACAAATTTCACCCAACTTACTATACTCTCAATAACTTTATTTGTATCTTTTTCCTTTTGAGTTGTTGGGGCAACATCAAGTTTGATCATATGCATTATATATCAAGTCCTTTTCTATCATCAGAACCAATTTCTTGATCTTGTTCAGGTTCTTGAATGATTTCTGTTTCGATTTCAGCATCTGATTCATCAGGATTGTCTGACTCAACATCAGGTATAGTTTCTACCTCTGTACCGACCTCTGTTCCAGGTTCCGTTTCGCTTCCTTTCTCATCTGATCCGGTACCCTCTTCATTCTCAACTTCGGTAGTAGGCTCAGGCACAGGAGTTGGCTGAGGCGCCTCCACTCCAGGTGAATTGCCTGGAATACTACCTTGCATGGCCTTTTCCATTTCCCTAATTGCTTCTTGGTAAATACTATCCAATTCCTTTTGAATACTACTTTCCCCAGCTGATTTGTCAATTACCATGTTGTTGATCAATTCATCGGCATAGTTTCTTAAATTGCTAGTTCTCATTTCCTTTTCCGCAATCGTAAAAGAGTCAATGTATTGGCTTGCTTGTTGAATTTCTATTTGCAACTGTTCTTGTATGCGACCAATTTGAATATCACGTTCATTCTCGATAGCATCTTTGATCTCTTCAACTGCAGTTCCTCTTTTCGAAGTAAACCAATTTGTAAGAAGTGAATGTACATCCTGCTTTGCGAAAGCGATCGATACACCGCTTCCAAGTACCCCAGTCAAAAGAACAGCTCCAATTAGGAATTTAACCTTTTTCATATAGTATAATTTTTTATTTCTATATCTAGTTATTCTAGTATCCACTTTGCAACCCCCTCATTAAAATATTAGGGCCTGGCAAATTAAACGGCAGGCCCTAACAAGTATTATTTATTCATTGATGCTGGAAACGACTTCGTCTAGTGCAGCAATTGCTTCAGCTTCTAGTTCCGCCGCTTTCGTGGCAATTAAGCCTTCTTGTGTTGCAACTAGGTCAGCAAGAATTCCTTCAACTTGTCCACGCACTTCGTCAATCTTCCAATCGATTCGGTTTTTCAAATTACGAGTGTTGATTTCCTGTTGTGTTGCTAACTCGGCAGTCAGTTCTTCTTTTGCAATTCGAATCGCTTCTTCCAACTCAGTAACGGCCGCGTCTTTCGCTGCAGTCAAGTCATTAGTGACTTGTTCAATAGCTGCTTGTCCCTTTTCACCTGTAAATGCAGTTAAATCAGTAGTAGCATATGCTAGCGCTGCGTCTCCAGCTTCTTGAATTTCAAAATAACCTTTAAGGAATTCATTATAGAAAGCTAGTCCTGCACCATCGATCAATTCATCCTTCGTACTTTCCACCGATGCTATCCTGCTTGCTTTTGCATTTGTAATTGCTGTTGTAGCAGCCCCAATTTCACTATCCCTCTTATTATTAATGTCAGTCTCTGCTTCAGTTTTCATTCCGTTATACTCATTTTTCAATCCAGGCAATTGCTCTTGTGCATATTTTGATACATCTGAGTTAATGGCCAATAACGTTTCGCCAAACTTCCCATCGTACCAAGACTTCAAAGCCCCGCCTGCGTCTGTGTTAGCAAATGCCATTCCAACGCCTGATAATAATCCTACCGAAATTGCCCCAGCCAATACTTTTTTCTTAACAGTCATTCCCATTTTATAACTCCCCTTTATATATTATTTTTATTTGTAGGTCCACCCATAGAGTGAACCGTAGAAACCTTACTCTGATAAAATATCTTCCAAAACGTCGAGAAAATCATTTTCGATTTCATTCATCATTTCTAGCAAATCTTCATCATCCATAACCCATTCGCTATTCATCAAGGATTCTTGGGTTTCTGAGATTTGCTGAAGATATTCGCTCTTGTATTTGCTCATTTCATTAAACTTATCTTTTGCAGTTACTTGACCGAAATTCTCAAGCGATTGTTCTGCTTTTTTCATTGACTGTTCTTGCTGTGTGGCTACGGCTTCCTCCAGTAAGGAGATTCCTTGTTGTACCTCTTCACTTGACTGATCAGTAATGAATGCAAATTTCCCTTTAAACGAATGAGCAATATTTAGAGCAAACTCCGACTTAGCATAAATTGAGGTACTTGCGAGCAAAAAGCAGCAAGTTATGAATCCGAACGCAATTCTTTTCATTATCACCTACCCCTTCAGTTAACCATGTTCTTTTGCACTAACTCTCAAGTATCATTTAGCCTACCTAAGATTGATTAGTGGGTTTTTCTATCTGTACTCAGTATAGGTCCTATGATTCTACTCCTCTTCCCTCCTTCGGATACTTTTTCATTCCTCTTTAGTGCTCACATCCATACACTTTCTAATGACTCCTTCTTCTCCCTTTGTGTAAGTCGGTATACTTTTGTACCAGCTGAATTGTTTGTAGATGGGTTAGCTGCCTGTGTAAGACGCATTTATGACAATTCGTTCAGAGGTATTTTCATACAATGAAAAAGTCATCCGTCTTAAACGGATGACTTTCATTCGCGTCAATATACAATTGTAGTGAATAAACAGAATTGCGTGCTGCACAGGCACCAAAATTTTTGCATATTAACCGATTACATAATCTTTTCTATTTGCAAGGTTTTTAGCTGGTCTTGCTGGTGGTATATCGGTGTTCGGCGCATACATGTACACACAGAATAGATCCACTATGAGGTACATTTGGCTATCATCATTCCCATTTTCATAGAAAAATATCGGTTGTTCAATTTCATCCGCAATCTTCAGCATGGATGTAAATGTAGCGAAATGGACAATGGTCTTTCCTGTGAAATCAATTTGTTCCGAAATCGGGATCACCCGCCTTCCGTACTTCTTGCTAAGCCTTTCCGCTTCCGATGTGTCATCATTCACCGGACCCTCGTCCAAATATACGAGCGAAAATAGAATGGACAATATAAGAAGAAGGAATAACGATATACTAATAATTCGTACAAGAAGCAAGGGAATAGATAATCCAAGTATACTGAATGATTTCGTCAGAGTTTGATTTTCATTAGGTTCAATAGCAGTAGAGTAGGCTTTCTCACTAGCAAGTTTAATTTCCTCAGGTAAATAATCGAATATGAGCTTGTCCTGGATATCGAGCTCCTTTACCTTATCCGAGTATTGAAGTTCTCCTTGAATCGTTGGAACGACTTCAAGTTCGTATTTTGGGTGCCTCACTCCCGTTTCATTCTCAACTTGAAGAATAAAAGCATTCACTTGGCCCAAGTCGATTTGATAGGAACTGCTGATAACGGATATATCCGTTCCTTTCCCTTCAAAGCTTTGCTTGTCCTGCAAAGAGAAAGCCCTCTCCCAATTGCCTCCTGCTTTAATAAGTAGTTGAACTTCGTATGATCCCTTGGCGAGTACTTCTTCATCAGCACTTATGATGGATTTTAAATCGATAGGGATTGCAGTAGTGATGTTTTTATATAGTGTCTCGCCAGCCTCTACCGTTCCTCCATTTGGATGAAGGACGTTCGGAGTAACCATTGCTTTATAGTCAAATGCAGTTACCATTTCGGGTATGCCATCTTCAGATTGGGCTGTATTCGCGTTCGGTATGATCCAGGTATAAATAGTTACGATACCTACTATGAGCAATAAAGACAACAGAGAGACAAAAAGTTTCTTATTGTTCTTCTTTAATACAGTTGCTAAGATTCTATTCAGCAAAATCACCCCTCCAAGTCAATATCAGTCCTAATTATCGGCTAGTATAACAATTAAGATAGGAGCATTCCGTCGATTCCTGCGGTGCTATCCCTTCTATTTTTGTCGAATAAATAGATAAGTCGCATTCTCTCTACTCAGCATAAATGAAAAGCCACCCATGCACGTTTCGCCATGCACAGGCAGCCCCCAAAACTTGTCTATTGAGCCAGTTTCATCCTTCTATAATGCCTAACAATCATAAATACAATTCCACCTGTAACCAGCACGGAACCAATTAACATGAAATTAAATATTTTTCCCGACGTAGCTTTCAAGGTAAATCCTGAAGAAGCTAATACCCCACTGTCAATCATCCCTTTTGTCATAGCTTGGACTGCCATCTCTTCTTTCCCTTCCGCTGCAAAAGTGAATGTAAATGCAGATGATAGCCCTTGAAAATCATTTCCAAGATGCTCTGGAAAACGAATTGTAATGTCCAAACTTTCCTCATTGCCACTCACAAGTTTTCTCGCCGGCAACGATTTAAATTCAGACAATTTCCCAGTATACAATTCCACGTCACCGGCTTTTATCTCCACCAATAACTCATTAAATAGCTTCACTTCTCCGTCGTTCTGCAATTTCATTTGATAGTCAAAATCTTTGCTTCCCGTATTTTTGACTATAATCGTCCGAGGCGCCCAGTCGCCGGGCTTCATATTGCTAATGTCGAATAAAGTACCTGTCGGCGAAAGGCTGATGTTCAATTCATTCGTGTCCGTCTCACTCTCACCATCCGCAAATACACTCGCTATTGGTATGAAACATGATCCGCTGATCAATAAAATTAGTGAAAAAAGTCGAAACAACCTGCTCATAATAGTGCCTCCTTATACATCCGCTTGCTTTTTTTGAGGCAGTTCGATTTGAGAAAGAACCTTCCAAATTGTAAAGGCAGAGTAGATAAGCAATAGAAAACCAGGGATCAGCAGTAGTAGTGCTCCATTCTTCGACTGTGCAAAATTTATAAAGTAACCGACGTAAGGCACTGTGAAACCGGTATACTCCGCAACTACATTATCTGCTAAGACCGGATTCATGTCTTCCGCATTATTGTTGTCACCTTTTGTGCGGTAAAGTACATTATCACCACTTTTTACTACTTCGGTAATTCTATGCGTAATCAAAATATCTTCTTCCATGAATGTAATGACGTCGCCTTCTTTAAAATTGGTTTTATCTTCGACCAATTTTACGGAGATGATCGAGCCGGTTTGAATTCCCGGCTCCATGGAACCTGATAGCACTGATTTAAATTGGTAGCCGAAAAGTTGTGGCTCCCCGCCAGACGCTTTCGTGATGACCACAACGGAAGCCACCCCGATCAACAAGATCATCAGTATTGTAGAGACGATGCTATTAATCCATTTCATTATTTTCTTCGTTTTCATTTGTATCCCCCTCTGCTTTCATTGTGTTTTGTTCTGGTTTTTCAGGTATACTCATCTCTTTGTCATAATCACTTTCTATAGGAGGATTTTCCTCAGTTCCATTTTTAGATTCATCTTCTTTCGGTTGTGTTTGAACATCTTCTTCAGGATTTTCTTGCTCTTCTTCTCTGTTGATATCCAAATCATCGCCTACTAAATCGTCTGAATCACTTGGCTCTTTATTTTCCGGTTCAGTTGCCTGTTCATCTTTTAGTTCATCAACGTTCCCGGCTTCATTCTCGGAATCTGCATCGATTTCCTCACAGTCTCCCTCTTCAGACTTGCCATCAACCACATCAGTTCCTGCTTCTTCCTGAGGTGCGTCTACTTGATTTTCATCGCCAATTATATTTTCATCGCCAGATGATGAATCATTATTAGTATCTTCCTGAGGCGTTTCTATTGCATCTTCATTACCTGCATTTGTTTCGTCACTTGATGGTATGTCATTTTGGATTTCTTCCTGAGGAGCCTCTACTTCAACTTCCTCAACAACACTTGTTTCGTCGCTTGATGGTATATCATTTTGAGTTTCCTCCTGAGGCGTTTCTACTTGATCTTCGTTGCCTGCTGAGATATCATTTGGGATTTCTTCTTGAATCTCTTCTACTTCAACCTCAACAGTCGTTTCGTCAACTGGTGAAACATTGTTATCAGTTTCTTCTTGGGGTACTTCAACTTCTTCTTCGTTGCTGCCAGTTGTTTCGTTATCTGACGTGACGTCAGCTTCGACTTGCTCCTGAGGTGTATCTACTTCTCCTTCGCCAGACGATACATCGCCAACATTTTCCTCACTTGGTATTTCCATTTGGGCCCCGCCGTCAACGACTTTCCCTTCATCTGGTGCATCAACGCTTTCTTTTTCTTCTTGGGACGTGTCAGCTTGTGCTTCGCCATCGATAATAGATTCTTCATTTGGCACTTCGCCTACTTCACTTTCATCCAGAGGAATACCTGCCTTGTCTTCGTTGTCGACAGCAGTTTCCTCATCCTTTTCTGTATCCTCCACATCACTGCATGCTTTCTTTACGGGATCCCATACGCCAGCTATAATCATATCGGAAACTTCCGCTTGGCTGCTCAGATAAGCAGACGTGCCAGACGTCATATAACTAGTGCTAAAAATAATTAAATAACCTATGAGTGCCAATTTTAAAGTAAGAAAAAGTCCTTGTTTCCTTTTTCTATATACGCGTATACGCTTTCTTCTCAATTCAATTCCGCCTTTCTAATTTTCTTCACTGGAATTTTCTTAAATATATTCCTCAAGACATAAAAAGAGTTATATGTTGAGAAATAAATATAAGAATAAATTCTGGCGGCTTACTAAAAATAGAAGTAGGGAGGAGAAGGGCTCTCCTCCCAGGTTATAAATTATCTGGATGTTCCAGCTGTCTGTTTTGCATCAAATGTCCATTTCAGTTGTAAATCTGCGCCTTGGTAAGCGTTTTGATCTTCGCCATTGTCATTGAATCTAAACATTACGTGCAATTTATCTTTTGTACCCGCTTTGAGACCGCTCTTTTCTCCACCTTGCCATCCAAACCATCTAGGTGATTCATTTTTAACGGCATCCTCTGTCATATTTGCCAATTCGCTTAACGTCATAGAGTCAATTACGTTGCTCGGTCCAAGAATACTGCTTTTATCTTCGTTAATAAGGAACTCAACTACAATGTGATCCCCAAAACCAGCTACCGATTCTGTGTACTCAGTAGTTAAGAGCACTTTAGAAATATCGAGTGAACCATTATTTTCCAAGTGGAAACCACGATACATCCAGTCACCAGGCTTCAAGTTACCTACATCGATGATTGTTTCAGGGTTCACTGCCAAATCCAATGTACCAGCAGCAAATGAGTTCGTGCTTGTTTCAACGTCATTGAAATAAGCATACGTTCCTCCACCGATCATACTTACAGCCAATGCACCAGTTGCGACACCCATTGCTAGTTTCTTTTTAAGACTCATTTTAAATTCCTCCAATTATTTTAGTTTTTTTGACTTGCGGTATTGCGTTTTGAATCAGTTTTTCTTTTGCTTTGTGAAGCAAATGTGGATCAATGCACCATTTTCATAGTCTGGCAGTTGTTTTGCTTCCACTGTTTCACCTTTGTCTGGAATGATTTCATACAGTTAGTCGAAGAAGTTTAGATTAAGATATTGAGTGCTGTTACATAAGAAACTCATTTCCAGATGAAAGTGAAACTACGCCCATCATCTCCTCCTTTTGCTTCGCTTTATCCACTATGAAGATGGAACTATAGTTAGTATAAACAGAGAAAATCGATTCAACTCCCCTCTAAGGGGTGATTTTTTCGACCTTGGCATTCTACTTTAGGATGATTTATCTAATGCACTTTTGTGTCATTCCATTTAATCGTTCTTTTGGTAGAATATTTGTACTAATTCGTTTGCATGAGTTTAACGGTAAAGATCCAGTACGCGGAACGCTTTTTATTATTGGCGAGGGGGCTATATTGAAATGAGAATTGTAGTAGTGGATGATCAAACACTCATCCGTAAAGGGGTGATTTCAATTCTTCTATTGCAAGACAAATGGGAAGTATCCGGTGAGGCTGGGACCAAGAAAGAAGCGTTACTATTAATTCAAAATGCAAAGCCCGATTTGGCTATCGTTAACTTCCATTTAGGAAAAGATAGCGGTTTGAATGTCATAAGTGAAGCAAGACAAACAGATTCCACTTGTAAATTCGCCATCCTTACCTATTCCAATGACCCCTTGTCCTTCGAGCGCGCAAAGGAATTAGACATAGATGGTTATATTTCACTGAATGCACAACCCGAAGAACTCGTCTATGCCATCCAAGTGATTCAAAGGGGAAGGAAGTATTACGACCCTGACATCATAGACTTACTGATGCAAACACAGAAGAAGCCACAAGTGGATGACCATCTTGCGGAAAAACTTACTTCTAAGGAAAGGGAAGTATTGCAAAAACTTGGTTTGGGATTCTCAAACAGACAAATATCCGAGAGTCTATTCATTTCTGAGAATACGGTGAAGAAGCATGTCAGCCATGTTTTAACGAAGTTAAACCTGGGCGATCGCACACAAGCTGCGCTTTATGCAAATCAAACGGGGTTGGTCAGGTAGATGCTGTTGTCTGTTTTGTAAGGTCGATACTTATACATGGGAATAAAAAAACCCGCCTCCCAAGTTGGGAAGCAGGGCCATTTCATCGTTTTATTCAATTGTAAAAGTTGCCAATACGCCTTCTTTTAAGGTGGCTCCAGTTGCACTCTTAATGTCTTTGCTCACTACAATATAATACACGTGATCTTTTCGATAAGGGGTGGAAGGTGTCAGAACAATTTTATCTGCATTTACTTCTGCTTTGACACCTTCTACTTTCCTACCGTATCGATCGTATACATAAACCGGGATGTCTGTCTTCTTGGAGTCAACATCTGCACTAAACGTAATGGTCCATGGTTTCAACACATTCTTATCAGTTAGATGAGGCTTCCATGATTTATACATATTGTAAGTTGTTTGAAGTTCATCACGCTTTGTGAACAGCTCATTCATTTGAGTTAATTTCCCACTATTTGTAACGAGTAATTTTGCCTCATCACTCAAGTCTTTGTACATTGCATTAGCTCCGATAAGCTCCTGCTCAAATTGCGGTGAGTACTCATCCAATTGGTCAATTAACTCTTCCATTTTCGTTACGACAGTTCCACCATTCGGATCTCCCGAAGTTGTAAATTCAAAGATTGTACTTTCTCCCAATAACTTTCCTGCATAGTCTTCCGCTTCTCCACTTACAACCAACTGGTAAGTTGTATTTGCTTTCAATGCAACTGCCGGTATAAAGGTGAAAGTAGAAGCAACATTTGTATCGGAATCAACCGAGAAGAATCCATCTTCCCCCTTGGAGTCTTTTCCAATGAATCCTGCTTGTTTATCAGCAGGCGTTGAAATAGATTTATAGCCAGCTAGCGATTGCGCTTGAACCATTCCTTCGACTGGCACATCGCTTCCCGCTTCAAACAATTGGACAGTTTGTTTACCTACTTTCATAAAGCGATCAAATTTAACTGTCATATCGTTTTCGGAAACTGTTGCTGTCGTAACCGCTGGGTCAGTAATCCGTACCATCGGGATATTCAACTCAGTTTCCGGTGGTGGAACATTCATCACACGTGAGATATATGGCTCATAGCCATCCTTCGTGAAGATAACTCGCCATTCACCCGTAATAACGTCCCAGCCATATCGACCGGCTTCATCTGTTACTTGGGGATTCACTTGACCGTATTTCTCAGCATCCCATTGTACCCAGTTATCTCCAACTTTTGTTTCGACGACTGCTTGAACACCTTCCAAAGGATTTTCCATGCTGCCTTCGAATACAAAGCCGGATGGGTCAATAAGTACGATAATATTCATCAATGGAAGAGTTACTTCCATGTCGCCTTTTTTGAATGTAACTTGAAGCAGTTGTTCACCGTAAGACGTCCATCGGCCAAGCCTATTTCCATCAAACGTAAACTTATTGTCCTGTCCTTTCTTAAGATCATATTCTTTTCCTAGGAAAGTGATTTTCGCGCTGTCCACTTCTTTATCAAACACAATTTCCGTGTGCAAGGGTGTATGTTCAGTAATAGCGAAAGTCGCGATTCCGGTGTAAGGATTCAATTTCACATCGCCATTCCAGCCAGCGTAAACCGTCACGTCTTTTATTGTCGGAACGTCAGGCACAAACTTTACAGAAACCGGTTTTGACATCGTTGAAATGTCTCCATCAGTAACTTTTGCGGATAACGTGAAATCTTGAGCATTTGTAGAACTTTTCACAGGCAGTTTGATGTCCATGAACCACCACTTGCCATCCACTTTCGTCTGACCAACTAATTGATTATTGGCGTAAACTTCCACATTAGAACCATATTTTGCGTTACCATACACTTTTAGTTTGCTAGTTCCGGTTTGTGCTGGTGCCTCAAGCGTTACGAATACTACTGAAGTATTCACACTTATAATTGAACCGTTTTCCGTTATTTGTGCAGTCGTCGTCAGTGAAGGATCAGCAATATCATCGGCAACTTTACCGGTAAAGGTAATTTTACCTGATTCGCCGGCCTTTATAGTCGGGATAATAATCGTATCACTCGAAATATCTACACCCTTACCGTTTAAAGTCGTAGAATTTGAAATTAACGACAAGCCGTTTGGCAACTGAATATGCACTGGAACATTTTTAGCTTCTGTAGACCCATTATTGCGATAAGACAAAGTGAACTGTACTTCCTCAGCAGGAACGACTGCTGATTTAGCAGCAGCTAAGAAGTTGCCTGCGCCTTCAAAATCTCCGTCTCCTTCAGCTTGTAAATAAACTGTCCCCACATCGCCAGCGTCTCTTCCTTCTACTGTAACAGAAGGATAACCATATGAAGTAAATGTGAGATCGTATACTTTCGTATCTACCAATCCAGTAATCGTGAAAGTACCGTCATCCGCGGTTCTTCCCCAGCCATAGGAGTTCGGGCTACTAGCAGAAACGGAAACGCCGCTAAGTGGTGACCCATTCCTATCCACAACTTTACCAGTAATCGATGCAGACTTAGCTAATTGGATATCTAATTCCGCATTTTCTGTACCCGCTTTAATCGTGTCATTATAAGCAAGATAGATCTGTGAATATATGTTAACTTGAATGGCAGCCGTTTTCGGCAGACCAATCAATTCATATTTTCCATCCATATCCGTCTTAGCTGAACGGTAACTATTTTCACTGTACGCATAAACATCTATGTTCGGAACAGGATTCCCTTGACTATCCGTCACGATACCAGAAATAACACGTCCTTTTTCGAGCTCAACCGCAAAGTTCTGTGTTTTCGTCAAATCGACCTGTTGATTGAAGGACATATAGCCCTCAGTATCGATATGCAACTCATAATCCTCCGCGATTGCCACGTTTTTCAGAACGATATTTCCATTCATGTCTTTCTTTATATTATAGAAATAATAGTTTCCTATCCCACTATATTGATGTTGTTTATAAGTTGTGTAGCTCTGAAGTGAAATTGAGCTCACTTCATCGACATCATTAGGAAGTGAAATTGTTATATCCTTTTCAATAACATCTAGCTTTTCTACTTCGACAAGATAGTCATTCAAATCTTGATTCAGATTAATTGTTGAGTTCGTTGTCAAGTAGGCACCTTGACCATAAACAGTCAGTCTATACTCACCCGCCTGAAGATTTGCGAACTCGGTTTTTCCATCATATGTCTTGAATTTCCCATTAACCGAAGTACCGTAGGCAATAAAGCCATTAGGGCCTGTCAATCGGAGATTTAAACCGTCCTTTATGGCACTCTCCGTTCCTTTGTCTACTAAAGAGAAAACGGCATTTGACGTAGCTGGAATCTCCAAATTTAAAGGATTCATAATAACGGCATCCCCTACGACAATTGATTCCTTAGCATACGACTTTCCACCGATTGATACAGTTACCTTATACGTACCTGCCGGTAACCCTTTTACTTTGAAATTCCCTGACGCGTCGGTCTCTGCAGAATATGTTCGACTAGAAATTAATCTGACGGTTGCATGTCCAACAGCATTTCCATCATTTACACTACCTTGAACGGTAGATCCGACTGCCCATTTATACTCCTGTGTCAGTTCGTCTGTTTTTCCCGTTCCGTCCGTGATAAAACCAGTGATGCTTTCAACAAGTTTCATGCCTTCTTCAACGAGAAACTCGCCTTCATAGGATTTGCTTTCTTCGTTATAAGTAAGCGCAATCTCTTTTTCGGCTCCATCTACAACTACTGTAGCAGTTGCTTTGAATCCTGCTTCATAGGAACCTTCCATCAAGACTTTCAACTTGCTTCCAATTTGAAGGAGTCCACCATTTACACGTTTATCCTCCAAACTAATTTTGGCTACAGCATCTGGTGGCGTCCGGTCAATCGTAAATGCTGTTTCAGCTATTTTTCCAGCTGATTTAGCAATTACTTTATAACTTCCTTCGTCAAGTTCATTGAAGTTATATGAGAATGAACCTTTGTCATTTGCAACAACTTCAACATTGTCAATTACTGTACCGTCTTTATGCAATTCCAACATTACGGTAGCATTCTGATTCGTTGATCCTGCTACAGTAACACTTTCCTCATCAGTCACTGTTCCATATTTCGGAGTCGTCAGTTGGATGAATGGAGAACCATCAGCATCTAATACGACTGTTTCAGTCAACTTGATCGACTTTCCTGACGATGTCGGAATATGGATTTGGATTGTATAGGTACCTGGTTCAACAGACTGTAAATAATGGTTTTGCCCATATCCAGAAGTTTCTTCGGATTTCCAAATGACTTTTCCAGCTTCATCAATGAGTGAGATTGTAGCGGATACTTGATTCCAACTATTAAATAGGCCAATGTAATCTCGAATAGGTTCATTTTCTCCTAATGCACTTAACCTATCACCTTCCACTGCTTGATAGATAGTGCGAACGTTTAACTCACCCGCCATCAGGGAATAAATCGGACGTATCATATAACCATTCGGGACAGACTCAACTCTTACATCATGGATTTTCCCTTGAATTTGATTGGAGAATGAGAATTGTTTCTCTGCTCCATAATCTCCTTCGGGCAATACTACCCTATAACCCCATAAGGTTGAATACTGTTCTTTATCTGCTACGTATAGCTGTATACTCCCTTTCATATTTTGTGGGTAGGAAACAGAGTTGAAAATACGATCCGGTGAAAATAGGAATGAATGACCTTCGGTTGTTTGAAAACCAAAAATAGATTGGTTTTTCTTATCCGCCATAATCGTGTATTTTGTAAATAGTTCATCATTAAAAACAATTTCTTCGTCTTGCTCTATTGTAAACTCTTCCAAAGGCACGATGCTGACATTATTTTTTTCGTCAAACAATATAAAGCTGCCAACGTAAGTGGCATTCGGTAAGTATATATTGAATCCAGCCCCACTATTAGAATAGGTATGAATCGTGTCACCCATTTGGTCAACATTTCGGAGCTCCATTTGCAAATTCGAGCGCTCGCTAGAATTGACCACTTTCAAATGCTGAAGGTCTTCTGAGATTCTTAATGGGTTATCTTTGCGATTCTCCAATAGCTCTTTTCCAGTCATTACTACATCATCTACAACAAAAGTCGACTGTTCATTATTAGACAATCTCATTTGTACTTCGTATTCCGCGGATGGATTAATGATAAGGTTGTTATAGGCAGTAAAATCACCCGCAGGGTAATTCGGATAAAAATAAGTATATGGTGTAAAATTGCCTGCTTGCGGCTTCTCTCTCACCCTAATAGAACCGCTATGCCCTTCGAATTTTCCATATGCTGTGTTCGTATCGAAGAATAATTTCGATAGAAGAGATTGTTGTGGTTCTTGAGCTCCCTCTCCTAAAACAACAAATGGAATATCTAAAGATAGGGCTGCAATGTCTTGGTCAAAGTTTGCACGTAATAATTTTAGTGTATAAGTACCCTTTGGCAACGGTGATGTCAACGGTAGGCTATTCAGTTGATCAGTATTGATTGACTCCCCGACTTGCTCATTTGACTCATCGAAGATTCCGTAAACAAGCTTAAGCACTTCGCCATTTTGACCGCTGTTAATCACCATTTGTTGATGTGCCTGGTTCATGTATTGAATATAGAATATGTTGTTCTTTTCATCGAAGCTAGCTGTTCCTATACTCGGAGTGAATTGTACTTCTTCAGTTGAGCCACTCCACACTAATACATTGCTCGAATAAAAGAATTCCTCATCATATACAACTAAACGGACAGTCCGTGCAGCCTCTTTCTCACTTCCGCCCAGCCGCAACTCGTTATACTGCTCTTTTTCAGATATAAATCCTAACGTTGCATTAGGGTAGCTTGAAAGCGGTTTTAATGATTGCCATTCCTCATTCGTAAGATCAACATTCCCTAGATTTTCATCTACGATATCCGACCAAATATACCCATTATTATTAGCGTCTTTCCCGATCCATGTCATTTGAATCTGAAGATCACTGGAAATACTCCATTCATTTCCATCCAGTTCTATTAAGCGCGAATAATAGTTCTCATCTGATTCACCAAGGTTAATTTTTGTATTAACAGTCTCAAGAACTCCCGCATTCACTCCAATTGGTTTTAGATCCTCGGCCGAGAAATGAATATTCTTATCTGATTGACCAATAAATTTCTTTGTATACGCAATCTTTTCCTTATCATTGACAAGGGTGAGCAAATACTCTTTCCCATCAAGCACGTATGCATCCGGAATAAATGTTTCATAAATACCATTATCCAACTGAACTTCTGCTGTTTTTACCGGCTGCACCTGTTTGTATCCGGAATAACTTCGAATTTCATAGAGCACAACTTTTCCTGATTCCAACGGAGAACCTGTCGCGTTTTCAGCTGTAATGACAGTTCCCTTTAACGTGTTTAGTGCGGAATTGATATGTAATTCTTTAGATGCTGTCAGCGTCTTGCCATTTAGTTGAAGAGCCGCCTCGAGTATATAAGAACCGGATTTGATTGCATCTAATTCTTTATCCCCGTGCAAATATGAACTTTCCCATTCAGTAACCACACCTTCATCGTTACGTAAAACAAAGGATACTGGACTACTAGAGTTATATGAGTCAGCTTGGAAATCTCCAGACTTCATTTGCAGATTATAGTTTAAATTCACTGTAGTATCATAGGCATGATGATTTACGTTTTCGAAGTCTAAACTATCTGGCTCAGTCGGTAAGATAATTGTATTATTACCATTAACGTCAAAAGTGCTGGTCCAGCGGATGCCATTTATATAGGATGATACTTCATAGGTTCCATTGGCAATGACAACTGTTTCTTGTTCATCTTTAAACAAATTGAAATGAGTTTGAGTTTCACTTTGATAGAAAAGTAAGGACTCATAATCACCCTCAATTGTTAGCTCGGAGCTATCTCCTAGCAAACTTGAAAGAGTTACATCTTGTCCCAATATCAGTTGGCTTTTTAGAAGATACTTCTTTCCATCCAATTTTCCTTGTATCGACAAAGGAGCTGTAAATGGACCTGATGACACTAATCGTACGTTGTTATCAAGATATAAACTAGAACTCTGAGTTTTTTGATCGTTATAATAGAACATTTGCACGTTAATATCCGAAAAAGCTTCAATATCCGGTAAAATATTACTTTCATATAAAATGTCATGAGCCGGAATTGTAAATTCAGCCGTTTCATCAGAAACCGCAATCTCTTCTATCAAATGATAGTGTTCACCATTATCAATATAATCGAGTGATATTAATACTTTTCGGTAAGGATCTGAACTAACGGTATAGGCTTTCCCAGTTAGCAGGACGCTTCCGTTATCCAGAGATACAGAGTTGAAATATGTTGTTTCATAATCTGATATCATCCTCCCTTCAGCCCAGTTGATAGTCCTACTATCTGATCCTGGATGAACAATAATGCTGTACTCAATAGGTTCACTATTAGCTACAGCAAGAGATGGTGCAATTGTTGTGAACACGAGCAATATTGCACACAATAGGCGAAAAATGCCACCTTTTAATTTCCCCAAATCTACTCAACCTCCTTTATGTAGGCGTGACTATATAATCAAGCCATTAATCCTAATAGTAATCTATCGATTAGGTATTATCAATCAGCAAAAAGGAAGTTGTTTCATGTTTTTCTACTACCTGTAGATAAATAAAAGGGATGTCCAATAAGGACAGCCCTCTACTATTCTTATCTAATTTTTCGATTTATCCCCTTTTTTTCTTCATCTACACACCCAAACCGACGATTGCGCAGTTGGAAGTCTTCAATTGCTTCCAAGAGGCATTGCTCGTTATAGTCTGGCCAATAGACATCGGTAAACGTGAATTCTGCGTAAGCAAGCTGCCAAAGCATAAAATTCGAAAGCCTAATTTCACCACTCGTACGAATCAATAGATCCGGCTCAGGCAAATGGGATGTCATGAGACATGACTCAATCAAGGATTCGTCTATATCCTCCAATTCAATCTGATTTGTCATCGCCAACTCACCTATACGTTTTACAACATTTACGAGTTCCAATCGACTTCCATAGTTCATGGCAAAATTCAATATGAGACCATCATTATGCTCCGTTGCTTTCCTTGCATTTTCAATTGCTTGCTGGGTATGCGTCGGCAGCGCATCAAAATTGCCGATCATCTCCACTTTAACATTCTCTTCTATTAACTCGGGTAAGTATGTAGTTAGAAACTCTCCCGGGAGCTTCATTAGGAAATCGACTTCAAATCTCGGCCTCTTCCAATTTTCCGTGGAAAACGCATAAAGGGTCAATACTTTAATGCCGAGTTCATTCGCAAAACGGGTAATTTTACGGACTGTCTTCATACCTTCATGATGGCCAGCAACCCGAGGAAGATTGCGTTGCTTCGCCCAACGACCATTTCCATCCATTATGATGGCCACGTGATCCGGCATCTCCTTCTGCAAAGCTATATCCAATCTATCTGAAAAATCATCAAGTATCATTGGCTCCGATTTTTTCCAAAGAAACTTATCAAGCATGTTGTATCCTCCACTCTGCTTTTCCACGTCAAATGTCCGAGGGAATCTGAAATTGTCGATAGAATAACGAACTCTTTCAGTCTAAATTAAAAAAGGTATTTCACTAGACTCAATTTTACCATATGTAAGTTGCCTATATGAACATTCTATAAGGATTGAATAGTAGAACTACTCTATCACCAAAGTCTCATGACTGGAATTCAAATACAAATTAATAGTTTCATTGTACCATATACCTTTACAAAGGTTTATCATTCTTTTTTCCGACTAATGACTACTTCCTAATCGAAATAAACCCAGACTCCCTGATCTGAAGGCAGAGTTTAATAATAAGTTACTCCGTAATCATTAATGTCGCTAAGATACCTTGTTTAATTACATTTGTTAATTGTTTTCAAGGTCTTTACTAATGCCCACAAATCAATGTATCTCATACTAGTAAACTGATGAGTAGTATCTCTTTGCTCCACGAACTACCGTCCATCTTCAAGTGTTTTTATACTTTCCCAACTTAAAGACGATTCTTTCTACTAGATACCTCTGAAGATCAAAATATCTCATCCCATAGACCTCTTCAAAAGCTTCTTCTGCATTCATTGTCGTTATTTTTGTTTTTGTACTTCAAATCTCAAGTATTGATTAATCTTTAGTTATAAAGCAGGGTTGCTCGCGAGTAAAAATAGGAATTTAAACAAAGAAATACCCGGCAACCTACTACAATTGGTTGCCGGGCTTCTTTGTATCGGATTACAATTTACTCCATTATTCTATAGTAAACTTATATTTTATCGGTTTGCTCAATGTATCACCCGAACTAGATTTCACTTTACCTTCAATATACAAGTAATAGGTTTGCCCTTTACTATACCCCGCTTCAGGAGCTTTGACAGTTACCGAGTTCCGATTTTCGTTCACCATGACTTTAATGCCTGACACTTCTTGTTGATTATGATGAACATAGATCGTATTTAAATCGATGGTCGTTGAATCGACTTCTTTGCTAAATTGGATCGTCCAATCTTTATTGGACGGGACAGGTTTCTCAGATTCCCAGAAAGTGTAACCATCATTAGGCTCTACTACAGTAACTATTCGGACTTTCACAGTTTCGTTCCCTGCCTGGTCTGAAACTTTATAAGTCAATTTATAGATTCCGACTTTACTTGTATCGACTACGCCCTCTATAACGATGGATTTTGTCAAATCACCATCAATATCATCATACGCTGTAATGTTCTTTCTTGCATCGAATGGTTCATGGAGTCCAATGGTCACATCTTCAATTCCAGTTAACTGGGGCGGCATTGTATCAATCGTCCCTGGTTGCTCTTCTGTGAACAGTACTTGCCAATCTCCATCTCCATCAAACCGAATTTCATTGTTTTTCTGAATGGTGATCGGTATTTTCTTTTTCTCTTGGAATAGCGGACTTTCTATCGTTAAGATATAGTCACCCGCCACAATCGATTGATATGTCCATTGCATACGGCCTTCATACTTAAGAAACAGTTGGCTATCTTTCTCTATCGTCACTATTGAATCTGGATCTTCTCCACTATCTAAATTTACGCCTATGAAATTAGTCCCTTGATATTTTGTAAAATAAATATCTTGCACTGCAATGGAATTAGCTGTCGTAAAGGACCAAGAACGGGAAACGTCCTTATTTTCACCCATTTTATCTTTTACGTGCGCGTTCACATCTACATAATATGTCTGGCCAGGTACAAGCGGTGATTTTGGTATTAGAAATACATGATGTTTCCCTTCATTATCCTTATCCGGTGTAACGTCGTAAAACGAGATATTCCGGTTATTCCCGTCTTTTAATGATAGACTATCTACGATCAACTGATCGCTGCTTTCATTCGTAAAGTAAGCGTAGCTGATTGGATAGCCAACATGCACTCTGTCTATTCCCCAAAAGCGCAAAGGGTTCGGATTTTCCGCAACATACCAAGAGGCTTTTGCATCCTTTTGCTTGTCATATGGATAGACGACGACTTCTGCCTTTTGGTCCGGCTCAGTATAGCTACCATAATTGATGACGATATCCCCGCGATTATTATAGCCTGTACCTGCCAGACGATTACGTGGATCAATGATGCTTAATCGGTGATATGGTGCATCCATCAAATCATCAACGCCCATTGCTCCCGTTTTCTTTTGATATGTGATACCTTCTCCAGCATTCCCGTCAAAACCGAAATAGCTTGCACGGTCCCATGGATGACTGCCTGTAAATCCAACTCCATTCGGTTGTTCTCCATGACCTGTAACATTATTGGATGCCAAATAGTTGGTATGTGCTTGTGCCGCTTTTTGTAAGTTCACTGAGACAGTATAATATCGTAAGGAAAGGGCGGCACGATATTTATTCAACCTTAAAATCGACTCATCTTGGACAGCATTGAGCAAGTTTCGATTTTTTGCTTCGAACGGATTTACCGGGTTAGGATCCACAGTAAATGACCATTTTGTGATATCGTACCTTTGCCCATAGACATATAACTGGACTGCAACTTCATGGGACCCGGTGAGGTTACTAGTTTGATAAGTTAAATTGCCTGATGCTTTATCGTACGTAGCGCCAACCTGAACACCATCCACCAACATACGTAGGTCATAGTCTGCATCCCCAGTGATCTTTATGTAATAGGAAATAAAAGGCGATGAGATGCCGGTAAGGCCATTCGGTTTCCCCTCAAGTGCATACTGCCAAGATATACCACTTGCACTTTTATTCGTAAGTTCGGTAATCGGTGTGGGTTCCTGGCTTGGTGTTTTCGGAAACGGCGCTATCTCGTTTGCTGATGTAATGGGCGATACAGTTAGAAAAGCAATAAACATTATCAGCAGGAAATATATAGACTTCATCTTTTTCATAGGTACCATCCTCTCTTTTTCTATCATCATATCATGAATGAGTAGATTGATTGGTTGATTAGATATTTCAATAAAAAATTGCTTGTGAATAGAAAAAATAAAAGGCGTTCCTTTCCATGATAATAAGTTTTGAACTACTGAACTACATGAAGAAGGGAACGTCGACATCAAAATACCCTTCCATATCACCAATGCAGTAACCTAGATTCGAAAAACTACCCAAAATACCTATAATATAAATAGATTTGGTGTAATTCAGAAATATATCGTATCAATAATTATGCTTATAATACTAGAAGGTTATCAAATATTGAGAGCTGAATAAATTTGAAGAGATTGAGGTTATTTTCTTTTACAATGTTGTTTTTAATATTCACTTTCACCTATGCTTTTGCTGCCAACACCACAAAGCCCCTTCCTAAAAGGTAGTCAATGCCAGAATGCAATGGTTCTTTTTCTTCTCCCCATGGGTAACGACATGAAATTCTAAGGACCAAACTTCAGCACCCGATGATTCCACATGTTCGCTTACCCCTCTTTTTCTCCACTAGACATTATTATAGAACAATCGAATACCCCGCCGACCATTTCAATTGGTACTACTTTAACTAATTTTACCGCTCCATTCTCATAAACGTACTAGGTATTCTAAATCTATTGCTACTATGGTGAAATCAGGTATAGATGATGTCTTCACATGTACCCATAATTTGTTCAAAATCGTGAGAAGTGCCTAAAAGCAGTACTATTTCCAATCATATCCCTATGATAGTCATGTTTCGATTATGCCACGATAACTGAGAATAATAAGAGAAAAGGATGGAATATTGACGGGTCTTAAGGGAGTAAGAGGAATTGCGAGTATATGGATACTTTCAGCAGGGTTGGTACTGTCGACTGGGCTTTCGGGAAATGTGGTAGAAGTATCAGCCGAAGAAAGTGTAAAGGTTCTGAACAAGTATCAGGAGGCACATATTACGCGGAAAGATGTTCTCAAAGCATTAGAAGGATACACCGGGGACAGATCTAGAAATGGGTTAATGGAGTATGGCTTGAAGACTGGAGATATGAGTCTTTTCCATGCTGTAGATGCGATGTACCGACCTGCATTTTACGATATTGTGAATGGAAAGTTTGTAAAGAATAAATTCTATTATGGTGCATTGATTGATAAGCATATTCAAAGCATTGATCAATACTTCGTGGACTTTAGTTATGCAACAGGAATACAACTTAAAGAGAAAGAAGACAAGAGGTTATGGGAGCTAGTGGAAAAGTATAAAAAAGCTCCTGGGCTCATTCCTTATGTAATAGGGTTTACAAATACAAAACAAAATGCCGATAAATATGGCGTTGAAGAGACACCAATTGATTTTTTCAATAGTAAGTGGAATCATCCTGATGTCATGACAAAAGGAAGATTTAGTAATAAAGACAATGTGATTACTGAAAATAAAAGAGAAGAAGGTTTAAAAGAATTAGAAGGAAATTCGGATTTTATTTATGAAAAATCTGCTCCTATAGAGGAATCCCCACTAGAAGAAGATGAAATCATCCCCGAACAGCCTGAAGTGGATAATGGAGATGGGGCAGAGGGAGAAAAAGACGTAACTGAAGATGAGAGTATCGGGGATCAAGAGACGGATGAGCAAATCGGCGGGATTGATTCAAAGTTTGGCAAAGACCATTACTTTGAAAAGATTGAGTGGATTGATAGACAAGGCACAATTTCATTGAGTATTTATCCAAAATTCCCGGCGTTCAAAAAAGAGAATGGGAAACTGGATGAACAGCGCATTCAACATTCTTTTGATGTAATTGAGAGCGAATACGGCATAGATGAAAAGTGGAACAATACTAATTCGATGAGGATGCAATATGAGTGCCATGTATATTTTGCGGGAGAGGGTAAAGTGCCGTGGAATATTGAACCACACCGCACAGAGTCACGTTTTTTGGAAACAGTATTGAAGTCGTGCAATCCATAAAAGCATTTTCATAAAAAGCGACAAAATCAACTACATAGCTGGTTTTGTCGCTTTATTTTTCGAATCATAACGCACCGCCAAAAACACCATGGTATTCTTCAATATCGATGTAAAATCTCCGATTTACAGAATTGTTGAATTAATCTACCAGAAGAACTATACTAGAAATATAGATCGTTTTTCCACTTTTTACCCACAAAAACATATATAAGTAGTACCACAACACTATAGGGGGCTTAAAATGAAAAAGTTAAATCACAGAAAACTATTCAAGGCGACGCTGGTGACAGCAGTAGCAGGAGGAGCTATCGTTGCGGTTGCACCAGCCAATACGGAAGCTGCGACACGAACATTCTCGGATGTTAAGGATATCCCGAGCCACCACTTTTATGAGGCCGTTATGGATTTGTCTTCACGGGGTATTATTGGTGGTTACCCAGATGGTACATTCAAACCGGGCCAAAGTATCAGTCGGCAGCATGCAGCAAAATTCTTAGCGCTGACACTCGGACTAGACACAGTAAATGTGAAGGATCCAGGGTTCAAAGACGTCAACAAAAATAACCCATACTATGGAGCCATTGCAGCGCTGGTTGAAGCGGGAATCATTTCAGGTTATGCAGATAACACATTCAAGCCTAATGACAACTTGACAAGAACACAGATGGCTAAAATGCTTGTCCTCGGGTTTAATCTTAAGTCACAAGGTGAACAGAACAACCCGTTTAATGATATCAGTGCTAGTAACTGGAATAAAAGCTTCGTTCAAGTATTGTACACTAACAATATTACGTCCGGAACTACGCCAACAACCTTCTCGCCAAATGCATTTGTAACACGCGGACAATTGGCTTCCTTCCTTTTTAGAAGTGAAGCTGCGACACAAGGATCGAAACCAATGCCGGAACCAGAGCCTGTCCCGGAAGTATCCAATCCAAACCAGAAAGCATTAGATGCAGCCTACTTCCAAGTTACAGGTGGTACATTAGAGATTTCATATGGAGACAATGCAACGGATGAGCAAAAATTAGCCGCTGTCCAAACGTATGCAACTTCCCTCATCAAGGAACAAGGTGTTGTTGCAAAGGTGACCAAGGGCAAACGAGCGGGGCTTTATGTAGTGACCTTGACAAAAGGTGGAGCGAAAGTAGAAAAAACCATCACTATTAAATTCGAATCAAAAGCAGGCACCCATTACATTAAGGAAGTGAAAGCGCTTAACGCTAAACAGGTTGAAGTGACGTTTGCAACCCCAATTTCGAAGTCAACTGTCGTGGATGGTCGGAACGTCGTTCAGAATATCACGTTCTCAACAAACACCGGGTCGGCTTCGAATCCCGGACAACTTACGGGTGTTTTATCAACAGACGGGAAAACATTAACGATTACAGCAAGTGGGACTTTCAATGGCGAGTATACATTCTCGGCAACAGACTCTATTAAATCTACAACAAACGAACCGCTTGATAAGTACACGGCAACCGTGAAGTTACATGACACGATAGCACCTAGATTAGTGTCCGGCTCTGCCTCGGCAAAAACATCGACGACTTCGTTTTCTCTATTTTTCGATGAGCCTGTGAATGCAACAGGTGCTACCGCTTATGTCAACAATACCGTTGCTACGATTACGAACAATCCGACAGACCCTAAACGTTTAGACATTACAACACGTACAGCAGTTCAAGTAGGCGCGACCGCAAGAATTTCCGTGACAAATGTGAAGGATTATAACAGCAATTCGACATCTCCAAATCCGGTGGAAACAACTATTACAGTTGTCGCTGATAAGAATGCTCCAACTGTAACAAATGCAAAAGTCACAGCTGACCATAAGATCGAAGTAACATACGATAAAGACATGGACATCTCTTCATTCGCAGGCAAAGCTAGAATCGTCCATGCAAATGGCTCAGTCACCCAGCTCACGGCATCAGCAGGCTGGAATGCCAGAACAGTGATCTTATCGGGCGAGTCATCCATCTACAATAATATGTACAATAGCGTACTCTATATTGATGCTGACGTGAAAGACACGGCTGGCTATAGTACAGCTCTATACTCAACGAACCTGAACTTCAATCAGGACACAATTCCCCCGAGAGTGTACGGGATTGCAAGCGGTCAGGTACAATGGGACATGCAAACTGTTACATTTACAATATCCGATGAAAATAGCGGTGTTAACCTGGACAGCGTGAAAGACATCTATAACTATACATGGGATGGCCGTTCATTACCGTCAAACTCCTATGTATCGACATCCATCTTGTCTGGTTCGTCCGATAAAGCGACATCTGTCGCTGTAATAGTCCATATACCCATTAATAGTATTTCAACTAAAACAGCTGCATTTACAGTGAACCATATTCGAGATAATGCCGGAAATGGTATGGTCCATGCCGTAAGCGAATACATTACACTCGGAAACGACTTTTATAATCAACCAGAATTCACCTCTGCTTCAGTCAGCGGCTATGACAACAGTTCACTTATACTCACTTTTAGTAAGACAATGGATGGGAATACAGTAGATGCAAACGATTTTGAAATCATATTAAACGGATACAGTATACCATCTCACTTGATAACGCCTTTGTACAGTTATGATTACATGACATTCACTACCGGCATAACAGCGTCAGTTAAAAATTATACGAATGCAAATGGTAACGATGAGCATAGCATTTACTTAGATCTAGACGGCAACGGAGAATATGATCTCGGGGAATTAGTTCTCGAGGTTGTTGACGGGCATAACTTATATGACTCAGTTCCGGTAAATTTGTACGGGCATTATGTATCAAGCCTTACTGTAAGACTTATCCAAGATTCCTATACACCTGCGAAAGATTATATCGGCAACTATGCCCGGTATGGCCAACAATACAGTATACGGTAAACAAAATGGGTATCCACTTAAAAAAAGAGTTAGTAAGACTAAACAATCTTGAATGAAAATAAATACTTTAAAAGCAGATATGCATGATTGGTCAAACTATCATCTTATTTGAAAGTGTTTTGTTATGTTCCATAACGCTTGGTGACGCCAGATAATAGATTGAGCAGATAATGAATACTGGTAGTTCGAGCTGCCACATTTTCAACAAAACAGCCAACTGGATTTTGACAGTTGGCTGTTTCTATTTATCTCTACTCCATTATGTTGTCAGTATTACTTTTTATGACCCACTTCCAAATAAATCGAGCCGGTTGCTTTAATAAATTGCGCTTTCACGGTTCTTCCGTTGGCTGTGAATTTGTCAGGGATATCATTTCGATTGAAGTAATTCCACACGCGGTCTGCATCTTTTCCGAAATACAGTTTAAACAACTCTTTTGAGACAATCGGGATGCGATACGATTGTTCCGCATCGGGGGACTGCCAGCCATAAAATTGAATACCGACCTCTTGCGATTTGCTGCTATTTTGGATGACTTCAATTGCCCGGACCATCCCGTACACGTCAAAAACAGCGCCATCATGAGTAAAGCCCAATTCATTTTCAAGTGTTCTTCGATTGACTTCCGGGTCTTTACTCCATTTAGATTTCAACGTAGGTGCAACCCATCCGTCGGCAAACATTTTTCCTTTTGCCGCTGTTTTCCCAAGTTGGATATGATCTTTTTTTACGTATCCGACATGCTTGCCCATTTTGATCTTATACCAATTTCCTTGAGCTCCGTCAATATGAATCTGTTGATTCTTAACGACTGCGTTCATACTATAAATTTTCCCAGGCGCCGAGACCATACCGACCCTTTGAGTAGCATAGCCGACTTGATTGATCGGTTCCTGTAAAGAATTAGGAAGCGCTCCAATGTAGATGGTTGTCTTCCTTTGATCTTTAACTGTTTTCACTTCATAATTCAAACCACTCGTAGAAGAGATGAATTCTAAGGGAACGAAAACGTGACCATTTTTTTGAATTGCTTTCGCGTTTACAATGACAGGATTTGCATGAACCATTATTTCTTTCAACGGAACCGTCCATGTATTAGACTGCCGATTCTCATGGGGATCATAGATGGAGGCAATCGATTTTCCAACCGTTACCGTCGCTCTTTTCATTCCACTTAACGGGACCATAACTTGATTTTTAATCGCATATGGTTCACTACCCATCAGTTTGGCAATTTCCAGAATCGGGACATATGTAGTACTATCACTTACAAACGGACTTAATTTACCTGAGAGTAACTTATTGTTCACTTTTACTTCAAGTGTTCTTTTCCGACTCAAGTCCTTTACAGACTTAGGTAGTTCCCCAACATAAATTGTCGTTAAGTTCCCCTCTTTGATTACTTCCACTGGATATGTCAAACCTTCTCCAGCTTCAATGAACTCTAGAGGGACATACACTTCCTCATCTTTATAAACCGCCTTCACCTCAGCGTTCTTGGTTTGCCCATTCACTTCTATCGTTCTCAAAGGAACGATGCTGCCATTGACAATGCCTATGGTATAACCGTCTGTTACACTTGAGGAGAAACCGCTCCTGAAGAACGAAACATGTTTTCTTCGTGATGGTAGAACTGTAACCTCTTCTCCCATTTTGTTTGCAATTTCCCCGAACGGAACATACAAAGTGCCGGCGCTGTAAAATGGCATCGACTCCGCCTGTTTATTATTGACCCACAGATCAAATGTCGGAGTAACCGTTTCAGCTGATGCAATGATAGTAGGTACTAAGAATGATAGTAATAACATGAAGACTGTTAGTATTTTTTCACATTACCCCTCCTAATAAATAGTAAAAAACTATTATATTATATAATGGAGGGAGTAGCTTGTACAATTTAATTTCAATTTTCATGTGTAGGACACTGTATAACTATTGCATTGCAGTCGGCAGTTGCTCATTCAATTAATATGTCAAAAGGCCGACCAAAAGATATTGGCCGGCTCGTATTATACTAGTATATTGTACATGTTAATTCCAAAGTACGGTTGGATTTTTGGTAACACAATCAATGTGCACGTTTGTCTTAATGGTACCTCCAAATGTGTGATTGGAGCCGAATGCGATGTGAATGGTATTGTACGCTTTTTCATCTTCAAGTATATTACCAGTCAAGCGGGCTGCATGGTTTGTCCCGATGCCGAGTTCACAAAGATACCTTCCATCTCCATCGCCTAACAGTGTGAGCAACGTTTCTCCATCTGTTCCCGTTGCATTCACGAGACGGCCTTTTTCAATCGTCAAGACAACTGGATGTTCAAGTAAGCCAATGCTGGCAATCGAACCGTTGATTTCAATTCTTCCTTCTGCTTCGCCTTCAGGAGGAGCTATGTAAGCTTCGCCAGATGGAAGATTTCCTGATGCACCAGGTTCCCTGAACACGCCTGTGCTTGGTACACCGTTTCTACCTTGTACTGGAATGACGAGCTCATAATTCTTTCCAGTACGAATGGTAACCGTTTTAGCCTCTGTTAGTTTTAGCGTCACTTCATTCGTTTCTGCTTCTACTTTGCTGTAATCTGCTGACATCGCACCATGTAAAAACATATCTTCGGTAATGCCGGGCATTGTGATCACGCTTATTCCTTTAGCGTTTGCATTTTTACGTGCCACCGTATGTGTTAAGGAGTGCTTCGTTAAACAGAAGACGAGTTCATAATTCAGCATTTCATTTGCTGTTTCTTCCGGAGGCTCTTCACCCGATTTTTCACGATCCTCCATGCAGTGATTGCTGACTTGCCAGCCGTCATCCTTCAAGGCTTCTGCAAATTTCCTCCCTACTTTTTCTGTACTCCTATCCATCAACACTAAAATACGCACATTCTTTTCCAGTGAAAAGTTGTTCACCATTAACGCAGCAACTGTTTGTCGGAAGTCATTCATTGTTCAACATCCTTTCGTTTCGATAAAAACACACTGTATAAAACTAACAATAACGCAATGAGGGTTCCAATACCAACCGGTTCATGCAATAGAAAGAAACCTAAAAGAATCGTCGTTATCGGCATTAAATATGTAATCGACAGGGCAAAGATGGCGCCCCTTGATTTCACAATATAATAATAGAGGAGATTACCCACACCTGAATTGATTGCACCTAACATAAAGAACAAGAAAACATTTCGAAATTCACCTAATCCTCTATAGCTTGCAGGTTCCATGAACAACATTAGAGGGGCTGCAAATAATGTCCCCATGACCATTGTAACAAATGAGAGCGTTACGACAGAATAGCCGTGTAGGAATCGATTTGTTAAAACCGCAGACAATGCGTATAAACTAACAGCCAAAAGCAACATAAGCGCACTGGTGAATTGAACGTCACCCACTGAAGAAGGACCAAAGAGGAATGCAATGAATATGCCAGTGAATCCAACCGCTACACTTACTTTTTCCTGCTTTTCTACATGTCCTTTCATTACAAACAACGTAAGCAGCACACCAAAAATAGGTCCAGTCGCATTTAAAACAGCGCTGACCGTCGTATCTAAGTGGCGTAAACTACTGCTCATAATTATCCAAGGTACACCCGCACTTAGCAGAGGGATTCCCGCTAACAAGTAGATCTTCTTCCGTGATAGTTCCTTGTAGCCTTTCCCGATAAATAAAAGCGGCATTAACAGGATAGCTCCGAAAAGACATCGAAAAAAGACGATGGATATAGGATGGAATTCGGGCAAAAGTAATTTGGTGAAATAAAACGTAGATCCCCATAACAAACTAAGAACGAGTAATGCGATCGTTGGCAAACTACTCCCCCCATCCATAGGATTTTTCTCAAATGCTATAGAATCCTAAAACAAGCAAAACAGCAGGACTCCTCGCTATTTGCGCGTCTACTGCCGTCCCTGCTGTTTTGCTGATATTTATATTCTGATAGTATGTTTTATTCAGCGATATACTCGGCAATAACCCTTGAAACGAGTGTACGAGGTAGAAGGACAGGCAGCCCGCTTCCTTTTACAGCCTCCGATTTATGTTGTTCATTGTATCCCATACAATCCAACACGATCAGATCAACGCCTTGCATTTGTAGTGCACGAGCTGCTCCAGCAATATCACTTTCCTCATATGGCGAAGCAACCTCGGTAAATATCTTCAACTCTTCCTGTTGCCATTTCGAAATCAATGTCTCACGCTGCTCTTCAAGTGGAATGATGAGTCCAAGAGACCCCGAAGGCAGAAGTGCGCTGACGATATGATTTAGCACTTTATCGGGATACACAATCGGTTTTTTCGTTTGCAAAGTCGGGAAATCTCCTGTGCAGAGCATAAGCACGATATCAACTGTCTCTTCAAGCGCACTCAACTCCGCTTGTAATAAAGGCAACAATTTGCTTTTGCCTATTTTTACAGATTTTCCGTCACGCATCCTTGAAATATAAGTTGTATCAAATTTATCCGGTTCAACAGAATGTACGGTTTCATTAGTTAAGCTGTCTAGACCACCACTCTCAACAATCGACACACTATTTTCAAGAATCGCTTCTATGGAAGGTGTTACATCCGTACGCGGAGATTGTCCAATTGTCAAAACACCTACACTTCTACTTGGCATTACTTATCAATCCCTAATGTTTGTAAATGCTTCATAGAACCATACAGTTTTTGCAACCGGTCGAATTCCTCCGCGTCATAGAATTCGATTTGACCTCTTGTAAACTCTTTCGCAATTTCAATAGAGAATCGGACAGCTTGCGCAATATCCACTTCATGACTTGCCCCGGTTCCACTTCCCGGTACAGCCGTTTTTGCCGTAATGGCCACACCAACAACGGGAGCATCCGTCGCCACGGCTGGTTGAAGAATGCTATTGATATGATATACATCATTGCCATACGGTGTAATATCTTGGGTTGTTACCGTAAATGTCACCGGTAGATCTCCCGTTGTCATCTCCATAATGCGCAGCAATTCGTCAGCAAATTTCAAGACATATCCTGACTTCACTGTTGGAGAAAGAGCAATTCCTCGATGATTAAATACACGATTCCCTTTCGTCGTATCAATCGAAACGACTGCATCCATTTCAGGAACCACTTCATACTGATTCATCGTTAAGATATCAACTGGCGATCCCATAAAATCGACCGGCTCATGCGGCTGCGTCGGGGCGGTCGGACAAATATGAGTCGTGACGATCACATCTCCAGGCAACCGATCCCCTTTGACAGACATGTTCGCAAGTTTCAATGCGATGGCTACCGCTGCGGCAGCTCCGTCACCGTCCGACACAAAGCCAATACGCTGCGGGCGGGCACCTAGTCCACCCAAACGGCCGACAATACCTAATGTACGCGCGTCTCCTCCACTTGACTTGCCTTCCGTCCCTTTAATGACAACTTTGACAAAGTCGGTAGAACCCTCTTGTCCCGCAACGGTTTCATATGTTGCTGTACAATGTTCAAAACCATCGAATAGACGCACTACTGATTCTCCGTTTGCATTCACGTCATCTAGCAATTCAATAACTTCCATTGTATATTTCAACGACATTTTTCATCATCCTTTTCAAATAATACTTTTATTCACAATTGGTTCAATTGCTTGCAGCAGTTTCTTATTCGACATCGTTGAACTTAGTTTCAAGTATTCTTTCGGAACGGAGATGACTGCGATTGCAAGACCTTCTTTTAGCTCCGCACTTACTAAAGGCATGCCAGTTTCCGCATCGAAAGTCATGATGAGATCCGGAAATGTCCCTTTCCGTTCTCCATTCATTTCGGCTGTCATATATTCGTTCCAAAATGTCAACTCTAGACTGTCGACTTGAACGAATCCTACGTCAAACCCTTTGATAGCCTTTAATTCAAAATTGCTAATGGTTCCAGAATGAATGACGCGGCCATGCAAGTGGGATGCAACAGCTTCAATTCGTTCCGGTCCTTCAGGTACAGAAAAGAAAACGTCTCCGAGTTCTATTGCTTGTGTTATTCCTCCCACAGCAGCATGCTCTTTCACATACTCTACGGACACGGGGTTCCGGCAAACGGCAACCATACCACCCGCCTCGACGGAAACGGAACGAACTGTATTGGAAGAAATATCGAGCGTACTCGTCACTACCCCTTCCACTTCCATTGACCCTTTTCCACCAGCGAAGGCCTGAATCGATTTATACCCTTCGACTTCCGACAAATTTAAGGAGCCCATGGAACCGGTCGGATGCGCTCTTCCATTACACGGTGCATCGAGGAACGGAAGTCCTGTTGCAGCGGCTTGTAGCCAACCATTAACAGTCGTTGCAGCCCCATTTTCATTTGTCATCAACGCCTGGATCGGCTGATCAAATTCCTTTTGCATCCGCTGCACTGTTGAAATGAGTTGAAGACGGTCTGTATGCGCTGCCGTTGCAGATGGGGCTCCGACAAGAGAGACACATGCCACATAATCCGTATCCTGCAATTCGTCTACTGTGATGAGCTCAGGTGCCCCGATTGCAAATGCCTGCTCGGTCTTCGCAAGTCCATCATGAATCCAGCCACCCCCTCCTCCGCCTAATATACAGCCGCCATAAACGGCTTTCTTTGCATCTTCTTTTGTCAGTCTTCGTTTTGTCATACTAAAACCTCCATTATTTCGCTTTCCATAAAGAAGTGAAGAAGCTGTAAATTGCATCTCCTGCGATAAACCCAGCAGCCATCGTGTACATCGCATTTTCCGCTTCCTGGCCTTTTACTTTCAAAACGATGAAACGGATTACTATCCCCGCAATAACAGCCCATCCGGCAATCGGATTTACTATTAATAGCCCCGTCGCAAACAAAATTCCCATCTGACGCTTAGGTCCACCTATTAACTGAATGATTGCTCCAGGAATGGCCCATAACAGCAAGAGCATACCAATGTTTCCACTCAACCCACTGTCGATAGTCGCAGCATACACATGATCGACAGGAGGAACGAGATTTTGTGAGAAAAAGGAATTATGGAACAAAGAAACCATTGCAATAGCGACTCCAAAACCGATTAATGAACTTTTCAATTGCTGTCTTCGGCCAAATAGTTCCATCGCAGTCTTTTGGTCTTTCCGTAAAATAGCGCCGGATTTGAAGTCATACCCCAAATCTGCAAACGCCGGTCCGGTTGCTGCTGTAAAACCTGTTAATAATGCTAGAGCAACAGGCGGGAAGCCAAGCATCATTCCGAGGAGCAGCGCAATGAGCGTGACAGCAAATGCTGGAAACCAGCCGGAATGCATGGCAGCAATCCCGACAATAATCTCACTGGCAAGTGCAGCAAAGGCAGCAAAAACAACAAACATGACAATTTGGAACGCAGACATGTCGCCTATAATTCCGCTTATGACAGCTAAAATGGCAGCCGCTATCAAATAAAGAACAAATCCAATCCCAAACCCTTTCTTGATATCAGCGTCAGTACGTGAATTGATATGCTCTCCTTCTTGAACGTCGCCGGGGTTCTTTTCTTTCTTTGACTTAACTAGCACTAAGATGAATTGTAATAGGGCAACGGTTCCTGCCCCAATCATCATGCCGTGGGGGATATAATACGCATTCAAGTCAACACCGAACAATGAATCTGAGTAGCCTCGAAGCAACAAACCGATTCCGAACATAAGCAATGCCCATATGTTTCCGATAAAGGCGACTCCGAATGCTGACATGGCAATTCCAAAATGCGAACCGACAAGCCCGCCTACAATCCCGATACCTAAGAATTTAGCTTTGGATCCACCTTCATCTCCCGCCTTTAGTGCCTCAGCCGTCGCAACACCCGGTGGCCATGTCTCAGCTGCGGAAAACAATTTAGAGTCAAATACTTTATAAAGGATGAAAACATCTACTAATAGGGCAAGTCCCGAACCAATTAACATTGGAACAATAAGTTCCGGCATTCCCATAACAAAAGGAATTCCGATAGGGATCAACAAACTGTTCGCCGCTCCAAACGTTGCAGCTGAAATAGATGTTTGAATTAAGTTTTGGTTTTCGATCGAGCGGTATTTGTAAAACATCTTCATCGGAATCCGAGCGATCAACATTGCTATCAACGCCCCGATAATGGATGTGTTTGGCGTGATTCCTAATGAGGTAATCAATTGCATACCGATAATTGCGCCAAAGACGGAAATGATGATTGAAAAAATAATGAATGGAAAATCAAATGTTTTAGTGTTCATCTTATCTCCTCCCCTCTCTTTATGAGCTCGTATACTGTAGCTTGTGCTTCCACTAAATCAATAACAGGAATATCGATATGTGTAACCAAGTAATCTTTCAACCTGATTGTGGAAAATCCTGTACAAGCGAATAAAACAACGTCTGCCCCCTCAGCAATGGCTTCCTGAGCAATCACAAGCAACCTCTCTTTTGCATCAGGCGATAGCAAATCAGTTGTTTTTCGTAACGTTGGATCATAGCGATACGAATGGAATTGATTCCCTAATCCCTTTTCAATCGTTAGTGGGATGTGGTCCGTAATCCCAATAACAGCAATGCGCTGGCCAACGAGACAAGCCGCCCTGGCACCACAGGCACCCGCACCCAATATCGGAAAATCGGTCAAACGCCTTAATTCGTCAAGTCCTGGGTCGGCAGCGCAACTAATTGTGATCGCATCAATCTCATCCCGTTGCATAAACTCATTAGCGAGAGCGATGATTTTAGGAATGGCAATCATTTCCGACTCATTATCGTAAATACCGTTTGGTTGGTCTTTAATACATTTTGTAATTGTCTCAACTTGATGGGTTTCCCACATTCGTTTTCCGTGTTCGAGCAACACATTATCGTCATCTGTTGTAAGCACTCGAATTATTCCCAACATTTCAACCACCCCTTTCAACTGATTATAAATATTTAAACTATTCTTCGTAATGCAAGAAATGTGAAAAGCTCAGTTCATTTTTTTGCACATCTTTTCAGAATTGGTGAATGACGGGTTGCCAAATTTATATAAAAAAGCCGATGAGAAGATAGTCACCTTCTCATCGACCTTTTAAAAATCATAAATGTATTGACTTGTACAAGCATTCATCCTGATAATTGTTTAATCTTCAAACAGAAATGAAGAATAAATCGAATTTCTGCATCATCCATATTCATATTCAGTAATTCCTGTATCTTCTGCAACCGATACGTAAGTGTTCGCCGA
The DNA here is from genome assembly GCF_059415085.1 of Sporosarcina sp. SAFN-015. Lineage (NCBI taxonomy): Bacteria > Bacillati > Bacillota > Bacilli > Caryophanales > Caryophanaceae > Sporosarcina > Sporosarcina sp. SAFN-015. The sequence continues at coordinate 144,297 of NZ_JBPFDR010000001.1, forward strand.
TGTATGAACAGTTTTTCAGAAGTCTTGGTCATATTCCCATTCTCACTTAAATACATTTGCAGCGTATCCAATAGTTCTTTATTATTGCTTTGCAATAATGGGCTTAACAATGTATAAGCATAGCTTTGCACATGCTCATCGGCCGTTAACCCAATTAGAATTTCATAAATCCCTAATTTATCGTACGTATAAAACGTCTCATCCTTCCGCAATTTCCGACCGATTTCCATCGTTTTATCAACCAAACGGATGGCATCGTCCAATAGTCGGCTATGTCCCAGCAGCGGTCCCGCTGCAACATACAGGTCGTCGTATAGCTCGTTCATCCGTTTTTCTAACTGGCCCAGTATCATCGAATACTCGTCGGATCTACACTGCACAACTGCATAGAAGTGGTAATATTTTTCAAAGACAATGATTGAACGATCCGATAATGGTTCTAGCAAGCCATGCAGTTCTTTTAAAACGAGGCAAGAAGGATCAATTAAATAGGGAGAGGAAGAGAAGAGTTTCTCTGTCCAATTTGCTTGAAAACGCATGACAAAATACTCTGCTTCTTCCTGCCCACGAGACGAAAACTCCTCCAAATGTTCCAAATGCTCAATCCGCTTTTTCTGCAAATACAACTGTTCATTCATGAACAGTTCAATCAGCTTCGCAATCAACTTCTTCAATTGACTAGACGACATGTGAATCGAATGCAGTCTTTCAACATATGGAATGTGGATCGTAGCAAAAACTTGCTGGTTGGATACGAGCGGCAAAATAAGACAATCACGGAAGCCATCTATTTTAAGAATGGTCCGGTCACGTGTCACTAAACTCGTCTTCCAATCATCCAGCACTTCAGAATAAGAAGGATATACTGGCTTTGCGAAAAGAGCATCGGACTTTCTCCAGCCGTTCGGAAGAAATTCTTTTGAAGAATACATAAGCGCTCCTGACATATCCTCTATATAAACAGGGCTTCCAACGATATCATTAATTTCATTCAATGCTTCCGAAAGGGATGTGTAGCTTTTGGACTCAAATTCAGAAAAAGGATTGTTCACACTATCCACTAATTGTTTTTCTTCATAGAGCTTCTCATATAACGGGGTAAGCACATTGATATACGAAACGCTCTTCGGAATAATGATAATCGGAAAATCCTTCTCATTCGCAATTGCTATCATATCAATTGGAATCGAATCGACAAAACGGCCAAGCTTAATCACAATTCCGGCAGCTTCCTTATCAATTAACGTTCGCACAATCTCCACTTGCTTCCGTTCATCATGCCGAATGGAATAAAACGTCGTCATAACGAGGATGCCTGGCGTCACCCAACTAATCACTTCGGGAACCTCCATGACTTCTATAGAGGTGATCGGACGCCCAACCCCCTCATGCCCGGCCACAATCGTACTATTCGCCAATTCACCAATCTTTAGGGCTTCTCTAACATCCACATCTCCCCCACCTCTCCATCGTTACTTGAAAAAATATTGTTCCTATCATAGCATTTTTTAGCGTGCCGCTGTAGAGGGGGAAATTGTACTATTTTATTTAAACTTTACAAGGTGCCGTCGCGCCATCCAAAGCACTATATTCACTTTCCTTGCGTTGCGACCCACATTCGTTTCGTTGTGCAGCACATTCCTTGTGTTACGACCCCCATTCGTTTCGTTGCAAAGCACGTTCTTTGCGTTACGACTCGCATTCGTTTCGTTGCGCGGCACGTTCATTGCGTTACGACCCGCATTCGTTTCGTTGCAATCAGCCTTGCACCTTCACGCTTCTTTTGCATAACCAACAGGCACAATTCAGCCACTTGAAAACACCAAAAAAAGTCAACCAGATCACCCAGTTGACTTCTCCTTCCCTACACACCCCTCACTTATCAAACTTACGATAATTCCTATCCTTGCCTTTCTTCCGAATGAAATAGCCCGCCTTCGACTCGGAAACAGCGCCGTACGGAGTCTGTCCCTCAATCTTATGCTTCAGCATGAAAGCTCGCAAATACCTCTTCTCAAATGAATATTGACTCCAATCTAGAATGACTTCGCTGCCGTGATTCAATACGACCTTCATCTGCTTTTTATCAATCGCCTCGTACTCCTTGACATGGTTCGCAGCAAGCCAAACACAGTCCTTCTTGTCTGGAGACATGCTCGGAAACCAGTAGACGCTCTTCGACAAATTCAACACAATCGGCGGCATGGAGATTTCCCCTAAAAGCGTGCGTGCTCCGTCTCTCGCTCCCCTTAGGCTGGAACCGTAGCGGCGAAGGCTAAAATCGATCAAATCCGTCGGCTCGATATTCACTTTAAACATATCAGTCTCTTCCATCACTACCGAAAGCAAGTTACCGTTCTCGTCAAACTCTGGTAAAATAATGCTTGTTTTATCGTTTACTATATATTTTTCTTTCATTTCCATTTTCAAATCCCCCTTTTTTAGTTAACCCTTACTTTGTTGTTAAAAAAGGAGTATACTGACCTATAGGTCGGTACACTCCGGCTAGCAAGTCCTCGAGTGGGTCTCCGCAGACTCAGACACTCGGGGACTTTCCAATTTTCGTGATCACCTCCCAAAAGCTGCAGCCATTCCTGCACTGTCCAGCCTGAAGGATTCGCAATCATTGTGTTGACGTCAGTAAGCGCTTTCAATCATTTCGTGCCATCTCTCAAAAACAATATATAGTCTTCATGACTTCCTTATATATGGCGTTGATTGTTATACATTCATCTATTTGCTTACACTATCCAATATGATCCCGCGAATCAAAAACTCGTACCTTCTATTAATAGGCGGTCGTAGTGCAATGATTTATGGAGCAAACTGCTAGCGTATTTAATTCTTTTTTATCCAAACAATAAATAGAATCCACCTCCCATTTATCATTGCTTTCATTATAGTTCGAAAGAAATAAATAATCAACCAATTATGGGATTTTTATAATTATTTTGTAGTGTTTTGTCTAAGTGTAGATAAAATACACCTAAAAAGGGTTTTCCGCATCCGCAGAAAACCCTTGTCTTGACCATATCCTACACCTCTTCCTCTATCAACTCCTTCAGCTTCTTCAACATCCTCTGCCGCCTTTTCTTCACCCCGGCGACTGAAATACCGAAACGATCGGCACATTCCGCCAAGCTGCACCCTTCGACAAAAATCGATTGGATAAGCGTTTTTCGGAAGGGCTTAGCCGTTCAATCGCGTCATGGAGACGGTCAAATCCATCATCTTCTCCCGCACCCCCAATAACGTAAACGAGCACATCATCTTCAGTCGGCATGACGTTTTCTTCAAAACGGCTCTCCCGCTTCAACTCGTCCAACATCGCTCCGCGGATGCTCCGGTAAGCAAAAGGCGTAAAATCTCCTTTTTCATCATCAAACCTTGTCCACGCCTGCCATAACGCCACCCTCCCCGCCTGCCTGTACTGTTCATGATCACGGTAAATATTCAACTTTCTAAGCGAATGCGAAATCATCGGTTCATACTGCACTAACACATCTTCAAATTCCAACACGACGAAACCTTTCCGATCGTGCACGACACATCGTATTCCCGGGTGATTTCATCGTAAGCTGGGATTGAATTGTTCACAGTTCGAGAAAATTCATTCTGAATGCCCAAACTTCAATTATTGGAGCACAAACGTAAAGTTTCATATCACTTTTTATTGTTATTCGCTTTCAAACTTCAATTATTGCTAGATTTTTGTTCACCGCTCATAAAAAAATATTTTCCACTCGAGTATCCTTTTCGACCACTCCCCTCTATATAAAAAGAAAAGGGGAAAATGAAATGACACACTACCTAAAAGACTACTCGAAATTCAACACTATCGAAGAAATGGACACAGCTGCAGAACAGCACCTTTCACTTCACTGGGACAACTTGACGAAATCGGATCGACAAGTGCTCGACGTCATCCGCCGCTATTCGGTGAAATACGGTGCAGCCCATTTAAAACATGGAACGATCGAAGACGCTACGGGGAAATCAAACATCACTGTCCGTCGCGCCATCCGCAAACTCGTCAAACTAGAAATCATTGAAAAGGTTCACTACATCCGTCCCGTAATGAGCGGTCTCGGCGCCAACATTTACATCATTTTACCGTTCGATGACCAGGGGAAAATGAACGACCGGGATGATGACGACAAACCGCATCAGAACGAGGATGACAAGCAAGTTTCAAAGGATGAAGCTCTACTTTCTAAATCTCTATTAAGATTTAAAGATATTAACTACACGTCTCCTGCGGAATCGCAAAAGTTATCCACAAGTCTGTTCAGTCGGATGAAAGAACTGCTTGCAGGAACAATCGGAGACACAAAATTAGCCCGTGAATTCTACGGAATTCACCGGGCCATTTCTGGACGCATGTTGAAATATGAAATCTATAAAGGCGACAAGCACATCTTCGAAGACCTTGCCTATCGTGCGCTTATGATCACTGTGGTGGCTACAAAAAAGAAAGCGATCCGCAATTTGCCGGGATACTTCAAAGGTGTATTGGACAAGTTGGTCGATGATACGTATTTCAAGGATATGTTCATGCTGTTTGACGCACAGGTTGAGGGGTTTTATTGTCCTTATTGAATTACTAAGAGTTTGGATATATAACAAAAAAAAGAGCCAATCAGCTTTGTTGACCATAGTAGAATGGTCAGTAAAGCTGATGGCCCTAATTCGACATGGGTAAAGAGATCATCCTTATGTAAGCAAAAAAAATCAATGGATCATTACATTCATCTTGTTAACCTTCCAAGCGTCTCCATCTATTCGTTTGGATGGGGGGATATAATAATAGTGGAACTCGGTTACTTCGATATTCCGCGCATGTTCCACATAATCCTTTGAGGCATAAATAATATCACCTTTTCTCCTCAAAAAACTATTTTTCGCTTCAAGTTCGATGACCGTTATTATATCCAGTTCATCGTCTTGTTGTAATTTTTTAATTAAGTCCTTTGTTTCCGGATAGTCCCCCCAAATAATATGTGTTTTAGTCATTAGGTAACACTCCTTCTATTTTTTTATGTCTATTATACCACACAAAAATTATTTTTTCTGATAACTATTGCTCGCCAACTGAAAATAAACAGATAAGGATGGAATATTGACGGCTCTTAAGGGAGTAAGAAGAATTGCAGGTGTATGGATATTATCTGCAGGGTTGGTACTGTCAATCGAATTTTCAGGGTACATAGGGGAAGTATCCGCCGAAGAAAGAGTGAAGGCTCTTAACAAATATCAGAAGGAGCATGTTTATACGCAGGAGGATGTTCTCAAAGCGTTAGACGGGTACAATGGAGACAAATCTAAAAAAGGATTAATGGAGTACGGCTTGAAGACTGGGGATATGAGTCTTTTCCATGCTATCGATGCGATGATCCGACCTGCATTTTACGATGTTGTGGATGGGCGATTTGAAAAGAATAAGTTCTATTACGGTGCATTGATTGAAAAACATCTCCAAAGTGGAAATCAGTATATCACAAACTTTGGTCACGCAGCTGGAATAAAACATAAAAAGAAAGAAGATAAGAGGTTTTGGGAGCTCGTGGAAAAATATAAAGTAGCTCCTGGTCTCATTCCTTATGTAATAGGGTTCACAAACACAAAACAAAATGCAGATAAATATGGCGTTGAAGTGACGCCGATTGAATTTCATAATAGTAAATGGAATTTTCCTGATGTCATGACAAAAGGAAGTTTCAGCAATAAAGATAAGGTGATTGCGGTTGGAGAGCTAGAGACGGATGAGGAAATTGGCATGATGGATTATGATGATTACTTTGAAAAGATCGAGTGGATTGACAGAAAAGGTACATTATCATTAAGTATCTATCCGAAATTCTCTGTCTTCAAAAAGGAAGATGGGAAACTGGATGAACAGCATATTAAACATTCTTTTTATATCATTGAGAGCGAATTCGGACAAGATGAAAAGTGGAACAATACTGATTCAATGAGGATGCAATATGAGTGCCATGTTTATTTTGCGAGAGATAGTAAAGTGCCATGGAACATCGAACCGCATCGTACAGAGACACGTTTTTCAGAAACCGTATTGAAGTCGTGCAATCCTTAAATAGAAGAGCGACAAAATCAAATACCACTGGGGTTCACTTCACCAAATATGTTTATGTCGCTTTTTTTCGTACATTACATTCAACGTGCCGCAGTTTTGGGGGATGAAACAGAAAGGATAAAGGATAAGGTTAGTAGTTGCTTGATAAGCTGAGAAATAAGAAGTGAGAGAAAGCGACCAGATTAATTGAATGGTCGCTTTCTTTTTTATTTGCGTGGTTGATTGTTTCGTTGCGCGCTGGTTTGATTGTGTTTCGGCTTATTCCAGTAACAAAATACCGTTTACTCATCCCCAATTTGTTGAAACCCAGTGGACGGGTTCTTAAGAAGTTCGATGACCCTATCTCCAACTTGTTGTGTGGAGGAATTACCACCCATATCAGGCGTGAGTACGTCTTTTTCTGTTACAATGGTTTTGATTGTTGTCAGAATTCTTGTACACCAGTCGGGATACCCCAAAAAGTCCATCATCTGACTAATAGACCATATAGCTGCAATTGGATTCGCTATGCCTTTTCCGGCAATATCCGGGGCTGATCCATGTACCGGTTCAAACATGGATGGGAATGTTCGCTCTGGGTTAATGTTAGCCCCTGTCGCCAGACCCATTCCTCCCGTAATCCCTGCTCCGATATCCGTCAAAATATCACCAAATAGATTGGAAGTTACAACAATCTCAAATCGTTCCGGTTGAGTTACAAAATATAAACTAGCAGCATCCACAAGATACGAATATGTGGTCACATCTGGGTATTCCTTGCCCACCTCTTCAAAAACTTCATCCCAAAAAACCATGGAATAATTCAGTGCATTCGCCTTACTAACACTGGTTAATGTTTTTTTCATTTTTCGAGCTTCGGCAAAGGCATAACGGATGATACGCTCCGTCCCTTTTCTCGTAAACACTCCTGTTTGCAATACCACTTCTTCCGGCTTTCCTTTAAATAGCCATTCGCCTGCCCCTGAATACTCTCCCTCACTATTTTCACGGATAACCAGAAAATCAATATCTTTTTCAGACTTTCCTTTTAACGGTGTCAAAGAATTATTCAGCAAGGTAACCGGGCGTAGATTAACATATTGGTCGAATGACCTCCGGATTTTAATTAGCAGTTCCCTTAATGATATATGGTCAGGCACACCAGGATAACCAACAGCCCCCAAATAAATCGCATCATATCCTTTCAACTGCTCAATTCCATCATCAGGCATCATTTTCCCAGTCTCTATATAGTTTTCACAACCCCAATTAAATTCATTGAAAGAAAAAGATAATCTAGAATCCATTTCTTCAATCATTTTTAATACTTTTACACCTTCAGCTACTACTTCTGGCCCGATCCCATCACCTGGAATCAAAGCTATGTTGTAATTTTTCATATTTTCCCCTTTTAACTTCTCAATAAGCCATTTAATTTGACTGCTATTTTGGCGACTTCTCTTTTAACCAAGCAATACTTCCCTTTTATTAATTGATAGCTCCTTCTCCAAAGCATATCCAATCTTATACAGTAATGCTTCGTTAAAGTCCTTACCAATAAACTGGACTCCAATTGGCATTCCATCCTTAGAAAAACCGCATGGTACAGACAAACTTGGCAAACCTGTAAAATTAGTTGGTGCCGTCAATTTTATAATCGTCCATCGTATATGCTGTTCTTTATCCTGATTTAATTCAACATGGCGTTCATTGATTTTTGGCGGCAAAATTGGTACTGTAGGTGTTAATATAGCATCCACTTCTTCAAACACCTTATTAAATTGCGCTTTTGCATTCTGTCTCGCTTTCAATGCTCTAGAATAAGAAGATCCCTTTTCTTCTACCCCTGTTAAGAGCCGTTCTTTCACTTCGTCGTCCCATTTATTTGGATGGTCTTTCAAATGCTCTTCATGAAGTTCATAAGCATCACTTCTGAGTATCACTCTATGCGATTCCGTTATTTCATTCATATCAGGTAACTCTACATCTTTAAACACTACACCCATTTCACGTAAAACATTGATACTATTTTCTACACTCCGTCTTACATCCTCATTCATGTCATCAAAAAAGAATTTTGTTGGCAGTCCAATTGTTAAACCCTCTATGCCATTTTCAATACCTTCTGTAAAATCTTCAACTTCGCTTTTTACAGCGTTTGGATCTTGTTCATCATAAGCCACAATTGCATTCAATAATAAAGCATTATCCAAAACGGATCGTGTGATTGGTCCAACATGATCAAGGTTCCAAGATAGTGGATAAACGCCTCGTTTACTCACCCTCCCGAACGTCGGTTTCATTCCGACAACTCCGCAAAACGATGCCGGAATTCTAACAGATCCACCAGTATCAGTTCCCAAAGAACCATAAGATAAATTAGCTGCTACAGCAGCTGCCGAACCACTACTTGAACCACCAGTCATTTTTTCAGTATTATGCGGATTATGTACAGGTCCGTAATGAGAACGGTCCCCCGTAGGTCCATACGCAAATTGGTGGGTATTTTGTTTACCAATAATAATGGCACCTGCTTCTCGAAGTTTCTCGACGACAAATGCATCATAAGTTGGAATAAAATCCTGATAGATCTCCGAGCCCATTGTCGTTTTCATATCTTTTGTATAAATCATATCTTTAACGCCAATCGGTACGCCGTGAAGAGGCCCCTTATAGACACCCGACTCGATTTCCTTTTCCGCTTTCAAGGCTTGTGCCAATGCCTCTTCCTTGTCAAGTACGGTTATGAATGAATTGAGGGAAGCATCTACTGAATCTATACGATCTAACAGCTGATTCACCACTTCGACAGGGGAGACCTTTTTCTCTCTTATAAGCTCGGCAATTTCAAACAAATCATATGTCAATATATCTTTATTCTTCATACGAAACTTACCTCCATTATTGCTATTTTTAACGAGTTAAGAAGAGTGAGATTTCCGGGAATAAAATAACCAAAACTAGTCCAATAAATAAGAGTCCGAAAAACGGTAAAACACCATAAACCACTTCCCCAATCTTCTCTTTTGAAATTCCACTTACGACAAATAAATTTAAACCAACCGGAGGCGTAATCATTCCAAGTTCCATATTTATCGTCATAATAATTGCAAAGTGAATTAAATTAATATCAAATAAGAGTAGGATCGGGAGTAGGATCGGCAATGTTATTAGAATAATCGACACAGCGTCTAAGAACATACCTAAAACAAAAAACAATAAGTTTACACCAATAATGAATGCCCATTTATTTGTACTAGTCGATTCTATCCAATACGCTAAATTTTGCGGAACTTGTTCAGTTGTCAAAAACATACCGAAAATAGTTGCTGCCGAAATGATCAGAAAAATCATCGCGGTAATATTAATCGATTCTCTGATAACCTTTCTAAAGACAGGCATTTTCATTTCTTTATATATGAACACGGAGATGAAAAATGAATACAACACTGCCACAAATGAAGCTTCTGTTGGTGTCATTGCACCTGAATAGATCCCCCCTAGGATTAGAAGTGGCAGGAAAAATCCCCATAATGCTTTGCGCGTTTTACCCCATCTTTGAGACATATCCTGCTTTGGCAGCTGACCGTAATTGTTTTTTCTTGCATTAATAACAGCGGAAATCATTAAAATAACCCCAAGCAATATACCAGGCAATATTCCCGCCGCAAAAAGTTTACCAATTGACTCTTCGGAAACAACCCCATAGATGATAAGTGGAATTGAAGGTGGTAATAAGATTCCTAGAGTACCTGCTGCTGCTACGAGCCCCATTGAATAACGTTTACTATATCCCGCTTCTACCATTCCAGGAATCATTACACCTCCAACAGCTGCGGCAGTTGCTGGGCTAGAACCCGAAATCGCTGCAAAAATCATACATGCCGCAATCGTTACGAGTGCCAATCCACCTCTTAAATGGCCTATCCAGGATTTTAGCGCTTCGATTAAGTGGTATGAGATTCCGCCCCTTGCCATAATAATTCCTGCAAACACAAAACCCGGAATTGCCATCAAGGCAGAGGAGCTTGAAGAGATGAACATTTTATATATTACCGGATACATTGTAAAATCAATTATACTAAGTGCAACTAAACTTGATAGTCCTAAAGCTACCGCAATGGGCACCCTAATTAAACATAGGACAAAAAATAAAACGATTAATATTATGGTTGTATTCACGTCCTTCTCCCCCTTTCTTTAAAAGATATTTTGAACATCATCATTGCTATTTTCGACATCTAAGTCTTTTCCACGAATTGCATTAAAGGTTTTAACAATAAAGTATAATCCTAACAATCCCATACCTACTGGCATCGCCAAATATGTAATCCAATGTGGGATACCTAAATCTATACTAACCCCTCCCTGTTCGCGTGCAACATTTACCATTTCTACGCCCATGACCGCTAGAAAAATACTAAATCCTGCACCAAGTAGATTACTTACAATATCAACGACTCTTTTCATAAATGGAGGCAATTTCTCATAAACCAAATCCACTTTAATATGGTGATTCTCTTTTAAAGCAATTCCGAATCCAATAAATATAGCTGTCACCATAAATATTTCAAATAGTTCATTCGTCCAGATGATCGGATGGTTCATTACATAACGCATAAAGATACCGAATAGACAAATAATCGATCCTACAATGAAAAAGAAAGAAGTAATGAATTCCTCAACCACTTCTAACTTTGCAAGTATTCTCCCCTTCATAATTACACTCCTTTCTATTAAGTGAACGACAAGATTCTTATATAAGGAGTCATCTTGTCGTTCACTAATAGTTAACCTGAAATTATTTACCGATTTCTTGAGCGGCTTTAATATACTCTTCACCAATTATTGGCGTATACTTCTCATAAATAGGAGCCCAAAGTTCTTTGAATTCATTAATATCCTCTTCCGAAAGTTCATAAATCTCGATATTCCCACGTTCCTTGATTTTTTCAAGTGCTTCAACCGCCATTTCATTTGCAGCTTTCCGGGCGGCATCAGTTCCAGCTTTAATACCACCATCTACAATTTCTCTCGTTTCCTCATTCAGACCATCTAAGAATTCCTTGTTTGCAAAAAAAGCAAGATCGACACGTGTATCTCCAATAATCGTCATGTACTTTTGAACTTCATCAAACTTTTTGGAATTGATATTTACGAATGTATTTGTTTGTCCATCAACCGTTCCTTGCTGTAATGCTGTATACAATTCCGTAAAAGGTATTGTAGCTGAGCTTGCGCCAACTGCTTTAAATACATCTTCCAGAACTTGTCCACCTTGAGTTCGGAATTTTAATCCTTTAAAATCCTCGGGAGATTTCAATGCTCTCTTGTCGTTTGTAAAGTGTTTAGGTCCGTTAGGCCACATAGCCAAGCCGTAAACTCCGTCTTTTTCCAATGATGAAAGAATTTCCATTCCTTTTTCACTGTCCCAAAACTTTGTAGCCTCATCGTTATCTTCGAATAAGAAAGGCAACGATACAAGATTAAAACGAGGATCATCCCCAACCAATTTCGACATATCTTGTTGTGTAAACTGAACATTGTTTGCAACTAAATTTTGATAAACATCTTTATCTCCAAATAGTTGCCCATTAGGATATACCTGCACTTTAATTTTTCCATCAGACTCTTTTTCAATATATTCTTTAAAAGCAATTGATCCAGCATGCTGCGAGGTATTCTCCGCCACTTCATGGGAAAGCTTGATTGTAATTTTTTGCACACCATCGTCTGCACTGCCCGTTGAATCTCCACCGCCACATGCAGCTAACACAACTAACAACACCCCAAATAATATACCAACGAATGCTTTCCTCATACTTTTCATTTTCTAGCCCCCAATGTTTTTTATTATTCCCATAACCCTTACGCACTTTTTTTTGCAACCACCCCCTTTAATTAAAAATACACTTTGGCCAACGCAAGCCGTCTTTTCAATAATTCAGTTTAATAGTTTTTTCGACATTATTAAAATGATTTTTGATAGCGCTTTCAGGATTCCCATCTATAATTCCTTGTAGAATATCTTTATGCTCTCTTATTACCTCTTCTCTTCTAGATGGTTTTTTCAAAACTATATTTCCTATCCTTTTCATCATGTCGTATAATTGTTCCGTCATAACAAACAATCTCTTGTTATCCGAGTACTCATTCAAGGTTTTGTGAAACAGATAATCTAGATTTGTGAATTCCAAATCAGTTTGCACGCTGGAGTCTGGATTCATTAGATCAATCAAATCTTGTAGTTCGCTTCTTTTATTGTCATCAAAGGATTGAGATACTTTTTTTGCGATTGCGCATTCAATAATATTCCTAATCTCAAAAATCTCTTCAATCTCTTTAATCGTCAATGGGCTAACATATACACCTTTATTAGGAAGGGAATAAACCCAGCCTTCTGCTTCTAGAATTTGAACAGCCTCCCGAAAGGGGGTTCCACTCACTCCATAGAGTTCAAGTGCTTTCTTTTGAGTGATTGATACATGATCTTTTAATGTTCCATTTGTTATGTCTTCCTTCAGCTTAAAATAAACCTCCATTTTTAAGCCTTTAACGCTTCTTGAACTTATCATAATATTTCTCCTTTACTAATTATTATCAATATACACTAGCCTAAATACTAAATCCACACATTATATATAATGCGGAATATTCAATTAATTAATGAATTGCATACCATATTTTATAATGCCTGCGCAGTACACGCTTATGACAATTCAACTAACTGTATGAACATTCATAGAAAAGTTAGCCGTTTCCTTAAGACGGCTGGCCTTTCAATACTTTCTCTTTCTCATTCAATTATAGTTAACAAACTGAATAGTTTGTCGCATAGGCACTCTACTTTAGTTTTATTTTCGTCCTTACGTTAATGCCCCTGAGACTGATTCCCTCCCCATTTAGGTCCAAGATTTCACGATAATGAATCATAAAAAAAATACCTTCGATATAAAAAATGTCACTCCCAAAGGTGTGCTCATTCATTATACAAAGGTATGAATCGGTAATCGCCTGTCATTCGCTGGTACATTCGTTATCAACTGGTGGTAAGAAAGATGGCAGAGGTGATACATTTTAGTGGCCGTAATCATCAAGTTCGATAACAGTTATTATATCTAATTCATCATCTTGTTGTAATTTCTTAATTAACTCCTTCGATTCCGGATAGTTCCCCCAAATAATATGTGCTTAGAAAGCCCACTCAAAATTCAGCACAATTGAAGAAATGGACGCAGTTGCAGAACAGCAGCTTTCACTTCATCGGGACAACTTGACGAAATCGGATCGCCAAGTACTCGACGTCATCCGTCGCTATTCGGTGAAATATGGTGCGGCTCATTTGAAACATGGAAGAATCGAAGACGCTACGGGAAAATCAAACGTAACTGTTTGTCGCGCCATCCGCAAACTCATCAAACTAGAAATCATTAAAAAAGTCCACTACTTCCTCCTCATGAGCGGGCTACGCGCCAACATTTATATCATTTTCCTCTTCGATGACCAGAGGAAAATGGACGACCGGGACAAGAATGACAAACGTCATGACAACTAGGAAAATTTTCCAAGCAAAAGCTTTTCCTATTAAATCTATATTAGCATCTCAAGATCTCAACTACACGTCTCCACAGGAATTGTAAAAGTTATCCACAAGTCTGTTCAGTCGAATAATAGATCTACTTGCCGGAACAATTGATGATACACAACTATCCCTTGTATTCTACGAAATTCACAGGGCCATCTCTGGACGGACGTATGTTGAAGTTAGAGACGACAAGCATGTTTCCAAGGCCTTGCCTATCGTGCGCTGATGATCACTGTCATGGCAACGAAGAAGAAAGCAATCCGTAATTTACAGAGGTACTTCAAAGGTGTGTTGGACAAGTTAGTCGACGAGGCGTACTTCCAGGATATGTTTATGCTGTTTGATGTGACGGTGGAGGTGTTTTATTGTCTGGAAGTTTAATAGGTACTTTTTATAATGACCAACTTATCGGTAGGACATCATATTACATCTTCTGCAGAACTTAAAAATTCATATATTGCTTTGGCATAGATTGCACATAAATTTACTAGTTGTTCAATTTCAATTGCTTCATTTGCTTGATGAAGTGTCCCGACTCCTTTAGGAAGTTCTACTGTCCCTTCGGGTGGAAGTGGGCCATAGGCAACATGATTTTTAAAGATACGGGCATAGGTTCCGCCGCCTGTTGTTTGAAGTGGAGTTGTTGTATCACCTGTTATTTCCCTGTATATTCTTTCTAATGTTTTAACAAATTCACTATTGGGGTCTACAAAAAGTGGTAGTGTATTTGATGTGATTTCAAACATCCATGACCTGTCAATACTAACTTTAGTTCTCAACTTCCTTATTAGTTCTTCTTGATTTATACTTTTTGGATACCTCATGTCAATAAGGAGATCAAAATCTGTTTCATTAATATTAATGACTCCAAGATTCATAGTTAAATTTTTAAAATATTTATCATAGTAGTTAACTCCAAATCCACTTCCATCCCATTCTTTACATAAATCAGTTATTTCTATAGCAAATTTGTCATTAAATTCTTGCCCAATCCAATCTAGTAAATGTGTAATTGCATTTATTCCAAACATTGGCATTTGAGCATGGGTTGAAACCCCTTCTAAACTAACTGTAGCAAGGGTACCGTCATAGCTGATTTTTCCGGATGTCCTATTTCTTTCATTATAGGCCATGAAGGATTTTATTATCGATGCTTGGTCTTTTCCACTGACATCGACTAAGGCACTTGCTCTATTGGGTACAATGTTTCCACGTAAACCGGCATTTAGTTTTTTTATAACACTATAATGACTTCCCTTTATTATAAATTGCATTATTCCTTTTTCTCCATAGACTACTGGAAATGAATTGTCCGGCGTCATTCCAAAGGTTGGATGTTCATTTACTTTTTCTGCATAATACTTAAGACAGCCCATGCCAGTTTCTTCATTGCATCCAAGTATGAAATGAACTTTTCGCTTTGGTTCATCGATTATCGAACGCACAATTTCCATCGCCGCTAATACCGCTACGGCGGGTCCCTTATTATCAATACTCCCACGGCCGTGGATTCTACCGTTTTCAATCACTCCTTCAAAAGGATTTGTATTCCATCCTTCACCCGCAGGTACAACATCAAGATGGGCTAGTATCCCAACTATTTCATCCCCCTCTCCATACTCAACTCTGATGACATGCCCATTAAAATCTACGGTCGTAAAACCCTTTCTTGATGACTGGGCTAAAAAAAGATTCAATGCCTCCCTAGGTCCTTTACCATAAGGAGCATTTATTGATTCATCAGCTGTAGATTTATCTTCTGTGGAATCAATTTTTATCAATGCTATTGTTTCATTAATAATTTGTTCTCTCTTTGCATTTGCCAGTCCTATCCAATCCACTTATGCCACCTCATTATTGTTTGGAATCATCAATCATCACAATGTCTAAGAAAGAAGGAGATCCTTTTAATATGATCTCCTCTTTTCTCAATTATTTTATTATCTATTACTTTCTTTAAATCTTTGTAAATCATCATTTGTTAAACGTTTAATCACTTCAACAAGTGTATTTACTGTGGCGATATATCTGTCCTTATGGACGAATGCGCGTGGCGACAGAATATATAATGATGGTATTGATAAGGATATTGTTACAATACCATCAAACAACCTGTGAATTTCATGTGCTTCCCCACCACCATAGTTTTGCACGATAATGTCTACTGGGTAGCCCAAGTCTCTTCCTGCTTCTTGGATAAATTTACTAAGCTCTCTATTTCCGATTATTTTACTATCGTAATGCCGAATTACAACCCCACCTTTTAGTTTATGCCCATCTGGATCACTTCCAGGAAAATCGTCACATTTGGCTACGTCAACCGTTATTGAAATATCGGGTTTTACTTTGTAACCAGCCGTTTTTCCTCCCCTATACCCGACTTCTTCTTGTACAGTTCCGCAAACAAATACATCACTTTCATGTTCATGCCCCTTTAGCTGTTTCATTACATCTATTATGATGTTGACGCCAATTCTGTCATCCCAAGCTTTTGCCATCATTACATCTGGATCAGCCATTTCCCTAAAGTCAACACGAATTGTGACTGAGTCTCCTCGTTGAATACCTAATTCCAGAACATTTTCCCTTCCTCTAACACCAGTATCTATATATAATTCACTCATTTCCCGAATTCGATCCGGGTTTTTATCCTCGTCTGGGAAATGTACTCCAAATAGTCCAGGAACATCTTTTCCAGAGCTAGTATGAATTAAGACTTCCTGTCCAAGAAGTGTATGGGTCCACCAGCGGTTGAGTGACATGACTCTAATCAACCCGCTTTCCTCAATCTTTTGTACTATGAACCCAATTTCATCGGTATGGGAAGATACCATTACTCGCGGTCCATTCCCCTTTCCTTTTTTCAAACAAATCAACGATCCCAAATTATCATAGTCAAATTCTTCTGCATAGCCCTCAAGCGCTGATTTCATAAGTCTTGTAACTCTAAATTCGTTTCCGGATGTTCCACCAGCTTCGGTGACCGCCTTAATGCGCGCTAAATCTAATTCTTCCTTTTTCAGCATAAAAATCTCTCCCTTTGCTCTATTTTTCAAGCTTGAAAATCCAATTTCCGCGTTGCATTACTTAATCTCTACTAGCCCGTATTTCACTAAAAGTTGAACATATTCATGTACATATTCCACATCTCCATCCCTGATTTCTGTAGTTACCTGTTGTGCAATCTCATTTACAGTCAGTTCTCCATTTATATAGTACTGGGTAATAGTTTCCATTAAGTGGGGGCTTAACACCTTAGGCTTTTGCATCCGTGAATAATCTTTAAAAGCCTCCATTAGTTCAACATCATTTAGAGCATAATCGTCATGATGTAAAATTGGTGCCTTGTATTTCCTTACCGGTATATAATCGTATTCGGGCTTTCCTAGGGGCGGTTCATAGTTAAGATCGACTTTTCCGATGCTATTCAAATATGCAGTAAATAGGGAATTTATTAACTCTTTAATAACAATCTTTTCATTTTCAACTATACGGTCTACACTCTCAGTTTCATCGAATTGGAAGAACCGTTTATAATCATCACAATACAATATATATGACTTTTCAATGCAGTTAATTTTGTATTGCAACTGATTGTTGTTAATCTTTTCATCAAATGCACTATCAATTAGTTTGGTTAGAATCGTTACAAGTCTTTCTCTGGATTTATTTAATATAATAGGAACATCTGCTACCTTTAAATTTGCAAGAGAATACAGATAACTAGCGGCAATACTAGCTGACTTTTGAAGTATGAAGGGATCTACTTCATCAATTGTGTCTCCACTCGTATGGTAGTACTTATCCGGCCATTGTCCTAGCATAATTGTGGGAATATTTATAGTTGGATCCGATAGAATGATATGATCACTGCCTGCTTGAAACTCACTAACAACACTGTTGAACATACTTACATAATTATCCTTATTGTGGGATATTACATCCTTTTTTACTTCATCGAGCGCTAATGCAGCAAGGTCGGCAACAAATGAAGGAGTTGAATGAGGAAGACCGCTTATCGTCAAAGGACCATGGCCTTTATCCTGACGTCCCCCAACCATATCCATATTTATGCCTGCTTTTATCTTTGAGATGTTATCTCCCAAACTATTTAAATACGCATACGTTCCAGTGAATTCAGGTATAAACACCATTCTAATCGTTCTTTTAAGTGGTAGAAGTCTACCCTTCTCAATTAAATCTTTTATTGACTTTAAGGCTTCCATTGAAGATGAAACACCGCTTGAATTATCATTGGCACATGTACGTGGATGGCAGAGGTGTGAAATTATTAATATTTCTTCATCTATTGTACCGGGCATCACTGTTTCAACCGCTTCTATTTCCCCTTCATATAAACTTGACTCTATATAGCAATTCATCTTTGGATAACGTCCTTCTGCTTTCATTGTTATACAGACTTTAGCCAATTCATCGCCCTGTCTTGGGGTAAGAACAAATCCAAAGGTTTTGGGTTCATCATCTGTATGCTTCCACCAGAATGAGGTATAGGCCCGAATATCTAATAAGTCATATCTCGTTCTTACATCTTTCAATTCTGGGATATAGTCAGTAATAATTCCTAGTGCACCCTGCTCTTTTATTGCCCAATCGACATAAGATTGAAAGTGATCTCTTACGAATATGATCTTTCCATTAAGCTCTATATCCCTGTAATTGTCTTTACAATTTCCTTTATCAAGATATACAATCTCCAGGGGTTTCTTGCGATAATCGCATGGATAACTTCTCTGGATTATGGATATATTGTCAGCATCGAAATCAGCTATCCTTTTAAATTCAGGTGAAATTAAATCGCAATACGCCTTCTTACAATCCCATTCCTTAAACGATTTTGAGGTTAAGTACCAAGTACTACCGTCAGCTTTAAAAGTTCGAAGGGTGGTTTTAAATCCTTCTGCGACCAATTTGTTTTTACAAAAGTTTGCAGCCATCCTATATCCAGTAGAAGCTTGGATTCTATGAAAGTTTGATATCTCTTTCAAATTCATAAATATTCGGTCGCCAGATACATAATTAGCGATTTCACGAAAACTTTTTTTCATCTAGTATCTCTCTCCCTTGGAATCTAAATAAGCATTAACCTCTGTAGTACTTTATCAACGCCTGGGTTCCGTCATTTTCGAGTCCCATATTCACCATCTCTTTGTACAAATTGTAAACAGCATTCAGCATCTCAAGAGAATAACCACGGGATTCGATTTCCTTTTTAACTATAGACATATCTTTCAGAAAATGTTTTATAAAGAATCCCGGGGCTAGATCTCCTTTTAGTACCCGTGGAGCCATATTGCTTATTTGCCAACTTCCTGCCGCCCCTGAACCGATTGCAGTAAACATTTTTTCAGGATCAAGACCCACTGATTCCGCGTAAAATATAGCTTCTATCATTGATGCAGTTGCACCCGCCACAGCAATTTGATTTGCAGCCTTTGCGTGTTGGCCATTCCCCGCTGAACCTAGATAGTTAATATTTTTCCCTAAATGCTCAAATAATGATCTAATTTCTATATAGTCTTCAAAATCTCCACCAACCATGATAGACAAAGAAGCATTTTTCGCTCCTAAATCACCACCAGAAACTGGCGCGTCCAATACTCTTATTCCTATTTCTTTACCTGTTTTATAAAGTCTGTTTGCCAATTCCGGAGAAGAAGTGGTCATGTCGATGACCACTGCTCCCTTTTTTGCTGATTCAAATATTCCTCCATCACCCAGATATATCTTTTCCACATCTCTTGGATATCCGACCATTGTAAAAATGTAATCAGAATCATTAACAGCCTCCGCGATTGATTTGCAAGCAATCGCACCTTTCTCATCCTCTAATCTTTTAGCTTTTGAGAATGTATTATTGAATACTCTAACGGAATATCCATTGTCTATCAAATGCCCAACCATGGGGCTTCCCATCACCCCAGTACCTATCCATGTAAGATTTTTCATCTGTTTATTCTCCTATAAATTATTTATCAGTAACGTTTGCTTCAGAAATAACGATTGCCCCACTGGAAGTTGCATAGAAATTCTTCACATAATCTTTAGCTAACAGCAACTTGTCATTGGTTAGTATTGGTAACCAAACAAATTCGTTTACAATAATTTCTTCAGCTTCATGCAATATTTTGAACCTCTTTGCCGGGTCAAGTGTTAATTCTGATTCCTCCACCAGTTCATCATACTCAGGGGTGCTATAGCCAGAAAGGTCCTGGATATATTGTGTAGATGACATATACAGTTTTAACCATGTAGTAGGATCAGCATAATCCGCTGAGGTTCCATGGCGAACAAAATCATGGTTTCCAGAATTACGATCTATTCTAAATGTCGCAAATTCCATTCCTTTTAACTCGATATCAACATTCAAGTTCTTTTTAAGCATTCCTTGTAAACCTTGTGCAATATCGATATGCATCTGGTTATCATTATTATAAAGATAAGTAGTTACAGGAAATCCTTCACCATTTGGATATCCTGCCTCAGCTAAAAGATTTTTTGCCTTTTCTATATCTTCGATAATTAAATCCCCGCCCTCTTCCCTAAAATCCTTACCGGTTGAAGGATTTGTTAATCCCGCAGGAACCAGTGCGTAAAGGGGCTGGGTAGTTCCGCCAATAATATCCGTAAGCTGTTTACGGTTTATCCCAATATTAAAAGCTTCTCGAACTTTCTTATCAGAAAACGCTTCATGATTAACATTAAAATTAATGATCATATTAGAAAGGTATGGAAATCTTTTAACTTCATTTTTTTCTTTATGTGTATCATTTACATCCTGAGGTACAGAGAACGCCATATCTATTTCACCATTCTTGAATGCAGCAGCGCTTACTTGCGGATCTGGGATAAAATAAAATTCAAGGCGATCAAGTACTACTTCTGAGGAATTATAATATTCTTTGTTTGGAACAAGAACTACTTTGTCATTCACATTGTATTCTTGAAACTTGAAGGGTCCATTTGTTACAATGTCGCTAACATTCTCTGCTGACCATGCTGACGAATCCATCGGAACTTTATCCTCACGTACTGGGTAGAACGGACTGAACGTTGTCAATTGAACAAAATAGGGCTGGATACGGCTTAATGTCACCTCAAACGTCGTATCATTTAGCGCTTTAACCCCAAATTCAGAATGGTCCATTTCACCGGCCATAACGCTGGAAAAGTTCTTTATACTGTCCATCAAATCTGCATAACTAGCTTTTAATTCGGGAACCAAATTGCGTGTCCATCCATATACGAAGTCCTCAGCTGTTACCGGCACACCATCGCTCCACTTTGCATCACTACGAAGCTTGAAAGTGTACACCATTCCATCTGGACTTACATCATAACTTTCCGCTATTTCATTCTTCATCGTTCCATCTTCCGCTATACTGAATAAACCTTTATAAACGTTACCAATAACCTGCTGTGGTGTATCTGTGGTCCCTGTTGCAGGGTCGAACCCCCCTTGGTCCCCTGCTAATCCCACCTTAAGAACCTGTTCTTTTTTCCCTGTAGCTGTTCCAGTGTCTTTACTTCCCACTTCATTCCCATCTTCAACTTTTTCTGATGTATCTGAACATCCTATCAACGTAAGAATAATAGAAAGGGCTGCGATAATAGTCATGAAATACCAAACTTTTCTCATTGTATAATTCCCCTTATTTTTATTATTTTTGCCGCCTTATGTTACCTGATTACATTGGAACGACAACTCCAAAAGAGAAGATATATCAAAGGTCAAAGGTTAAACTGAATCCTCCATTTTTTTAATACTTAAACGGTTAACAGCTTATATGAATTCAAAATCTCTTTAACAGCTGCAATAGTTGGTCATACTTTTAAGGGTTTAATTCTCAAAAAGATGACAAGCGATTTGTCGCCCATCCACTTCAATTAAAGATGGATTTATGTTCAGGCATTTTCCCATTACATATGGACAACGTGAACTAAAAGGGCATCCTGTATGCTTGTTCATTGCCGAAGGGATTTCTCCTTGTAGATGTATCCGATTTCTAGTCTTACAAATATCAGGATCTGGTATCAGAACCGCCGATAATAGCGCTTGAGTGTAAGGATGCATAGGTGTATTGTAAATATCGTCACTACTGCCTGATTCAACAATATTTCCAAGATACATCACACTAATCTTATGGCTAATGTAGTTAACCATATTTAAGTCATGTGCTATAAATAAATAGGATAGTCCCCTTTCCTCCCTAAGTTTTTCAAGTAAGTTTATGATTTGTGCCTGGATGGATACGTCAAGTGCAGAAATAGGCTCATCGCATATTATCAATTCAGGTTCAAGGGCCAACGCCCGAGCAATTCCAATTCTTTGACGCTGTCCACCAGAAAATTCATGAGGAAACCTTCGAATGTGATCAGGTTTTAAACCAACAACGTTAATTAGCTCTTGTACTTTTTCTTCACGCTCCTTTTTGTTGTAAAGTTTAAAAATGTCCATGGGCTCCCTAATTATTTCTCCTATAGTTAATCTAGGGTTTAAAGAGGCATATGGATCCTGGAAAACCATCTGCATTCTCTTTCGATACTGTAGAAATCTCTCTCTTTTCATTTTCAATATATCTTCACCTTTATATAAAATCTGTCCCTCGGTAGGCTCATAAATTCTTATGATAGTTCTGCCCAAGGTGCTTTTCCCACACCCTGACTCTCCTACAAGCCCTAGAGTTTCTTTTTCTTTCAAATGTAATGTTACATTATCGACAGCTTTTACTTCCCTTTTAGGAGAGAATATTCCCTTTGTAATATCAAAGTACTTCTTTAGATTTCTAACTTCTAAAATATTTTCAGACAAGGGATTCACCGCCTTTATTACTCATTGGATG
Organism: Sporosarcina sp. SAFN-015; assembly: GCF_059415085.1. Lineage (NCBI taxonomy): Bacteria > Bacillati > Bacillota > Bacilli > Caryophanales > Caryophanaceae > Sporosarcina > Sporosarcina sp. SAFN-015. The sequence continues at coordinate 166,816 of NZ_JBPFDR010000001.1, forward strand.
GTGTAACCAACAAGCAATCTGATGTGTATCCGAAAATGCTTCTACCCGTGGCGGGTGACTCTTACATATATACATTGCCTCTGTACAGCGATCGACAAATGGACATCCTATAGGCGGTTTAAGTAGATCCGGTGGTGATCCCGGAATGGGAATTAATTTTTTCTTCTTAGTATCTGTCGGGTTATTGATACTATTTAATAAACCTTTTGTATAGGGATGTTTGGGGGAATAGAAGATCTCTCTATCCGTTCCTTGTTCAACAATTTGTCCTCCATACATGATCATTATTCTTGTGCACATCGACGCCACAACGCCAAGATCGTGAGTAATCATAATGACTGATGTATTGAGTTTCGCTTTTAAGTCTTTGATTAAATCTAATACTTGTGCTTGGATTGTTACATCCAATGCAGTGGTTGGTTCATCTGCAATAATTAGTTTGGGGTTGCAACTTAAAGCAATTGCAATAATGATTCGTTGACGCATTCCCCCGGACAGTTCATGGGGATATTGTTTTAAGCGTTCTTCGGGACTCGGAATGCCAACAAGTTCCAAAAGACTAACCGCTTTTTGAATTGCATCTTTATGGGAAAGTTTTAAATGCAATTTAATAGGCTCCACTATTTGTGTGTCTATGCGAAGAAGGGGGTTTAAGTAAGTCATCGGGTCCTGAAAGATCATACTAATCTCATTGCAACGTATCGATTGCATCTTTTTCTCATAATCTTTCCTTTTTTTCTTTGTATTACAATTAGAACTTGATATATTTTTCCCATCAAATCTTATTTTCCCATCTACAACCCTTCCGCTATCTGCTAATAAGCCCATTATCGATAACATTGATACGCTTTTTCCAGAACCGGATTCGCCAACTATTCCTATGGTTTCCCCCTTATCAACATGAAAACTTATGCCACGTACAGCCTTGACGACACCATTCTGAATATTAAATTCCGTACTGAGATTTTCAACTTCCAGGATTGGCATACTTTTCTCCCCTATTAACTTTGTATTTAGCACTCAGTGGTTGCTATTCCTCACTTTTTCTTTGGGTCCAAGGCATCGTTCAATGTATCACCGATAAAGTTTAAAGCAAACATCGTTATACAAATAGCAGCTACTGGCCAGAACATTTGAATTGGGTAACTGTCAAGAACATTACGGGCATCTTGTGCGAGTGTCCCCCAGCTAGCCATAGGTGCAGCTATACCGACACCTAAAAAGCTTAAATATGCCTCAGTAAATATTGCATCTGGAATGATAAATGTCATCGTTACTAAGATTGGTCCCATACTGTTTAAAATGAGGTGTTTTAGTAAAATACGGATTTTGCTCGCTCCGATAACTTGCGCCGCCATTGCAAATTCTTGCTGTTTTAGGGAGAGGACCTGCCCCCTTACAATTCTTGCCATACCTACCCATGAGGATAGACAAATTCCAACTAATACTGATATAATATTTGGACCAAAGAGTAACATGATTAAAATAACATATAAAATTGATGGAATTGCATATAAAATGTCAATTATTCTCATCATTATCATGTCAGTTCTTCCACCCGTATACCCTGATATTCCACCGTATACTATACCTACAACCAGATTTATAAAAGCTGAAACAAACCCAACTGTAAGGCTGATTCTGGCTCCGTACATCACTCGCACAAATATATCGCGACCAAATTTATCAGTCCCAAATATATGTTCAGAAGATGGCGGTGAATTGGTGTTCTCAAGGTCCTGTCCATCATATGTGTACGGCGATAATATCGGTCCGAAAATCGCGAGCAGGATTATTATAGCTAACACAGTCAAGCTAATTGTAGCCACTTTGTTTTGCCTAAACCTGGTCCACGCATCCGCCAAATAGGACTTACTTTCTACTGCTATAAACTCTGAGTTCTTTTCCTTATCTGGTAGTTTCCCGAAGAGATCTTTAGTAAGCTCTAATTCCTCATTAGCCTTGACTCCCTTTGTAACAACCATTGAACACCCTCCTTATCACTACTCAAGTTTTATTCGAGGATCAATAAATGCAATAATTATATCTACGATGAAATTCATAAGGACAATAAATGTACCAATAAATATTGTTAAACCAAGGATTACTGGATAATCCCTTCCACTTATCGAGTAGACAAACTCCCTTCCAATTCCCGGGATTGCAAAGATTGTTTCTACAATAAAGCTTCCTGTCATGAGGTACGCTATCATTGGTCCCATATAAGTTACAGTTGGAATAATCGCGTTCTTCATCGCATGTTTAACGATCACGGTATTCCGCGTAACTCCTTTTGACCGCGCCATTATGACAAAGTCTTGGAGCATAACCTCACTTAAGGATGAGCGAATCAGACGTGATATATAGGCTATCGGAAAAAAACTTAAAGCCAGTGATGGCATAATATAATGTTTCCATGTGCTCAACCCTATAATTGGTAGTAAATTTAATTGAAGAGCAAAAAAGTAAATGAAAAACAAAGCTAATAGGAAACCGGGAATAGATATTCCAGCTGTAGAAATAGCAATTATTAAGCTTTGCAGCCACTTTTTTTTCGTCAAGGCTGAAATGATTCCAAGACCAACCCCCAATATTATTGATAAAAAGAATGAGACAACCCCGAGTTTCATTGTAATTGGAGACAATTTCACAATGATACTGGTTACCGTTGTTCCAATCTTTTTGAAGGACTCACCCAAATCTCCGACGGCAACATTTTTTAGATAAAGGACATACTGAACCCCTATAGGTTTGTCAAGATTATATTTTTCTTCGAGAATTCGAATAACCTTATCGTCTGTTACACGTTCAGAATCAAACGGTCCACCCGGCAGTATTTTCATTAAAAAGAAGACTAAAGTGATTAAAAAGAACACCGTTAGCATCCCTATTAAAAATCTTTTTAACGTGTATTTAATCATAACTTTCCTCCTCTGAATACTTATCATTGACTCGAACACAGGAAACATCTTGTTTAAGGGAAAATTCTTAAGGCAAAAAGTAAAAAATAAAAATAATTATAATTTGTTATCCTTCGGCATAAGCCTCGATGCCCCCCTAGCTTTATCTATCAATAGAAACACTCGATCAATCAATCTGATCTTTCACATAGTATACTTTTAACAACAAAATAACTGAATGTTCATTATGCACAAAATTATTTGTTAATTATAGTGAATTGCAATGAATAGGATTCATAATATCTGATAATCTATGGTGTGTTAGTCAGTTACTAATACACTAGGCAGGTTGCATAATTGATTAACGACAGTTCTTTTTGTGAAAATTATTCAGTCAGGAAAAATATTTATAACTTTTTACCTCAAAATAAAAAAATTGGCATTCCAATTAGGATGAGAACACAGTATATTATATCTAGTAGAAATATTCTGAACGTATTTATTAACGAGAAAAAATACTATAGGGAGGGATAATATGCAGTATTTTGAGCAAATTGCTCAATCAGTTGTCGAGCAGGTCTCTTCAATCTTGAATATTCCAATCATCTTAACGGATAAGTCTGGAATTATTATTGGTAGTACAGATATCAAGCGCCTCGGTTCTCGCCACGATGTAGGTGTGCAAGTAACAAAGTCGGGCAAAACAATGTTTTTCTCAAAAGAACGAGTTGCCCTGTTTAATGATGTATTGCCTGGAATTGCTATACCATTGCATTTCCAACAACAAACAGTAGGGATGCTCGGCCTCATAGGGGATCCTTTGTTAATTGAGCGATATGTACAGTTCGTGCAGGCGCACATTGAAATGCTTCTTATGGAAAGCTTTCGCTCTAATACAGTAGCCATGCAAATGGAAACAATGAGAGATTTTATTCATCGGCTATTAAGCTACAATAAAGAAGAAAATTCCCAAGAAATTTTAAATTTCTCAAAAACGCTTGGATTTCCGCTAGATCTATCAAGGCGCTGCATCTTATTGGAGATTCCATTATCGTTTAATTGGTTGCTTTGTACTAAACAGGAGCGGACATTTAACAAAACGGAACGTGATCTATTTATTTATTTAACAACTCTTTTCGTTGATAATGAGAAGGATATTGTTGCTCCGGTGAATACGGATCAGTGGATTATTCTGAAGCATGTTACCAGTAATGACACAAACGGAATAAATAAGAAATTAGAATTTGCCTATGAATCTTTGCAAGTTTTTTTAAAAAGCAGAAAGTTAAAAGGTGAAGTTGTAATGCTTTATAGTGATTGCTATTCAACACTTGAGGGGCTTAGTCAGTCCTGTGAACATTTAATAAAAACCTTAACCATCGCAAAACGTAATAATTGGAAAAAGCCTATTGTTTCCATTGATAACTGGGAATTATTATCCCTTGCTCTTGTCCAAGAAATAAAACTCCCTCTAGGACAAGTACTTGAAAAACACATTGAAAAGCTAAATATTCATCCAAACGGTCCAGCCCTCATCGAGAGCTTCATTGTTTATTGTGAAGAACAATTGAATATGAGCCAAGCTTCAAAGAAGCTCTACGTTCACCGGAACACCCTTATTTACAGACTCCAGCAGCTACAGCAATTATTGAATATTGACTTACAATCTTTCGATCAATGCACGCTCCTTTATTTAACCCTAAAACAACACGACATTTTCCAAAAACGTAAAATAGCCCCCGCCTTAAAATAGATGGGGGCTTGTAAACATCATTTTATTTTTATCAAATACAGGTAATAAGTTCTATTGTTAGTGAGCAACGCGTCAGAGAGATATGTACCTGCCGCTTTATTTCAAATGGAGATAACCGCAACATACTAGGCCCACCGGGGTTGGGAAAGACACATCTCTCCATCGGGTTTGGATTTGAAGTGTTAGCCAAAGGCTATAACGCCCTGTTTATTACGTCCGATGAGTTAGGAGAGCAATTGTCAAAAGGCTTCACAAAAAGGCACACTATCATATTTAATGAAGCGTATATGTAGGATCGTCTAAAAAGTAGGCCAAGTTGAGTCAGTAGTGGCCGGTTGGCTCGATGCCGATGATGACATTGGTTTTACCGAATTGTTTCTTGGCGGTGAGAATGCACTTGTGGAAGTATTTAAATCCTTATCTTGATTGATGGACAGGGAACGACTTCTTAAGGATCAGGCCCCGTTCATCGACCATGCAGGCGTAATGCGTGCGCTTGGCGATGTCCATTCCTATTACCAGTGTTTTATCAGGACTTGATTAATTTTAGCGTTTTGCGTAAAATTCATGATGAGTCCTCCTTGGTATTTAAATTAGGGGTTAATTCGTGCAGATTTGACAACCCGCATCATACCAAGAGGGCTCATTTTGTTCAAGTCCCCGAAAAAACCTCTAACAGAAATTCTCCTAAATAATATATTTGACGTTATTGCCTTCTTTATAAATGGCTCTATTGATCTGCTATAATCCTATCAATGCTGGTTCAGAAGCTTCATTTATTATTTAACCGATTTAAGAAATTGCCATGAACGTGATTTTCAAAACTTTATTTCTCTGCCTGTTCAATTTTTTCTAATAATGCTTTCCTGGTATTATCCCATTTGTCCTCAATTTCATTCGACCAATCTGAAGTATAGTGCAATGAATTTGCTTTGATATACGCTTCATCGTAATTCCGATTATCAATATCTATCATTATTTCATCAATCTTAGCCTCGAGTTTTTCTTCTTCCTTTATGGATCTAACATATGCAGACCCAAATACCAGCACACATAACACAATAACTACTAACATAGCAATAACACTACTTATTAGTTTTCTCATGTTCTCATTACTTTTATATTTTTCCTTGTTATTAATTTTATAACGCTCCTGTTCGTACTGTTTATCTCTCATTCGCTCTTTATATTCCATTTTTTTATTTGAACTTTTGCGTTAATAGATGCTTCACTTAATTCTTCTAAGATCATTTTATGACCGCAATATTTACAAAAAAAAGTATCAATACCGTCTTCGATTTCGAGAGCAGCATTACAATTAGTACATTTTAGTGTATGTGCTTTCATTATTAACCTCCAACAAGTTTAAAACATTAAATCAGACTCACTATGTGTTGAGTATTGAAAAGCACATTTATTTAAAGTCAACGTTTAACATTAGTGATCTGATATTCGAATACTCATAAAGCCTGAGATACGCTATACGTTCATTGCTGGATATTAATGCATGCATGCAAATATCATACCGTATTAAATTGCATGAACACAATCGAACTAGCGATATGTACGCCTTCCTTGGCAATTCCACCGCCAATTTGGTTGTTCCCCTTACCATTGGTACGGAATATCTTCATAGCAACTCCCCAGATTTATTTACCTCCAGTTTTATTAATTACTATTATACCACTAACGTCAGCCCCAATTACAATACTTTCCAATCAGTCAGTTTGCATTGATCATTTTTCCTTTCCCCGAAAGTATCCCTTTTCAAAACTTCACTCTATATAAAGAGTGAAGGGACTGTTCATAATAGAAAGGGGAATAACAATGATTAAGGAATGGGTAGAATTAATTTCAGCACTACAACAAGAGAAGATTTGGCCAGAGGCAACAGTTGAGGAGAGAGAAATCTTGGTGAAATTGCTACTGTTGGCAAATACCGAAGAAAACCAGTAGGAGTACGATGGTAAATTGTATACGATACGGCCTGGACAAATGGTGATTTCTTTTCACTCACTTGTCCAAGTGTTAGGGACACATATGCTGGTCGCAAAACTCCGGTTAATTATAAAAAAGTTTGCCTTGCTAGTGTTTTTAACAGAAGAATTCATGAATGGGATGCGGATCATCACGATTACAAATTGGGAAAGTTATGTAAGATTTGAAGGGAATTGGACAATTAGACATCCTATAACACCATTTCGCCGTCCAGTACCCACTTTGACCTCTCTGCCTCTTATAATTAAAAGCAGCGTACATGGATATTATTAATTCCCCAAAAAAGTATTCATTTGATGGAATTGCAAATGTAATAATTATGGACTGATGTACGCAGATGGTTGGTTAGTGTGTTTCATCAATATATTGTTTATAGCTTCACTACCGTTATCTCCGTGCAGTATAACAACTAAGATGCAATGCTCGCCGGGGTTCTATGTCAACTGACAACTGTAATCGTCAATCCCCATTGGACACTTTTTGCTTATTAACTCTGGATCACTTTTTAATCTTTAAAGATACTTTGTTGATATTATAATCGATGGCTTTCATTGTTCATGTGAATGGCCTCAACACCAAGTAATAAGCGGTCTAAAATTGCAGTCATCATTCCTTGGTTACCAACAACTTCCGTCCACTCGTCAGGGCTTCGATTGGACATCAAGATCAAAGAGCTCTGCTCATTGAGTTGATGGATCAATTGAAAGAAGAGAGTGGCTTCTCGCTGATCCATGGCCATATACATAATGTCATCAATGATGACCAGGTTCCAGCGGTGACTGCGTAGCGCACCTGACCTAATTGAATATTCTATTTACCGACAATTCGGTTACACAGTGGATAGCAAAATTTACCGATTAAACCGTTGATTTGAAATTTTTTTAGAGGGAAGTGTATATTATCAATTGATTTGCCTTACTATTGCAAGGATTATCAGTTACAATCACCGTATGTCCAGTGCAAGCAATGTAACACACGTATGTGAACCTATGTACCCAGCACCGCCAGTTACTAAGATAATCATTAAAATTTGTTCCGTTTTATTTCATTTGAAACAAAACTAAATGGTATAACATTAACGCTGTATATCAACTATATATTTGTTTTTGGGATCAAGAAATTCACCATTATACGCTTCACCATCAAGAATAACACGACACCCCTGTTCTAAAGCAAGCATAATTCCCGGCAAAAGATCCCAAGCATATGCACCTTCAGGATTAATAAATCTACAGTAAGAACCACGAATAACATTATAAAGATTATATACTGCACACCCCATAATTCGATATTCACCAGGCTCATTCATAATATTTCTAACTGAATCAGAAATTGATGATGATAAGCCAGTTATACGAGACTGAATTGGTTCCACCTTATCACCGGACAAAAGTTTAACTCCCAACTCAGGCAATAATAAGAAACTTCCTAGAAAAGAATCTCCTTTCCATAACCCAAAGGATACTCCCCACTCCTTCATGCCGGAACAAAAATTCTCCGTACCGTCAATCGGATCCAATAAAACTACATACCCATCAGTTAATACAGTTTCATTATTAAATGATTCTTCTCCAATAAATACTACATTAGGTATTTTTTTTCGTACATAATTATGTACTAATTCTTCAATAAAAATATCTGACTTAGTAACAGGTGTATCATCTGATTTGAATGTAATGTCATATCTAGTTTTTTCAATTTGATTTAGGTTGGTCGTAATTAAATCACAAACTCCGTTTAAAAAAATACGGACTTCATTTTCTGTCATAAACTTCACCTCAAAAATATTCCTTATTTGGACCTTTTAAATATTTGTATATACTGAATCTGTCAAAAAACAAACTTCCATATTTTTGTTAATATTAATTAAATAATTGGTAATAGCTTCGTTTTTCTTTACAAGATTTTCTGATTCTGCGTTATTAACTATTTCTGCAGAATAATAATTGGATGATTTATCCAGACTGAAACCATCAAACCCAGCTAGATTTATACTATTAATGGAGATATTTTGCAATAGGTTTATTAACATTAAACCTGCGTTGTCTGATATTGCTGAGTTATCAACAAGTAAATCAGAATAATTCACTACTAATGATGAATATTTATCAGAAGTAATGATATTTGAAGTTGTAATAATTGTAGTCTTACTAGACCTTTCATTAATCGTGTCAGACATATTTTCAAATCGTTTTAAGTTGCTAATGAATAGAGCATCACATTTATAAGAATCAGGAATAAAATTAACACTGATAACAAAAGGATTGTGTTCCTTTATAAAATTATTTATTTTATCCATGTGCGTTTCAATAGACCTTCCGGGTGCAAGGATAAGTATTTTCTTTTTGTCAACTAAGTTCTTAATAGTTTCCAGACTATGTGAATCGTTTACAAAATGAATTTGATTACTAATATACAAATCTTCAATATAATTTTTGTCGAACAAATCCCTTTTCTCATCTGGAAGTTGTTTTAGAATAGTGTTTATTAACTTTATTGAAATCGTCTGCTTATTTAACAAATGTGATGCATAATTAGGATGACAATTATTCACCGCTGCAATATAATATGGCATGGAATAGCCCCATTGTATATCAGTTGATATTTTGCTTAGGTGTTCATCGTAAATTTCCAATAACGGAATTGTATTATATTTTTCCTCTATATTTTTATTTACGTAGTGAGTTATTAACTCTGTACATAAATTACCTGCTCCTCTACCCATACCAAAAACAGAAGAGTCTATTATTATATTTCTCTTTGTAAGCAACATTAAAAGTTCTTGTGCATTAGAAAAAGATAATTGTAAATTATTATGAGAATGAAAACCTATAGATATTGATTCCTCCAGATTATTATCAAGAAGATGAAACATTCTTAACAGATCATTCTTATACATAATACCAAGTGTATCTACTAAATAGAAAGCATATGGCTTCAAATCATTCACTTTGTGTATTAATTCCAATAGGGCTGAATCAGAGTAACTGGTTGTCCCTACTGGTTGAATATACACTTTATACCCTTTTTGCATTAAATGTTTACCGTAAATTAGTGCTTCTTCTATTTCATCTTCATGGAAAGTAACACGTATACCATCAATTGAATTACCATCACAAATTGAAATTGATTCGATTGGTGGGTAAGGTTGTGCTATCATTCCAACATAAGAAATATCTTCATTTTTTGGTTCAATATAATTACGTATTCTTTCTATACTGTCGAATAACGATTTATTCTGATCGAATTCCACGCTAGTTATGAAACCACATTCAATAATATCAATATTTGACTGTGATAATTTCGAAATAATCTTTTTTATTGTTTTTTCACCGAAATTCCAATCGTTAATATATCCTCCGTCACGAAGAGTACAATCAAGAATTTTAATTTTCGCCATTATGTAAACCCTCCATAATTTATCTTCTTAAGAAAAAGTTGTGAATAGCGTTTGCTATATCAAAGTCTTCTTTAACATCAATATCTATACTTTCAATTTTGCTAACCTCTACTAAATAAGGGTTAAACCCTATTCTTCTGTTGTGATTTTCAAAAATTTCTTTTTCAAAAACATAAAATCCACATGTTTCGGAATAGTATGGTTCTAAGTCTTGTGTTCTAGCAATACTACTAGGATTATAATTTAAGGGTTTATTATCTTTCCACAAAAATTCTTGTATCTTCTGAACTGCAAAGGCTGAATCATAACCCTCATTTAAGACTTTTTGTATTCCAATTTTTATACTTTCTTCTTTTACGAAGGGAGCTGTGACATGTGATAATATATATATATCCGCATCCACATCATTAATAAATGAACTGATAACTTCATTTATTTTTGTTTCTGATCTGTCAAGATTTTCACTTCTTTTAAGGAAATTAACCCCCGGTGGTAAAAAGTCACATACCTTTTCATTACTACAATAAACATAAACCTCGTCGATATCTGTTATATTCACTAAAGTTTTTAAGATATAATTTAATAGAGGCTCCCCATTTTCGAAAGGTTTAATATTCTTGTTAGGTAAACGCTCATTATTAAGCTTTATAGGTACAAAAGCTACAGTTTTCATAAAACATCCTCTTTCTCTTTCTTTTATTTTATTTTACCAGCATTGCTCGACATTAAATATTTCATCTCATTCAATAGGTAAATGCATTCTAAAGATAACTCAGTGGACTAGTAAATGAAAGGACCAAGTTAGTTAAGTCTCATTCTAATAAATAGAGAATTGTGTGGCCAGTATGAAACAAAAATTTGGAATATGGATCACTTTCCCATTGAAATTAGAGGCTGATTTTAACCGGCTGAAACATCCGAAATTCAAAGGGATATTCGCTTTCATCAGGAGGTAGACATCTTAAAATAGCCTATAATTATATTCACTAAAAATTGATCTGCCAAAAGATTATCGTCCATATTAAACAGGAGAAGGAATACTATCCTGTTCAAGTTTTATGTGAAGAACTCGAAGTGTACAGAATTACTTATTATCAATCCTTCCATAAAAGTAATAGCTTCGTATATACGAAGTTATTTTAGAGAGGATAAAAACACATTCATGAGGAGAGTAAAGGTGCTAGAGCTTACCTAAAATTCATCACATTCTCAAAAAGTATGGTTTTTCTGTTAGCTAAATACATGTTCAGCGCATCATGAAAGCAGAAGAGATCAATCCACAACCACAAAGAAATATGGTCCTGCTTTACGGCTACCAAAATAGAAGCGCGTGACAACCTCTGTAACAAGAATGCTAAGCCACCACGATCAATTAGTTATTGGTAGTTTCGCTACAGAACGATTCTCCATATATAGATGTAGCTTCTGACAAGAACTAATCATTTTTATGTCCAGGATATTGACATAGCATAGATCCACATATTCTTAACAGGTAAACTTCTATGAATATGAATTATTTCTATTGATATTTTCTAAGCCATTCAAATCCAAAATAAACCTTATCATCCACAAAATCAATACTATTTAATGACGTAGAAGTAACAGTAATTGCTTTTTTATATTTAATATTTGGATTGAAGTTTAAAATTTCCGAAGGTAAATCTTTATTCATTACACGAACGTTAATGAAATTATCTCGATAATTAAAATTATCTCTGGGATGCGGTTTTATAAAAATATTTAGATCATCGCAGTAGGCGTCAATTATATCTTGATAAACTTTTCTTTGAATCTCTTTAGTTTGGACAATTCCATCCTCAAACAAGGGTTGACTCAGAATGAGAACACTGTCTCCATGCAATGATGACTCTTCATCATCGTCCATTGTAAAAATCATATATATTTGTTTTTTTTGTTCCTCTGTCAATTTGCTAAACATTTCTTTTTTATCTTTTACCCTAATCTTTTCTCTAGGTATTTCGAGATCTTTTTCATTATTAACTTCTACAATTTTAGAGTATTTAGATTTACCGTGAAAATATAAAGTTTCATATACAAAACCAAATATTCTATTTCTTAAAGATTTTTTATAATCAATTTCTATATAATTTTTTAAAACCTTGTAAGAATCCATTGCATCTTCTAATAAATTATAATATATTCTATTTGCTCTTAGATAATAGCCTAAGTATGTCCAATCATTATATATATTAACTTCTTTATAGGTATTCTTTTTTAATTCAAAATTAGGTTTAATCATTTTTTTATATTTATAATTTGTAAATACTAACTCTATTTTACTAAATCTTCTTTTCTCTACATTACTTTTTCTATATTTTTTCTCACTAAATGTGTACACATTTTTAAAACTCCGCGTTCCTTTAAGGGAATGAAATAACTTCATATATCCGGGAATGGTATCACAAATCACAATATCCGCCTCACCGATATTAGAAATTTCTTTGACTAGAGTGACTAGTACATGGTAGTAAGTAAAACAAATATAAACACGATTATTTTTCATTTTTTCTCCCTTCGCTATTTGAAAGCAATAGAAATGTTAAATATTATTGTAACTCAAACATAAGAACCACATCATCTGCACATCATTTATAAGGTCTGATAATCAAAAACTCAGTAGTAGGAATTAAAAAACAATTTAAGACTACCAAACATACACCTTTCACTTCATCTTAATTTACTATTCACTAAATTTAACAGCATTTTAAAATGTGATTTATTAAGCACTAAAACCAAGCTGATTATAATCCCTAGACAGCCACAAATCACTGCTGTAGTAATTAATTTCATCCACGTATCTATAGCTAATAACTGTTTAATTGAGTAAAAAACTACTACCAAAATGATAATTGTTATAAGATTCCTTGCTATTAATCCGTAAAAAGTATACCATTTTACTTTTAAACATTTCGCTGTATAAATTGGTGTAAAAGTTAGGTTTCGAATACAACTTAGTATTACACTTGAAATTGGAATTGCTAAAAGACCTAAATCTGTAAAATTTATTAGAATAAGTACTAATAATATATTCAAAACTCCCGTACAAAATAAAATAATTGAAGGGATCTTCACTTTATTTAAGATCGTATTTACATTAAATAATACATTGATTGCCCCGCTGATAAAAAATGGTGAGATTATAATAATCGACAAAAAATGAAGAAAACTGGAGTTTTCACTCGGAACCCAAAGTTGGTAAAATTCCTCACCAAAAACAATGAAACCGGCAATTGGAACACTTATTAATATGAGCAAGACTTTCCCTGAAAAATCAATCTCTTTTAGCATTCCATTAGTGTCTTCTTTAGCGTAATGAGCTGCTATAGGGGGAATGAACACACCTACTAGCATTCCTATTAAAGAACTAATAAATAAGGGAACGGTCTGAGAAATTGAAAACTCTCCCCCTTTTGCAGCTCCAAAAAAGATATTTGCTAATAAAAGATCTAACCCAGTCAATAAAATAACACTTAGCTGATTAAAAGAACCCCAAATTCCAGAACTTAAAAGTTCTTTAACTGCTTTTAAATCAAAATAAGACGTTGAAAACTTTATCTCAGGTAGAAGTCTTTTAGTAAAGTACAATGAAATAGCAATACCTATAATACTAACACTCAGACTGACAACCCCCACATAAATAATAGAAGGAGTTAATAATGTAAATAGGATAATAAATAATGAGGCCTTTAATCCATTTTGAATAATTTCTTGATATGACCGCAAATCAATTCGATTTGTTGCTAAAGTAGCGACATTAAACACAGACCCTAATACAGATATCAAAAATGTTAAAAATATTAATCCAAAAAGAATTCGGATTTCATTAACCAAATCAATCGGAGTATTTAAAATGTGGTCTATGAAAATAATAATTAAAGAAAGTGGTATGATCAACACTATTACCATGACGATATTTGAATATAAAACCGAGTTGAAATATATGTTTGCTCGATGCTTATCTTTCTTCATAATTTCTAACATAATAAATCTTGCAGCCATCGAATTTAATGCAATTACTAATAAATTAATATATGTTACAAAGTTATTAGCCAGTGGAAAGAATCCAAATGCTTCTTTTCCAATATATTTAATTAAAAAAGGAGTCAGTACAAAACTAATACCAACGCTTATAGAAAAAGACATAGCATTTGCTATTAAATTAATACTAAGTTGCTTCTTAAACATAAAAAAAGATACCTTCTTTTTAGATAATAATTATCTATTTCATTGTGGTTAATTGACAAATAACTTACCGGAATACTCACCGGAGTCTTAATTTAACGTATAATCTATAGATCAATTCCATTGTTTTTGGCACTATAAAATAAGACTCATAAAATAATTTGAATTTCACATTCTGATTGATATTTCGAAGTTTTTTTTTAAAATCGATGAAATTTCTGTTAAAATTTTCTTTCATTATTTTATCTTCAAATAGGTTTTTTCGTTTATTAACATCCATATAAATAAAAAATAACTCTTTATAAGTTTTATTACTTAAGTCCGTAAGCCCTACCTTTTCAAAGAACTCCGCTCTTTCCCTAAAGGCATCTATAGCATGAAGTCTGTTTTTAATATTAAAACCACTTCCCATAATACTATCGTTTCTTTGCCAGTAGTATAATAATTGAGCTGAAGTGAGTATGATTTTTTTTGCCTTATGAATCAATTTGTGCGTTGTAAATTCATCTTCATGTATCCTTCCTACAGGAAAGCGTACATCTTCAAATAATTTTCTTTTATATAATTTCCCACATGCTATAACCATCTGAACATAGAATTTATCTAAAAATTGCTCTAGTGCTTCATTATTAGAATACTCATAAATTATTTCTTTCGAAATTTCACCTTGAGTATTTTCTGTTGAAGTTCTGATGAAGTTGGATACTGAAATATCTGAGTCTGTTGTTTTTAGTAACTGATATAGCTTCTCAATATATTCCTTATGGACCCAATCATCGCTATCGACAAACGAGATATATTCACCCTGAGCAATTTCAATCCCTGCATTCCGAGCATCTGATAGCCCACCATTTTTTTTATGTAATACTTTCACTCTTTTATCTAATTTTGCGTATTCTTCACAGATTTCCCCGCACCGGTCAGGAGAACCATCATTAACTAAGATAACTTCAAGGTTCTTATATGTTTGATCTAATATAGAATTAACACATCGATGTAGATAATCTTCAACATTATATATAGGTATTATTATTGAAACAAGTTCACTCATATAATCCTCCATGGTCTATAATTAAGGACAAGATACTTTTAATACTAGATACGAAATAAATCTTATATCTTTAATTCTTTATATCAGTAATTTTTAATAAAGCGCTGTAATAAAAATATAAAAATAAAGCGTATTCTTTTTTAATTGCATTTAATACAATCTTTTTTCTTATTGTATATCCTTTACTATTAATTTTATTTATAATGATTTTTAGTTTTTGATTTTCACATAGTCTTTTTATAGTTATAATTCTTTCTTTTATTCGCTTACGATTTCCTTTTTTAACCTCATTTGATATAGAATCTAATACCAAATTTACGTATCTAATATCTAATCTCTCCTTATACATAATAGTATTCCCATTATCTTTTATTATTTTTTCCAATTCTTGAAATACATTAGATTGTATCTCAAACATATTTTTTCTATATATTCTTATCGCAGAACTGGCTTTTTGAAAATAATGATAATATGTCCCATTAATTATTTGAACTCTTCGCGCTTTTGAAAATGCAGCTACACAAAAAAGCAAATCTTCCATGAGTGGAATATTAACATTAAAACTCAAACTATATTTTTCAATTAAATCTTTTTTAATAATTAATCTACACGCGCTCCCCATAACAGTTTGACTTCCGCTGTTCAAATTAGAACTTCCAATCATATTGACAACAATGTTTTCAATAATTTCTTTACCTTCGAGAATCTCCTTCTCAATATCCATTATAACAGGAATAGATTTTTCATTTTGCTCAATCACATAGTTACAAATACAAATATCAGCATTATTTTTCAAACCTTGTTGATAAAGAGCTTCAAACATTTCGGGTTCTATCCAGTCATCTGGATCAATAAAACCGATATATTCACCTTCAGCAACCATAATACCTGCATTTCTAGCAGATGATACACCACCATTTGGTTTATCAATTAACACAACTCTATCATCTATAGCTTCAAATTCCCTACAAATTTCCAGACTGTTATCCTTGGAACCATCATTCACTAAAATGATTTGTATATCTTTAAGTCTTTGATTTTGAATACTTATTAAACAGCGTTTAAGATATTTTTCTACATTATAAATAGGCACTATAATACTTACTTTTACCATTGTTCCCCCTACTTAATACTTATTTTTACAGGTTCTATCGAATCTATTAGATATGTGCTTTTCAGAATGGGTCAATGCCATTCTATTACATAAAATCAAACACCCAATAATATTTGTAGTCATTTTTAATAGAATCAATTACTATTGATTTATACAATAAAAATATATTAACTGAAATAATTACAAAAAGTAGTAAGTATTTAGTTTTTTTGTTTTTTAATTTCTTAATAACTAAGCAAATAACTATTAGCTCTAAAAACTGAAAATATAATCCTACCCTATTGACCAAATAGGTCGATAGTGCAAAAATTCTGAAAATGGCACCAATAGCGTAAAAATTAATTGCAATGACAAATTTTCTTTCGAATTTTATTTCTTTTACATAGTAAATTACTGCAATTGCTAATAATGTTTTAAATGTAACTCCTAAACTAAATATGCTAGAACTTGTATTGAATAAAAGATCTGAATTTTGATATTTACTTTCATAAAATGTTAAATTTAATAAGGTTATTATAATTTGGTGCCCAAATCCAAAAATAATAACTAAATAACTTGTAATTATTCCTATAATAAAAGTAGTAAATGATATTGTTTTTCTTCTTAGAAGATAGATAAATGGGAGAACAAGCAACACAGAAGTATGAAACCCCATTGCAATTACCATTGTCACTCCAAATTTAAAGGGTTTTTTTTGAGTGAAATAAGCTAATGCTAATAATAATAATATAATAGCAACGCCTTGCCTAATCGCATTCATAAATAAAAATATATATATTGTGCTATATAGAATCAATGCTAAAGAAATTTGTTTATCTGTTAGATCCCACTTTTTAAGTGCTATGTATAAAATTAGATTAGAAAAAGCAGCTATAAAAAAAGTAAAATGAAAGAATTCGAGATTAGTATTTAAAAAGAAAGAACTTAAGCCTGTGTAAACCCACTCAATATTTATTTGATTCCAATTATAATACCATGTATTATATGTTTCATAATCTGTGCCAACATTATATCTAAAGCCAGACATAATAGTTAAAAATATCAAAAGTAATATATTAAATATTTTAAACACTATATTATTTTGACTTCTAATAATAAAAATAAACAAGATTATATATAAGAGTAAAAAGAAAAATAAATTATACATTCATAGACCATTCCTATTTGGTTTTATACGATACTTTGTTAAAATTGAAATTTAAATCAGTTCTCTTTTTGATTTCAAAATACTCTTTCATAAAGTTCTCTGTATAGTCCGAGTACTTACTTTCCCAACAACTCCTAGCCTTCTGTGATTTTTTTAAACGTTCCTCATTACTGATCATTGATATTTCTTTGAATCCATCTTTACCTTCCTTAATAACGAAACCCGTTTCTTCTTCAATAATCTTTTTCGCAAAATCTGGTCCTTCATTTGTTACTAAAGGGACACCTAAATAAAGACTCTCATAATATTTATTTGGGGCAGCATATTTATGTACTTTATTTGTCATATAATATAAACCAATAATCATATCGGAATTAGACATAATATTTAGCCCCGTATTATAATCTACTTTACCAACATAATTTATATTTGGATACTTATCGGAATATTCCGCAACCAGTTGTTGAAGCAATCCAAATCCAGCTATATTAAGAAAAATTTTTGGTTTTTCACTAATAAAATCTAATAGATCTTCAATACCTCTATTTTTATCAAATACGCCTACATAACTAAGGACTAGCTTATAATCTTTCTTCAGATTATTTACATAGTATTTATAAGTGTTATCTTCAATAAAATTGATACTTGGTATATTCGGTAAAACCATATAATCTCGTCTATTATTTTGCTGCACTTGATTTATACGGAATTTTTCACAGATTATAACGTTATCAGAGTTTTTAAATATAAAATTTTCAATCAAAACTAAAAGTTGATTAATGCCCTTTTTCTTATCTGAGCTTGTCCAATCAAAAACATCAAAATTCATTTTTTTTCTAAGTAATTTTTTGCAAAAATACGAAGGGATTGCTGTGTCTAAATCACAAGCATGTATTATACTATATTCGTTTTTATGTTTAATTAAACTGAACACAATAAATATAAACCAAGCAAGTTTTGATGGGATATTTTTTATGCCCCTGCCAAAAGGTGCTTTTCGATTATAATAAACTGTATGTTCCTTATGTATATTCAGCCCCAATCTATTCCAAGCAATTATTTTATATTTCAATTTATATTCACGAGCATAATCAATATATTTCTGTAATCTAGGATCGGGACTAACATCATTACTTCTTATAAAAATATACATTCTTATGTTTATTCTCCTTTAAGTTTTTCATAGAACTTAAATAATTTTCTTTGATAAACAATTAATTTTATACTTCTAATACCATTTATATATGAAACTTTTTTAATTATCTCTATGTTTTCCTCGAAAAGAGATAGGAACTCGTCTTTATTTGTTAATGTTTTATGATTATATAATCTATATATAATTAAAGCTGGAAGTCTATATTCTAATAAGAGGTTAATATTCCGCTGAGTTGTTTTGGTTCTTGGGGGTTCATTTTCAATTATCTTTACTAATCTATTAATCCAAACTTTTTCTTTATTAATCTTTGAGAAATCATTTTCACTTAATGAATTACTAATTTCTAGCCTATAATTACTTAAATATTCTTTACAATAATTAATGTTTTTAGTTTTGGTAAATATTGTACCAAAAAAAAGCATATCTTCTCCCCAATTTAAATCTTCACTAAAAAATAATTGATTGTCAATAAGCCACTTCTTATCGATGATCCATGAATTAGTATTAGGCGTACATTTATTATTTATATAATTCTTTAGTAATTCACCTTTCCAATTCATGTTTGCTTTTATTTTTTTCCCATTAGGATAATGATAAACATGTCCACAAAAGGCTGCATAATACCCTTGTACAGCTAAAAGCATTTTTTGTAAAAAATGCTCATCATAAAAATCGTCGGCATCCAAAAACGTTATATAAGTACCAGTAGCTTTCATTATTCCATTATTTCTGGCTGCTGACACTCCAGAATTTCGTTGGGTGTAAACATGGATTCTAGTATCTCTTCTAGCAAACTCATTAATTACTTTTAAACTTAAATCAGTAGAACCATCATCAATGATTATTAATTCAAAATTTTTATAACTTTGGCTTAAGACACTCTCTATTGTTTTTGATAGAAATTTTTCTTTATTATATACGGGTATAATAATAGTAATTTTTTTGTCCATACGTACTCCTTAAAGATAACCAGTCGTGTTATAAGTTTCATTTCTCACATGGATAAGCAAATTACTTATAAACAATATTTCCAAACAGCTTATTTTCAATAAATACATGCTCTATAATATTTCCCCATGATATTTTTATTACAGGTAAAAAAACTTTCGAATTCTTACTATTTGGAAATCAATCTGTTGATAATAAAAAAAATTTCCTCTCTTCTATTATTTTTATTCATCTGTCCATTGTTCTGTTTGTCCTGATTTAATTTTTTTTGACGTTATAAGTGATTGATAAAGGTTAATCAACTGGCCCCTAACATTATTTATGTCATATTCTTTAATCTTATTAATATTGTACTGCCCCATTTTTTTGCGTAATGTCGAATCATCAACTAGTTTGATTAACTTACTTTTAAATCCATTTACATCGTTTGGATTTAACAAGTAACCACCTATCCCATCTATAATTAGTTCATTATTGCCTCGAATATTGGAACAAATAATCGGTAATCCTGAAGACATTGCTTCCATTAATGAAAGTGATAGTCCTTCTCTATATGACGGAAACACAAAAATATCCACTTGACTATATATATCTGCTAGGTCATGTCTATAGCCTAAAAATTTCACTCTATTATGAACCCCTAACTTTATTGCTAAACTCCTTAGATTTTCTAATTCTTCTCCAACACCAGAAATAAGGTAATAAACATTTTCTTTATTTATGCTTTTTAAAGCTCTAATCATTACTTGGTGATTTTTATTACGATTTAACTCTCCAACAGACAAAATTACTACTGATCCTACAGGGATATTTAAGTCTTCTACCAGATCTTTTCTATCCTTTAAATCAGGTCTGAATTTTTTTGTATTTATACCGACACCTGGAATATACTCAACCCTTGTATTTTTTTTAAATTTATCTGCTATCAAGTAGTCTTCATTGTTAATTGTAATAATAATGTCTGTAAATTTAGATAAAAAAAGTTCAACAGGATAAAATAGTATCCAATGCTTAATAGGGGCTCCTTTATAAAAATGAAAGCCGTGCGCCGTATAAACTACTTTAGTTTCTTTTCTTCGTGATTTTCTTGCAGCTAGCCTTGCCAAGGCACCTCCAACTGGAGTGTGACAATGGATTATAGAATAACAATTATCTTCAATAATATCCTTTAATAACTTATAAGACCTTATATTTGAAAGGTTTGAAGGAGATCTACTAAAGGGTAAATTATAATATTTATCGCAGAAAGGAATTTTACAATCCTCTTTATCTTCATAGTCATTATGAGCGCAAACATGTACTTCATATCCATTTTCTTTAAACCATTTCAAATACGGAAGATGAAACACCATAATATGTTTTTTTACAACAGTTGCTACAAATAATACCTTTTTCATTTAATTGTCCTTTCTATAAAACTTTAAATTGAAATAAATTCTCGCGTGTTCTCCCAATCCCACGCCGATTTACACATTTCAAACAAATCTCTCTCTGCATACCAATTTAAGTGTTTATTGGCTTTAACAGGATTTGCATAACAAATACCCGTATCCCCAAATCTTCTGCTAACTATTTCGTAAGGTATTTTTACCTTGGATGCTTCCTCGAATGTTTCAATTACCTCTAAAACACTATATCCTATTCCAGTTCCTAAATTAAAAGCTTCTATTCCACTTAATATATCGATTTTCTTCAAGGCTTTTAAATGTCCCAAAGCTAAATCAACAACATGAATATAATCCCTAACCCCAGTACCATCCTTTGAGGGATAATCTCCACCAAAGACATATAGCTTTTCCAATTTTCCAGAAGCAACTTGTGTGATATAGGGCATCAGGTTATTGGGAGTACCATTAGGTTTTTCCCCTATCAAACCACTATTGTGTGCCCCTACTGGGTTGAAATACCTCAGAAGAGCTATTCTCCATTTTCGATTTGAGTTAGATAAATCTGTTAGAATTTCCTCAATCATTAACTTTGTTCTTCCATAGGGATTTAATGCGCTGGTAGAACAAGTTTCATCTAAAGGCAATCTTTCAGGATATCCATAAACAGTAGCTGATGAACTGAAAATCAGATTATACACACCGTATTTTTCCATTACTTCACACATGTTTAAAGTACTTATTATGTTATTTTGATAATATTTCAAAGGTAGTTGTACAGACTCACCAACTGCTTTATATCCAGCAAAATGTATAACTGCTTCAATTGAGTTTTCATGAAAAATTAAATCCAATGCCTTTTTATTTAACAAGTCTATGTTATAAAAAGATAAATCTTTACCAGTTATTTTTTCAATACGATCAATTACATCTTCTGAACTATTGCTTAGATTATCAACGACGATAACATCAAACCCGGCTTCAAGTAATTCAACTATAGTGTGACTGCCTATATATCCCGTACCACCAGTTACCAGAATACTCATCCAGATCTCCCCTATTCTCACTTAATCTATCTTGCTCCGTGACCTGTTAGTACAATTTTTATTGTCAGTAACAATATCATTATGTCTGTTTTTAAGTTCATATTATTTATATAATGCACGTCTAGTTCTACCTTTTCTAGAGGTGTTATCTCATATCCACCGTTCACTTGCGCCCAACCAGTTAGACCCGGTTTGACTGATAGTCTTCTAGTAAAGCCGGGGTGTTCCTTTTCAAACTCCGCTGTAAACATTGGGCGTTCTGGTCTTGGTCCGACAACACTCATGTCACCCTTTATCACATTAATCAGCTGAGGAAGTTCATCAATTCTCGTTTTTCTTATGAACTTTCCAACCCTTGTAATCCGTGGATCATTATTTTCAGCCCAAACAGCTCCATTTTTTTCTGCATCATTTCTCATGGATCTTAATTTGATAACTTTAAAGTATTGACCGTTCAAACCTACTCTTTGTTGAAAATAAAAAGCAGGACCACGTGATTCGAGTTTGATTATTATTAAAAAAGTAAAAATCAATATAATTGCGAATGGTAAAAGTAAAAAAGCAAATCCCAGGTCTAATAATCTTTTCCAGAGTAAACAATAATCTCCACTTAAAGAGTCTGTTACTCTAACTTCTAATGTCGAAGCAGTTTCTTCATCTTTTAAGGTCGAAGCATATTCTTCATAAAAGTTATTCGGGCTTGTGTTACTCCGCAACATACTCCCTCCAAAAATTAATATTCAATTGGAACACTTTAAACTCTATATAACTATCATTTTTTTATAAATAACAGTTAACAACAAAAAAACTGCCGAACCAGTTTATTTTATAGATTAACTTATAGATGTTATGCATCAAGAAATCGATAGAATAAACTCTTAATAAGTTTAGATATACAACTAACAAAACATAAACAAATCTTGATTTGGTTGAAACTTTTTACCACAGGTTAGCGTTCTACTTAGAGATAAAGTTTTTTTACATTGTCAAGCAATACTAGCTTTTTCGGTGTGAACCGATTCACTTGACGGCAAATTTCCGATCCGATTGATCCCCCTGCGCCGGTGATCAGGATCGTCTTGCCTGTCAGCTTGTTTGCGATGGCTTCCATATCAAGTTGTACTTCATCGCGACCGAGCAAGTCTTCAATTTTAACGTCCTGCATATCGGTTACGGATACCTTACCGGTCATAAGATCTTCGATTTTAGGAATCGTTTGTGTACGCACTCCCGTATCGACGCATACCTTTAAAAGTTCAGCCATTTGCTGGCGCCCCATCGAGGGAATTGTAATGATGATTTTTTCTATATCATTATCTTCAACGAATGCCGGGATATTCTCCGTACCCCCAGCGATTTTTACTCCGTACATTTCAAGCCCTTGCCTTTTCTTATCATCGTCAAGGAACAAGATTGGCTTCATGCCACAGTCTGGATTTTGAAGGATCTGCCTAACAATCATGCTGCCGGCCTGTCCTGCACCGATGATCATCGTACGCTTCGCTTTATCGTCCTTATTTTGCAAGAACGAATCACGCATGATTCTCCAAGAGAGACGTGAGCCTCCAATGAGCAATATATGAAGCATCCATGCGATTGTTAATGCGCGGAAGTAAATATCTTGGACTACAGCAAGCTGGACAAGCGCTACTACAATAATCGTCAGTGTCACAGCCTTAAAAATTGACTTTAGCTCTCCGATGGATGCATACGTCCAAGCCTTTCTGTACAGGCCGTAATGCCATGCGAAGAGATGATGTGCTACTTGGATCGTTACTGCGCTTACGAGCAGCACTTTATTCGTTAATAGATTGGAATTTGGTGCAAGCATGAAATAACCTATGTAAAGCGAGAATAATACTATAGTAGAGTCCACTAGAAACAATAATGTCATTCTCTTTTTAACAGTAATGTGACTCACTACCTTTCCACATAAAATTATTCTAGTAAACTGTTTAACTTTTATATCTTTCATTATAGCAGTAACAACAGAAAAAACTACAACTTTTTACACACTTCTACCTTTTCCTACTTATTAACAAGAGGACTTTCCACATCCTTTTTCCTAAAATAGCATAATTCGACGATAGATACCATTTTCGTCAAAAATTTTATATTTATTAGCATATCTTCTTCCTTCCATTTTTCTCACATACTATTGTAACGATTTCCCCTTTCATATTGTTGAGAAACGCGATTTTGATAAAATTTTGTAATATTTCACCATATTTCAGCTAAATTAGTGTTAGTCTTTTAATCTTTTGTGGTATAGTAGGTGGGACAATTATGATATTGGAGGAACCCCATGAGAAAAACTTACTTATCCGCACTCTCTTTATCCTTGGCAGCAGGCGCAATTGTTGTCGGAGCACCAACACACGCAGATGCAGCAGTCAGTTCGTTCAAAGATGTAAAACCCACTTTGGATCATTATGATGCAATCATGAATTTAGCTGAAAGAGGCATCGTAAAAGGCTACGAAGATGGCACGTTCAGACCGGACGCGAAGTTAACTCGCGCTCACGCTTCCAAAGTTTTAGCTTTGTCACTTGGACTCGATACGAAAAATGTAAAGGATCCTGGTTTTAAAGACCTCAATCCGAATCAATGGCATTATGAATATGTAGCTGCACTTGCGAATGCGGGTTACATTCAAGGATTTGAAGACGGCACTTTCCGTCCGAACGATCCGATGACTCGCGCGCACACTGCTAAGATTCTTGACTTGAGCTATGGTTTGCCTGAAGGGGATGCTTCCAATCCATTTACGGATGTGAGAAGCGATTCTTGGTATATCGGACATGTCCTCTCTTTAGTCGAGAACAATATTACTAAAGGAAAGACTCCAACTACTTTCGAACCTAATGCGAACGTGACACGTGCTCAAATGGCATCTTTCGTCATCCGCACTGAAACTGCCGTTAAAGTAGTAGACGCGGTTGCAGAGGCAAAAGCAAAATTGCGTGCGATTGTACAAGAGCATGGAGTTGTTGAAAAAGACGGTAAAAAATTGGCGGAAGCTTCTTTTGATCCGACAACGAACACTTTAACTTTGACAGCATACGACATGGATGAAGGAATTAAGGCGGTTCAAGGTTCCACTGGCCTCTTCTCCGAGAAAATTCTTGATGCTGGCGTTACAGGCGTTCGTATCGCTGACGGTCCTATCGTAACTGTGAACAGCGATCGTGCTGCCGCGAAAGAGCAATTGCAAAAGCAACTTGCCTCTTTGTTAGCTCCATCCACTGATCAAGCGAAGGGCGATTTAGTCGCTGACAATATTACTGTCACTATTTATGGTGAAAAAGACGGTCTTCAATTCTCTGAAGATGTAAATGTAAATCTACGCGTATTCATCCCAGCGGAATAATAACTTGTAAGCCTCCACTTCTCTCGGAATGTGGGGGCTATTTTTTCGCCAACTATTTAATACGACGACCCCCTTACCCGATGAAATTCCACCATTTTTTCTTTTTCTGCATATCAGGCTCTAAAATAAATAGATTATCATCTTTTAAGATGCTCATGTTATTTTGCAAAAGGATACTCATATATTCATCTAACTTCTTCTTTTCCAAGTATTGTAGCCCCTCTTTGAATAACATCGGTCGTGTAGTCGGATTGTGCATATCCGACCCATATGTGTGTATTAAATTCGACTCGATCAGCTGTATGGACAGTTTTTGTATGTGCTTGCCGAAATATCCTGCGACACTTCCGGCTGTTATTTGTGCTAACGCCCCATGCCGAATTAGCCTTTCCAAACGCTCCGGCTTCTCCGCTATCGCTTTGTTCCGCTCAGGATGTGCAATGATTGGGATAATGTTTTCAGCAAGTAGTGATTGGATGATGTTGACCGTATAAGCCGGGACAGTTTGAGATGGCAATTCCAACAAGAGATACCTGGAGTTCGCAAGTGTCAGCACTTCATTCTTTTCGATTGACTCGAGAATGTTTTCATGCAAACGCACTTCCTGGCCTGGGAGGATTGAAATAGGGATGTTGCGAGATTGAATCTCTTCTTGAAGTTCATAGAGTTGAGACTGGATTGTTTCTTGGCTCACATGGAATTGGGGATGGAAAGAATGTGATGTTGCGATTATATGCGTTACGCCCTCCCCTACAGCTTTTTCAAGCATCATCATCGTCTCATCCATTGTTTTAGGTCCATCATCTACTCCGAATAAAATATGGCTATGCATATCTAGCATGTTTATTCCCTCCTACAAAAAAGAGCGAAAGACAAATGATTGTCTTCACTCTTGTTCTCCGTAATATTGATAATAGTAATGGTCTTTCCCCATTACAAAGTTATTTAAGATTGTTCCTAGGATCCGGGCTTTTGAAGTTTCAAGTGCTTCCTTCGCCTTCAGTGCACTATCCTTCTCCGTAGAGCCTGAGCTTAATACGAGAATTGTTCCGTCGCATTTATTTGCTAGGATCTGAGCATCCGCCACCGATAATACTGGGGGGACGTCAAAAATGATCATATCGAACGTTTCCTTCAATTCTTCAATAAGAGCATCCATTGTCTTTGATCCTAATAACTCTGCAGGGTTTGGCGGAATCGGTCCGCTTGTCATAATATGTAATCCTTCTACTTCTGTTGGTTGAATGACTTCCGTTAACACAGCTTGACGTGTCAATAGATTGGATAACCCAATGCCATTCGTCTTATGAAACGTATGATGGATTGTCGGCTTTCGTAAATCGGCGTCAATGAGGACAACCTTCTTTTTAGCTTGCGCAAACACTACAGCAATATTGGCAGCGCTTGTCGATTTCCCTTCACTTGGCGCTGAAGAAGTGACCAACAATGTTTTTAATTCCTCGTCTGTCACAGAAAAATTGATATTCGTACGGACTGTACGAAATTGTTCTGAAACAATCGCTTTCGGGTTGGCAACTGTTATCAGTTTTCTGGCAACCGACTGAAGTGATTTCTTTTTTTTCTTTTTAAACATAGTCTTTACCCCTTATTCTGGCCCATTTGTCCAGCGTCTTTGCTCGCAAACATGTCCTTGTCTGCAATCGTACTTACAAGACCGAGAATTGGCAATTCAAGCAGTTCCTCAACATCCTGTTCGGTTTTCACTGTCGTATCCAAGTATTCTAGTAAAAATGCCAAACCAACTCCGATCATTAAACCGATTACTGCCGCAATGGCCATGTTCAACATTTTATTCGGTTTGATCGGCGATGGGTTCTCCACATGCACAGCAGGTGAAAGGATATTGACGTTGTCAACATTCATTAACTTTTGTACTTCCTCTTGGAATACCTCTGCCGTTGTATTGGCGATGTCAACCGCTTTATGCGGCTCAGGATCTTGTACACTGACGTTTACGACTTGGGAGTTTTGTGCGCTATTGACTGTAATTTGATTTTTCAACGCTGCTGGCGTTATGTCCAAGTCTAAGTTCTCAATCACTTTCGCTAAAATAGCAGGACTCGTAATAATGACGTTATATGTATTGATAAGCTGGAGATTCATCTGAATATCTTGTGAATTGAATTGTTGCTGTTGTTCTGCTTTTTGTTGATTTACCAAGATTTGTGTCGAAGCTTGGTAAATCGGAGTAAGGAAAAAGTAACTAACGACTCCCGCAATAATAACTGCAAGGATCGTTGTACTAATAATAAGCCCCATACGTCTTCTCAATGTTTTGAACAAATCTTGTAAACTAATAGTCTCTTCCATGAGTGCTAGTTGCCCCTTTGCTGCGCATTCTTAACCTAAATTAGTATACCATACAACATTACTATTTTGCATAAACTTTTAATGTTCCTTTAGGCATAATTACACTATAAACAGTTTCCTTTTTTACTCAATTTCAAGTTATGCTATACTCATGGGTATGAAAAACTTACTCTTATTTTGTCTATTTCTCTGTTTTGTTGTCGGATTGTTTATTTCCTCTGCACAAACGTACGAACAGCAATCACTCATTCCTACATTACAACAATGGCTTCCTGGAAAACCATTTGAAGCATGGCTAGCCCATCTAGAAATCCCTTATTGGGGACGAATGATCTCCATCGAGGAAAGAGGCTATTATCATTTTATCGAGTTTCTGCTTCGAAAAAGTGCTCATTTCTTTGTTTTCGGGGCTTTAGCTTGCGTCATTTATTTATTGCTGCCTAAGCATTCGTTCCGGAAACTGACTGCTCTGTTCGTTACTTTTCTGTTTGCGGCAGCTGATGAGTACCATCAATCGCTAACTGGAGGAAGGACGGCGACATACCACGATGTCATCCTTGATATGTCAGGCGCTGTCATCTGCTTGCTATTTCTCGTTATCATCATGCGATTCACTGTACATAAAAAGCGATCCAGCAGCATCTAGTCTACTGGATCGTTTTTTAGTTTCCTGTTGCTTTGCTAATGATACTATCCCGACGCGCTTTCTTTGTCGCTTCGTATTGATCGACAAAGGTTTGTGCATATGATTTGCTATAGCCATTCGCCTCTAGTTCAGCCTCAACCGCCTTTACCACTCCATGGAATACAGAGTCAGTGCTTGCCTCTAAGCTTGTTGCTGCCCCCATATATTTATTGTAGAAATACCCGTAGCTGATTTTTTCACCGTTCGCCTTTTTATCGGAGTATTCCTTTTTCGCACGACCAATCAAAGCATTGATCTTTTGGTCTGCTTGTCCTTCCAATTTTGCGAAGACCGGCTCATACTTTGCTTTAATAGTCGCTACAGTAGGTTTTTTTGTTGTATTACTAGATTCATTGTTTCCTTCTGAAGAGTTTTCCTCAGTTGAGGAATCTTCCTTGTTAGATGTAGATGGTTTTGAACTATTATTACTTGGAGGCGTCACGCCAGCTGTTGAATTTCCAGTCGTTCCGGAATCTTCGCTGCCTTCTTCCGTGTCAGGGTTCTCTGTTTCAGTAGGAGTATTATCTGACTCTCCGCCGCCTACTGTCGTTACAGATCCATCTTCTCCAATGATTAGTTTCGATCCGTCCGGCAGTTCCACTTCATATGGATCCTCGACAATTTGTGAAACTTCATCGTCAGCTACGTCGTATTCTTTGAATTTAAATATGTATAATAGATAACTTGCGACTGCTACAACGAGAACAACTACAACAAGTAACGCTATTTTCCATTTCTTCATTGTCTTCTCCTTTGATGCTCGTATTCTTTTTTACAGTGTAACAGATTTTAAGATATTGGTGTAGTAATAATGAGTAGATTCAAAAAGGACTGTAGACTTTGGATTTGTCTACAGTCCAAGTTATTCACTATTGCAATGCAATCTGTTTTAACTCAAGCACATTTCCGAACTTATCATTCAACTGGATGACGACTGTTTTGCCATGCAAAAGATCATTCGTCCCTAAGCTAAACAGTTCATTGCCCTCATAGTGCATCGGTATATTATCGACAGTAATGCTGTACACTTCTGCTGATGCGTTAATATAAATTGTATGGAGGTTAACGAACTCCATGTAATCAATCTGAATATCTTTTACATAATCAGCATGGACAACGTTAATGTCGACAGTTACCGTGAAGCCGCCTGCTAGTTTTCCTTTAGCGACAGTAGTTCCTATCACGGATGTATCAACCGGTTCCCAGCTCACCTTTTCCTTACCAGTTTTCTTATCACTGTACGTAACTGTCACTTCTGATGGTAAAGCAGGCTGAGCATTCAGCTGTACGGTGATCGGCAATAATTTTTCTACTGAACTGATATTTGAATCGATAACTTCCATTTTGAATATGCGCTCTGCTTCATTCCCGACCGCGTCTGTCACTTTTACTGTAAATGAATAGGAACCCGCAATTTTTGGAGTACCAGATAATTCACCGGTTGTAGCATCTAATGTAATTCCACTTGGAAGCGTGCCAGACCGAGTATATTTGTAAGGGGCTCTTCCATGGACGGCTGTGACTTTGTCGACATATTCACTTTTCAAGACTGCTGTATCCAGTTCTTTCGCTTGGATAGCAAGGAAGGAGACCCTTTTTCCTGATACATAATCAAGGATTTGTTGGGCATCATTTTGCGTGATTACATTATCACCATCCACATCTGCTGATAGGAACTCTTCTTTGTTTGTAATTAGATTTCCTCTTACATGTTGTAGAATTCGCATTGCAGCAGCAGCTGTCGGCTTGTTTTTCCCAACGACATCACCAACCGGCATTTTTCGCTCGATCTTACCACCGAGCGGAGAAACAATGATGTCATTGCCATAGCGTCCATTCGCTACAATATTCCCGATCGGCAATTTGATAGCGGTCCCGTCTTCGAATGAAGAGGTTAAACGGTAAGTAATATAACCAAGTATCATTCTTTTTTCAACTTTCACTTCAGAACCTGTTCGGGAAATAACGTCTATTTTCAATTTACTTCCCTCTACATTCTTTACTGTTCGGAATTGAGAACTTTCGAATGGGTTCGCTGTTTCAAAACCTATAAGTGATACACCTTCTTGACCGGTTTCGATATCAATTTCCACGTTAAGGTTCTTCAAATACGTAAAGTCGTATAGTGTAACAGGAACTTTCACTTCAGTGCCAAGCGAACGAACTTCCCCGATTTCTAGTATTTCTGCAGATGCTTCTTGCATGAAGATTCCCGAGAAAAAGAAGAAAAGCCCAGTGAAGAAAACAAGTTTAAAAGTTGTTCTATATTTTTTCATTTGATTTTTCCTTCCTTTATTCTACCGAGAATGTTTTTCGGATCGGTTTGTTCAATTTTGTTCCATTGGCTGAATGAAGCAATTCGGTTATTTCGATCGTATGTGCCCCACTTAAATAGCCGTTCTTAGGAGTAACTGTAAACGATTTGGCATTCAACGGTTTAATGATAACATCCACTTTTACTGAACCGCGCTTTACGTTCACCGCATGTTCGTTTAATGTAGCAGGATCATACGCTTCATTTAGTGTGATTGTCCATTGCTTGTCGCGCTTCACTTTTTCTTTATGCGCTTCTATTCTACCTTTGAAATCCTTTATACTACCATCCACCAATTGCGCTTTTACTTCCGTACCGTCTTCTTTGTATAATTGGACGTTTTTCAATTTTACATCGATCGGAGTATTCGACTTACGTACTGTGGCTTTTATTGATAACAACGTGCCATCCAACTGTCTACCTTCTGCATTTGCAAATGCAAGGGATGCGTTGCCTGGCGTAGCACCCTCGATTGATGTGAGATCATTTGAAAGGATTGATCCTTTTGTAAGATTTGTCTCCGTGATTCTCAGCAATTCAGGATCGTACTCAACATCGAAGGATCCACTCGCAATGCTCTCTTTGCTGTTAATGAAAACTGCCAGCTCCACAGTCGTCACTCTCGTTTCGTATACTGTCGATATTCCGACAAGCGTCTTACTTTCGGCATTTGTCGTTTTTGGTGGCAGTATCATAAGTAGTAAACTTAGTACTAGAAAAATCTTTAGTTTTTTTAACATAGCTGTCTCTCGGAGGGAGAAACTTCTTGCTCCTCCCCCTCCACCTCCTCAGTCGTTTAATGTGCTTCGAAAATCAGATGCTCCGGTGCATATTTGTTGAGAATTTCCGAGAACAGTGCCGGGCTTTCCATTAACCGTTTCACGGAATAGAAACCTGGTGGAATATCATTCATCGGCGTGTAATCTAATGGATAAGACGTATAGATTCGCTCAAGTTCATCGCCTGTTGCATTATAGGCAATAACCTCTACGTAATCGCCGACTTCGATGCCCATGCGACTTACAAGGAAAGAGTTTTCTACAGCAGTCGCAGGCAACATTTTGCCATTGACGCTCACATTGACCCTTTTTACAGCGGAATCCGTTTCGATTTTCCCGCTCATTAACGAACCGGATGTCGTAAAGGTCAACTTCCCAATATATTTTCCTGGTACAACAATACCGATGTTTGCAGGATCATATAACGCCATAATTTCATTGTAGCGGTCGTTGTTTTCCACAAAATCGGCCAATGTCTTAACGCCTTGTACCAATTCATTTTCTTTCTTCACTTCTACGTTGATCGTCTTGACGAAACCACCTTCTGCAGTTTCTGCAATAATCGATGTAGTACCGATGCCGATTGGCGTTACAATCCCATTCGTGACGATAGCTACAGCCGGGTCAAGCGTTCTCCAGTTCACTTGCTGGTTTTGAGCGGTTGTCGGCAATACACGATAGCCGATCGTCGCTTTTTCAGGATTGAACGCTGCGCTCTTCTGGATGAATACTAGGTTTGTCTGGTCAACTTCCAATGAGGCAACAGCATCCGGAGAAGCCCCACCCGCAAATACGTTCACGGTATACAACTTGCTAGTAATTCCATCACTTGCCGTGACAAGGATCTTCACTTGTGCCGTTCCATCATCCCTCAGCATATTTCCCATAACTGTTACTTTTGCGTGTAAATGATCTTTTGCTCGAGCATCGACCTTCAATTCCCTAAGAGGACCTACTATCGTTTCCGAAGGAATTGCATGATTGTAATAATTTAGCACCGATGGTGAGAATGCTCTGACCGGAATATCATTGATCGCCAAATAGTTCAAATCCGCCTCTGAAGAAACGTCTTGTTCAATAAGGGTGTTCCATTTCACTGAACCGGACCATGGTTGGTACTCTACTATTCTTCCTCCAACTTCTAATGTGTTGAATGTGAAACCAGACCCTTGAACACGTATCGGCGTTTTGCCGGTTAACAGCACTTTATGTCTGTTTTTCGCCCCGAAATTGTATCGGCTATAGTCTTGCATATAGTTTTGCGAGAGATCGCTATATTGCGCATGAAATTGCTTGTCACCTAACTGGCTGAAATTGCCGTCGACACGTAGAACACCGTCTGTCAAATGAGCTTGATCGTTCATCGGTGTGCCGAGATGACTATAAACACGTCCCGCATGATTGCGAGGGCTTTCCATACTGAAGTTACGGTGCACATATACATAATCTCCGTCACCTTCGCCATAATCCGCCACATTCGTATCCATCGACCCTTTGATCATCGTCAACCAACCGTCTTTAACCGTGTAGTCGCCGAAGATGCGGACTGTGCCGTGGTTAACGAAAAGTTGTCCACTTTTTTGAAGCACATTTCCGTTCTTTGTCGTTTCAAGCATTTGGCCGGCAGACCCGACTTGCACAACTCCGCCACCGACATCCAATGACCTATTTGTCAGAAATTCTTCGTCAAGCAACGGGCCGCCTGCAAGCGTCAAGTTGCCATCAATGAGCAACTCTCCCTGTTGTACATTGAATCGGCCTTTTTGTGTGACATTCCCAGTTACATGGATTGCACCGCCGCCCATTTCAACTTTTCCTTCTTGATTTAATACGCCATTGACCTTTAATGCGTATCCGTTCAAGTCAAGAGATCCACGGACAGTCTGATTATATGCCCCTTCAATAAGAATTTCTGGAGCAGCCTTTCCATCGTAATCTCCGTTCACGCGCACAATTCCATCTTGCGTAAACGATTTTTTTACAAGTAGTTGGCTATTATTCAATTGAATGCTTGCCCCTGCATTTTGTTCAAGATTAGCAGCTGTCACTTGTCCACTCACTGCACGAAGCTCCGAGCAAGACAATTGAACAAGGCTGCCGTCAACTGACAAATTATATCCATTCAAGTCAAGCTTCATATTTTCTTGAAGTACAAGGTCACCTGTCATATGCAAGTCTTTCGTTAACGTCCAATTGCTCGGGATTTTCGGCTCCCGTAAATCTTCAATCATTAAACGGATCTTTTGAAAAACTGTCGTCAGTTGATTGGCGTTAATGGCGTGGAAGTATTGTCCACCTGTCTTTTCTGCGATACTCGTTAACAACGATACTGGAATTTTGCTCGATTCACCTAATCCAATCGTATATGTACGTACGTTTTCATTTCTTGCTTTTTCAGCTAATTGCAATGAAATTGTATTATTTATGGAATGGCCATCCGAAAGCAGAACTATGATTTTATGGTTGTCTCTGCTTTGCATCTTTAGTTCTTGTAAAGCTAGGTCCAATCCCGCACTAATATCCGTGCCACCGGTTGGTGTAAGACTGTCAAGAGCCGCGTCGATTGCGAATCGATTATTCGTCAACGACTGGTGAATAGTTGCAGCATCGTTAAAGCTGACGACCGATACTCTGTCGTATTCATGTAATTCATTCACCATATTCTTCGCCGCTTGAATTCTTATATCGGAAGGATCCGTCTCCAACATGCTGCCAGAATTGTCGATGACGAACACAATATCGAGTCCTCTGTTCGGACTGCATGCCTTATCAGAATTCATCTCTTGCGCATTGATATGAGCTAAACTTGGCTGGAATAATGCCGATATGATAAACAGTAAGCTCATCATTAAGATGTACAGTCCCTTGTTCTTTTTCATACGTCCCTCTCCCCTGAAAATTTATATTTAGGTATTTACACTATTTAAAGGAGTCTACTATCTTGAAAAAAATAACTATTGTAGTGCTATCTATACTTTTCGCCTTTACGATTACCGCCTCTTCACACGCAGTAAGTTTTACATCGGAATCGACACATGATCCAGAAAAACCTTGGACCATTAGTTTCAGTCAAAAAATCGATTCAGAATCTATGGGACCTGATCATGTATACATAACGACTCCTTCCGGAGAAAATCATCCTGTCTCTTTAACTATATCGGACGATTTGGAAAAGATTATAGTGAAACCTGAGAAAAGATATGCCATTGGAACGAATTATCGGTTGACCGTTTCGAAATCAGTCACTTCAGCTGAAGGGAAGCCCTTGAAGGAAGATGTTGTTAAAGACTTTATATATACAGGGATTTATATTCATGTCATTCAAGCGGAACTTAATCCACTCGCAACAAACGTAAAGGTGCAGACAGAAGCAACCGTTACATCGCTAACAATATCTGTGAATGGCGGTGTTGAACAGCCGATGATTGGATCTGGGAAGACTAGTTTCTCTAGAGGTATCCAAGGATTGGCTGCAGGGGACGAGCTTTTCATCAAAGCATATGACAAGAACGGTAAATTATTAGAAGAACAAGTTTTTGAAGTGACAGAATGAGGAGGTTCACCTAATGAAAAAGACGATTCATATATTGATGATTCTATTTTTAACTTTGTTCACGATACAACCATCCCCTATCATAATGGCAGCCGAAAGCTTCCCTGGCAGCATTTCACTTGATTCCACAAATGGAACTATAGCCGTCACGGTCAATGAAGCAAATTTGGATATATCCCTTCATTATCGGGATAACGGTGAACAAGTAGGAAGCAGGAAAACGAGCGACAGTGCAAATCAACGTTTTGAATTTACAGATTTGACACCAGGAGTATACTTTGTAAAAGCTGAAAAAGATGGCGAAGCAAAGACATCTGCCGATTATACAATTCTACCACCTGCACCAGTAGATATTGAAACGATTAAAGGCATCAACTCTATTACTGTTAAAAAAGGGATTGTCGGTGCTACAGTAACACTCTACAATCCTACAGTGAAGCAATTCCCGCAATCTGTAGAAATCAATAATTCTGGTCAGGCAGTATTCCATGACCTTCCTGTAGCAAAAGGGTATCAATTGAAACAATCTGTCAGAGGGGCAGAAAGCGCATTCTCTGAAAGCCTTGCAATCTATCCGAATAAGGTGACTGTGAAGGTTTTGAAACATAGTGGCCCTTTCAACACGGATGGAGAGTTGGAAGTGACCGGAACGAAAGCCGGGAATACGTTACTTCTATATAAAGGAACGACATTAGTGAAAGAAGGAAAAGTAACCGATCTGAATCGATACATTTTTACAGGATTGAGTTCCGGCAAATATTATATTAAGCAAGTTGAAAACGGACTCGAAAGTGATTATCAAGACGAAGTAATTGAAATTGCTGATCAGGAAGCCCCAGCAATTACGCTCGTCGGTTCTACGAATCATGAAGTGACGTATCCAAATTTGTATGTAGAACCCGGCTGTATTGTAACTGATAATGAGGATCAGAATCTCACTTGTGCAGCAACGACGATTCCGGCTGAAGTGGGTGCAGATGGAAAGCATTATAATCCACCCGGTGTATATATCATCACGTATACCGCAACTGATTCTAAAGGCAATACATCAACAGCAGAGCGGATTGTCACTGTTCTGCCAAACGTCATTGAAATGCAGGCTGTGCATACGACA
Source organism: Sporosarcina sp. SAFN-015 (assembly GCF_059415085.1). NCBI lineage: Bacteria > Bacillati > Bacillota > Bacilli > Caryophanales > Caryophanaceae > Sporosarcina > Sporosarcina sp. SAFN-015. The sequence continues at coordinate 203,063 of NZ_JBPFDR010000001.1, forward strand.
CCAGAAAACTCTCCTGTGCCAAATCAACGATCAACAGGAGATATCATTGTAAAGAACGCCATACCTAAAGCGACTCTATATCTTTATCAAGAACCTGATACTCTAATTAAAACAATCACAGATTCGAATGAAGCCATCTATACGATTTCAGGTGTGCCCGTCGGACGGAATTATTATGTCATCCAAGAATTAAATAACGTGAAGAGTAAGCCTTCCCTTCGATATGAAGTAAAAGATACGACTCCACCACGTTTGAAGGTAAACGGAGAGAAAACAATTAAATTAGTCGTTGGTGACACATACAAAGAAGAGGGTGCGACTGCGACGGATAATGTAGACACATCTGGAGATTTGCCCATCTTAATCGGCGGAGATGTGATCGATACATCAAAGCCGGGACTGTATGTTGTTAGTTATAATACACGAGATCAAGCAGGCAACTTCGCTTGGACGGAAAATGATCCGGATGTCGTAAAAGAATTGTACAAGCGTACGGTCATCGTGTCACCAAAAAGTGTGACCGCAATCGGAAGTACAGCTGATATGGGAGAAGTGGGCGTGAAAAACATTTTTCCCGGAACTGCGAACAATCGGACAAAAGTGACTTTGTATGAACTGTCTACTGCTGGTGTTACCGAGAATACAAAGGAAATAGAATCCGCCTTTGTGACACCTCTCGAAACGACGTTTACTTTTAAAAACGTCAAGCCAGGTACCTACTACGTGACACAAACGGTCAATACGTTCGAAAGTGGACCGTCAAATATCGTAGAAGTCATTGATACCGATCGCCCACACATCACATTAGAAGGTCCTGACAAATTGTCATTTGTATGGAATGAGGAACAACTTCCTTATTATCAATACGAAAAAACTTTGGATCTATATTTATTCAAAGATCCAGGCGCGACTGCATCGGATTACTTGGAAGGGGATTTGACAGGGAAAATCGAACGGACTATCGATCCGGATATATGCACTGATCCCGATTGCATAAACGCATTCCCTTCACCAGGTACGTATACAATTACGTATAGTGTAAAAGCACAAAACCGTAATTCAGCAGCCGATGATAAGATTCGGACAGTTACCGTCTCACCGCCAAAACCTTTGCAACCGATGAGCAAGGTCGGTACAAATACGATAACGATTGGATCCGACACTGAAGTAGGAATCTTTAAGCATCCATCTACTGTCGTCAACTTGTACAACGCTTATGATCAATTAATGGCATCGAAAAAAGCCGCTGACGAAACTGCGGTAGAATTTACAGATGTGCGTGCTGGCTTAGCTTACTATGTGACACAAACTGTTAATGGCATCGAAAGCGCACCTTCCAACCCTGTGAATGTCAGTCTTTATGGGGATGCGGCAGAAATTGCTTTACTAAAAAATTTCGGTTTCCCGTCCTTGAATACTTTTGGAGTCATTAATCAATCTACTGGCGAAGTCCTTGTAACTGTTCCTACAGGTACAGATGTTACCGATTTACAAGCTTCATTTGAGATTGAGAAGGACGAAAATTCGAATGCCATCTTTACAGTCGATGACAAGGAGCAAATTAGCGGTGTGAGCGCACAAGATTTCACTGACCCTATCCGTTATTCGCTTTCTATAACTGGAAGTGAGAAAGCAAAAACGTATACGGTAAAAGTTGTTGTTGCGAGAAACGGATCTTCATTTTGGAAAGGAACCCAAATTAAAAATATTCATCTGACAGGCGAATCCCAACAAATTATTTTAACTTCAGCAGAAAAGTCGATTGCTGTTGAAAAAGGGATCAGTTATATGGCGGATGATGAAATTATTCATATTTCCTCCATCAATATGAAGGAAAGCCCGACGACAAACCTTACTATTCGAAAAGTCGATCCTAGCTCTTTATCAAAATTCAACGATCCCGAATGGTCGAAGAAAATGCCATACGCGATTGAAATCGGCTGGGGCGGGGAAAAGGAACGCTTTATGCAACCGATTGAAATCGAATTGCCAGCAGTCGAATTGATGAGCTTTGCAAAGATTAGCCGGATTAACGGAAAACTTTACGCTTTTATTCAACCAACAAGATACGGCGAAGATAATATGATTGGCATGATTTCAGAACCTGGAACATATGCATTAGTGAAATCATTGAACAGCCCATATTTCTCGGAAGTATATCAAAATGGCACTGTTGCTTATAGTATTCAACCTGATATGTCCACTGGAACTGTCTATTATACTACTAGCAGCCGGAACGTACGCTTTGACCAAAGCAGCAATGTCGATAGTTCCTCCGGTGGTTATGTACTTGATGGGGCATTGTCTGGACTATCTGAGTGGAGCGAATATGAAAATGTTCCGGTGACAACAGATTCGAAGGAGTTGTATACATTCGTAGTTCAAGACCAGATGGTTAGTCTAGTTCGAGGAATTGAACAGGAGCCTGCAACCCTTTGGAAGAAAGAGATTCAGAAAGTGGAGCGCCATAAGATCTGGGAGATTACTTTCAATGCGAAAGTGGACCCGAAAACCCTTCACTCGAACTCAATCCGACTGACAGATGATGCTACCGGCAAACAAGTCAAGATTTCACTTTCCCGAAGCGAAGATGGCAAATCCGTTTTTGTCGTGCCAGACAAACTGTATCAATCGGGTAAGCAATACACCTTATGGGTTGATAAGGAGTTAAAAGGCGATACGAAAAAGAGAGAGTTCCTGAAGCAACCGACGAAGCTCATATTCTCAGTAAGATAAATAATAAACAGCCTTTCAGTTGGATGTCCCAATTGAAAGGCTGTTTTGTTATAGTTCGATTTGGAATTTCATTTGTACAGGTTCTTTTATGTTCTCATTCGTATACTTCGCTTTCACTGTCGGTTCGATGAACAAGTAATACGTTGCCCCGCGTTTATATGTGTATGAACTAAGCGGATGGATTTCAAGCGTACTGTTAGCACCTAACTGATAACCGATCGGGAACTTGTTGCCTGCTTCATCTAGAATATAAACATTTTTTTCATTGATAGAACTCATTTCCGGCTCTTTGCCAAACTTTACATACCATGTCTTCGTCGGTGCCACCCCCGTTTTTGCTTTAAATTCTTTAAATCCGACACGGGGGAATGAAACTGCGTTAGGCTGTTGATGAACAGTGACAGTCAAGGTGGCCATTTTTCCTCCATCGACTGCGGATGCCGTAATGACTGCTGTCCCTTTGGAGTGAGCTGTCAATTTGCCTGCTTCCACACTTACAATAGAAGGTTTGCTTGACACCCAATTTACGTTTTTATTCGTCGCATTTGCAGGGCTAATGTATGCAGCAACAGTTTCTTGTTCCCCTACCATCAAGTCAAGATCAGGACCTTTGTTCAAACTGATGCCCGACACTGGAATTTTAGTTAGAACTTCTTCTGAGACAGTAAATGTATTTCGCGATATACCGGTAAGTGAATCTGTTTGAAGTCCGCTATTCAACGGATCATTTCGTTTCTCAGGAACAGCTCCTGTAAGAGAATCTCTTACAAAGAAGGAATAATAGTAATCGCCCGGTGCAAGAGTTCTAGTCAGTTTCCAAATATTATTCTTTTGTTTGATTAACGGTATTTCAATCCAATGATAATTTTCACCGAAGTTCCCTGCTACTGAAACGGATGCCGTTTTCGCGTCTAATTCTAACCAATTGATCGCATCGAAGCTGCTATACGTGAAGGTCACTTCTTTATTATCAATGATTGGCCCTACTGATGCATACGGGTCCACCTTTAGCACGCTGAACGTTCTTCCGAAATCATCAATCATCTTGTCCCGGTTCAACGGATCGACTGTCCAAGTTCCATTTACTTTGAATCCATAAAGGAATTCGCCCGGCTGTAGCTCAACTTGAAGCTCCCATACATTCCCGCCTTTATTGATCATCGGAAGGTCAATATTGTCGTTGAAACTGCCATTTACTTTGACATCTCCAGTTCCCGAATTCCCGATATAGCGGAACAACACTTGATTGCCTTGGACGAATGGAAATTCGTCCAATTTCATGACATCATCAATACCGGATACTTTCTGGAAGATCGGTAGCTTTGTCGTACTGTCAGATGATGCTTTATTCCATTTCCATACGGAGCCATCCGCCGCTACCGCGAGGGTGAAGCTGTCTGCTTCTCCCCCTCCACCGATCGCTACTGCATTATTCAGGCCGTTTATTTGGATAGGAGTTGTCCGATAGGATCCTGAACCAGACGTGTTTCTGCCCCATGTCCAGACAGTGCCATCCTCTTTGATGACGATGGTATGGTTATCACCTGCCGTGATTGCTGTCACGTTTTGGATACCTTGCACTTGGATCGGTCGAAGTTTCGTTTCGCGTCCTCCGTCTCCAAGTTGGCCATAAGAGTTGGAGCCCCATGCCCACACTGTCGTACGGTCCTGCTTTAAAGCAAGCGTATGATTATCGCCTGCGGCAATTTCCGCAATGTCGACCAATCCGGAAACTTTCATTGGAGTCGTATTGACATCAGTTGTTTCTCCATTTCCTAGTTGACCAACTGTATTGCGACCCCATGCAAAAACAGTACCGTCCCGTTTCAAGGCAACCGAATGCTCTGCCCCCGCCTCAATTGCTACGATATCCGAAAAACCATTCGAATTTGCAATGGCTTTCGGAGTAATCGAAGACATTGCACTAGTTGAATAGCCAAGCTGACCGTAAGCATTCCTGCCCCATGACCAGACAACTCCGCTTTCATCTACCGCCAATGTATGATTATCCCCTGCGGCAATTGCAACAATTTTAGGCAAATCCATGACGATAGTCGGGGCAGCGTTCTTTATATTTGCTGGACTATGACCCAACTGCCCAAAGGAGTTGCTTCCCCATGTCCAAACTTTACCCGATGCATCTAGGGCGACAGAGTGATTTCCTCCAGCTGCAATTGCAACGATATTCGACAATCGATTCCCGTCTGATTTCTGTACAGGTAACGGGTTAACAGAGTCCTCACTTACTTTTGCACCTAATTGGCCATACGTATGATTGCCCCAGCTCCATACGCTGCCATCTTCCTTCAAAACGATAAAATGATTCTTTCCTGCATCCACGACATTTTCGTGATTGATAATCCCATAAGCATCTACTTGCTGCGCAAAAGGCAAAAGCAAGGGGAGGATCAGTATCATCGTGATGACAATGTATTTTTCTTTCAATCGATTCAACAATCGGATTGCCCCCTATATCAATTCTCAACCGTGATCGGCATAGTGATTCTGTATGTTTTGTTAGCCACTGAGCCCTCGATGACAATATTCTTTGTCGCTTCTTCTAGCGGCAATCCTTCAATGAATAGATTGCCGATGGTGTCAATCCGTACATTGATTTCAGACGCAAATTCATTTCCTACTAGCTGCCAATTTGTGATGGAAGAAACCGTAGCACTATCCATCAGTGTGTCAAAGTAAAGTTGAACGCCTAGAGTACTCCAGTCGCTAGCATTGCTAATCAATGCACTTGGGTATAACAATTCGACAACTTCCATTTCCCCAGGTGCGCTTGAAGGCAATTCCTTTCCGGTTTCATTGATTTCAACTGACCCACCTGAACCTGTAAATATGATATCTGTTGCTGCGACACCCGGAGCGGTTTTTAATACACCAATTTTGGTTGTTCCTTTAAAGTTCAAGTGTGCTCCTTGGAATAATGTGACTTCACGATATTCACCTTCCAATGTCACTTCGCCAGTTCCACTGAGCTGAACATCGAGTTTTTTCACTGTATCCGAGTTCACGATTCGGACAGGGTTACGGTTTTCAAGAGCTAGTCCATATGGAGAAGTAAAGCCATACAGATAGATTGAATTGGAGCCGCCACTTGTTATTGTTGTCGTGCCAGTAACCGTCGTATCTTCCAAAATGGCCGTTCCGTTGTCACCGACATCCACCGTCAAGTTCCCGTCGATTTTCATATTGCGAAGGCGTACTTCAATGTCTTGTCCTTTCCCTAGAACGACATTGCCGATGAATGTATTAGCGACTTGTCCCTTACCTTCCAGGGTGATGCTTCGATCGATTGTAAGTGTGTCGTTTGGCAATCCATTCAGATCCATGCTGCCTTCAATTTTAATTGTCTTAAAGCCAGGATGTTCGAGTGCCATGATCAACTGTTCCTCATTGTAGACGGAGATTGTATCTCCTAATGAATAGATGACCCCAATCTTGTTATACTCACTAACCGGCAGCTGTTCAAAAACGGATTTTGACAGCTTTGCGTCTGACATTACATCATAGAGAGTTTTTTGTTGCCCAAAAGCTTTATCCGGTGTTTTGATATAGTCATTCATTGTAAACTCATTTTTCGAAGGGGTGCTTCCTTCTGCTGTCGGCTTCACTTTCACTTTGAAAGAGCGCTCTGTCAGCTTTCTGCCAAATTGATCAAATGCAGATAATGCAAATTCCCTACCGGCAGAATTACACACTTTTCCTTCTTTGCTGTCCGTACAGATCATTGCATCAATCCCAGCTTGTCCCATAGAAAATCCTTGCAAATCAGTTCGGCGATCTAAGTCACGATCGTGTTGAGAGGAACCATCAAACTTTACCTTTAACCTTGTTGCTGCAGGATCCGTCAAAACGTCAATATTTGTCAATGCAGGGTTGTTTGTTTCTTCCTCTGTCACGCCATTACGACGGTGGATCGTTTCAATTTTATTAATATGTAGTTTCGGCAAGTACAGGATGACATCGCGTGGTGCATTGTTTTTGAAAATATTTGTGTTAATCAGCTCTGTTTTTCCAGGCGTAGCAAATACCGATTTGAAGCCTGGAAGCAGGTCATGAAACTCAAATGGGAATTCATAATCCGTTAGTTGGTCAAAATAGAGTGCCCCTCTTGAGATGACTACTTTAAATTGCATCCCTTTGGAGTAATCGACGTATTCAAGGTTTTTAAAAGTAATCGTTAATTTATTGCCAGATGCGACTGCTGTTCTAATAATCGGCAAGGATTGTGGAGCCCCATCGACCAATTGGAAAACGTCTATTTTCCCAGCGTATTGAGTTGTTAAATCGCCGTCCGCAATGTTTTTGTCGAATGTAATCTCTAATTCTTTCGCACCTGTAAAACTATTGTAGACGGATGCGCTTTCCTTAAAGTCATATTCATATGGCTTTCTATCGGAAGTCAGTGCTGCTTTTGCATTAAAAACGAATGTCACGAGTCCGATCGCAACAATCACTGCGAAAACTGAAAAGATGTTCAATCTATTCTTTTTCTTCACGTTTGTGTACCTCCATTATTCTTTGTAGTCGAGTCGATCTGCATGACTTCCCATCCTTCCTGTATACTAGATTCTTTATTTACTTATGAATTTTGTAATGTACCTCTTTATTTTATCGGTAGGATTATGTGATTATTAAGCTATAACTTATGAACTTCATCAATAAAAAGACCGTAGACAAATTCCGATTTTGGCGGATTGTCTACGGTCTATTTTTGAAGGGTAAACTACCTGTGCATTGAGAAGCCTATTTCTACTTCATTTAAACTATCATGCTTTACTTCGTTTAAAAAGCCTGGTGAATTTGTGATTTCGTTAACGGGGATGATTTCACCTGTTAAACCAATCAGATTAAACACTTTCCAATAAGTACCTTGCACGTCATAAGGTACGGAAAACTCGCGAACCGGTACTGTTGAATCACCAAAGTATACAGCTACTTTTGCACCGGACAATGATAGGGCTTTACTATTTCCATAGTCCATATTTGAATAATCATGAATTTGGAACGTATAAATTCCATCTTTAATTTCGCTAATTGTAATTGTTTCTGGGCCATAGCTACTTCTATCGTCTCGGTCTAATGAAGCGCCGTTTTCCCGAATAAAGCTATCATTATTTATTTTATTCCAATAAAGATGGAACGTTTCGTCATTGCTACCTGGACCCCATAAATGTAAGTCTAGGTCTCGAGGATACTGATCCCATGTGAGTATGACACGAATTTCTGAAGCATTTAATAATTTACTAATTGTGTAGTTTTGATTAGTTTTATCTTCACGCTCAACAACCACTACTGTAAATTGTCCAGATACATAGCCTTCTTTGAATACTTGTGCTGTGTAAGTGCCTGCTGGTAATGTTGCAAAGTATTCGCCATTTGCATCCGTTGAAGTTGAAAAGCTAATTTCTCCTACTATATCGTTGCTGCCTTCCCTAAAGAAAATATCCGCATCGGCGATTTTGCTGCCGTCAACCGAATCAATAATTACACCAGATACAGTACCTACGTCCAACTCATTTGAGCCTGTTAAGTACACTGTGTTAATAGAAATGGTTTGTTGATCAGAACCTTCATGAACTTCAACATTTACAACTAATCTTTTAAAATTATCCTTAACGAAAGCTAATTTATATTGTCCTGGTGTTAAGCTTAAATTGTAGTCACCTTCAGCTGAAGTAAAGGTGTCGGCTACATAATTACCATTCTCATCGGTGACAATAATTTTTACATTATTTAAAGGTGTTGAAGTTTTACTTTCTAACACTTTACCTTTAAGCGCTGTTGGAATTCCATCTTCATCTGCAGTTACAACTACTTTTACACGTTTTGTGATGACTTCATCCTCACCATTATCATAAGTTACTTTAATGTAAGTAGTATCATTCCCATTTGCCGTTGACTTTGCAATCACTTTACCAAAAATAGTAACATCTGCAATGCTTGGATCTTCTGATTCGAATGTAATATTGTCGCTTGGTAATTCAATTGTTTTAATACGTTGACCGTGATCGATACCTTTAACCGCTAACGTTTTTTCTTGACCTGCTTCTACTGTAATTGAGTTGATTAATAAATCTTTTAAACCACACTTGGAAACTAACCCAAGATTTTTTGTGAGTAATGGAAGATTAACATTCCACAAACCATCGTCTTCATCACCTATTCGGGCTTCTCCCCACAATGAGATATCATGGCTGATTCGATAACAGAACTTCGTTGCAGAAACTTCCCCCTCTAAGCCAATTTTGTAAGCAGCAATTACATCAATACCGCCTAGTGTAAATTGTAGAACTTCTGCATCAAGATTAATACCAGGTCCGATTGAGCCTTCTAAAGAACCTGTTAACGCACTCAGGTTAGATGAAGCTTGAAGTACCGATTTATTGAAAGCGCTCCATTTACCGTCCGTTTTTTTAACACCGACATTATAATGTGCACTGTTAGAAACTTCATATTCAAGGTATACTTCACCGGAAGCACTGACAGCAAGGAAGAATTGTACACTTGCTCCCGCAATTTTACCACCCGCTGTTACTGGAATAGAAGGACCTAACGGAATTTTTTTATCGATAAAATCCTGAGATGAAGTTTGGAATTTAGCTGTTAAATTAGTCGCAATTCCGCTTGTTAATTCTAAACGATTAACTGATAACCATTTTGTATCATAATGAATTTTAGGCGCCGTTAATTGAATTTTACCACCTATTATGACTGTCTTATCTGAATCGGGCATCGAAATTTCAACATCGCTAAATGAAATGTATGGATTCGAACCACCACCAAATTCAATTGTACCTATAGTATTGCTTTGTAAGTTTCGAAGTGAATAAATTTCTCTGCCATCCGTTGTTGTTGACATACCTAAAATATTTTGATGAACAGATTGATCTAAAACTAAATCTTCTTGAGTAATATCAATTGTTTGAGAAAAATCTACATCGACTAAGACTTCCTCAATAGAAGGCTCGACTGTCGAAATAGTAATTTGATTGTTATTTCTGGAGATATTCACTACTTTTTTCGCCCAGCCGTTTGGATATTCTACTGTTGCAGGCAGGATAATAACTTGATTAACTCCAATGTTTAATAAGTTCGAAGATGGATTTACAAATGTAAATTCATTTTCTTCATATGGAGTAGGTACTAGTGAGTCTAAGGCTTGAGTATCTATAACCACGGTACCTTCTGTATAAACTACATCATTATTACTCTCTTGCCTTATTATAAACTCATCGCTGTTTTCAGTAGATGTAGAAGTATAGAAATCCATTTTTGTTTTTTGTTTTAACATTACTTGGTTTGCCGAATATACATCTTCACTTATATACAATGTATATTTTTCACTAGGAGCATACCCTTCCTTAGGCGCATTTACGATAAGTGTATCGCCATTGTTCACTCTGTAAACTTCTGTTTGCACCTTGTTCCCATTTTTATCCTCAACGTAAACACTGCTTTCTTTTATTGAAGAAATATCAACGTTGTCTCTGAACTTAATGGTCCATTGCTTATTCAGTGAGACATTTTGTTGTTCTGGATGTTCTTTCCAATCATTCGCAGTAGCTTGGCTAAATGATGGAGCTAAAAACAAGAATAAAGTGATGAATAAAAAGAATGCACCTAATTTGATAAAAATCTTTTTTCCCAATTTTACCCCCCCCTAGGTATATAGTATAATAAAGAATAGCTTTTGAACAGTCGGTTTTGAACGAAAAGTTTCATTTGTGTGGTTATTTCCGGAAAATTAATAGGAGGAGAGGATTATTACGAATACTCTATTTTACAGTAAGGATAAAATATTACACCTGGTCTTACTATCATTAATAAGCCCCATTATAATGATAATTCTATTAGGAGAACTAATAGAGATTGATTTATTATCTAAAATATTTCTTTTTTTGATTATTTATTTCTTTTTTGTTCAGTTAATCGTAAAAGGGAATTTAAGGTCTATCTCTTTTGAAGATAATAAAGTTACCCTCAAAAGACTACAATCAGAACATTATTTTTATAAAGATTTAGATGCATTCGTAATAAAGGTTGGTGCTCCTTATAAGTCTGAGACTAGTAAAACAAGGAGACATTTATCATTCGTACTTTATACAAAAGAAGGTCAAAAAATCGACATCCCTTATACAGCTTTTGCAAAAGATGCTTATCAAATTGGCTATTTACTAAAAATGAAAGCCCCACATATTTATATTGATTCAGTTTTTTTGCAATCACCCGAGGAATTCTATCAATTTCTAGAGAACTTAATACATTGCAATATTGATCCAAAACCCTTATTTCATGACCGTGTTAAACATTTTTCACCTAAAGAGAATATTGACATCAAAAGGATGAAGAGTAGAACGATCCCTTTTTTCATCCTACTTCTCTGTATACTTTTTGTCATTTCATTACTATTTTGAAAGAAGAGGATGCTATTGAAAAAAATATTAATGATAAGTTTATTGTTATTAATAATTCCCTTTAATACAATCAGTGCAGAAAAAAATTTAAATTATACACCCAACCAATTACTAGTCTTTACTGACGAAACTGCCTCAAATCTCAATATTAGTTCGTACTATACTACCGAAACTTTAACGACTAATGTGGAATTATTAACATTTCCACCATCAGTGGATATTGAGAATATAAAGGAACAGCTAACAAAGGATAATATTTACGTTGAATATAATTATTATCGTTATTTTGATTCAGATGATATCGATCCATATAAGGAAAGCAATTCACATTGGTGGCTTGAAAACTTACAAGCCGCGACTTTCTGGCCTTTATCTAAGCTACAAGTATATACGCCAACGATTGCCATTATAGATTCTGGCATAACAAAAAGACATGAAGATTTGTCGGAACAAATTATTTTGCCAAGCTTTAATGTTATCAACTATAATAACGACGTTTCTGATAACAATGGACACGGGACTATGATTGCCGGCATTATTGGAGCAACTTACAATAATAATATTGGGATTGATGGGGTAACTGGTCCATTTGATGTAAAGCTGTTACCTATCAAAGCTTCAAACTTCAGTGGGTCAATCACCGTATATGATTCGATTAGGGCAATTGACTATGCAATTGAAAATGGTGCAGATGTATTGAATTTAAGCTTTGGAGGAACAGGTTATTCGATGTTAGAAAATATGTCCATCCAAAAAGCCGTAAAAGCAAATATAAATGTCGTTGCATCTTCTGGAAACACGGCGCTGGGTACGAATGAACCAATTTATCCTGCGAATTATTTGAATGTAATTTCTGTGGGAGCGATTAATGAGCAGAACGAAATTGCTAACTTTTCAACATATAATAAAGGAGTAGATTTTGTAGCACCTGGCCATATGATTACTACAATTGATTTGAATAATCTTTATACTACAGTCTCCGGTACTTCCTTTTCTGCGCCAATGGTTGCTAGTTCTCTCGCAATGATTAAAGCACTTCTTCCACATAGCACCAGTGCCGAACGAGAAGAACTTCTAAAATTATCCACCGTCGATCTCGGCGATGCAGGTAAAGATGTATATTACGGAGAGGGATTAATTAATCTGGAAATGGCAGCAAACCAAGTTAGTAGTCATTTAGGATATAAAACCATATTTGGACGACTCTCTATAACGAATCCTGTCGAGTTCAAGAAAATGATTGTAGGAAATGATAAAGTATTCACGGTTACATTTAACGATACACTTTCTAGCAATAATAACTTTGAAGAGTCTATTATTATTTTTAATAAAAACTTCAATATTGTTCCAAACGAAACTTATAGCGTTTCTTTAAACTTAACTGACAATAGTAAACTAACAGTTGAGCCACGCACTACATGGGAATATGGCGATTACTATTTAGTACTATCAAATAAAATCACTAATGAGGCTGGTGATTTTTTGAATTCAAACTACAAACTTCAATTTACTGTTCAGTAACAAATATATTTCTAGGGACTATATGACTTTCATAGTTTTTCCTGGATTACTGAGCTCCTAGCAACGCTTGTACCAATATAGTAGTATGATAATCAAAGTTGTTTAATAAAGCGATGGGAGTTTGATAGAATTGAAACTACACTTGTTTAGGGTTGTTGTGTTCACTTGTTTGGTAATCGGTTTATTTTCTGGACAAGCACATGCGGAGTTCACATGGACAGCAAAGTGTGAAAAATATGGGGATATAGAACCTAATACAAATCCCTCGTATCAACATATGAACTGCTTACTTACAAACGCGGCTTTGGATGCGGAAATTCCTCCTGAAGTTGTGAAAGCGGTGGCGGCAAAAGAAAGCGGTGGCTGGAAACACTTCACCGAGAACGGTGAACCAATTATCTCCGCAGACAACGGCATTGGTTTAATGCAAATTACCAATCAGCCATCCTTCAATCAAGAAAGGTTGAAAAACGATATATACTACAATATCAACGCCGGCATTCAAATATTGAACGACATGTATGACCGCACAGCAACAGATCTTCCGAGCATAAAAGGCGCCGGTAGACAAGTCATTGAAAATTGGTACTTTCCTGTAATGGCTTACAATGGCACTAAACCTGTCAACAGTCCAATCATTCAACTAACCGGTGCAAGAAATATAGATGCTTATCAGGAAAAAGTTTTCGCTCTGATTGAAAAATCCAGCTTTCTAAGCAGCATTAAGCTGGCCCAGTTTCCATTTAGCCCAGATGATTTTCAATACGATCCAAACAGCAATAAAAATATAGATTTCTTAAAGAAGTCGTATATTTTGCCAGATACTCCCCATCTTTCAGCGTATTCTTTGAAACGTGGAGACAAAGTTATGGTGACGACTAATGTGAATATCCGGCCGGAGCCCAGTACTGCTAAACCAGGTATAATGCTTCCAAAAGATACGGTACTCATTATCACAGGAGATTTTACATATGATCTAAATACAAATAGCGTAAACCAGTTCGTATGGTATCCGGTGAAAACAACCGATGGAAAAGTAAATGATTATTATATTTCATCAGCTTACCTAACAAAGTTAGATGAGGGGTTACATTATAACAATTGGGAGGAAAAAACGAATATCGATCCTCATCATAATTGGACAATTCACTTCACGCATGAACTTGATGAAACGACTGTTAACGATACGAATATTTATGTACAGTATGATTTGCAAAAAATAGATTCACTAAAGGTATCACTTCTTGCCGATCAAAAATCCTTGAAAGTAGAAGCTCCTGAAGGTGGATATTTAAATGGAGAAACCTATTTTCTATACATTAATAAATCAGTGAGATCAAGGAATGGACAAGAATTGAAGCAGCCGATTAAAATGAAATTTACGATTAAAGATTAATCGTTCCAAGGCACCAGTGCTAAAAAGCCCATCGCTCGGGTTTCCGAGCGATGGGCTTTCATATGGTTGGTTTCCTATGGAGCAGATACAACAAATAGCATTGACACAGTAATGTGATTAAAACTATTTTGTTACAGTATTAAAACGCATTCTATATTTCTTTCCATTGTAAAGCTGAATTTCAATTACGTAGTGCTCCCCATACTCATAAGGAGTGAGCGGGTGAATTAACAATTGCTTAGCTTCATTCTTCTGTTCTATCCAAGTATCATGGACGGTCGTTCCTTTTTTGACGACAGCTTTGACAACCTCTTCAGGTTTAAATTCCCGATTAACTGTGACAGTCCAGACTTTATCGACAGGGATGTCAATCTTTGATTCGAAGTGGAAGTAATCGTCTTTGACAAATTGTCGATTCTCGACCAAGACTGTAGCTACTGCATTTTGAACAGGATAAATATCATTTTCATAATTAAAGCTCAATGTATACTTTCCATCGGGAACAGCTGGAGAAAATGTAAAGTCATTATCTCCCTGGACTGTTGTCTGCCACTGCTCACCATATTCATCCGTTAACGTTACACGGCTCCATACCTCCGTATCAAATGCTGGCTGGAATTCGCCTTGCTCCATCGCATAGCCGAGATAATCGTAGTAGCCTGAATTTGTGTAAAGAGTATTTCCAAATCCATCTTTGTATAAAATTTTTCCGCTTAATCCGTCTGCTAAATAATTGATAAGAAATTCGCCTTTTATTGTCCCGCCGTAGTTGAATACAGAATTCCTCAGTGCTGTTTGTTCATTAATATCGCGAAAGACGACAAGCTCCCTTTTGTCTTTTACGTAATGCGATAGTAAAGCGCGATAGTCCCCTTTTTTAATGCGGAATGTATTGCTGCCTTGTTCCAGTGCCTGATCCCCAACTTCAATGAATGGATCGAGTGACATATAAAGTCGTAAATAAGCATAGTCACCTGCCATGAAACCGTCCGCTCCAACTCCATCTGAATTACTGATGAAATTATATTCAAAGGTATTTTGCTCAGTAACAGCTAAGTTAAGCTCTTTCTCATTACCTGTAAACTCACTATAGAAGAAATCCTCCGAGAAGAAGTTTACTAAATGATTGCCTCTTTCGACGTACATAACAAGCTGTTCACTGTTCGGGGTCATAAATAACAGTGTTTTAGGCAAGAGCGTTCCCTTAAATGATAGCTGTATATTATTTTTATACATTGCATTTGGATTACTAGCTGACAACTTATTCTCGAATGCGATCTTTTGAATGGTTGTCGGTTCAAACATATGGTTGCCATTTGTAACTAACTCTCGTACATATAGTGGGGTGTCCCGATTTGCACTCTTCGCAACCGCTACAATATAATCTAATTTTTCTTTCAGTTCGTTAACATCCATACCGTCTATAACTGCAGTATCCCCAATTGAGCCCGAATGATAGAGTGGGGTAGCAGTCGGATGTAAGTTCTCATTCACTACCTCGCCATCTTTTATTCCATAAATGATTATTTCAAAAGAGGTATCCGAGCTTCCTCCGGTATCCTTTATAGAAAACTGATTCGTATGATTCGTAATTGTTATAGGAATCTGTTTATGAATTTGTCCATTATCAATACCTACTTCCATTGTATAGTTTCCACTTTCAATCTTATCAAATGGAACGGTCAACGCTTGAAAGCCATTTTGTGTAACCTTTCTTTGAGCAAGCTGCTGTCCACCTATTTTTACATATAACGTCTTCCCTACAGCGTTTTCAAGAATCACCTTTAGCTCAACTTTTTCAGCTTGTTGAGAATAAGCGTTTGGACTGATGACAGAAAGAGGTTCAGTAGACGTCACGTAGTTCGTTATATTGATTATTCCTTCACCGTAATAAATATCACGGCCAGTCTGCCATTTATCGTCCGTATACATAAAAAGGAGATCCTCGATATCCTCTTTACTAGCCTCCGAGTTTACGGATAAAAGCAATGCAGTCACCCCACTGACAAATGGAGCCGCCATCGACGTCCCGCTTTGTACTCCATAACCGCCGCCGATAATCGAGCTGTTTATGGATTCACCAGGAGCGGCTATATCAATACTCGTTCCAAAATTACTGAAATAGGCAGGTTGATCGTTTTGATTCGTCGCAGCAACTACAATTGCTTTCTCGTCACTTGCAGGATAGTAATGCTTTGTGTCAGCCTTATTGTTTCCTGCTGCTACAACGACTTGTACCCCTTTATTTACCGCATATTCAATCGCTTCTTTCATCATTGGGGATGGCCCTGGACCACCTAGGCTCATATTAATAACATGCGCTCCGTGATCGACAGCATATCGAATCCCTTTAGATATATTTAAATCGCTGCCCCGCCCTTGTCCATCCAAAACGCGGATCGGCATGATTTTCACATTATCTGATGTCGAGTCAACGACAATCCCGGATACGTGCGTGCCATGTCCATGGACGTCCATCGGATCAGAATCATTGGAGACAAAGTCGTAACCTCTTACCATTCTGTTTTTTAAAAAAGGATGATTATAATCGACCCCTGAGTCCACTACAGCTACAATAATTTCATTTGAACCCGATATTGAATTTGCTAGAACGGAAGAACCGATACGGTCCGGCCCCCACGAAAGCGGCGGATTATTCGACTGGAATGGATCTACGTACCGGATATATTCTTTTTGAACAAACTCAATCCGAGGGAACGGTGAAATCCTATATGGATTCGTCGACTCGAGAGCTTTCAATTGTGTATATTCAGCTTCCGGTATTGCTTCATATTCATAGTTTCCAAACCTATCAATCACTTTAACGATAACGTCACCAGTTTCGATAGGATCAGGTATATATTCGAAATCATCCACCTTTTGGCCCTCAGCAAAAACCCCATCCGGATGCAATAACATTGACAGTAGAGCAATAGGCAAGAAATAAGATAGAAGTCTATTCATTTTTTTCTCCTCTTTTAGTAGTACATTAATTATAGACTACGTGTGTAATGGCGGCTATACTGTTGATTCATTTAACAAATAAAAAAGACCCACGTATGCGGGTCTTCCTAATGCCACCCTATTTAATTACAAATTCCCTAATATCCCACTTAGCAAGCTATCTTTAATGCTTTTTTTCGATGCATTGTAAGAATCCGAGATACTCTTTACGGATTCAGTTGAATAGCCATTGCTAATAAGATCTGCAGCCATTGATTGTAAAACACTATTCATTGCTGCATCTGTACTGGCTTCAAGGTTATTGGCAGCACTTGAATATGAATTATATAATGAAGAAATTTTAATTTCTCCTCCTTTTCTTTTCAATTCATTATACTCATTTATCGCAGAATCTACGAGACTGTCAAGGCTACTGCTTGCACTATTTTGTATATCATCTAACAATGCCGCATATTTTTGTTCAATTTCTGCCTGTGTTAATTTTGCATCTTTATCTTTGGAAGGTTCGTTAGAAGAAGTCCCTTCGTTCCCGTTCGGCTTCGCAGATCCATTGTCACCAGGAGTACCTGGTTTTGAACCGCTATTTTGGTCAGTCTTTCCGTCCGATGGATTACTTCCATTTTGCCCTGCATCTTTGTCTGGTTGTGAGCTACCGTTTTGATTATCCTTACCACCTGGTTGATTGGGTTGCCCGGTCGTGTCCTTATTTTCATTTGGTTCCAATTCCGGCTTTGTCTCTTCATTCTTTGGCAATTCTTCATTTGGTTGTGATGGTACTTCGTTCTTTCCGAGAGCTTCCTTTTCGCAACGAATAACAAAAGAAGCCAATTGCCCACGCGTTACATATTCACCGGGTGAAAATGTTGTTGCAGACGTCCCACTAGTAATTTGATGTGTAAGAAGTGCTTGAACATAGCCTGCATACCAATTTGTTGATTTAACATCTACAAGGCGTGTTTCTCTAAATGGTTCTTCTTTGAATCCAAAACCAACGGCAAGGATTTTCGCCATTTGGGCGCGTGTCAAAGGGTTTCCTGGTTTGAATGTTTTGTCTTCATAACCCGAAATAATACCTTTGTTGACAAGGACCGCAATCGCTCCATAGTATTGACTTTCCTTGGACACATCCATAAGGCCTGGATCTTTTACGTTTTGTGTATCTAGGTTAAGGATTTGTGCAATGATTTTAGCTGCTTGTCCTCGTGTCACTTGTTGGCCAGGTTTGAATGTTCCGTCCGGAAAACCTTTCACGATACCTCTTTCTAGTAAATTTTTGATAGCTTCTTTATGTTGATTGTTCGTAATGTCGGACATCGCTAACTTAGATGCTTCGGATTCCAATGGTGCTACTGCTACAATAGTTCCTGTTGCGACAGCTGCGGCAAGTGTGGCTCTGAATAATTGTTGGCGTGAAAATTGTTTTTTCATTTGCTTCCCCCATAATGCATATTGCTTAATATTATCTATAGTTATATTCTAACACAGGGGTGGACATTCCGTGAAAAAACTAAATATTGAACTAAAAAAGAACCAGCTAATTGGCTAGTTCTTTTACACTAAATATCGACCAAAAAAAATTGACTTAATTTTACTATAGAATTTCAATCTAATTGACTTTGAAAGGATATTTCAAAATCATATGTTTTTACATTTTCAGGATTTTCAGCTTCATAACCTGTTAATGTAATAGAAATCGTTTTACCATCTAGATCAGCTAGTCTTACGTTAGACATAACTGTCTCTCCAGTAAGTTCAGTAATTTCTTTCTTGACAGCTGTCTCAACGTCAGTAATGAATGAAGCATCTACAGAAAGTCCTTGTAAGACGAAAAATTCTAAAGCTGGTTTAAGTATTTCCGCATAAATGCCCTTCACTTCAGATAAAGAGGTACTTAATCCATTGGAAACCGTTAAAACATGATTGTTTCCGACATATACAGATAGTTTTGTAAGGTAATCAACAATATAGTCTTCAAATGTAACTTCATTAACAACTAATGTACCTCTTTTTCCAGTTAAATCAACTTCTAGAAGCAATGAACCGTCAGTCTGCTCAGAAACTTTAGCAACTTCAACCTTTTCCCCACCAACAGTTACATTAAATTGTTTTGCTGTTGGTGTAGAAGAGGGGGGGGCATCAGACTTTACTGTAATACTTGATTTGGTTACTGCAGAAATTGATAGAACTTCAAAAGCTTTGTCACCCACTATCTCTTCAGTTATTGGTTTACCTTCTTCGTCAAATCCTTTAAAAAGTTCGAAGGTCGATAACGTTTCATTAGAAATAGCTGCAGCATCTTCAATCGCTGCAGAGGTATTACCATCATTTTGATAGACAGCAATTGCATAGTCTATAAGAGAGATGTATTTACTTTCTGATGCGATTGCTGATACCGAACCATCAGCTATAAAATCATACAATTGATCACCAGGACCTTTGTATTGTGCAATTGCATAATCAATTAGTGAGATAGAGTAGTTTTTCTCACCCATTTTAACAACAATCTGATCAACTGAAGCTTCAGCCGCTGAAGAAGGTGCTGGTGCGACAATTGACGCCGTAGCCAGCGCAGCGACAAACGCAGTTGAAAGTACTTTATATGATAGTTTCATTAAACAAGCCTCCTATATGTTTTGCTCATAAAAATCGTTATAAAACAAGCCGGCAATGGCCGGCTTGTTTTATTGCTTATTATTTTTTCAATGTTACCTTTGCAGCTAACAATTCCGCTTTAGTATAACCTTGTACAGCAAATTCAACAAAGTTACCTTTTTCAGCGTCATAAGTTAATTCAATTGTTTCTTTGTTAGGTACCTCTAATACTAATACAGATTCATTTGTGGCTTGAAGTTTTGATGTTGCATTAGCCTCAGTTACTACCACATTGAAAATTCCTGGTGCTAGTTCTTGCAAGTCAGCATTCAAATCTTGCACAGTCACTACACTCTCTTCAGGTGTTCCAGGATTTGAATTTTCACCTGGAGTAATAATTTCTTGAATCTCAGCTTTAGTCAAATCTCTTCCAAGTGACTCATATGCTCCTACTAAATCACTTTTAACTTTAGCGATGTTTCCAAGAGTAACACCCGTGATACCTGCAGCTGTAAAAGTATCTGGAGTTACGCCAGCCCAAGTGTTAGTTTTGATAGCATTAGTAACTGCTGTAAAAGCTGCAGCTTCAGCTTCAGAAGCTGATTTATTATCAACAACTTTTAGGGTAGTTGTTTCGGAGTAATCTCCGCTATCTGCAGTTACAGTAATCACCATATCTTCTACATATGGAGTGTTTGCAACAGTATATTTACCTGATGCATCTTTTGCAATCACAGTATCTCCTAACTCAACTGTGTAAATTTGACCTTCTGTTGCTGTGAATTTGATTTCTCCTGCAACTGTTCCAGCTACTGGGTTTGTATCAGTGAATGCCAAGTCAGTTACTGGGACAACTTGAGTTTCATCTTTAATGATGTCGAATTTATTCTTGATTTTATCGCCATCGCCTTTTGTAAATGTTACAAGGTCACCATTGCTTAAACGGCTTTCAAAGAATGCAAGTGTACTTTGTACAGATGAAGTATTGTAGTAGTACTCTGCACCTTTGTAGGATAATGTATAGTTAGTTGAACCATAACGCAATGTAACTTCTTGCTTAGTTTTGTCAACACCTACTACAGTTCCAGTGAAGTTAGCTGGTACGTATTCGCCGCTGAATGTAGCAGTGAAGACTTCCGCTGCAACATATTTATTATCGTTGCGAACATCGCCAGACCAGTTTGTACCAGTTACAGCTGAAGCATAGATTGTTGCTGAAGTAGCATCAGTTGAGTAAAGCTTAAGGTTAGCTTTACCGTTTACAACGTTTGTAGTAACTGTGATTGCTCCGCCCACTTCAATTGTAGTTGGGTTTGCAATTCTTTGACCGTTTTGGTCATAAAGAACATCATCAGTTTCTTGTAGTGTAAGAGCGTTTGCACCAGTATTTCGGATTTCAAATGTTACTTTACCAGTGTAATTTCCAAACGCGCTGTCACTTTGGTTAGTCAAATCAAAAGTGAATGTTGCACTGTCTCCACGTGGGAAATCTTTTACTGCTTTACCTGCATTGTTTAGAGCATACAAGTCTGCTCCAATAACACGGGAAAGTTGGAAGTAAGTTGTAGCTGCTTTTGTAGATGGCTCTCCATCTTCAAGCACACCACTTTGTGTGTTTAGAGAGTTGTTTTGGTCGATCCAAACTACTGGAGTTCCTTGATCATTGTTGTTGCCATAAAGTAAGAAAGAAGCTTCACCTTTAGCATCCAACTTGATAGTAGCCTGTTGTCCAAAGTCACCACCGTACTTAGAAACAGTACGAGTTACAGCTTTGCTGTTACCAACATTTTCAAATTGCGCTTTTGAATTTGTACTCATATTGCGCTCCATCAACTCATCAAGTGATACGTTGATTACACCACCAGCATATGGTTTGTTGCTATCGTTCGGGTTAGTAACTGCTACTTTATATACACGACCGTTATCAGAACCAGCAGCTGCTTCAGCGTCACCTACTGGTGTAACTGTCAATGCATAGTTCACTTGTGCACCTGCAAACGTTACTTTTGAAGCTGCTTGCATCAACTCTTCTTTATCGAAGATGCCATTGCCTCTGTTATTGTTTACAGTTGATGTTTTCTTATCAACAAATACGAATGGAGTTACAGCAACGTTAGTTCCTGAAACTACAAATGTAGCTTTACCAGTTGAGTCAGTTGTGATTACAAGCTCTTCTTTAGCACCTGACTTTGCTTGGTATGGAGTTTTAGTCACTCCTGTTTTCGGGTTAGTAACAGTTGCTTTAGCGACCGCTGAATAATCAACATCAATGTTCTCCAAGAAAGAAACATTTAGATCTTGATTCACCACTGGGCGTCCTGTTTGTGGATCAAGGTAAGTAACTGTGTATACTTTTTTCGTTCCGTTAGCAACTGAAGCTCCTGCTTTATCTTCTTCGATAGTCAGGATAGTATCAACACCCCAGTATACTGTTGCGAAATCACGCTTCGTTGGTGCGCCTGTTGGGTAAGCAGTTACGAAATCTTCACCGTTAGTATATTGAGTGTATGAGAATGTTGCGATACCATTTGCATCCGTGTAAACTTCTTCAACTTGAGCTTTATTCAAAGCAGCATTTGGAGTTACGTTGAATGTTACAGGAACATTAGCTTCTTTCACACCGATATCAGCTTTAAGAATTACTTCGTTACCAACTTTTGATTGGACAGAAGTAGTGTTCATTTTAATTGATGTCGGAATTAGTGCAGAGATTCCTTCAAATGATCCAAGCTTGTCACCGTTCAAAGTAACATCGTATTTCTTTCCGCCTTCTTGAGCAGAAGTTGTAAGAATAACTGTTTTAGCATCTGATTGTTTCACTACTGCGTTTGAAACTGTCAAACCTTCAATTGCAAATTTAAGTGAGTTAATGTCTTTTACGCCTTCGACAAATTTCACTTCAACAGTTGTTGCATTAACAGCCTTAATTGACTCAACACCAGTTACCACTCCAGTAACTTTTGAGAAGTCAGTGTTAAGTGCGCGGTGTAGGAATGATGCGAAATGACCGCGAGTTGTTGTATCTTTCGGGTTGAAAGTTGCAACAGTTGTGATGTCGAAGAAGTCTAGGACATCGATCGCTGTGCGAGCTTCAGCTTTAGCAGCGTTACGGTCTGTTACTTCTTGTTTGAAGTCTTGACCTTGAACATATTCAACTAGGTTGAAGTCGTTTACTGTATCAAACGCGCGAACAAGTACAACTGCCATGTTTTCACGAGTGATGTTGTCGCCTGCTAGAAGACGACCGTTGCTTCCGTTGAATACGCCGTTGTCTTTAACAACTGCAGCATATTTTAGAAGCTCATCGTTTGAAGCAGATGTCAAATCTGTGAAACGTGGGTTAGTTTTGTAGTCAGAAGGTACTTCGTAGCCTTCAGATACAAGCCATTTACCCATCAATTTAACTACGTCAGAACGAGTCAACGTTTTGTTAGGCTTGAATGTTCCATCTTGGTAACCCGTGATGATGCCAGCATCAGATAGTGCATCGATTGCTGGTTCGTGTGTGTTGCCTTTTGTGTCTGAGAAATCTTTCGCGCTTGCTACTGGTGCTACTGCAGATGCTACTAATGCAGCTGATGCAGCGCCAACTACAAACTTGCGATACTTCGTTGGTTGGTTAGCCATTGAATAATTTCCTCCTCTAATAAGAAATAAAATTTGTCATCTACCCCACGGCAAAATGGAAGTAGAAGCCATTACACAATAAAGTATAGATACTAGCAGCAGGGATGTCAATTACTTATTGGTATTTTGCTAGATTGCAAGTCCCAAACCCTATGTAATTTTCCGCTGCTTCTACTATTCTACCTTATCTTAAAAATATATCAAGTATTTCTATCATATTTCAACAAAAGTCTTAAATCATCCTAATTATCTTACTGTTTCTGTTTGTCCCGTACACCAAGAGGTACGGACCTCTTGGAAGTTCTCTCCTTGGATATATTAGTAATTTTTTTATAGCTTGGCCATGCTTTAGAATCTACTACCGCAATAAAAGAAATAGAACCGTAATAGGAAAAAATTGTTTTAAATATGGTTGATTGTCCCTCTTTGACTCCCCTTGAATCTATTATTCTGCAAATATAAGTGAAGCTTACTGAATCTATTATACCTATGAATAAAATAGAACCTTACTAGAAGAAATACTGTTCTTCTAGCAAGGTTCATATTGAATAGCGATCAACAGTCTTAGAAAGGCAAAAGGCCTTGAACAGATGGGAGCTGTTCAAGGCCTTTTGTGCGGTCAACCAACCGTTTTCGTCCTGCGTGGCGTTTAATAATATATGCTACAGAGGAAATTATCCTTACACTTACGTATTCTATCACCAGTTTTACTAGATTACAAGTATGATTGTTTATTTTCGGCGAATTATTTCAAAAAGGAATTTTGGCAAGTTCATTTGCCGTTTAATGCGGCTCGGTTCCAATAATAACCGATATAGCCATTCAGCGCCAACTTTTTGAAATGCGGCAGGTGCGCGTTTAATATTGCCTGCAAGAACGTCAAATGAGCCGCCGACTCCTTGGTAGAGGATCGGATGCAGGTTATCGCGATGCTCTTCAATCCATAGTTCCTGTTTCGGGGATCCCATTGCGACGAATAGTATATCAGGTTGTGCGGCGTTGATTTTCGCAATCACTTTTGACGTATCCTTTTCATAGCCGTCCTGTGTGCCGGCGACTTTGAGATCTGGGTATGTGTCGATCAGTTTAGCAGCTGCTCGATCCGCCACTCCCGGCTTCGCGCCGTAGAGGAAAATGGACTTTCCTGTTCGGGCTGCTTCCCTCACAATTCGGTCCATCATATCTACACCGGTTACGCGGGATGTTATGTTGCCTTTTTGGATCTTGGACGCGATAATGACGCCAATGCCGTCCGGAATTTGGAATTCCGCACGGTTCAGCAAGGCTTTCAATGCTGGGTCGTCTTTTGCCTTCATCAACTTTTCAGGGTTGATGGCGACGATGAGTGATTTCTTTTTGGCGTCGATGTTTTGAAAGAGCTTTGGGATGAGTTCATCGTAGTTCTCTGTGTTGACGTCGACGCCGAGTATGGTTTCTTTCATTTAGCTCATGACTCCTACTGGTGAGCCGTCTCCAAGTTTGAAGTAGTGGAATCCGGCTTGTTCCCATTTATCTCGAGAGAGTGCGTTTTTCGTGTCGAGGATGAATGGTTTCGGTTGTTTTGTTGTGAGTGTGTTCGGGCTGAGCTGTTTGAAGTCGGTATGATCCGTCGTCAAGATGATCAGGTCAGCGTCTTGTGTTGCTTCTTCGAGTGTCGCTTGTTGAGTCGTGTGCTGCAATTCTTTAATGTGTGGGTCGAATGATTTCACTTCCAGCCCCTTCTCTTGCAATGCTTCAATCACTTTAAGGGACGGGCTTTCGCGCATGTCGTCGACGTCGCCTTTGAATGCGAGTCCGAGTACTGCGACTTTACCGTCTGTAATGCCTTTCGCGTCAAGAAGGAATTGCGCTTTTTGAGCGACGAATTGCGGCATGCCGTCGTTTGTGAGACGGGCTTTGTGTATGATTTCAGCGTTAGCCGGGTTGAGTTCGACTAGGAACCATGGATCTACAGCGATACAGTGTCCGCCCACTCCAGGTCCCGGCATATGGATGTTGACGCGCGGGTGGAAGTTTGCAAAGCGGATCGCTTCCCAAATGTCGACGCCGATTGTTTCTGCAATTTTCGCAAGTTCGTTCGCGAACGCGATGTTGACGTCACGGTATGTGTTTTCCATTACTTTAACGAGTTCAGCTGTTGTTGCGTCCGTCAAGTGGATTTCACCTTGAACGAATGTTTTGTAGAGCGCTTTCGTTTTTTCGGCGGATTCCGGTGTGATACCGCCGACGATGCGGTCGTTGTTGACGAGCTCTTCGAAGATTTTGCCTGGGATGACGCGTTCAGGCGAGTGAGAGACGAAGAGGTTTTCGCCGAGAATTAGATCAGATTTGCGAAGCTCAGGTAACATAACGTTTTCGACTGTTTTCGGTGGAACCGTCGATTCAAGAATGACGAGTGCGCCTGGTTTTAAATATGGCACGATCGATGCTGTCGCTTGGCGGATGTATTCCAAGTTTGCCGTGTTGTCGGGATTGATCGGCGACGGAACGGCGACGATGTAGACGTCTGCTTCGACTGGAGTTGTGGAAACAGTAAGGTTACCGCTGTCGATCGCTTGGTCAAGACGTTCTTGGAGTCCATTTTCTTCTATATGTAGTTGCTTGTTGGCGATCATATTGACTGCTTTTTCGTTGACGTCGACGCCGTGGACTTCGAGGCCACTGTTGGCGAACATGACTGCTGTCGGGAGGCCGATGTAGCCAAGACCGACGACGCACATTTTGTTATTCATAGGTAATGTTCCTTTCTGAATGGGAGTGCTTTTATTAGGTAGTGCTTGAGATTAAATTGAAATGCTTACGCAGGGGTCCGATGGTGCCAGACCCCTGCTTTATTGAATTTACATTCGTTGATTATAGCATAGTTGAATCGGTTGTACATATTTCCTCTTTTGCTGGATTCATTTCACCGTTATCGGTGTGAAGATGCCGTGCTTTGTCGTCCGGCCGGTGTCGTTTGCGAAGCCGGGATGGATGACGAGGAAATAGGAACCGCCTTTTTGCATTTGTTTCAGCGGCTTGATGTCGAGCATATCCGTACCATTTGGTTTAAGTGAAATCGGGACTGCGACACCTCCCACTTTAATGAGTTCTACTTTATTGGACGTGTTTGCTTCATTAAGGTTCATTTTTTGTGTGAAATGGATGTGGAATGTTTTGTCTGCTGCAACGCCTTGTAGATCGTCGACTTGTTTATACTTTTTCTGTGCGAGCGAGTCTTTTAGCAACCGCGCATGGATGATCGAAAGCTCTTGATCGTGTTCGCAGTCGATCGTAGGCGCGATACCTTTTTTATGGATTTTGGATTTCTTTGGTCCAGTGAATTCGCCGATTGTCAGTTTGAGTGCTGATCCGTCTTCGAATTCGAAGAACGATTGGATGGTGCCCTTCCCTTTTGTCCTTTCGCCGACGATGATTCCGGCATTTTGGTCTTGGAGGGATGCCGCCACGATTTCAGATGCGGATGCCGAGTAGCGGTTGACGAGTACATAAGTTTGTTTCGGGAATTTTATTTTCGATTGTACGGGTTTAACGGTTGTCGTGCCTTCTCTCGTTTTCATTTCGTACGCTGTTTTGACGCCTTCGAAGTGACCGAGGAGTTCTTCGGCGCTTTCGACGTAGCCGCCGCCGTTGTAGCGAAGGTCGATGATGAGTTTGTCAGCGCCTTGTTTTTTTAGGTTCGAGTAGTGTTTTGTGACGGCTTTGTCCATGTTGTTCGAGAAGGTATTGATCTTTATATAGCCGATGTCGCCGTAGAGCATGGCGGATGTGACAGCGGGCTCTGTTAGGTTATGTAGGGCTACGTCGTCGGCACCGACTGCTGCAACATAATCCATATATTCGTCTGCTGACATGTAGCGCGAGTATTCGTCGAGCGCGCCCATGATTTCGTCAATGGTCGTCATGGCATGAAGGTTTTCCGGAATGTCTCCATAGTAGAAGTTTTCGACGAAGAACTTGATATCGTCGACGCGTGCGGCTTCGGCTTCTGCGGTAAATGCTGTTTGGGCCGAGGCGTGAGGCGCGAGCAAAATGATTGTTATGAATGCGAGTAAGATGGAATGGATTTTTTTCATGCCGCTGACTCCTTTCTAGTTATCGGGTAGTTATGGTTATTATACCCACTTTGTTAGATTAAAGACATGGTACGGGAGAATAGTTTTGTAGAGTAGTGCTCTTTTCGGAGCCGAAGGTTTGTTGGTTGTGTTGCGTAGGGCGTTGGTTGCGTTGCCGGCTGAATTGGTTGCGTTGCGTTTGGCTTTGATTGTGTTGTGATGCTAGTTGATTGTGTTGCGACGATTTGGTTGTGTTGCGAGCGAGGATGGTTGCTTTGCATTGATGATTTGTTTCGTTGCGGGGTGGGATGATTGTGTTGCGACGGAATTTAGACGCGGAGATTTTTGTTGATAACCCTTTCCCTGTTTGCACGTTCGCGGAGGTTATTGCATTATTGGGGACTTGTGAGGCGCGATTAGAGAAAGAGGGGTTGGGCCCCCTTCTCGTTTATTTTGCCGAGAAAAGATGGACCCAGTATGGAGTGCCGTTTTGGTCGGTCGCGTAGCCGGTACCGATGTTCGTGAAACGGGACTGGAGGATGTTGGCACGGTGGCCGGGAGATTCCATCCAGCCTTGGACGACCGTTTCGGCGGATGTGTAGCCTTTGGCGATATTTTCACCGTACGCCGACCAGTCGTATTTGAAGTGATCGAGCATGTTGCCGACGGAGCCGTATGTTGGCGAGTTATGGGCGAAGTAATTCTTTTCCGCCATGTCTTCGGCTTTTGCTTTGGCAATCGCCGAAAGTTCTTTGTCTTGTTTGAGTGCTGCTAGGTTTTTCTTTTTGCGTTCGGTGTTTACTAGATTGATTGTTTGTGCTGCTTGTGAGTCGTCCATTTGGCTCGGTGGCGGCTCAGGGATCGAGTAGACTTTATCGACGTATTTTTGTTGGGCTTTGTCGTAATAGATTTCACCGGATTTGCGCTTGGCGTCAAATTCGATGGCTCGCTGGATGAAGGCAGCCATATGGGCGCGTGATACGGGATCGTTCGGCTTAAATTCGCCGCCTTGCTCGGTCGTTGTGATGCCGAGTTCCGCAATCGTTGTGATGTAGCTATGGTAGCCGTTGATTTTTTTGACGTCTCTGAAGGAGATCAGGTCGTTGTCGTCTACTGTAATGTCGTAGGCGAGTGTGATGATTTTGGCCATTTGCCCGCGCGTGAGTGAGGCGTTCGGGTTGAAGGCTTCACCGTTGTTAAAGATGCCGTGTTCAGTGAGTGCGCGGATATGGTCGTAGGCGCCATGTGCCGGAGTGACGTCTTTGAAGTCCGGTGTGAAGTCTTGTGTCGGCTTCGTTTTCGTTGCGAGCGCGACGATTTTAGCCGCCTGGGCACGCGTCACTGGTTGGTTGAGTTTATATGTGCCGTCCGGGTAGCCGTTGATGATGCCGAGTTCCGAGATGGCGTCAATCGGCTCGTATGCCCAGTGGGATATCGGAACGTCTGTGAATGATGCGGCTTGTGCCGGCTGGATTGCAGGTGTTAGTAGCAATGCGGTAGCGAGAAGTGCGGTTGAGATTTTGAGTTTCATAGATGTTCGCCTCCTTTTTCTATGAGTATACTGATTTCTTAATAGAGTGTGGAGTGAAACGTGGAGGTATGCGAGTTTTTGAGTATATATGCGTAGTAGTGATTGGTTATGCGCGTAAAAATGCATTTATGAGTGAGAATTTTGGATTATGCGTATTTGGAGGAGTATATGCAAGGTTCATTTCTTTGCGATTGGCTTTTGTTTTGATGCTTTATGATTTGGTTGTGTTGCATAAGTGGTTGTTTGTGTTGCAAGTAAATTTGATTGTTTTGCGGGGATTTGGTTGTGTTACGCATCTGGATTGTTGTGTTATAGAGTGAATCTATAGTGTTGCGCCTGCTGGATACTGATTCATATAAAAAAGCCGCTCCCTCAGGCGGCTTTAAGGTTTCGTATACGTTGTACTACGGGAGGCACCGTGTCTTCGAAGATTCGATTGGCGCAGGACGACACTTGCCGCTGAGCAGGATTTCAGTTCTAAAAAAATACGGATCTGTCTGTTCGTAATTGTGGGGCTGACAAGCAGAAACCAGTCGTCTATCGATTGCTGTAGTGCATCTTTTGAGTTCTTTTTGCATGCCTTGCAGTACCAGGAGTGACCTCGCACTCGTGTAGCTGGTTCGTTGCATGTTTGACACAGCACTCCTCTTTTCAAGTCATTCGGGGATATTTTAAACCGTTTGCACGGCATTTCATTCCACCATTTCCTTCGGTTAAGATTGATAGTTTTAGCGATTTGATAGATTTGACTTGTATTGAGTTGCGGATTGTCTGTGATGAAATTCCGGATGTAGCGCGGGAGCTGTTTTGCAAATTTGAGTGTAACGGATTGAGGGAATTCGGGAATTTCGGTTTTGTTGTTCGCCATGACGAGGATGGGCTCGATCGGAATGTCGATGTTATGCTGCTTTAGCCATTCGGTTAGGCCGGTTGCTGCTCGGTCTACTTGGTGGATGGCGCAGTCATACTTGTCCACTGTTCCGTTCGGTGCGATTTTAATCGTTTTGCCGGAAATCTCGTCAAAGTGTACAGTGCCAGTGAAATTTTTTATCTCGAGAAGAAAAGCGATCGTTGGGGAAATGATCAAGGTGTCGATCTGGATTAGGAAATCGGGGTTTATTTCCAATGTGATGTCTTTCAAAATTACTGTGCCCTGGGGGAAGGCGATTTCGTTGAGTACTCGGTCTACATAAGTTTCGCCGATGTAGCCGGCTTTTACTTGGTTGTACTTTTTGCTGATTGTTTCGTGTTGCGGATGGTTTGAAGGTAATCTGATGAGCAGCCGTTCGAGCTGGGAAAGTTCTTCGGGCTCGTTGCGTTTTTCGTGTATGGGTGTGCACGCTCCTTTAATTGAATATTCTTTGTTCAAGGATAGGGTAGCATTTATGTTTGGTGGATGCAAAGGCTTGTGTTCTACTATGCAGTTGGTTGTGTTGTGATTAGAATTCGTTGCGTTATGTTTGAATTTGATTGTGTTGCGCCTAGCAGTGTTTTTGTTACTTGGTGAGTTGATTGTGTTGCGGGTGTTTGGTTGCGTTGCATGGCGAGTTAATTGTGTTGCAAGTGCAGGGGAGATCCCCCCTGCTTACCGCCAAAATGTTGTGATGTCTGCTTTGTCTTCAACGTTGTACTCAATCATTTTCTCAAGTAATTCGTAATCGACCGGCTTGTTCCATGGGAATTGGACGAGCATTTTGGTGTGCTTGTAGCCGGCTTCTATAATTTGTTCGGAAAAGTGGGTGATGCCTGCCTGCTCGGGGGATGCGGCCAAGTGCTGTTTGGATACGCTGAAGCCGATGATGTAAGTGCCGTGGTCAGTGAACATCGGTTGGTTCCACTTGATGACCTGTTCAAAGTTTGGATATTTCTCGGATACCCATGCCAACACTTCTTCTGTACGCGCCCGATGTTCCGGGTTATCGATTTTCGCTAAAAATTCTTCGAATACTTTCATGGTATTGCCTCCTCTGTCCGGTCAGTTTCTTTGAATTAGTAATTATAGTTTACACTTCAACAATAGTCATTGCCAGTTGTGCCGTTTAGTTGTGTTGCGAAGTGATTTCATTGTCTTGCGGTTGGATTTGTTTTCGTTATGTGCGTGAATGATTGTGTTTCGACCGTAGTTCATTGTGTTGCGGTAGTTTGATTGTCTTACGGTTGAGTTTGCTTGCGTTGCACGGTGAATTGATTGTGTTGCAATTGACTTATAAAGAGTGACCGAGTCGCCCTCAGGACGACTCGGCCTTGATTTTACGTTTCTTCCACAGATCTTCTGCAGCTCCAGATCCGAGGATGACGCCGATGATGATTAAAACGAAGCCGAATAAATGGCGGCTTGTGATGATTTCGCCGAGGAAGATCGCTGAGCCTACCAGGGCAAAGAGAGTGTTCAAATTCATGAAGATGGCGGCTTTTGCGGGACCGACTTGGCCGACGGAATAGTTATAGAGCATGTGTCCTACGGCTGTCCCCAAAATGGCGCTCGTTGCAAACACTGCCCAGAAGCTTTGCGGGACAGTTGTGAATTTCATGAGTTCGCCGGGCTCTTGGATGAGGCTGATGACGAATAGGATCAAACTCCCGGTCGTGAGCATATACGCGGTGAGCAGCCTTGGGTCAAGCGTCCTTGCCGCCTTCGCGATTACTAAAAACGAAAGGACTTGGGCAAGGATCGAGATGAAGATGAATGCGTCCCCGAGTTTAAGGCCGGTGAATCCTTCGCCGCCTGCGAGGACGACGGATCCGATGCCGATGAATCCTACGACTGCGCCGATCCATTGGACTTTGGTCGGGTAGTTGCGCAGGATGAGTGCAGTACAGATTGCTGTTAGAACGGGACCGGTTCCGAGGATGAGGCTGGCGTTTGTGCCGGACGTTCGGAAGAGGCCCATGTTGAGGAAGTAGTGGTGAAGGACGACGTTGAGCGCGGCTCCTCCGATGATGTATGTCCATTCCTTTTTGGTCGGGAGGCGTACGAGTTTAAGAGCCCCGAGTATCGTGAATACGGTGATGCCTGCTGTGAAGACGCGGAGTGCAGTCATCGTGACGGGATGCATGTATTCGAGCATGTATTTGAGCATCGGGAGGTTGAGTCCCCAGAGCAGCATAGTTGTGGTGAGCAGTATGTAGATTTTCCACATGGCGGTGTCCTTCTTTCTAGTGATGATAAGAGTCTAGTTTAGCATATGGGGTGGGGTTGCGGTCGGTTTTGCGTTAAATTCGAAGTTTGCATGTGGATATAAGAGGAACGAAGTTAAATGATTGCATTGCGAAGTTGCATTGGTTGTGATTGATCACCATTTTTCAAGACTTATCAAGCGTTTGTCAACACCTTTCCGCGGTAGCGGAGCGAGGGTGGTTTGCCCGAGTGAGCATAAGGA
Source organism: Sporosarcina sp. SAFN-015 (assembly GCF_059415085.1). NCBI lineage: Bacteria > Bacillati > Bacillota > Bacilli > Caryophanales > Caryophanaceae > Sporosarcina > Sporosarcina sp. SAFN-015. The sequence goes on from NZ_JBPFDR010000001.1 coordinate 235,294, forward strand.
GCGGAAAGGCGTTGACAAACAAGATGCACCCAGACCCTCTTGGCTTGGAACAAACACTGTTTGTTCCTGCCTACCGGCGAGGGATGTGAGGGTGCAGGGGGATCATCCCCCTGCTGGGTCTGGGCAAAGCCCACGGTCTTGATAGATTGTCGCGGGAGTTTCTTAAGGGGTTCCCTCTCCCATTCGCGCTAAATGGTTTTGGCAAATCGAGGGTTTGGTTTCGATGCGGCAATGATTGGTTGTGTTATGAATGAGTTTGGTTGTGTAGCAGCTGAAGTTTGTTTCGTTGCGGGGTGATTTGATTGTGTTGCGCTTGTTTGATTTCGTTGCGATTGGATTTGCTTGTGTTACGTGGCAGTTTGTTTGTGTTGCACTTGTTTGATTTCGTTGCGAATGAATTTAATTGTGTTGCTCGGCAGTTTGATTGCGTTGCAACAAATGGAAAAGCGGACTCTCGTTGTGGGAGTCCGCTTTTCATTAAAATCTATATACTTTTCGCTCAATAGTAAGGGAGCCGATGATGTAGGCGAGCAGGGACAGGACGACTGGAATCGTCACTGTGTGGACGCCTAGTAAGTTGCCATATGTCGTGTTGTAAAAATGAATCGCGATGTAGCTTGCAATGCCTGTGATCATGCTAAGGATTGCACCGTATTTGTTGCCGTATTTCCAATAGAGTCCGAGGACGATTGGCCAGATGAAGGCTGCTTCGAGTCCTCCGAATGCAAATAGGTTCAGGAAGATGAGCAAATCGGGCGGCTGGATGGCGAGTAGGAGGACGATGATTCCTAGGATGCCTGTGATGCCGAAGCTCAGTTGTTTGACGCGTTTTTCGGTTGCGTCCGGTTTAATGAAGTTCAGATATACGTCTTTGACGATTGCCGAGCTGACAAGCAGGAGCAGCGAGTCGACGGTCGACATGATTGCTGCCATCGGTGCCGCGAGGACGATGCCCGCTAGCCATGGGGGCAATACTTCGAGCGCGATTAACGGAATAACTTTGTCCCCTACGTCGATTCCCGGCATGACAGGGCGCGCGAAGACGCCGATCAGATGCATGTTGAGCATGATGAAGCCGGTGACGATTGTGCCGATGACGAGTGCTCGGTGCATGGCGCGTGAACTTTTGTAACTCATGGCGCGGATGGCCATTTGCGGGAGCCCGACGACACCGACCCCGACGAGTATCCAGAACGAAGATACATAGGCAGCCGTGAGTGAGCCATCCGCTCCGAATGGCGTGACGAGTCTTGGGTTTTCATTCAATAAATCTTGCATGATGGCTGGCACCCCTCCGCCAGCGATGATGACGCCGATGAGCAGGATGAGTGTGCCGACGACCATAATTGCTCCTTGGACGGCGTCGGTCAGTGCGACGGCACGGAATCCGCCGATCGTCACGTAGACGAGGACGGAAATTGCGAAGATGAAAAGTGCTGTCGTATACTCTAGCCCTGTCAGCGATTCGATGAGCCGTCCCCCGCCGACCCATTGCGCGGTCATGGCGGAGAATAGGAATATGATGATGGCGATGGCTGATAGGATTGCGACCGCTGGGCTGTTATACCGCGCTTTCAGGAAATCAATCATCGTGACGGCGTTGTATTTACGGCCGAGGATGGCGAATTTCTTTCCGAGAATAAGCAGGACGAAATAACCTGTGACGACTTGCGTCATGGCGAGCAAGATCCAGCCGAAGCCGACTGTGTAGGCAGTTCCGGGTCCCCCGAGGAAGCTCGATGCGCTGCCGTATGTGGCGACCATCGTCATCGCAAGGACGAAGCCGCCGAGTTCGCGTCCACCGAGGAAGTATTCTTGAAGGAATCCGCCGCCCGTGCTCATTTGTTTTGATGCGATTAAGCCGATGGCGAAGATCGCGATTAAAAATATGACGAGCGGGACGATTACTTGGATGTTCATGGCTTCTGGGATTCCTCCATTTCAGTGTATTCTGCGTCGAGCGGGACTTCTTTTAAGACGAAGTTGGTGATGACGATGACAAGCAAGGACATCAGGATGAAGCCGACGACGCAGCTGTAGAAGAACCAGTCGGGCAAGCCGAGGATGTATGTGTATTCTTCAGGTGGGCGGGATCCGAGTCCGTAGGCGAAGCCGTACCACCAGATGAAGTTGAAGATAGCGAGTCCAATGCCGATAAATGCTTCGCGATGCGCGATTTTGAAGCGAGGGTCGGGCTTGTACGTTTCTTGTTTTTCGGAGGACATTTCCAGGTGCTCCTTTCGTTTTGAAGTACGTTTTACTTCTTTGAGGTTGATTATACAGGAATTCCTTGTTTTTGGGAGGGGGTAATTGGAGTTTGATAGATTTTGGGAAGGGCACGCGAAGTTTCTTCTATTATATAAAGGTGGAAAAACGCTCCGGGGAGCGTTTTACGGTTGTTGGACGTAGTAATCCATGACGAGTTCGTCTTCGAGCAGTTCGTCGGTTAGGGTGAAGCCGACCTTTTGGTAGAATTCGATGGCGCCGGGATTTTCTGGCCAGACGGATAGGCGGATTCTTTGGCAATCGGGTTTTGCCGCAAGCAAGTCGATGGCAGCTTTCATCGCTTTTTTGCCATAGCCTTTGCCTTGGAATTGTTCGCCGATCATGAAGCGGGGAATCCAGTAGCGATCGTAATCTTCGTTTTCCGGAATGTCCTCAATGGCGAGCAGGCCGATGACGGTTTCTCCGTCGAGTATTGCGTACGGCGTGAAGTTCGGATCGACGTAAGCCCAGGCGATTGTGTTGACGTTTTTCGCGACGAACTCTTTTTGGGACTCGGCTACTTCTAGTTTGACGCAGGCGCGTATATTATCCTGGTTCACTTTTTCGAGTGTTATGTTCATAGTTTTGGACCCCTTTTCAAGTTGTATTGTTTTATTCAACAGGAGTTGGGGATTTCCCTTCTTTCATTAAGATATAGTGGGCCGCTTTCCGTTCGCCGATTAATTGCAGGCCGGATTTGGCGAGCAGGCCGCGGGCGACGTTGCGGTTGTTCAGCTGCGTAAAGTAGCGGAATTCGCGGTTCGTCATTTTCGGTTGGACGAGCATGAACCAGTCCTCGACAGTTTGGCGATGTTCGGTTTTTCCGGTGTGGCCGCATGACAGACAGTTCCACTTTTCCCTCCCCCACTGCATGCCGAGGCGATCGCAAATTGGGCAGATGACGCCAGGTCGGATGTCAGCCGGGTTAATGCCGTATAGATTTGCGATTGGGAATGTGTTGTATTCTTTATGATGTTCCAGCAAGGCGTTTGCTAGGTTGTAGATTGCGTGTCCGTCAAGAATTTGTTCATTCACGGGTAGTGATCGAAAGTGGACGGGTACTTCGTAGGTGAACATCGTTTTCATTTCAGGAGACGGGTGTTCGATGGCGAGTTCGTTCGTGTGTGCGAATGTGAGGATGCCGTCGATTGGGATTTGGATGCCGCGTTTGCCGAGCCAGTTTTTGAGCAGGTGGATTTTCCGGTCTATTTCGATATACGGATTGCGCATGGCCTTGCGTTCACCGTTTTGAAATACGCGAATGAATTGGGTCGGGTTCGCTTTGATGACCGTTTTGTCTATGTGGTTTTTTACTTCGACGATGGTGATCGATGATGGTGTGATTACGAGCGAGTCGATTTGAAAATAAGCGCCATCTTGTTGTAGGTAGAGGTCGTGGAGTATGGCGTGCGGGTAGTCTGGGCGGAATTCATTGATGTGCTCGTCAAATTCGAGTTTGCCATTGTAACTTGCTTGGCAGATTAGGAGATTCTTTTTGACGTTATGCTTTTTATCATGATTGTTTGGCAGGCGTTTATCCAATGAAATGAGTGCTTTCAGTTCGCTCGGCAGCGTTCGTTTTTTGTAGATCATTTTATCACCTCATGTTTAGTTAGATGGATTTTGCTAGTTTGGGATTACGTGATTGGTAGAGTTTATGCATGAAAATTGAATGTTATGAGCGCCGATGGAGATGTTATGAGCACTTTTTAGCAATTTTTGAGCGCGAACTGGAATTTTTGAGCGCTTATATAGGTTTCTGGGCGCTTGGATGGTTTCATGAGCACTTTTTGCGTTTTATGAGCGCTTGTGGAGTTTTATGAGCGCTTGCGGAGTTTTATGAGCACTTGCGGAGTTTTATGAGCACTTGCGGGGTTTTATGATCACTTGCGGAGTTTTATGATCACTTGGAGAGTTTTATGATCACTCGGGGAGTTTTATGAGCGCGGGCAACTGCTTCAGACTGCAATATTACGCTCGCGCTAAATGTGAAAGCGAAAAGCCCTGACTCCTTCAAATCAGGGCTTTGGTTCATGTTTACTTGTTCAATTCCTTTATCGCCGTTATAGCTTCGTCAATATGATGGACAGGTATGATTTCGATTGCTAACTTTTGCTCGGCTTTTACAGTCTCAGCTTCTTTCCTATTTGCAACGGGAATTATAATATATGGAAAACCGTTTTGTTCCGATATGATCATCTTCCCTGCTATTCCGCCAACTTCATTGACTCTACCATTTGGCTCTAATGTTCCCGTAACACCGATTGGAATTTCATTATGCAAGCTGCCTTTATGAGACATCGCTGAAAGACCTAACGCTAGGCCGGCACTGTCTCCAACTAGATTCTCTCGATTCAGAAAATCATTAATAACCGGGATATCATCCTGCATAAAACCTCTTACATTCTCCCCCATTATGTCAAATTGCTTTTTGCCAAATCCGAAAAAGCGTTTTATTTCATTTGATTTGCTATAGTACCTATCTCGATTTGTGATTTTGTGCAAATCCAAAATTTGAATGCCGTCCCTTTCATATATATCCCTTATTTTAGTTTCCTCATCAAGATAATGAATATCGTTAAGCCCAATCGCCAAAACATATATTCTGGAGTTTTGTACAACTTCCTCTGGTTCTCTGTAGACATCTGCAATAAAGGTGTTGCTCTCATACTCCAAGAGTAGACTTTCGTAACCGCAAAAGAGGGACAATAACACGATTACCCAAAAGGTGGTAAGGCTCTTAAACTTATCTTTCCTGAAAATAATCAACGGGATTACAGCTATCACCATAAAGCCAATTAATGCCCCAATAAATGCAAAACCGCTTATATAGTCCAAGTAATAAGCATTGCCAAGTATGAAATAGATAGGGACTACTATGAAAATGCTATAGACGAATGCCAATAGCTTGGTTGAGCGATCGAGGGTTTTATTATAATTCTTCATATTCATCTTGTTCCTTTCTTGACAAAGCTTATTCTATCAAACAATAGATATATTCCATAGGATTCGGGAAAGTTGTGTGGCGGAGGTGTTATGCGAGTAATGGAGTTTATACGGGGTTCATTTAAAAAACCGCCTGGCTCGGCGGTTATTGGGTGCAGTATTGGTAGATGGCGGCTGTCGCTAAGCAGTCGCCGATTGCGTCATGGGCGTCGTGCTCGAGTTGGAGGTGCTTCGCTAAGGTGCCGAGTTTGTGGTTCGGAGTTTCTGTGATTGCTTTACGTGCGAGTTTGACAGTGTCGATGACGGTGTATTCGGGAATTTGGATGCCTTCGATGTTGTCGAGGGCGTACAGGAAACCCATGTCGAAGCTCGCGTTGTGGGCGATGATCGGTAAATCGCCGATGAATTCTAGCAGCTCGTCGATTTTATGCTCAATGATCGGTGCCGATTGTACCATTTCGTTTGTGATGCCTGTCAGCCTTGTGATGGAAGCCGGTATGTGGCGTTCCGGGTTAATGAAAGAATTGAGGACTTCGACACGCTCGTGGTTGATGTACTTGATGGCTCCGATTTGGATGATGCGGTCAGCGCCAGCTCGGAATCCTGTTGTTTCGAAGTCCAGGACGATATAGTCTGTGACGTGCTTGGATGTCGTTTTGTATTTCCTGACGCGGGACGCGCGGCGAGCACCCCAGTTTTGGATGTCCGTCTTTGTTTGCAGCAGTTGGGCGGCTTTGCGGTTTGAGCTCATCTTGGATGCACATCCTATCCTTTACTTTTGTCGTTCGATTGTTGCAAATCTATTACTATATTACACTATTTTAAAAGTATTAAACTAGATATATGTTTTATTCAACCAAATAAGCGTTGCAAACTGATTCCCTGCATGGTATATTGCTCCTTTCCGACTATTTTTGTGTAATAAAGCAAATAATATATAAGTAGACGAGAGGAGATTTTATATGCAGGAAACTAAAAAGTACGAGTTTTTGGCTGATGATCCGAATGTGAAGGTCATGCCAATCATGCTTTCACTCATCATCGGTGCTTTTTTTGCCATTTTGAATGAAACGTTACTGAATATCGCAATGGTTACGTTAATGGATGAGTTTTCCATTGAATTGCCGACGGTGCAATGGATGGCGACCGGCTTCTTGCTCGTAATGGCGATTGTCATTCCGATTTCAGCGTTGCTTATGCAATGGTTCACGACGAGACAATTGTTCCTTGGAACGATGATTGTCTTTACGATCGGTACGATTGTCAGCGCAGCTGCCCCGACGTTTTCCATTTTGCTCGTCGGACGGTTGATTCAGGCGAGTGGAACCGGTTTGCTGATGCCTATAATTTTCAATGTGTTCTTAATGATTTTCCCGCCGGAACGCCGCGGGAAAGTGATGGGGTTGATTGGCCTTGTCATTATGTTTGCGCCGGCGATTGGACCGACACTTTCCGGAGTGATCGTTGAATATCTCGGATGGCGTTATTTATTTATCGTTGTCATTCCGTTTGCGATATTTTCAATTTTGTTTGGATATAGACATTTAATTAATGTTGGAGAAGTGACGAAGCCGAAGATTGACTTCATTTCGTTAGTCTTTTCGACGATCGGCTTCGGTGGGGTCGTTTACGGTTTTAGTGCTGTCGGGGAAAGTGCGGATGGATTTTTGAGTGTTAATGTGCTGACCGCTATCGTCGTCGGTGCGATCGGCGTCGTTCTTTTCGTGCTGCGGCAATTGAAGTTGGATGAACCGATCATGGATTTGCGGGTGTTCCGCTATCCGATGTATACACATGCAGTCATTCTATTTTTGATCATCATTATGGCGATGTTTGCATCCGAAATCATTTTGCCGATCTATATGCAAGGTCCGTTGGCGTTGAGCGCCGCCACAGCGGGGTTAGTCCTTTTGCCGGGAAGCATCTTGAACGGTGTCATGTCACCGTTCATGGGGCATCTTTTTGATAAGTTCGGACCGCGCGTCTTGATGATTCCGGCGACGATTGTGTTGAGCGGAACGATGTTCATGATGAGCAGATTGACCATTGATACGCCGGTTTGGGTCGTCGTTCTCGGCTATATTTTGATCATGCTGACGGTATCGGCGATTATGATGCCTGCGGAGACGAATGGGTTGAACCAATTGCCGAAAAGGTTGTATCCGCATGGAACGGCGGTTATGTCGACATTGCAACCGGTCGGAGGCGCGATTGGCGTTTCGATTTTCATCAGCATTTTGAATGCACGGCAGCTGAGGTTTTTGGAAGCGTCCGCGAATCCTACTGATGCGACGACGATTGATCTTGCGATGGTGGCGGGCGTTGAACTCGTCTACTTTATCGCTTTTGCGATGTCGATCGTTGCGGTGATTATGGCATTTTTCGTGTATCGTGCGAAGCCGGATGAGCCGATTAGAGAGGAAGACTTGGGCTAACTGCGTTTGTTGTGTTGCGATGTAGGTTGGTTGTGTTGCGCGCGGTGTTCGTTGTGTTGCGATTCCAGTTGATTGCGATGCGAGCCCGGTTTGTTGTGTTGCGATATTTTCGTTGCGTTGCGAGATGAATTGATTGCGATGCAAGCGCGGTTCGTTGTGTTGTGACAATTTCGTTGTGTTGCGAAATGAATTGATTGCGTTGCGAACGGCGATGATTGCGTTGCGCGGGATTATGCTTGTTTTGCACCCAGTGAACAACTTGCCGCGCCAAATGCTCTTGACCAATAAATGGTTTTGTTCTGGTATGTACATCATTCACTCAAGAAAACAGCCTTTCCGAAAAATCGGAAAGGCTGTTTTAGATTAACTTTCGATAGCTACGAAGCTGCCGGCGTTATCGGTTTTGAATTCGACTTTGCCATTTTTCACATTAGCATTTTTATCAATGATGCTGTCAGTACTAATGTCTTTAATTTGGACTTTTTTGTTGCCAAACGTCGACATAACGATGTTGATATGCTTTTTGATGCTTGTCAGCTGTTGTTTCCCTTCACCGATCCCGTTCCAGAACGTAATCGTATAGATGTCAGAAACAGCATTAGCTATTGCAGAAGCCTCACTTCTTGCGACGGAAATTGTGATATCGCCGTGCAGGTCCGTGAAGACCTTCTTATGAATCGAGAAGACTGCGCCGTCTTTTTGGATGACGACGTCCTTATTCTTATCCACGATTGCTTTCAAAACGGAAGCGTCTAATTCAATATCCGTTTCGCCTGCGAATGCCGACAGGTCGAGTACGATTTCACCTGGAGAGCTTGCAATCGTGTCCCCTGTGACAACAAACTTCTGAGTTTCCGGCTCAGTAACAGGCTCTTCGACAGCTGTGACGACTACTGTAACAGTAGATGTGTAATCACCGTTTGTCACAGTAATATCCGTCTCCCCTGCACCTATTGCTGTGATTGTGCCGTTCGCGACAGTTGCGACGTTTTCATTTGCAGATGTGAATGTTGACGTTAAAGTAGCGTCTTCTTCACCTACAAACGTGCCGTCCGCTTTTGTCGTTGTTTGTGTCACTGTCAATTGGTCCGTTTCGCCTGCAATGAGGGAGACGTGATTTTTATTGACTGCGAATGTGATTGTGTCCGGTTGCTCAGGCTCTTCCACTTTCCCCGTCACTTCAAGGTAGACGAGTGTGACGTCGCCGTTCGGCATGACGACGCGGACTTGCGTTTTGCCTGGTGCATGTGCAGTGACGAGTCCTCTTTGGACAGTCGCAAGCGTGTTGTTGACGACGTTGAAGCGTGAGTCAACAGTTGCGTCGCGCTGTGTTGTTTTCCCGTCTGGCGTCACAGTCGTTTCAGTCACTTTCAGTTGTTGCTGTTCGCCGACTTCCATCGCCATTTCTGTCATGTTGAGCTCGTACGTGACGATATCCTGTGGAAGGGCTTCTACAGTCAAGTAGACGTAGATTGTTTCCTTAAGATTTGTTTGTTGATTGTTGTCGTAAACGTTGATGCGCAATTGTGATTGGCCTGCTTTCAGTCCAGTGACAAGACCTTTCTTCACAGTTGCGACAGTGTTATCGATCACTTTGTAAGCGCCGAAACCTGTTACGTCTCTTTCAGTGATTGTTCCGTCTGGTTTTACTGTCGTTTCTGTGACATAGACTTGTTCCTGTTGGCCAACGCCGATGTTCACGTGTGTTTGATTTACCGTATACGTAACGATGTCTTGTGGAAGATTTTTCACTTCCAAGTAGACATAGATCGTTTCGTGTCCTTCGATCATGACGCGAACTTGCGTTTTACCTGCTTGCTTCGCTGTGACAAGTCCTTTTTGGACAGTTGCGTACGTGTTGTTAACAACGTTGTAGCGAAGTTGCCCTGTGACATCCTTTTCGATGACAGTACCGTCAGGTTTTACAGTTGTTTCAGTGACATAAAGCTGTTCTTGCTGACCTACGCCGAGTACCATATTCGTTTTATTGACGGAGTATGTGACTGTCTCTTCGCCAACTGCCTTTTCAGCAACTTCAACTGCAACTGTTGCTGTGAAGTCTTCGTACGATACAGTGATTTCGGTCGTGCCCGCAGCGACTGCTGTGACGTTGCCATTTTCAACTGTTGCGATTGATTCATCTGCTGAAGTGAATGTTGCGTCAGCTGTGACGTCCTTCTCTTCTTTCGTTCCGTCCGCTTTTGTCGTCGTTTCAGTTACAGTCAATTGTTCTGATGCGCCGACTTCAAGTTCAAGTGACTCAACGTTTACTGTGTATTCGACTTCATCTTCAACTTGGTCGCCCGCGTTGTAGATGATCGCTTCAGCTTTATTGCCCGCAGCATCTTCGTATTTCACTTTGACTGAGTTGTCTTTTTTGTTGAGTTCAGAAAGCTCGAATGTGAATGTCCCGTCCTGCTCAAGTTTAACTGGGCCGGATGCGACGACTTCTTCACCTTTCAATACTTCGTAAGACGCTTTCAGTTTCGTGTTGATGTCGTAACCCATGCCGTATCCAACGAGTTCCGCTTGGTATGCGATGTAGGCGTCATCGATTTGGCCGGTTGCAGTTGTGCCTTCGACCGTTCCTTCGATTGTGCCCGCTTCGGATTTAACGACGACTGGTCCTACGTAGTCACCGATGATCGGTGGGTTGCCGGATACTGTCATTGCCGTGTAGTCAATTGTGTAGAGACCGTCCGGAATTGTTGTTGCGCCCGAGCCACCCCATGGATTGTATTGTCCTTTAATCGCTAACTGGTAAGATCCTGCCCCTAGTGAAGAGCCCGCGTGCAAGTAGCCGATGTAGCCGTCTCCGTATGCGCCGCCTTCAGGATCCATGATGTCCCAGATTTCCAAGTAGTTCGTAGCAACGTCGCCAGTGATCGTGAAGTAGAGCATTGCTTCGTCTTTCACGCCGTCTCCGTTGAAGCTCAAGTCTGTTTCCGTAATGCGCATGTCTCTAATTTCAGTTGCCGCTTCCCCGCCGAAATCAGCAGCGAATGGCAATGATGCTGTCGTGCTGCCGCCTTCGATGTTGATGTAGCCGAGTATTTCATCGCCTGCTTGCGTGCTCGCAGCGGATGCTGTCAATGTGACATTGAGCAATTGCTCGCCGGATAAAGTGAACGTCGGCTTGTCGATTGTGACTGTTGCGTCGCCGAAGCCTTTCGTCACTTGTACGGAGGCGTTGTATGTGCCGCCATTGCCGTTCACGTTCTTGACAAGGATTTGCTTTGTCACTTCAATGTTATTCGTTAAATCTTGTGGACCGAATGTAACTGTCCCTTTTTTGTTTTCAACGATGTCGCCATCATTGTTTGCTTCGTCGATTGCGTACGCAAGGATTTCAGGGTGCGCTGCTTGGTACGCTTGTACGCGGCCTGCCCCTTGTGCGAATACGTCGTACTTGCCAGTGTCAAGGACCTTTGCTGTGTTGGATAGCGCGACTTTTACGTCGAATGCATCCCAGCTCGGATTCGCTTGCTTCACTAGCGCCGCGATTCCCGCAATATGTGGTGTAGCCATGGAAGTACCTGTTTTACGCGTGTATGCGTGTTCGTAGGTTGCTTCCGGGAAGTCCGCTTTGTACATCGGGATTGTGGACATGATGTTCGTTCCCGGTGCTGTGACGTCAGGTTTGATGTCGAAGTTTGGTGTGGACGGTCCGCGTGAGCTGGAGTTGTTCACTTCGTCGCCTGCTGTCATTGTCTTATCGAAGTTGCCGAATGAAATTGTGCCTTCCGCTTGTGCGAGTGCTGCGCGGATTGCGTCGCCGTCCGTTTGGGACATGTCAAATGTCGGAATGAATTCGAATGCGTCACCTAGGAATGTTCCGGATGGACCTGGTGCGCCTGTGCCGCCAGCGAAGTTGTGGACGATGATTGCGACTGCGCCGTTGTCTTTCGCAGCTGCGATTTTGTCAACGAACGCGATTTCGCCGCGTGAAACGAGTACGACTTTGCCGTTGACGTCAAGTCCAGCGTAGTCGGCTGCTGCACCGATTCCAGGGACTGCGACAAGGCTGAATTCGCCGTCAAGTTGCGTAGCGAGATTAGCGCCGTATGTTGTACCCATAAGGTTTAATGTTTTTGATAGATTATAGCTGCCGGCGTTGATGTTCACGTCGCCGAAGTAGTGTGCTTCAGGGTTTGTCGTGTTTCCGACTGCGATACCGAGGCGGGCTGTACCTGGAGTACCCATCGTTCCGCGGTTCGGACCAGAGTTTCCTGTTGCAATGACTGAGATTGTACCTGCGAGCATGGCGTTGTTGATTGCGAATGAACCAGCGTCCGTTTCAGTGTTGGAGCCGCCGCCTAGTGAAAGGTTGATGACGTCCATTCCTTCAATGACCGCTGTGTCGATCGCTTTAACGATGCCGGATGTGGCACCGCTGCCGTATGCGCCAAGAACGCGGTATGCGTAAAGGTCGATTTTCGGTGCGATCCCTTTAATGCCGTATTCGTTGTTGCCGATTGCGGCGATTGTCCCCGCGACGTGTGTACCGTGGGAAGTGTAGAATGAGCTTCCGTTCGCATTGAATTCAGGTGTGCCAGCCGGACGCTCTACAGGCGACGTTTCAGATGCGTCATCATCTGCGCGCGGGCGTGTGTATGTGCTGCTGTTCGGAATGAAGTTTTTACCGCCTTTGTAGATGCCTTGGAAATCCGGGTGGTCGGCGTCGATTCCTGTGTCAAGGACAGCGACTTTGATGCCTTGTCCTTCATAGCCTTCTGCCCAGAGCGCTTCGATTCCGAGGAAACCGATGCTTGTGTCCATAGCAGGACTAACTTGTCCACCTTTTGCTTTCTCTTCAAGTTTTGATTCAGAAGGGGCCGGTTTTTTCAGACCGTTTGTTTTTGAGAGGCTTTTCGATTTACCGTTGTCGAGTGCATGTACAATCGTGTCCGGCTCGACGAGTATGATGCCATTTACTTCGAGAAGTTTTGGCAGGTCATCAGCTTTGACAGTTCCGGACATTCCGTTCAGTACGGTGTCATATGTGAAGCCTTCTTTGAATTTGATGCCTTTGATAACCATTTCTTTTTTCGCAGCAGCTTGCTGGTTGCGCACTTTTTGTTTTGTCTGTTGTGCTTCTGCGCTGGAGAATGGTTTTCCTTTCAGTTTGTGGATTCCTTTTTGGAGTCCTACTGATTTTTCAGAGAGATGGATAATAACTGGAATTTCTTGGTTCCCTGTTACATTTTGAAGCTCCTCATGCAGTTTCGCTTCTCCCCCGAGCAAGTTGAGCTGTTCGGCGATAGCTGCTTTTTGCTGCATGATGCTTTCATCTTGCAAGTTTTGCTTGAATGGTTTAACCGTTTGTTCAGCTGTGGCTTCCGATGTTTCCGCAGAATCGACCGGATCCGTGTTGGCGGATGCCGTGAGTGGCGTCAGCATGGAAAGCACGAGGATCAATGCTAAAAACGTACTAAACAGCTTTGTGAAGTGACGATTCTTCAAAATACCTATTCCCCCTTAGTAGTTTGGTAGATTGCCATTTCACGATAGCATAGCGGGATTAGTTTGAAAATAGTGATTCATACAACAAATATCGACATTTCAGAAAAATCGTTCAAAGGATATGGATGTTTCTGGATGCAGGTAGTACAGAAGATTTATGGGTAATGCTGGAAGAGTGAGTATTTGGCTAAGTTGCTTGTTTAGGAGTTTCGATACGTGTTTTTAACAGCTTGTTGGTGAAGTTTTGGATAGTGCGATTCATTTGGCGTTACGGGATGGCGAGTTATGCTGGAATTTCTGGATTTATGCGTTTTTGAAGGGATTTATGCGTATTTGTAGCGGATTATAAATTTTTCGCTATGTTTACTAGGTAAACATACAGTGATGGTTGGTTTTGATTTATAGATGTGGATCGCGGAGGAAGTTCTGGATGATGTGGTTGTCGGGTTCGTATGACTTGAAGCTGTAGCCTTCTTTCTGAAGCCAATCGATAATTCTTGGTAGGGCGATTGTTGTTTGGCTGCGGTCATGCAGGAGGACGATGATTTCCTTGTCGCCTGATTTCGCCGCTTTCGTGACGCCTTCTTGAACGTTTTTTACAATTTGGTCTGATTGTTCGTTTGTGTATCGCCAGTCGTTGGAGTCGACGTCCCAATCCCACATTTTAAGTCCGCGGTCCACGAGGCTTTTTTGCATGCTTGGCGTGACGAGCGGTTTGCTTCCATACGGAACGCGTACGAGATTGGAAGTCTTTCCTGTCAGTTGTTCAACGAGTTCCACGCCACCCATCATTTCTGCAATGAATGATTCGGTCGATCCGTAGACGTACGCCTTGTTGTGGGTCATGCTATGTGAACCGACGTAATGGCCGCTTTCCGAAACGGTTTTGACGATTGATTCGTTCTGTTTCATTTGATTGCCTAAGAAGAAAAAGGTGGCAGGCACTTTGTATTTTTCCAGCGTTGTGTTATTGATCAACGTATATTGATTCGGTCCGTCGTCGAACGTCAAGTAGACGTTCGCTTTTTTTGTCGTCGACACTGGCTGTTGTTCCACTGAATATGCTTTGATTACTTTCTCAAACTCTTTATGGCTCATATGGTTGAACTCTTCGCGGTAGATGCGAATTGTATGATGCTCTTGAAAATATTCAATTTGGAACCCGGTTTCGCGAGCGATATATTTAACGCTAATGTAGAGCTGACCGTTAATGGAGGCGAGAGGCTGCCACGGCTGATCCACACCGTCCAATGTCGTCGCTCCAGTTGAATGGTTGTACGTAATTTCTTTCCCGCGCTTGCGGATCGTCGTCTCCCCATCTTTCACTTCGATCGGCAAGTACAGATATTTCGCGATGTCTTTAAGCGGTACTTTCGTGTCGCCGTCAACGACACGGATATCCTCAATTGGCAAAATACGATCGTGGAGTCCGACATACCGTTTTCCTTTTTCGCTTGCGGCTTCGACGTTCCCCATTCCTGTGAATAAAATAATAATAATTGCGATGCACAATGCCCAAGTCCATTTCTTCATTCGCTCTCCCCCGTCTCCTTTCGAAATGATCCGATTTCTTCACTATATTGAAAGAGGGACAGGTCTAGAAGTGGAATTTGCAAGGGTGCGCGGGAATATGTAATTTACCGTCGCGTCAAGTGTGTTTGGCAAACTGATGGAACCGCCTGATATAGATGTTGTACCGCCTGATATACGTACTGGACCGCCCGATGAACCATACGAAACGCCTAATATACGTACTGGACCGCCTGATGATCCATATGAAACGCCTGAAAACTACCACTGTAAACAGCAAAAAACCGCCACGCAGGCGGTTTTTTGTTCGTCATTATTCTACAAAGCCGTATTTCACGTAATTTTTCCAACCGAATGCTCTCCAGTCGCTTCTCGATGGGAATTCGAGCGGGAATGGAAGAAAAACGTTCGATTGGACATTGTATTCGTCGATGTGGCTACTATGAATTGCGACGTCACCGGTAGTGAGACCTTCTGTCACGACAGCGCGATTGTTTGTAATGAAAGGAACAGTGACAGCCGTTTTTGCGGTGCGACCTTGTTCGTCAAGCTTCCACGCAATGGCGCTATCTTTCACGTACGTATCAAGCCAGTCAAGTTTTACTGCGACGGCGTCCGCTTCATTCACGATGATTGTCGCGTTCACATTCGCACCGAATGGCAAGTTAACTAGCTCTTCAGCAGGCATAATGGTGAGCTCATACAGGTCGAGCGGGTTTTCCCGTTCTTTCGGATCGAGCTTATCGTACGCTTCTTGCCATCTACTATCGGTTGCCGGCACTTCTGATATGGAATGGACCGTGCCTTCGATGATGGTGTCCAAATAATTTTGCTGGATATAGACCGGATCGCCTGCTTCGACTTTCTGCCATTCGTCGAGTTGGACGTATGTCGTGACAAGTTTCGTTTCGCTATAAATATCGGCCGCGAGCGTGAAGCCGTGCTTGTCCACTTTTGAAACGGTCCCATCGACGGGGCTGATGAGTGCCGGACGGGTCGCGTCTTGGTTAAGCTGGGTTTGAACGACTGCAAGTTTCCGATCGATTTCCGACAGTTCGCGTTCAGCTTCGGAAATTGCTTGGGCGAAGGCGCCGTCTTGGTGGACATCGACTTGGACGTCGACATTCAATTCGACGTCGGAGTCTCCGGGCGTTTCGGTCGTATTGACGTGAGACGAGTTATTTTTGGCGCTTCTCCGATCTGATTCGAGGGAGTCAATCGTTGATTCGATTGCACTCCGTTGTTCAAGGAGACCTTCCTCTTCCGCCTCCCATGCTGCGAGTTGGCTCTCTGCGCGTTCGGTCTGCAGCAACGCGATTTCATCTCCGACCTGAACTGGATCTCCTTCTTTGACGAGCCATGTATCGATGACTTCATCGTCGCCGACATAGACGGTATAAATGTCTTCCGGTGTTATGAGACCCTCTTTCATTACTTCCTCTTCATAATGTCCAGGAGTCATGCGCTCGTGGTGCTGGACATACAATGTTTTTGGGACGGTGCTTTTCTTTGAGAATAGCAGATGGACGTTGACGGCGATGAACAGGCTGACGATGACGGCGACGGTGATGCTTAATCTTTTATTCATCTAGAAGCCACCTCCGAAAAGTGAATTGAGGATGGAATCGAATGGAATGAATGCGACAGCGGCCGTAATGAGGGCCATTGCGACATGCAGGCCGATCAAAATCCATAGTTGCTCCTTCCATCTTCCGTCAACGAGAAAGCCACGGATGAACCGGTATTGCAAAGTTATGATCAGCGCACTTGTAATTGTCAATTGGTTCATGAAAAGGATCAAATACCAATTTTCCATGACCGTGACGGCGAGCGGGCCGAATGATAGGAATGAAAGGCCGACGGTAACACCTTTCAATGCAAAGACGATGAATAGGACCGCTTTTTCCATGAGCAAGACGCCTGTGACGAGCACTTGCAGCGGGACCAGCTTCTGGTATGGGATTTTCGTCAAAGTCGATAGAATCAAGGAGACTCCGAAACTATGAAATGCTATGTATAGGATTGACCATATAAACGTGCCTGCAAGTGAAGCGTATCTTGCGATTATGTAGTCCGTCGTTGTCATTGTCGTCATCAATGACGTAAGTGCTTCCGTGCCCATGCCCCAAATTTCCCGGATTGCAAAAAGTATGATGCCGGCTAGAAAAACGATGAACAGCCGTTTGTTGAAGTGCCGCATCGTTCCGGTTTGCAGCTGGGACGCAAGCTCATAGGGCCTCGTCAAAAAGTGCCAAAATCGGTAGTCGAAAAACAAGCGCGACCATCCTTTCTGCAAATATATTTTGATGCTGTATACATAACTGTATCAAATCTCGTGAAATTTTCAATTTTAAGTAGACATATTATGTATGATTTTTGTAGATTTTGGCCAGTCTAGTTAGAAATTCATTCCCCCCAACGCCTCATTTCCCGGGAAATCGACAAAGGAGCGGATTTTGATGGATCAAGACGATAAACACCGATTTACTGTGCAGGATTTTTTATTCGGTTTGACAGGTTCTACTGTTTTCGTCATTGCGTTGCACTTCTTTACGAATTGAATGAACGATTGAATGAGCCTTTGTCACATTAATTGAGCCCTTGTGCGATTAATGGAGCCCTTGTCAAATTAAATGAGCCTTTGCGCGATTAATTGAGCCTTTTCACGATTAAATGAGCCTTTGTGTATTCCAAGTTAGCAAGCAAACCTTCTATACCCTATCAATCTCTTAGGTCAAACCCCAAAATTAAAAACACTTATCGTTTGTCTGGACGATAAGTGTTTTTTCATGAGTTGTTTTTCAATGTTATTGCAGTCCTTCCGTCAGTTGAGTGAATAAGGAGCGGTTGTTTGTTTCGAGTGCGTAGTCGATCATACGTGTGCGGTTTTCGGATTCGATTTCTTTCATCAGCTCCTCTGCTTCTTTAATGACGACTTCAGGTATTTCGAGTTGCAAATTCAATGTCCCTTCGAGAATGGACGATAGATGCAGGTGAAGATCCGAGATGAGAAGGAGCTGGTAGAGCGGCAGGCGGATGAATCGGCTGCCCCGTTGGAAGACGAACACTTCGCCAAGATTTTCAACTTGCAGGCTCTTCACATTGACGACGATCTCTTTTCCTTCAGAGGGGACAAATTGGTATACTTCACCGCCTTTTAGTATCGAGAAATATTGATAGGCGAACACGAGACGTAGACGGAAATCCTCTTGGCTAGTGAAAAAAGGCGTCATACGCTGAACTGATAGCATTTTTATCCCTCCATCATTGAATATTCCGATTATTATTATTCTATCATAGTTCACAATGTTTTGTGAATGATTTGTTTTCTATACTATTCAACGCCCTTTCAATTGATGATTCTTCTTGTTTCGAATGATATCATTTACGATTATGGCGCAGAAGCCTTATAATAAAGGGAATGCTTTATTTTAGGGAGTGAGCCGATGCACATGTCAATGGAACGATTTTCGTATTTGCATGAGCGTGAAATAGATGAATGGATGGATCGGATCAAGCATGCGTTCCGGCCAGATGTACAGGAAGAGTCCGAGCAGATCCGGAAGGCGGTTTCGTTAGTCCGAAAAGATGCGTTTCTTGACTTCCGTTTTTTGCAAGGCGTGAATACCGTTATTGCGACATTGGCTGATGGAGGAGAGCAGACAGTGAAGCTTGCCCCTTCTGTATCATTCAAGGAATGTACATGCAGCAGTGACGATTGGTGCGTTCATAAGATTGCGACCGTCTTCCGACTCTATTCACAGTTTCATTCATTGACGGAATGGCTGCATGATTGGCAACGGCGAGAGACGGAACAGATGGCGCTGTCCGTTTCGGAACGGACGCCCGAAGCTTGGAATGACGTATTGTACAGGCTGACG
This sequence comes from Sporosarcina sp. SAFN-015, assembly GCF_059415085.1. Lineage (NCBI taxonomy): Bacteria > Bacillati > Bacillota > Bacilli > Caryophanales > Caryophanaceae > Sporosarcina > Sporosarcina sp. SAFN-015. Next base: position 253,814 of record NZ_JBPFDR010000001.1, read on the forward strand.
AAGCCGCTTCGGCAAATAGGGCCCGGGGACAATCCGAATGTTTTCATCCATGAAAGCTCGTTGATGGACCAAAAAGTGATTCCGCTATCCCCTTTTGAATGGGAGTGGAAGCCGCTATTCGAATTGTTTTACCGGCTGCATCTTTTGGAAGCGGGCTGGTCGTTTGCGCGCGAGCATCTCGAGGAAGCAAATCATTTCACGTACCGCCAATGGCAAGTGAAAATGTGGCTCAATGAACAGATTGAGAAGTTGCGCGATATCGGAAAGTCGCTCGTCAAGAAGCCGAGGCTATTCGAGACGGACGCGTTTTACACGGCGCTTAAAACACAAGTCCGCAAATTCGCTTTACGCAATGAAGGGCTTTTTGAAGTCCGTCTTCAAATATATGCGATCATGTGGGAGTTCCTGTACAAAGACCAAGCTTCACAGGAGAAAGAGCTTGCCAATCTTCTTGATGATGATTCGGTCGATGCATCCTTTTTCGCCGCTTATTTCAATTTGACGAAAGGCGATGAGGAATCGTTAGCGAAAATTGCGGAACGCGCAGGCGGAGAACTTGTCGGACACTGGCTCCCTTTGGCAGACCTTGCTGCTGAGATGGAGGACGCCGGTTCCCTTTCCGTCATTATGGATACAATCTATCCGCATATCGGCGCGTTTTTTGAACGTATGACGCTTTCGACGGACCGGTATCATTTCATCCGGAAAATCGATGGATTGCTTGAAGAGGCGGACTTTCCGGAAATGCGGCGTGAAGAGCTTTTCATGATCTACGGGGAAGACGGTGTCAGTGCATTCGGCGATTTTCTCATCGAGCGTGAACGTTTTGCCGAATGGGCGGCGCTTATGCACCGGTTCAATATTCCGTATGACGGGATTGAACCGGATACGTTGAAGTTCGTCCTTGCGAATGACCCGGCTTCCGTCATGCCGTTGCTTCATACGTACGCGATGCGGTTCATCCAGGAGAAGAACCGGCATAGTTACCGACGTGCCGTCCGTTTGTTCAAAAATATGAAGGCAGGCGCGAAAAAGAGCGGCAAGGCGGATTTCTGGAACCGGTACATTGACACAGTGCGCGATCAGTATAGACGGCTGCGCGCCTTGTCGGAAGAAATGGAAAAGGGGAATTTGAATTTATGACAAAAATGGATACGTTGAATCTCCTTTTCCGATTATCGATCGACCGGGACGAAGGAGGGCGGTATACGGTTACCGCGACAGATTCTTCCGGGCGAGCGGTTCTTCCGGACAGGCTCTCTTCATTCTTGTTTTTCAATAATGAGCAGGCTTTGTACGGTTTGTTGCCGGTTACGGATGAAAAGGCCGTCCATTTGAATACGAATGAGTTTCTCCACGTGTTTGCAGGCAAGACGCATCCTTTCGCAACGTTTTCGGGACAGTCGACGAATGACGAGGCCCATTTATCAGCGTTGCGGGAAGCTGCGCGTTTATGGAGCGAACCAGATTTCTGGCAGCATGCGGAGCTGGACGCAGGGATGATTCGATTCGATGAGGAGAAAATCGGGATTTCTGCCCTTTCTTCGATGATTTTGCATGATGCGATTCGCGAAAAAATTGAAGCTTCGGCGATGCAGCTCGATCAGTTGCCGGCGTTGCTTCCGCATTTGCGGAAGTTCGGGTGGCCGGGTGATTCGGTTTCGACGATGCCTGTCCGGGTCGCTTTCCGTCTGACGGAGCCTGATGACGAGGCCGATACGGAGTGGCTGCTGGAGACTGTCGTCGTCAGTGAACGCGGGACGCATTGGACGCCTGCTGCCCGGAAGTTGAATGCGGAAATCGGTGATGCGCTTCCTGCGAAATGGAAAGAGTATGCTGATGAAATCCGGGAGAAGCAGTCCGAGATGGCTTCTTTCCTCCGTTCGGTCGAGGCTGAGCCTGGCAACCGGTTTTTGTCGATGTCGATGACGGATCCAGAAGTGCGGATGTTCATTCAGGAAGATCTGCCCGTGTTCCAGTCGTTCGGTTTTCCCGTTATTTTGCCGGCATGGCTGAAGTCGGTAACGGAGTCGAGGATGCGCGTCCGGACGAGTGCGAGTGTGCAGTCATATCGTTCTGCGGCAGGGCTCGATCAGGTCCTTTCGTTCGATTGGAATTTTTCGCTGGCCGGTAGTGAGATCGATCAGGATACGTTCAGGAAGCTCGTCGATGAGAATCGTGAGTTCATCCGCTCCGGCGATGAGTGGTTCCATATCGACCCGCTCTGGCTGAAGCGTATCCGCGAGCTGATGGAGCAGGCGGATGCGGGCGAGTGGACGGTGAAGGATTTGCTGTTCCAAGAGATGCCTGAAGAAATCATCCCGATTGAGGAGGATGATGGTTCTGATGATCCGCTACTTGCGTTTTCGATGCAGCAGTCGTTGCGCGATTATGTCGAGATGGTTTCGAATAAACAAGGTCTGCCGGATGCAGGAATTCCTGTTGGATTGAAGGCGGAGCTCCGTCCGTATCAGATTGACGGGTATAATTGGCTCGTCTTTATGCGCGAGCATCACTTCGGCGCTGTTTTGGCGGATGATATGGGGCTCGGAAAGACAGTGCAGCTCATTTCGTATTTATTGAATGTGCACGCGCGCCCTGAAACGGATTCCCCTTCGCTCATCATTTGCCCGACGAGCGTGCTCGGCAACTGGCAGAAGGAGCTTGAGCGGTTTGCGCCGTCGCTTATTGTGCATACGCATTACGGTCCAGCGCGTGCTCGCGTGGAAGAATTCGACGAGCTTTTGGAAACCCAAAAGCCGGATGTCATTTTGACGACGTACGGAACTGCGACGCAGGATGACGAAACGCTAAGCCGAACTGTGTTCGCGAGCATTACGCTCGATGAGGCGCAAAATATAAAGAACATGCAGACGAAGCAGTCCCGGGCGATCCGTAAATTGCACGGCGACCATCAGATCGCGTTGACGGGGACGCCGATTGAAAACCGGTTGTCCGAGCTATGGGCAATTTTCGATTTCATCCATAAAGGGTATTTCGGAAGCTTCCGGACGTTCACTGAGCAGTTTATTGTACCGATCGAACGCGATGATTCGGAGCTTGAGAAGCGCAAATTGCGGGCGAAAATCCGTCCGTTCTTGCTGCGCCGGACGAAGAACGATCCCGATTTGCAGCTGAATTTGCCGAAGAAGCTCGAACAGAACGAGTATTGTCCGTTGACGACGGAACAGGCTGCGCTCTATGAGAGTTTCATTGAGGATACAAAGTTCAAGCTGGAGACGTTGACCGGCTTTGAGCGGAAAGGTCTCATTTTGAAGATGTTGAGCCGCTTGAAGCAGCTTTGCAATCATCCGTCACTGTTTTTGAAAGAACCTCATGCGCCTGCCGATCAGATGCTGGAGCGTTCTGTAAAGTTAAACCGAATTGTTTCAATGGCGGCGGATATCGCGTCGAATGGCGAACAATGTTTGATTTTCACGCAGTACATCGGAATGGGACAATTGATCCGTCAATGTTTGAGCGAGTTGTACGATATCGATGTGCCGTTCCTGTCCGGCAGTATGCCGAAGGGGCAGCGCGATCATCTAGTTGAGGCATTCCAGGCTGGTGAATTCCCGATCTTCATCCTGTCGTTGAAAGCTGGCGGCACAGGGTTGAATTTGACGGCGGCGAATCATGTTCTGCATGCGGATCGCTGGTGGAATCCGGCAGTTGAGAATCAGGCGACGGACCGGGCATACCGGATCGGACAGACGAAGTTCGTCCATGTCCATAAGTTCGTGACCGTCGGGACGATTGAAGAGAAAATTGATAAGATGCTTGTCGAGAAGGCAGCTCTTTCCGCAGATTTGATCCAGTCGAGTCAATGGCTGACGGAGTTGTCCGACACGGAATTGGATGACCTTCTTTCATTTGAAAGATAATTGAGCGACCTCGGTTCTATTTGGAACCGGGGTTTTTTCACGCCCGATGAACGGGGCGGCGCATATGTATAGGGATGACTTTTCTTGCGCGTTCTTTTTCCTCTAACTCTTTGATCCGCTCATTCATGCTGGCTATGATGCGGATCAGTTGTCCGACTTGCAGTTCCATGCGGATAAGCTGTTGTTCACATTGTTCGTATTGTTCCATTTGCAACTCCCTCCTTTACATTTTTGCGGCGGGAGCGGCCCCCGCCGCATTATGTCGGCCAAGATCATGAGGCCTACGCAGCAAAAGCATTGCCTAATTGGCAGATGGCAATGCTTCCCCTGGGGATATGGAAGGACCCCCACCCTTCCATATCCGAATCACCTTTTACATTTTCTTTATTCGTAGATATTTTTTCATTCCACTATTCAGTTTAGTATGCCTGTATCTTTCTAGCGGTCCTCCTTTATGCGTTCTTTCCCTGCCCCCTATGTATCATCCTTGCGTTAATAGATAGGCAGTCCCTCTTTCTCGTCTTGCGGCAAATGGAAGTTCGAGCTGACTCTCTCCTGTTCTGCTTTTCTCTCATCGCCGCCGCTCTGTTGCACATTGCTTTCAGGCTCTCCGTACAAGTTGTCGTTCTCTCTCCGTTTCGTCGCGAGAAAACGGATTTCCTCACCGATCACTTCGGTGACGAATACGCGGCTTCTGTCTTCCCTTTCGTACGTTCTTGATTGAATCCGCCCTCCGACACCGATTAAGGACCCTTTTCCGCAATGCTTCGCCGTGTTTTCCGCAACCTTGCCCCAAGCTGTGCAAAGTATGAAGTCGGCGTCCACTTCGCCATTTTGGTTTTTGAATTTGCGGTTCACAGCAAGGATGAAGCTCGTCTGCAGCCTACCTTCCGATAATCTTCTTAAAATCGGATCCTTCGTGACGCGCCCTACGAGTGCAACTTGGTTCACTGTTTTCCCTCCTTTCTTCTTGTGATGCCTTCATTTTAAGACGGATTGAAAATTGGCGCAAATCGGTAAAATTAATTTTTGATAGGATAATGTCATTGAGCTTTTAGCTTTGAAATAAAGAAAGGTGCATACTAATGGGGGTTGGGAAGTTTTCATTTATTCGAGATAATTCGAGCTTGGCTGTTTCTGAAGTTTTTTTCCGGCATATGGTATACTTGATGCAAAAAGTGAGCGGGGTGGCGCATATGAAGACGTTTAAAATGATTTCGGTCGGTATTTTAATAGATGATAAAATCCAGGACTTTCCGCTAGTTGACGGCATTATTATTAATCAAGAGAATAGTCATCGGATGTGGATTCTCGAGCTTTTCATTGATCAGGAACACCAGCAGCTGTTCGATGGCTGGAAGGAATCGGGTGAATTATTGGAAGCGCGCGTCGTCATTTCGTATCCGGAAAACGAGCCTGCGGGATTCCGAGTGGCGGTCGATGCTGTGGAGCAGATCGGGGATCATATTTCGGTATTGTTGAAGGGGCGCTTGAAGCGCGCCCGGACGCAGTATGCGGAGCATTTATTGGAGGAATTGATTACCGAAGGGTTAGGTGGCGAGGAGCTGTTGAAGCGTTTTGAGTCGGATATGCGCGAGCGTCCACGGTTGAAGAAAGATCGCGAGGAAGTTTGAGAGTAAATCCCATAAAAATATTTAAAAAAACCGCCGGGGGAGGCGGTTTTCTTTCGGCTTGCGGTTAGCGGTTGTTGTTATTGTTCTTGTTGCGGTTACGATTGGTGTCGGTGTTAGGAGTTGTTGTATTGTCATCTGTTATGATGTCATTGTTCGGTGATGTTGTATTGTCACCGTTCATGTCTCCAGTGTTACGGTCTCTGTCATTGATGATTCCATTATTGCGGTTATCATCATTAATGATTCCGTTGTTCACACCGTTGTTATTCCCATCGAGTCCGTTATCGATGCCATCCATGTCCGGTCCTGCGCCATTGTTGACTCGTGGAGTCGTGTCACGCAGTCCGTTATCCAAGCTTTCCATCGGCGTTTCGTTGTTTTTCGGGACGTTGTCGTTGTTGTTGGCGCACGCCGTTAGAGCAAGCCCGGAAACAAGTACGAACGGTATCGCTTTTTTGAACATGAAAATTCCCTCCTTTCCACAAGCCTCTATCATACAAATCGTATGATACTTGTAGGTTGGCTAAAAAGGAGGGAACTATCCATACTTTTTATTGTTCTTTTTCGAGTCGATCTTTGAGGACTGTTTCGACAAAAACCGCTTCGGCTTTGCAGTCGTATGTCAAATGCGTGTCCAGTTTTTCTTGCATGAGCTGGATGTTCGCGATTTGCTCGTCAGAAGGCGGCTCGCTGATGATGCGCTGGATGACTTCATTGATTCGCTGGGCGAGGTCTTCGTGGAATTGCGGGTCACTTTTCATGTCGTCCGGAATCCGCTCATACCAAAGCGCTTTCGTCGTGATGTATTCGCGCCATAAATCGATGAAGTCTTCGATGTCGTACAGCTCTTCGTCCCAAGCGATATTCGTCATATATTGTTCGAACGTTTGGGTAATGGAGCGCGTGATGCTGCTCTTTATATTTGGAGAAAGATCATTGTACATAATTGGTTGGTACCTCCCACTCTAAACGTGCATGTGTTAGGCAAGCAAGTAAACACACTGCACTTTCCATTGTAGCTGACATTTTGCACGTGCGCAAATTAATTTAGGCTTTTGCTACCGGTCCTAGTGCGAAAGTGATTTCCGTTTCACAAGCGATTTCGCCGTCAACAGTCGCAACCGCTTTCCCTTTTCCGATAGAACCGCGCATTCTAGTAATTTCAACTTCCAATCTCAACTGGTCCCCAGGAACTACTTGACGCTTGAATCGGCAATTGTCGATGCCTGCAAAAAATGCAAGGCGCCCCCGGTTTTCCTCTTTTTGAAGGATGGCAACAGCGCCGACTTGGGCAAGTGCTTCAACGATCAACACGCCGGGCATTACAGGGTAGCCCGGAAAATGTCCGTTAAAAAAGTCTTCGTTGATCGTGACATTTTTTAAACCGACGACCCGTTTTCCCTCTTCGATTTCTGTAATTCTATCGACTAAAAGAAAGGGATAGCGATGGGGAATGATTTCTTGAATCTGTTCTGCGTTTAGCATTTCCTTTATCCTCCCTGTAATGTATGTATTTTTTCATGAAAATAAAAATGAATGAAAGAGCCGTTACGACTCTTTCCCATTTATGATATCGAGTATATGGGTCCATGTTTCTTTTTTGAGCACATCGGATGGCTCTCCGTCGCCGACATAGCCGTAACCGATCATAGCTCCAAGAACCGCTGCACCCGCAACCAACAGAAGGACGAGCAAGATCCGCAACCAGATCGGCAGCAGTCGGATTTGAACCCAAATGCGGCGCTTGTCGCTCGTTTCCTCTTTGACGGACTTCTGCTTCTTTTGTTGGTTTCGTGCCATGCGAGACGCGACAATTTGCCGCTCGGTCATGTCTTTTGGTTTCATATGGTCCCATTGAGGATGTTTCTGTTTTTCTTCTATCATATCGGATTCTCCCTAGCGCGGCTTATCGAATGTTATTGATCAAGCCTAACATTTGATCGGCAAGCGTGACCGTCCGCGCGTTGAATTGATAAGAACGCTGGACGTTGATCAGGTCTGTCATCTCTTTTTCGTAATTGACGTTGGACGCCTCTAGCTTTTGGTTTTCCATGCCGATTTGGTTTCGGTTCGCGCCATTCATTTCCGTCACGATGTCACCAACAGCGACGCCAAGTTCTGCCACGTTATTGGGCAAAGCAAGCAGAGTCTCGGAAATGCGACTCATGACGTTCGGACGTTCCAACGTAGTGACGCCCATTTCGATTCGTTGAACGTTTCCATCGTTTTGCGTCACTTCGAGGACACCGCCAGGAAGCATATTGTAATTTTTGACGTTATCGGCGAATGTGATTGGTTGACCCGCACTATTCGCGACCGGGTAGCCGTCACTGTTGACGAGCATCAAATTGCCGCCTTCAACAGGAGAAACGTAAAAATTCCCAGCACGCGTATAGACGGTTTGCTCCCCGTCTTCTCCGGGCATGATAATGTTGAAGTATTGCTTCGGTTCAGTCAACGCAAAATCGAGTTCGCGACCTGTCATTTGCAAAGAGCCGACCGTCCAGTTCATTTTCGCCGGGCCGAGCATTGCGCCTACGCCATACCGGATGCCTGCCGGAGATTGGCGCTGCGCCGTATCGGCTTTATCATTATTGAATTGCTGATAAAGCAGTTCATGAAAATTGGCTTCACTCGATTTATACCCGTTTGTCGCCGAATTTGCAAGGTTATTACCGATAATGTCGAATTGATTTTGCAATTGGTTCATCGTGTTAACTGCCGTGGTCATTGATCGTATCATTCGTTTCGGCCCCTTTCAAATCGCGTCATCCGTTGACACGTCCAATTTCGTTCACGGCTTTTTCCATACTCCGGTCATATGCTTGCAAGATTTTTTGGTTAGCTTCAAATGCACGGTAAGCGGCAAGCATATCTGTCATAGATTTTGCGGCATCCACGTTGGAGCCTTCCAAATAGCCTTGTTGGAATGAATAACCGACTCCCGCTGCGTTTTGTGCTTCAGGCAAGTTGCCATTCTCGCTTGCAAACAAGCCGTTCCCTTGCTTCAGGAGAGTTCCGGGCTGTTCCGCGAATGAAACACCGAGAGTTGCAACGGTTGCTCCTTCTTGCATAATGTCTCCAGTATCCGTAATGCTGAAATCGTCATTTTGCAATTGAATCCGCTGACCGTTCGTGTCAAGAACGTAATACCCCATCGGATTTGTCAAGTAGCCGGCCGCGTCGATTGTGAAATTCCCGTTTTTCGTGTAAAGCTCATTTCCGTTTTCGTTTTCGAGTCGGAAAAATACGGCTCCTTGCTCACCGGTTTCTTCGTTGGTCGGCAGGCTTCCGTCCAATAGCGCCACATCCGTCGTCATACCAGTTTCACGAAGGCTTCCTTGCGTGAAAAGCGGCATCGTCTCTTGCATGTAGACACCTGTCGAAAGTTCCCCAACAGGCGAAAGACCTTTCAGTAGAATGCCTTTTTCAGTAGGAATGCGTTGCGAGTTAAGGCTCGACATGAACATTTCAGGGAATGAACGGATGCTTGACTGTTCAGCTTTGAAGCCCGGTGTATTGGCGTTCGCAATATTGTTTGCTAGCATCTCCGTCCTGCGCTGCTGCGCAATCATGCCAGAGCCGACTGTGTAAAATCCACGGAACATGATGCCCGCCTCCTTTCATTTTTACGTTCTTCTATTATTTTCGGATGAAACCGTCATTTTTTTATTCAAACGGACATATTATTTTTTTATTAATAACGAGAAGCTTTGCTAATATTCTCGAGAAGGATTCCCGTCCCAATCGCTACACAGCTGAGTGGGTTGTCCGAAATGAATACCGGGACTTTCAATTCCTCAGCGAGCAACTGATCGATTCCGTGCAATAAAGCGCCGCCTCCCGTGAGGAAAACGCCTCTATCGATAATGTCCGCGGATAGTTCCGGTGGTGTTTTCTCTAATACGTTTTTCGCGGATTGGACGATCATGCCGACCGATTCGCTAAGTGCTTCCCGTACTTCTTCGGAATTGATCGTAATCGTGCGTGGAAGTCCGCTGACCATATCGCGGCCACGGATGTCCATCTGCTCTTTTCGGCTGCCCGGAAAGACAGTCGCGATCTCTTTCTTGATTGTTTCTGCTGTCCGTTCGCCGATGAGCAATTTATATTTTTTCTTGATTGATTGTATAATGTCATTGTCAAACATGTCGCCAGCTGCTTTGATCGATTCGGAAGTGACGATGTCCCCCATCGACAAAACTGCAACGTCCGTCGTCCCGCCACCGATATCGATGACCATGTTGCCGCTCGGCTGGAAAATGTCCATGCCCGCGCCAATTGCCGCGACTTTCGGTTCTTCTTCGAGAAACACTTTTTTGCCGCCAGATTTCTCCGCAGCATCTTGAATCGCTTTCTGCTCGACGTTCGTAATGTTCGTCGGACAGCAGACGAGGATCCGTGGTTTCGATAGGAATCCTTTGACATTCAATTTATTTATAAAATGACGCAGCATCATTTCTGTCACGTCAAAATCAGCGATAACGCCATCTTTCATCGGACGGATGGCAATGATATTGCCTGGCGTCCTTCCTACCATTTTACTCGCTTCTGTGCCAACCGCCAATACTTTGTTTGTATGTTTGTCGATTGCGACAACTGCTGGCTCGTCTAGTACGATGCCTTTCCCTTTTACGTGAATCAACACATTCGCAGTCCCAAGGTCGATCCCGATATCCTTAGCAAACATTAGTCCCGTTTCCCCTTCCAACTTCAGTTCGAGCATAGAATCTCCTAACTATAGATTGTACCATATTGCCTCTTTGATGAACACAAAATTTGACAGGTATTTTGCATTTTTTTATGCAGGATTCGAATTCTTGTCGAACGATGTCAATTGGATGATTTTTACATGGTATTTGTCGAAATTAGTATTTTAACAATCACTTTTATGTAGTTCTTTTTTATTCCAATCTAAAAGACATGTATATAATTATAAAACATTTAAGCTGTAATTATTCGGTTTTTTCCGGAAGCTCAACTGGTTTTTTTACATGCGAAAAGACAGGGTGTCCGCCTTCCTGCAAGGATGGTCGATTGGCCCCGTCTATTCCCGTCATGTGTTGCGGGCTTTCTTATTTTCATTCATCCATTTCATCCGTGTTGCTTCACCGCCTCTTAAATGTCTGACAGACTTATGATAGGCAAGTATTTTGGCGACTTCTTCAGACAACTCCACATCCACATTCGGCAGCCGCTCCGTCAAATCCTTATGGACCGTGCTTTTCGAATAGCCCGTCGATTTCGCCAGCGCCCGTACGGTAAGTCCTGTGTCCAGCAACATTTTGCCGAGGCGCACGCATCGCCTCCGAATTTGCTCGTGCACGCCCTCTTCCTTTCCTGTCAGCTCCGTTTCTTCCTTTATCCTATGCGGCGGAAGCGGCGGTTATGTCAAAGGGCGTTTGGAGTTGTAAGGTTATTCTTTTAAAGAGAGGGCTGAGGATTTTCTTTGGGCTTTGAAGGTGTTGCTTTGGGCGTGAGAACCTTCACTTTGGACGCGGGTGCCGTCGCTTTGGACGCGGGTGCCGTCGCTTTGGACGTGGGTGACAGCTCTTTGGACGTGGAACATCACACTTTGGACGCGGGGGACAGCTCTTTGGACGCGGAACATCACACTTTGGACGCGGGGGACAGCTCTTTGGACGCGGAACATCACACTTTGGACGCGGAACATCACACTTTGGACGCGGCAGACAGCTCTTTGGACGCGGAACATCACACTTTGGACGCGGCAGACAGCTCTTTGGACGCGGAACATCACACTTTGGACGCGGGGGCCGTCGCTTTGAGCGTGGAACATCACACTTTGGACGCGGGGGACAGCTCTTTGGACGCGGAACATCACACTTTGGACGCGGGGGACAGCT
>NZ_JBPFDR010000001.1:265298-319225 GCF_059415085.1 Sporosarcina sp. SAFN-015
CTTTGGACGCGGTACATCACACTTTGGACGCGGTCCTCGATCACCTTCTTAACCCATATCTGTCGCGCCAAGTGCCTTTGACATTTCAAGCTCTGTTTCGAAATGATCAATATTTATCTGAATCACTTATATACGATTTGTTAACCATTAATCAGCCGATACTACCAATCAAAAAACCACTCTCGCAATTGAGAGTGGCTCGTCGATTAGAATCCTAGGAATGTACGCGGATTGACTGGGACGCCGTCTTGGTGGACTTCAAAATGCAAGTGGGTGCCGGCTTTGGCGTTCCATTCGTTGCTTGTGGCAGTACCGAGTGATTGGCCTTGTACGACTTCGTCTCCTTCTTTGACGAGGATGCCGGTCAAGGAGCCGTAAAGTGTTGTCATTCCGTTGGCGTGTTCGATTTTGACTTCAGCGCCCTTGAATTGATCGATAATGACTTCTTTCACTGTTCCGCTAAGGGCTGCGACGACTTCGAATGGTTGGCCATCCATCGAGATTGAAACGCCTTTGTTTGTATAATACGTTTGGTTGAAGACGAGAAGTGCATTTTCACGTGTTTCTTCATCGGCTTCTACATCATAGTACTCTTGTATAATTGCCACGTTATCAAGTTGGTCTTCGTTGAAAGGAAATTTGAGTACTTCGTTTGATGCATTTGTTTCGATGATCGGTGGAGCGTTTGGATCTGTTGCGACGTCAGCTGTTTCGTTCGGACCTTTTTGGATGAAGGCATTGTAGCCCCAAATCATGCCGACGAAGACAATCGCGATACCTCCATAGATGGCCGGCCAGAACCATCTATTCTTCTTACTCTTATTCTTCTGAGAAGGGAATTTCGGTTTTTCTTCTCGCATTATCATCACCTCACTTGCTATTGTTTGCAAGTGTTGGTGATTTTAAACATTCTGATTCGTCTACTTCAAACTTTTTTATTACCGTTCCGGAATAATAGTAGGTAAGTATGTTTTCAGCGGCCCATCCTTTCTGGGCGAAGGCTTCGGCGCCGTATTGGCTCATGCCGACTCCATGCCCGTATCCTTTCGTCGTAATGAGGACGAGCTCGTTTGTAATGTCATAGGCGATGTTGAAGTCGGTCGATGCTAGTCCAAGTGCTTCACGCATTTCACGTCCGCTCATTTCGAAATCCGTGGAGACGACTTTTTGCACGCGCCCTGTTTGATTGCGAACGAGCTGGAGGCTTTTGAATCGATCAGCTTTCCAATCGGATCCGAGCGCTTCATTCCACTCCTTGATCGGCATTTCGATATGCCGCTCGACTTCTGCGGCTACGACTTCCTCCCCTGGGCTTTCCACGCTCTGTAAATAAGGAATCGGGTTGCCGCTATAGTTTTGCGCGGTTTCAGTCTTCCCATTCGATGTCGAAAAAAACATCGCGGTAATCATTTCATCACCATGCACGATCGTCTTCCCCTCGGTCGATGCGACAATATCACGCAGCTTCTTCTCATTCTGTTTGAATTTTTTTCCCCAGCGTTCCTTTCGTTCCGCTGCAGTTTTATACACTTGGGCAGAGACGGTTGCTTCGATCGGCTTTTTGCCGCCATCCGTCGTCCGCAGTGCATACGTCCGAGCCGCAATCGCTTGCGCCCTTAAGGCTTCGTCGTGGAAGTCGATCGGCATTTCGCCAGCGACAACCCCCATGACATACTCCTCAAGCGGCAAAGGCTTGTCCACCCCTTCCACAGTGATATAGATTGCGCAAGGATCTTCCATTGCTACATTTTTTTTCTCGGGTTCGACCGGCGTCGTTTTCATGAGGATGGGAATGAAAAATAGTAGTACGATGAATAAAGCGGCTAGTAGTTTGTCCATATTCGATTGTATGATGAAGCCTCTCATTTCATTCAAAAAAACTGCCCCTTGTCGATATGACAAGGAGCAGTGTATGGAAGCTTCGAATAAAAGTATGATAAGTACTGTCAGACGAGTTGCTTCTCTATTTCTGTTTTCGATTCTTCTGTGGAGACGCGTTCGATGTCTGCGCCGAGCGCTTTTAATTTCTTATGGAAATCGACATAGCCGCGGTCCAAATGATCCAGTTCCGTTACGCGTGTGACGCCTTCCGCTACGAGGCCTGCCAAGATAAGGGCAGCTGCGGCGCGCAAGTCTGTCGCTGCGACTTCAGCTCCTTGCAGATCGGATGGTCCTGAAATGATGACGGAGCGTCCTTCGATTTTGACACTTGCGTTCATGCGGCGGAATTCTTCGACGTGCATGAAGCGGTTTTCAAATACCGTTTCTGTAAGTACCCCTGTTCCGGATGCCGTCAGCATAAGTGCCATCATTTGTGATTGCATATCTGTCGGGAATCCAGGATGCGGCATCGTTTTCAGGTCGACCGCTTTCAAAGGATGCTTCGCCTGAATGCGTAAGCCTTCGTCCAATTCAGTAATGATGACACCCATTTCGCCGAGCTTGGAAATTAACGCTGCATTATGCTCTGGCACTGCGTTTTCGATTGTTACGTCGCCGCCTGTAATCGCTGCTGCGACCATGAAAGTACCCGCTTCAATGCGGTCCGGAATAATATGATGAATTGTTCCGTGGAGCTTTTCGACACCTTCGATACGGATCGCGTCCGTACCAGCACCGATGACTCTACCGCCCATTTCATTAATGAAGTTCGCTAAATCGACAATTTCCGGCTCTTTCGCCGCGTTTTCGATAATTGTCGTCCCTTTTGCCAAAGCGGCTGCAGTCATAATGTTTTCCGTTGCGCCGACGCTCGGGAAGTCCAAATAGATTTTAGCCCCTTTCAGGCCGTTTTCTGCTTTCGCTTCTACATGTCCGTGTCCGAATGTAATCTCCGCACCCATCGCTTCGAATCCTTTCAGATGCTGGTCGATCGGCCGGGAGCCGATTGCACACCCACCAGGTAAAGCTACGCGTGCGAAACCGTTGCGCGCGAGCAATGGTCCCATGACTAAGATGGACGCACGCATTTTACGTACATATTCAAAATGAGCTTCACTTGCAAGCTCCTCTGTTGAATCAATGATTACTTGCCCTCTAGCTGGATCGTAGTTGACCTTTGCATTTAGGCTCTTGACTACTTCGTTGATTGTGGAGACGTCCGAAAGATTAGGCACATCACGAATGATATTGGGACCGTCCGACGCGAGCAATGCAGCAGCCAAGATTGGCAGCACCGCATTTTTAGCGCCTTCAACACGCACGTTGCCGTGAAGAACACGTCCACCGTTAATAATTATTTTGTCCACAAAAAGCCCCTCCGACTCAAAAATTTATACTGTTTGCCATAATATTTACTGTTGATTTTTTTCGTCATAAATTAAACATAAAAACACATACTATTCTACAACGCTCTACATTATTAAACAAGTAACTACAGAGCTATTTTCCCGTCTATCTACAAGATAGTCTATAATATGTACCCATATGTCGATTTGTGTGCTTTCCTTAATAGGCATTTGACAAATGCACTTATGTAATTCCCAAGAACTGTCGGAAATTAAACATTTTTTTAATTTCATGCCATCGCCCCATACACATCGATATGTAGACGCGGCGATGACATGGATCCAGTGGCATATGAGTAATTATTACTGAGACGTTAGCCTACTGACTACGTACCCGATTTTCATGTAGTCAAACTTAATTGAACATGGTTGGGACTCTTCCTGACCAATAGGATATGTCTAAAAAGAAATTTGATACGGTTGAACCAATCGCAAAACTCAATAAAATAAACAGTAATTGCGCTTGAAAAACGTGGTTCTTTTTAATGATTTTTTCCGGCATAATCGATTGTAGTGCATAAAATGACAGGCCGATGAAAAAAATATGCGAAACGATGGCGAGCATCGGGTTATGTGCAAATACGTCGTTCATAGTCCTGCCTCCTAGTTGAAAATTGATTTGACGAGCATATTAACGGATTTTATGAGCGCGGTACTGGCGTTCTTGAGCGCGGATTCGGTGTTCTTGAGCGCGAGTCACGATTCTTGAGCGCGGATTCGGTGTTCTTGAGCGCGAGTCACGATTCTTGAGCGCGGATTCGGCGTTCTTGAGCGCAAGTCACGATTCTTGAGCGCGGTACTGGCGTTCTTGAGCGCACGTCACGATTCTTGAGCGCGAGTCACAATTCTTGAGCGCGGATTCGGTGTTCTTGAGCGCGAGTCACGATTCTTGAGCGCGGTACTGGCGTTCTTGAGCGCACGTCACGATTCTTGAGCGCAGATTCGGCGTTCTTGAGCGCAAGTCACGATTCTTGAGCGCGAAAATGGCGTTCTTGAGCGCACGTCACGATTCTTGAGCACGGTAAAGGTGTTCTTGAGCGCAAATCACAATTCTTGAGCGCGGTACTGGCGTTCTTGAGCGCGCAAATCACGATTCTTGAGCGCAATTCCCTTTTCATGAACGTCCTTCCAAGGTTCTTGAGCGCATTGCCTGCTTTATGATTGCAAGCAAACTAGATACATCAATATGGCTCTGTTAGATAAGATTTCCAAGCAAGAAAATACGGGCAGAAGAAAGACTCCCTCTGCCCGCCAACTAGTTACATCTATTATTTCTGTTCGTAAACGTTGATTCGATTGATGGCCCGTTTGAGGTCGAGTTCCGCCAACTGAGCTTCAAGTTTGTCTGTTTTGGCTTGTAGTTTTTCTTCCGCTCGTTTCGCTGCGCGTTGTGCGCGGGAGATGTCGATGTCGGAAGCCAATTCAGCTTGTTGCGCTAAAACGGTGACAACATCCGGACGAACTTCGATGAACCCGCCATGGACGGCGACATGTACAGTCGAGTTGTCTTTTTTTAGGCGAAGGGCACCGATTTGGAGCGGTGCAACCATTGCGATATGGCCGGGAAGGATCCCGATTTCGCCAGTTTCCGTGGCAGCGATCACCATATCCGCTTCAGTTTCACTAACAGGACCGTCGGGAGTGACGATATTGACTTTAACTGTCTTCATTTGATCATTTCCCTCCCTGTTATTAGACCTCTACGCCCATGCTTTTCGCTTTTTCGATAACTTCTTCGATGCGTCCGACGAGACGGAATGCATCTTCTGGAAGGTGGTCATAGCGACCGTCCAAAATTTCTTTGAAGCCTTTAACAGTTTCAGCAACTGGAACGTAAGAACCAGGTTGTCCTGTGAACTGCTCGGCAACGTGGAAGTTTTGGGAGAGGAAGAATTGGATACGACGTGCGCGTCCTACGACTAGCTTGTCGTCTTCGCTCAACTCATCCATACCAAGTATTGCGATAATATCTTGAAGTTCACGGTAACGCTGCAATGTTGTTTGCACTGAACGTGCTACTTCATAATGCTCTTCGCCGACGATTTCAGGGCTAAGTGCGCGTGAAGTAGATGCAAGCGGGTCAACCGCAGGGTAGATACCCATTTCAGATAGTTTACGCTCAAGGTTTGTTGTTGCATCCAAGTGAGCAAATGTCGTAGCCGGAGCCGGGTCCGTATAGTCATCGGCTGGTACGTAGATCGCTTGGATCGATGTAACAGAACCTACGTTAGTTGAAGTGATACGCTCTTGAAGCTGACCCATCTCAGTTGCAAGCGTCGGTTGGTAACCAACGGCAGATGGCATACGGCCAAGAAGTGCGGATACTTCAGAACCTGCTTGTGTAAAGCGGAAGATGTTGTCAATGAACAATAGAACGTCCGCGCCTTGCTCGTCACGGAAGTATTCTGCCATTGTCAAACCTGTCAAAGCAACACGCATACGTGCGCCAGGAGGCTCGTTCATTTGACCGAATACCATCGCCGTTTTGTTAATAACGCCGGAGTCCGTCATTTCATGGAACAAGTCGTTTCCTTCACGAGTACGCTCACCAACACCTGCGAATACAGAAATACCGCCGTGTTCTTGAGCGATGTTGTTGATCAATTCTTGGATAAGAACTGTTTTACCTACACCGGCACCACCGAAGAGGCCGATTTTACCACCTTTGATGTATGGTGCAAGCAAGTCAACAACTTTAATACCTGTTTCAAGAATTTCAACTTCTGTTGAAAGGTTTTCGAATTTTGGAGCTAGACGGTGGATTGGATCGCGGCGTTCTGCTGCCGGAATTTCCTCACCAAGGTCGATTTTTTCTCCAAGTACGTTGAATACGCGTCCAAGTGTCACGTTACCGACCGGAACTGAGATCGCTGAACCAGTATCTTCAACAGCTGCACCACGCTTCAGACCATCCGTGGATGACATCGCAATTGTGCGCACCGTGTCATCCCCTAAATGGAGTGCGACTTCAAGTGTCAACGTTTCAGGTGCTGTGTTCGGACGTTCGATTTGGACCTTCAATGCGTTATAGATTGCTGGAAGCTGACCGTTTTCGAATTTAACGTCAACGACCGGTCCCATAACTTGAAGAATATGTCCGTTACTCATGCTTTTCCCTCCTGTCTTACTTTCCCGTTCAAAATCTCTTATTCAAGAGCGGCAACTCCGCCGACGATTTCTGTAATTTCTTGCGTAATTGCTGCTTGACGTGCACGGTTGAATGAAAGAGTCAATGAATCAATCAATTCAGATGCATTATCTGTAGCAGTCTTCATCGCTGTCATACTTGAAGCATGTTCGCTCGCTTTTCCATCAAGCACTGCCCCGTAGATGAGGCTTTCCGCGTATTGTGGAAGAAGCGTTTCAAGAATCGCTTCCGCGGAAGGCTCAAATTCATACGAAGTCATTGCTGACGCTGATGAAATGTCCGTGAGCGGAAGCAATTTCCTTTCCGTCACTTCACTGGAGATGGCGGAGATGTAGTGGCTGTAATATAAGTACACTTCATCGAATTCGCCTTCTGTGAACATGCCAACAGCTCGATTAGCGATTGCTTTTATTTCATCGAAAGAAGGGTGATCCGATACTCCGACGAGACTTTCAACGACTTCATATCCGAGGCGCGAGAAAAACTCAAGCCCTTTGCGTCCGATGGCGACGATTTTCACGTCGTCCTTCGATGCGTGACGTTGCTCAATCGCACGTCTAGCCGCACGGAAGATGTTAGCGTTGTAACCCCCTACGAGACCGCGGTCGGAAGACACGATAATATAACCTGTCTTCTTCACTGGACGGTTTACGAGCATTGGGTGTCCGGAGTCGGTTGTAGCGCTTGCGATAGCGCCGACGACTTCCTCGATTTTATCCATGTATGGAACGAACGCTTTCGCATTCAACTCTGCACGGTTCAATTTGGAAGCCGATACCATTTGCATCGCTTTCGTAATCTGACTCGTCTTCTTTGTCGATTTAATACGGTTTTCTATATCGCGTAATGATACCACTGGCAATTCACCACCTTATTGTTTAGTTAGATCAAAATCCTGAATTACGTTTCGAATTAAGCTTCAGATGGTACGAAGTTCTTCTTGAATGCGTTGATCGCATCTTTCATTACTTCATCAGACGGAAGGTCTTTCGTCGTACGGATATGATCATACACTTCAGTGTGGTTAGATTCGAGCCAGCTCGTCACTTCGCTCTCGAAGCGAAGAATGTCATGCACAGCTACGTCGTCGAGAAGTCCACGTGTCAATGCGTAAAGGATGACAACTTGGTATTCCACTTTAAGCGGTTTGTTCAAGTCTTGTTTCAACACTTCAACTGTACGTTGTCCGCGGTCAAGTTTCGCTTTTGTCGCTGCGTCAAGGTCGGAACCGAATTGCGCGAACGCTTCAAGTTCACGGTATGCCGCAAGGTCAAGACGGAGTGTACCCGCAACCTTTTTCATCGCTTTGATTTGCGCGGAACCACCTACACGGGATACGGAAAGACCGGCGTTGATCGCTGGACGTACACCCGAGAAGAAGAGATCCGACTGCAAGAAGATTTGTCCATCAGTGATGGAAATAACGTTCGTTGGTATGTAAGCGGAGATATCCCCAGCTTGTGTTTCAACGAATGGAAGTGCAGTGATTGAACCTGCGCCTAATGTATCGTTCAACTTCGCTGCACGCTCAAGTAGACGGGAGTGCAAGTAGAATACGTCACCAGGGTAAGCTTCACGGCCTGGAGGACGGCGAAGTAGCAAGGATAGTTCACGGTAAGCAGCCGCTTGTTTAGAAAGGTCATCATAGACAACAAGGACGTGCTTGCCTTGGAACATGAATTCTTCAGCCATCGTTACACCTGTATATGGTGCAAGATATAGCAATGGAGCTGGTGAAGAAGCAGATGCTGTTACAACGATTGTGTAATCAAGCGCACCGTTTTTACGAAGTGTTTCTACAACTCCACGAACTGTGGATTCTTTTTGTCCGATCGCTACATAAATACAGATCATATCTTGGTCAGCTTGGTTCAAGATTGTATCGATTGCAACAGTCGTTTTACCTGTTTGACGGTCACCGATGATCAATTCACGCTGTCCACGGCCGATCGGTACAAGTGCATCGATCGCCTTGATGCCTGTTTGCAATGGCTCATGAACGGATTTACGCGCCATGACGCCTTGTGCAGGACTTTCAATTGGACGAGTTTTTGTCGTTGCAATCGGGCCCAGTCCATCAACTGGCAAACCGAGTGAATTCACGACGCGTCCAATCAGTTCCTCACCGACAGGAACTTCCATAATACGGCCAGTCCGACGTACTTCATCGCCTTCTTTGATATCTGTGTATGGTCCGAGGATAACGATACCTACGTTGTTCGCTTCCAAGTTTTGCGCCATACCCATGACACCTGTAGAGAACTCAAGAAGTTCTCCGGCCATGACGTTGTCGAGGCCATGAGCAAGAGCGATACCGTCACCGATTTTGATAACCGTACCGACTTCGCTTACTTCCATCTCAGACTGATAGTTTTCAATCTGCTGCTTAATCAGCGTGCTGATTTCTTCAGCTTTGATGCTCATGTATGTCACCCCTCAATTTCTAATTAGGATCCGATCAGTTTACGTTGCAGTTTGTCGAGCTTCGCGCTCAAGCTGCTATCGTAAATCTGATTGCCGATTTGGAGACGGACGCCCCCGATCAAGCTTGGATCGATGATATTTTCAATGCGTAAAGAATGTTTGCCGACCTTTTGTGCAAAAGTTGCCGAAATGGCGTTTGTCTCTTGCTCCGTCAATGGACGCGTCGAGTACACTTTCGCTTCTGCGATTCCCGCTGCATCATCCGCAAGTCCGAGGAATTCTTCGAAGACATTTTGAGCTTCATCCATGCGCTTTGCATCAAGCAATACGTACAAAGTATTCAGTACGATTGGATTCACACCTTTGAAAATGTTCGCAATCAATTCCTTCTTCTTCGCTGATGATAACTTCGGAGAACCTAATAGTTCACCAAGATCTTTATTGTCACGGAACGCAGCCACCAATTCTTTCATTTCTTCTCGAATTGCACCGGTTTGTCCGTGTTGCTGAGATAGTTCGAATAATGCTGTTGCGTATCGTTTTGCTACGACCGAGTTGCTCATCGGCTTTCGCCTGCCTTCACAATCGTTTCTTCAATTAAAGCACGGTTGTCCTCTTCAGAGATTTCTTTTCCAAGAACTTTAGATGCCGCCAAAATTGAAAGTGAAACGAATTCTTCGCGGACAGCTGCAACTGCTTTTTCACGCTCTGTCGCGATTTCAAGTGTAGCGGATTCTTTCATCCGGTTCACTTCTGCACGTGCTGCTGTGATCAGCTCTTCACGTTGTGTTTCGCCTTGTTTGCGCGCGTTTTCAACAATCGCTTGTGCGTTGTCACGTGCTTCCTTTAATAGGGCACGTTGCTCTTCCAAAAGCTTTTGAGATTCCAAGCGGCTGTTTTCAGCTGCTTCGATTTCATTCGCAATCAATTGCGCACGTTGATCCATCACGCCCATAAGCGGGCCCCATGCGAACTTTTTGAGTAGAACCATGAGGATCGTGAACATTAGCACTGTGACGATGATGTCGCCTAGATTCAACCTGTTATTCAATGCTGACAAAAATCCTCCGCCGTTTGCCGACAGTAGGATGAAGGTATTTCCAAACACGATTGTTTCACTCCCTTCAAGAGCTCATGTCAATTTTCGATATAGTATAGAAAGAACGTCATTCTTAATTTTCAACTTCAAATTTCCATTTCAAACGTCAGTTGTTACATAAATGAATGGCGAAGGGCAATTTGCCTCGGTCTTCGCCATTTACAATTGTTGTTTTATTATTTGTTCATTACGATGAACGCGATAACTGTCGCGATGATCGGAAGGGCCTCAACTAACGCTACCCCGATGAACATTGTTGTTTGAAGCATACCGCGTGCTTCTGGTTGACGAGCGATACCTTCTACTGTTTTAGAAACGATCAAACCGTTACCAATACCTGCTCCAAGTGCACCAAGACCAACTGCAAGTGCTGCTGCTAATAGACCAACTGAACCTACCATAGTGTAATATCCTCCTAAAATTTCATGTTTTTTGTTATTGTTTACTAACCCACTAATGGGGAAATATATGTTTAATGATCCGTTTGGACTTTATGTGCCATGTAGACCATCGTTAACATAACGAAGATGAAAGCCTGGATCGCTCCGATGAAGACTGAGAAACCTAACCAAGCGATTGACGGGATGACGGCTCCAATAAGACCGAATGCACTGCCAGCCCCGAGTGTTGCAAGTAGTCCGATGAGGATCTCCCCTGCGAAAATATTACCGTAAAGACGTAGACCGAGTGTCAATGTGTTTGCAAATTCTTCGATAATTTTAAGTGGTGCCAAGAATGGCATCGGTTGAAGATACGTTTTGAAGTATCCTTTTGTCCCGAGTTGTTTAACGCCATAGTAATGGGTTAACACAACTACCAATGTAGCGAGTGTCATTGTAATGACAGGGTCCGCTGTAGGCGATTTCCACCAAAGTTTATCGTCCCAGACTATCGCGAATGGCAGTCCGAGCATATTTGCTACGAAAACGAACATGATCAAGGTGATTCCGAGTACGTGGAAACGGCCACCTGTTTTCCAGTCCATATTGTTCTTAATGATCCCTTTGACGAAATCCATGACCCATTCCATGAAGTTCTGCATGCCTGTCGGTTTGATTTTCATATTGCGCGTCGAGAGGACGGCGATGATGAAAACGACTAGACATGTGACAAAGAGCATGAGGATGTTAGCTGGGTTAAAGCTTAATCCGAGAAAAACCCATTCCGGATTTTCATGGTTCACGTTTCGTTCACCTCCCTTATGCGTGTCAGTTAGAATTGCTTGACGTGGACTACGATTCTGTCAATTAATAACAGAACGTATGGAATCATCAGTCCGATCACTGTTCCGATCAGATCAAATTTTTCCGGCATCGACAACGCAATGGCTGCCGCTGCCACACCGGATCCGAATCGCAATGCGGTTCCTCCGATTGACTTTGTACCTTTCCCTTCCGAAATGTTCCGATCAAATCTTTCCATTCTACGGACAAGAATAAAGAAATTATACAGTCCGAACAAGGAGCCTAAGATTAATCCGCCAAAAACCGGTTTGAAGTCACTAAAAGCCCATCCGATGACAAACAGTGCGAGCAAAAAATAGAGTGCTTTTTTTTGCCTATTAAAGATGTGTCGCAGTGTATGCATGATGGGTGATTCTCCTGATTCGTATTTTCCGGGTCTAGCGTTTTCGAAAAGGTGGGCGAGTACATTGAGCGATGCTAAACGACATAGGTCAATTCCCTCATTAGGGCTTGTACTGATAGAGACTCCGAAAAATGTCGGAACCTGTAATTATTTGTGAATCGCCGTAAGCAACTGACCACCAGGAGGCGTTGCTATTGAGCACGCTCATGGAGATATTCGTGGAACGACGTCCAATAAAGGATGATAGAATCGCCCAGAAGCTTATCGCCAAGGCGTTTATCATATGTATGAATCCCTATCATTCTTACCCTTTGTAAGCATACAATAGGGGCATTTTGATGTCAATTGATTCCCGTGAAATTCTTCACAAAGTCTTCACGTTGTCAAATTATAGACATATTTGCACAGAGAAAAATTTCATATTGAAAAAATGAGGGATTTCCCTCAGTATGACCTGATGGAAAAATCCCTCACTGGCGTGCTTTCACGCGTTTTTTTATTGAATGTGCAAGCGTTGTTCAAAGTGCACAAACGTTTTATTCATTTTAATTCACCGAGGAAAGATATTCCTTCAATGCGCTGACGATCCGTTCAGATGCGTGTCCGTCTCCGTACGGATTGGACGCTTTCGCCATAGCGCTATATTCCGCCTCGTCGGATAATAGTGCATCCGTCATGTCGAAAATTGTCTCTTCGTCTGTACCGGCAAGCTTCAATGTGCCCGCCTCAATGCCTTCCGGACGCTCCGTCGTGTCACGAAGGACGATGACCGGTTTGCCGAGTGAAGGCGCTTCTTCCTGGATGCCGCCAGAGTCGGTCAAGATAATATGCGAGCGCGCGGCGAAGTTGTGGAAATCGACGACTTCGAGCGGTTCGATCAGGTGAACCCGCTTGTTCGAGCCGAGGATTTCGTCAGCCACTTCCCGTACAGCCGGATTCATATGGACCGGATAAATGACTTGCGTGTCCGGATGCTTTTCAAGGATCCGGTTGATAGCGCGGAACATATTGCGCATCGGTTCGCCCAAGTTTTCACGTCGATGCGCGGTAAGAAGGATGAGTCGATCATCGCCGATTTTGTCAAGAATCGGATGCTGGTAGTCATCTCGAACCGTTGTTTGCAACGCGTCGATCGCTGTGTTTCCTGTAATGTAAATCCGGTCTTCCTGTTTTCCTTCATTTAAGAGGTTTTGCGCGGACTTTTCGGTCGGCGAGAAATGAAGGTCGGCAAGGATGCCCGTCAGCTGACGGTTCATTTCCTCCGGATACGGGGAGAATTTATCCCATGTCCGCAGGCCCGCCTCGACATGGCCGACTGCAATTTTATTGTAAAACGCAGCGAGACTGCCGATGAAAGTCGTCGATGTGTCGCCATGTACGAGCACGATATCGGGCTGTGCCTCTCTCATGATCTCATCGAGCCCTTCCAATCCGCGGGTCGCGACATCGATGAGCGTCTGACGATTTTTCATGATGTTCAGATCATAATCTGGTGTAATGTTGAATGCATGCAAAACTTGGTCTAGCATTTGACGATGCTGCGCTGTCACCGTGACGATCGATTCGATCTCCTCGGGATGC
Organism: Sporosarcina sp. SAFN-015; assembly: GCF_059415085.1. Classification (NCBI taxonomy): domain Bacteria; kingdom Bacillati; phylum Bacillota; class Bacilli; order Caryophanales; family Caryophanaceae; genus Sporosarcina; species Sporosarcina sp. SAFN-015. Next base: position 278,425 of record NZ_JBPFDR010000001.1, read on the forward strand.
TTTTGCAGTTCGAGTACGAGCGGCGCCATTTTAATCGCTTCCGGCCGCGTGCCGAATATCGTCATCACTTTCCATTTCCGTTTCAATCCATTCACGCCTTCCCCATTATTTCTTTCTTATTTAAATTCGTTCTTATTTAAATCGCGAACTTATTTTGTTCCGAATAGACGGTCTCCCGCGTCACCAAGACCTGGAACGATATATCCGTGGTCGTTTAATTTTTCGTCCAATGCAGCAATATACACATCGATATCAGGATGTGCTTCCGTGAATACTTTCACGCCTTCAGGAGCTGCAATCAAGCACATGAAGCGGATGTTTTTGGCACCGCGTTTTTTCAATGAATTAACTGCCTCTACTGCTGTTCCGCCTGTTGCAAGCATCGGGTCGACGAGAATGAATTCACGCTCCGATACGTCGGAAGGAAGTTTCACGAAATACTCATGCGGTTGAAGTGTTTCCGGATCACGGAACAAGCCGATATGTCCCACTTTCGCAGCCGGAATCAAGTTCAAGATGCCATCGACCATGCCGATGCCTGCACGAAGAATAGGTACGATCCCAATTTTTTTGCCTGCCAATACTTTTGATTTTGCAGTCTGGACCGGTGTTTCCACTTCCACTTCCGTCAACGGAAGGTCGCGGGTAATCTCATACGCCATCAACGTTGCCACTTCGTCAACAAGCTCGCGGAACTCCTTCGTTCCCGTGTTCACGTCACGAATATGTGTCAATTTATGCTGGATGAGCGGATGATCGAATACATGTACTTTTGCCATTGCTTATCGCTCCTTTTCGGAATGTCCTGTACATTATAACAGAAACATGTCGATTTACACATTGGGAATGCGGATAATGTCGGTTGTGAGTGGAATTTGTGATTTCTGTTGATTTGTGGGGGTTTATGTGTGGAAATTCTGATTTATGCGTGAGTGGCGGCGGTTGGACTTAGACCGCGGGGAAGTTTGATGGCATGGGAACTCTTCTTCGCGCAGAATGCTTTTGACAAATTAAATGCACTTCGGGAAAGGCAGATTGTTGAGCGCTCAAGCGTGGTTCTTGAGCGCGGATTCGGAGTCTTGAGCGCGACGGCGTGATTCTTGAGCGCGGATTCGGAGTCTTGAGCGCGACGGCGTGGTTCTTGAGCGCGGATTCGGAGTCTTGAGCGCAACGGCGTGGTTCTTGAGCGCGGGTGAGGTGAAATCCATAGTCCTGCAGGGACTGGCCTTAAGCATGGGGTGTTCTTTGGATGCGGCAGAATCTTTGCAAGGCCAGTTACTATGACGCGATTGCAAAAAAGAATCATTTAATATAGAAAGAGCTGCTGCGTTGCCCAACCATTGTTAGGTGAGATTTTTTTAGTAACCTTTTTGCAATGGATCGGTCTTCGATATAAGAAAATGCGCGGAATTGGCGGTTATTTATTTTGTTGTCGATAAGATAGAACCAATCGTCTAACAGGGGAATGTGACAATCCGTTTCGTTGAACGAGCACTTAGCGCAGTTCCATTTTCTCTGAGTCCACTTCATGCCCCTGTAATTGCAATTTGGGCAAATTACGCCAGGCATTATTTCTTCCGGGACAATTTGCATGGTTTTTGATAGAGGAAAGGGATTATATTCTTGATGAGCGTTTTTGATATCGTTTGCAATTTTACTGATTTGTTGTTTGTTCAATAGTTCTTGTGCGACTGGGCTATTGTATAGTGTTATGGGAAGTTCGTGTGTAAAGGCGATTGTAGTACCAGTTTCCCCTTCAATAAATAATTCGTTCGTGTATGCAAGACCTATCATCCCTATGATTGGAATGGCAACTCCTCTTTCTTTTAGCCAACCTTCCATGAATATCTTTTTACGTTCCAGTTCAATAATTGGACTTTGAATAACTTTTCGGACTCCATTATTGTCCTGTATGAATTGAGTAGGATTTGCTTTGACAGTTAGCTTTCCTCCGAGGTTCTTTATTTCAAAGATAACTATACGATCGGGTCTGATAAGAATGGAGTCCATTTGAAAATAGATTCCATTATGCTTCAGGCATACATCATGTAAAAAGCCGTGTGGATAGGGTGGTCGATATTCGGTAATATGTTTGTCAAAATTCATCTCTCCTCCGAAGCCAGCCTTTCGTTTCCTTAAATCTTCTTCAAAATTTGTAAATTGTTTGTTGTTTCTGTTCAGGCGGTTGACTAGCGATTGTAGTCCTATCAGCGCCAATGGTTCACTCCGTTTTTTGTATATCATGTTATCACCTCGACGACATTGTAGCAGTTTGGTCAAGTATTCCCAAACGGGCGGAAATTTGAGTTTACGATGTTTTTGCGGGTTAAAATTAGGTTTTAGGTGAAATCCAATGCATAAAATTGAAATTTCAATAATAAAAGTTTTTTCTAATCAATTCGATTGACTTGTGCGGATAGTTTTGTTAATGAGATGTGTTGCTAGAAGATGAGTTCTTGGGCGCGGAATTGGACTTCTTGAGCGTGGAGGGAGCATTCTTGAGCGCGGGAACAAATTCTTGAGCGCAGAATCGGATTCTTGAGCGCGCGGGAGCATTCTTGAGCGCGGATTCGAATTCTTGAGCGCGCGGGTGCATTCTTGAGCGCAGATTCGATTTCTTGAGCGCGCGGGTGCATTCTTGAGCGCAGATTCGATTTCTTGAGCGCGCGGGTGGATTCTTGAGCGCATATTCGATTTCTTGAGCGGGAAATCATATTCTTGAGCGCCCGCTGAAAAAATCCCCGCTCTCGCGCAGAGAGCGGGGATCATTAATTATGCGTAGAGCGGGAAACGGTCTGTCAATGCTTTGACGCGCGCAGCCGCTTCTTTTTTCGCTGTTTCGTCTTCGTGGTTTTTCAATAGGTTGGCGATGATGGAGCCGATCTCCTTCATTTCTTCCTCTTTGAAGCCGCGTGTTGTGACAGCTGGTGTTCCGATACGGATGCCGGACGTGACGAACGGGCTTTCCGTGTCGAATGGAATTGTGTTTTTATTTACAGTGATGCCGACTTCGTCAAGGACGTGTTCAGCGACTTTGCCTGTGATGCCGAGTGATTTCAAGTTGACGAGCAACAAGTGGTTGTCAGTTCCGCCTGATACGATGTCGACACCTTCAGCCATCAAGGATTCCGCAAGTGCGGCAGCATTTTTCTTCACTTGCTGGATATGCGATTTAAACTCAGGCTTTTGAGCTTCGCCGAAAGCAACTGCTTTTGCAGCGATGACGTGCATGAGCGGTCCGCCTTGGATGCCAGGGAAGATCGTCTTGTCGATTTTGCGGCCGAATTGCTCAGCGAATTCCTCGTTCACGAGGATCAAGCCGCCACGTGGCCCGCGCAATGTCTTATGCGTCGTCGATGTGACGAAGTGTGCGTACGGCACTGGGTTCGGGTGCTCGCCTACTGCGACGAGGCCTGCGATATGTGCCATGTCAACCATCAAATACGCACCTACTTCATCCGCGATTTCACGGAATTTCGCGAAGTCGATTTCGCGCGGATATGCGCTTGCACCCGCAACGATCAATTTCGGCTTGTGCTCAAGCGCTTTTTGACGGACGTCTTCGTAATCGATGCGCTCGTCTTCTTCGCTGACGCCATACTCGACGAAGTTGTACAGGATGCCCGAGAAGTTCACCGGACTGCCGTGCGTCAAGTGCCCGCCGTGGGAAAGGTTCATGCCGAGAACAGTGTCGCCCGGCTCAAGAATTGTGAAATAGACAGCCATATTCGCTTGCGCACCGGAGTGGGCTTGAACGTTTGCGTAAGCTGCGCCGAAAATTTCTTTCAGACGGTCTCGCGCGATGTTTTCAACGACGTCAACATGCTCGCATCCGCCGTAGTAGCGTTTGCCTGGATAGCCTTCAGCATATTTATTCGTCAAGTAGGAGCCTTGTGCTTCCATGACCGCTTCCGTCACGAAGTTTTCGGACGCAATCAATTCGATATTCGCGTTCTGACGGTTCTTTTCCGCCATGATCGCTTCGTACACTGCTGTATCTTCACGTTTCACATTGCTTAAATCCATGATTCCATTTCCCCTTTTCTGAATTTATATATCCGGATGCAGGCGCTGACCAAATGTGCAAGCTTGTCCGGTGATTAAACGCCGCTGTTCTTCTGCCAAGCCGGAATAATTCCGGACATGGCAAAGAAAGCTGGCGGGCGCTTCTATTGTAATGAAGATTAGTCTTCAATCGGGCGGCTGTAGATCGCCCTTTCTCCGCCGATTAATTTCGGGCGGGTCGTCGCTACAGTAACGACGGCGTCACCGATTTTGTCGATGGAGGTGCGCAGCGGGACAGCGACTTGCTTCAGATGCATACCTATCAACGTCTGACCAATGTCGATTCCTGCATGTGCGCGGATTGATTCGACGACGACCGCGTCTTCCAAATGCTCGAACGCATAGGTGGACATCGATCCGCCGGCATGTACCGCCGGAATGACGGACACCGTGTCGAGATTCATTTTTTCCGCGGCTTTGCGCTCTATCGTCAAGGCGCGGTTAATATGCTCGCAGCCTTGGAAAGCTAAATGTACATTGTGCTTTTTCGCAAATGCTTCTAACGGCTTGAATAACGCTTCGGCGACTTCTAGCGCGCCGCCCGTTCCGATCCGCTTGCCGGCTATTTCGGACGTCGAGCAGCCGACGACGAAAAATGTGCCCGGCGTAAATGTTGTCTGCTCGGCCATTTCTGATAGCAGCTGTTCAAGCTGAAGCTTCAATAAATTCAATACATCATCCATTGCCTTGCTCACCTCACTTATTTTCGAGTTCTGTCAATTTGGCGACGCGTCGCTCGTGACGGCCTCCCTCAAATGAAGTGTCGAGCCACGCTGTTGCGACTTCCCGCGCCAGACCTGGTCCGATAACACGTTCTCCCATGGCAAGGATATTCGAATCGTTATGCCCTCTCGTCGCCTTCGCACTGAAGACATCGTGGACGAGCGCACAACGGATTCCTTTCACTTTATTCGCAGCGATCGACATGCCGATCCCCGTTCCGCAAATGAGGATGCCTCGGTCGAACTTCCCGCTTGCGACACCGTCTGCTACAGGTTTAGCGTAATCCGGATAATCGACCGATTCATCGGAGTTCGGACCGAAATCTTCATAGTCCAATCCTAGTTCCGATAATAAGTCCATGATTTCATGGCGCAGACGATTACCGCCATGATCCGAAGAGATTGCGATTTTCATTGCGTCCCCTCTTTTCTTAATTTACTCACAAATCATTCTACCATTGTTCGACAAAAAAACACAGCCCTGGCGTCACTATTTCGGGCTGTGAAATGAATGATATTGTTATGAACGATCGAACTGGCTGATGACTTTATAAAGGTCTTCCGATTGCTTCTTCAAGTGGCTTGCCATAATATCGGTCTGCTCGATCGATTTCACTTGCTCTTCCGTTGCGGCGCGTACTTCTTCGGCGCCTGCAGATGTCTGTTCCGCGATAGCCGCAACTTCTTGCGATTGCAAAGCGGTCGTTTCGATATTCGATAGCTGGTGTTCGACGAGCTCCGAAATTTTGACGACAGAATCGGCCATGCCATTCACTTTTGCCGCCATTGCTTCGACGTTGCCGCTCGTTGCATCGGCGCGGTTTGCTTCGTTCGCTGCCGTGCTCACTTGCCTTTCCATTTCTTTCACGACTTTCGTGACGTCAGACTGGATCATTTTCACGAGTTCGTCGATGCTATGTACCGCTTTCGCACTTTCATCCGCAAGTACCCGCACTTCCTCCGCGACGACTGCGAACCCTTTCCCATGCTCTCCGGCGCGCGCTGCCTCGATGGAAGCGTTCAGCGCCAGCAAATTCGTCTGGCCTGCGATGCTGCCGACGAGCTGGACGATTTCACCGATTTTCTGCGCATTTTGATCGAGCTCACGAATTGTACCGAGCGACTGCTCGCTTTGATCCGACATATCACGGATCCCTTTTACGAGCGCTCGGAACACTTCCGTCGTACGCTCAAGTTCGACTAGCATTTCTTTCGATTGCTCTGACGAATCTTCCGCACGGCTGCTCACTTCCGCAGCAAGCATCCTTACATCCTCGATCGCCTCTGCCGTTTCCTGAATCGCTACCGCCGAAGCTTCAGCGCCCGAGGAAATTTCCATGATCGTTGAAGCGACCGCGTCCGCTTGTGATGCCGCACTGCTTGTCTCACCGGATAACCGGTCGACTGTATGGGCCGTCTTCTCGAAATTCGTCTCAATTTCCGCAACGATTGTCCGCAAATTGACGACGAGCTGTTGGAACGCTTCCGCAACGGAGCGGATTTCGTCGGATGACTTCGGCAGCTCAATATCCATGCCAATTTTTCCGTCTGCGACTTCGATTGCAGCCTTCTCCAAGTTTTGCAGAGGCTTCGTCAAGATCGTGCTGAATAATGCCGCCAAAATGCCTGACCATATAATCCCTAACGCATATGTACTGATTTCAAATACGAACGGCTGGATATTCGGAAAGAACTCCGGCCGAATATAGTTGATGAACAAGGCGCTCGTCGAATATGTGACAACTGCAAGTACCGTTACGAATAAAACCAATTTCTTACGCAAACCGAATTTCTTCTTCATTCCCCATCCTCCATCAGCTTCATCTTCAACAGCTCAATTAACTTGTCCAATTCATCGAAAGTCGTCCGGTACGTAGCTAAACTGCCGCCGTACGGATCGTGTACATCCCCGTTATCCCCCGAAGTGGCGAACTCTTTCAATGTAAATGTCTTCTTTTCAATTTCCGGGAATAAATGCAGCAAAAGATCCTTATGCGATACCGTCATCGTCAAGACAAGATCCGCCCATTCCAGCTCTTCCGCTGTTACTGCATTGGAAACCGGCGTATATGGCATGCCCGCTTCTTCGATTAGCGTCTTCGCATTCGAAGAAATCGGCAACCCGTCAACCGCACTTACACCTGCTGACCGAACAACGACGCCCTCTATCGCCTTCGAACGGAGAATCGCCTCCGCCATCGGGCTTCTGCATGTATTCCCTGTGCAAATAAAATAAATATTCATTCATGATCACCTACCTTTAGGATACTCGATATCCGTGAATAAAGAAATAGATAATTTCATCAAAACCATGACAATATCCCCATAGTCAATAAAGCAAGACCCGCAATGATGCGAAGCAGCCTTCCGTTTTTGATGTTCAAAAATCTTCCGTAATAAAGTGCCAAGCAGGAAAAAAAGAATGAGAGAAATCCTGAAGCGAGGATGAACAGTATTTTATTCAAATGGAGCATGCCGAAAGAAACACTTACCGAAAAGGTGTCCAAGCTGACGGCGAGCGCAATGAACGCCGGATGGAGCTGACGATTCAGATTGCTGTTGTCATCGTCCTGCAATAGCATGTGGATGCCGATCAATGCAAGAAGAACCCCTGAAAGCAAATGGCTCCATACCGAAAAAAGATCGGCAGACCAATCCCCCATGACAAATCCTGCGAAAGGCAGCACCATGTTCAGGAATGTTATCCACAATGCGAGAACGAGCCTTCCTTTACGCAATTGGAGCAACGATAAAACAACAACGACATCGATTGTCGTGACGCTTGCAGCAAATATTTCCAACAATGAATTGACCTCCCAACTTCCGCATCCATCCATCTTATGCGCTCGTTTAGGAGGTCATTCATATCCTATTATCCGTTCATCTTTGATTGTTGGAAAAGTGGTCCATTCAGTACCCGTTGTACCTTTTTCCATCCGCGGCTTTCAACAGGCGGTTCATGACCGCGGTTCCGACTCCTTCAGAATCGGTCGCAGCGGCAAGAATAAGATCGGCGTCCGTCGAATCGCATTGACGGATCGCTCCGTAAAGATTCCCAGCCATCGCCCCGTTATCATGAAGTGGACCGACCGGGAAATACCAGTCTGCCTCTTTTATATCGAAATCATCAGGCCCGATGACGGCAACCCGTTTCCCTTCGGATTTCAGCTGCATGACCGCTTCACGGATTACCGACTCATCCGGCTGAATGACGAAAAGCGGCGACTCCGGAGCGTAATGCATATATTTCATGCCAGGTGCACGCGGCGCTACCTCATCGGTCACGCTCGCCGATTTGCTCTCCGCTCGAACAGGACCAATCACATCCTCGATCATTTCGCGCGTCACGCCGCCGGGCCGCAAAATTTCAGGAGGATTCGCGGTCATGTCAAGAACCGTCGATTCGACGCCGACACCCGTCTTCCCGCCGTCGACGATGAGCGGAATCCGTCCATTGAGATCGGTCATCACGTGAGCGGCTTCCGTTGGGCTCGGCTTGCCGCTACGATTCGCGCTCGGTGCAGCAAGCGGTCCGTCAAGCGTGCGAAGAAGCGTAAGCGCGACAGGATGATCGGGCATCCGCAAACCGACCGTGCCAAAGCCCGGTGTGACATTTTCCGCAATGACACCGGGCCTCTTATGGAAGACAAGCGTCAGCGGGCCCGGCCAAAATGCATCCATCAGCTTACTTGCATTTTCCGGTATGTCCTCTGCATACTTTTCCACATCTTCTTGATTGCCTATATGTACGATGAGCGGATTGTCGGACGGGCGCCCTTTCGCTTCGAAAATCCGTTGCACAGCAGCCTCATCCGTCGCAAGCGCGCCGAGACCGTAAACCGTTTCGGTCGGGAACGCGACAACGCCTCCATTTTTCAACATATCCACAGCACGTTGATAACTTATTGAGTTATCCATATCGTTATCCACTGAAACGATTTCAGTTTCCAAAGTTCAAACCCCCATTTATACACAGTTTCGTTCACTTATCCACAGTCAAACGTGGATAACTTCAATCAAACAATGACTTTATCCACTCCCAAATGAAGAAAGTGACTTTCTCGTCGTCTGATTCTTCGACATCTTTGTCAGGGAAACAGACCCTCGGAAACAAAGAGCACCACCAATTGTCGCCCCGCCCGCTGCCGATCGTCAAAATATACGCGTCATACGGCGCTTGCGGCGTGATGACAAAGCCCGACCGCTTCGGCGGGAACAGAGCGGCTGTCCGTTCGAAGCTTACGTCTTGTCCGTCCGCCATCAATTTTGCGGTCTGTAGGATTTTCGCTTCAATCGCCTCTAAGTTATCCACAATTTCTGATTTCGATTCTGCTTGTGAAATCGCTTGATTGATCATCGGCTCAACGACAAGCCGGATTTCTTCCTTCAATTGTTGATCGGCAGGTGCATTCGAGTGCGACAGAATCCGGAATCTGATCTCCTCTTCCTGCTCTCCTTGCCCTGTGAATAATAGCAACGCGGACTGGATAAGGAACAACACGAGAATGAACTCGACAACTGCCATCCAACGATCCATCCGTTTATTTGGTTTTAGATTCGTAATTTCATAGTCTTGCAACATATCCATCCCCTCCTGACCTCATTGTGGACAGGGTCGGAAGGTTTTATTCACGAATCTCGCAAAATATCATTCGATCTTTTCCGTTCACATCTTTTTCTACGGAAACTCGCGCACCTGGGAACGCCTTTTGGAAAAGCTCGCTCACTGCCGATCCTTGCAGGTAGCCGATCTCGACGCCGATGAGCGAAGGCTTGTTCATAAGCGGCGGCAATTTTTCCGCAAGCTGTTTATAGAAGAAAAGTCCGTTATCATCCGCAAACAACGCGCTATGCGGTTCGAAGTCGAGCACTGTCGCAGACATTTCTTTGGACTCGTCCCAAGCGATATACGGCGGATTCGATAGCACGACATCCCACTTTTCATCCGCAATCGGTTCCATCATATTGCCGAGTTTGAAATCGACGTCGACTCCGTTGCGCTTTGCATTCCGCTTTGCGACCTTGAGAGCCGCTTCACTAATATCCGTCGCTGTGACAAGTGATTCAGGTCGTTCTTTTTTGAAAGCAATCGCGATCGCACCGCTCCCTGTACCGATATCCGCCACGCGGCATTCTTTCGGGAAGTTGCGGCTACGTTCGAGTGCGCCAAATACGAGCTCCTCCGTTTCAGGCCGAGGGATGAGGACGTGTTCATTCACCTCGAACGACAGTCCGTAAAACTGTTCTGTGCCGATAATATGTTGGACAGGCTTGCCTGTGAGCAACTCATCGGTTTTATTCCAAAACGCTTTGTGCTGTTCAGGTGTAAGAAGTTCTCGAAAGTCCGCAAGCAACGATGCACCGGATTTTTGCGTCACATGCTCCATAAGCAGCTGTGCAGCATGGCTATCCAAGTTTTTGGATTCAAGAAGGGATTTCGCTTTATTGAGTGCTTCATAGATTTTTTCAGTCATTCTTATCCAAGCTTTCCAGCCGTCTTGCCTGGTCCTCGACAATTAGGGCGTCGATCACTTCATCGAGCTTCCCTTCGATAATCTGATCAAGTTTTTGGATTGTAAGGCCGATCCTGTGATCTGTTACACGATTTTGCGGGAAGTTGTATGTGCGGATCCGTTCGGAGCGATCTCCCGTCCCGACGGCGGATTTCCGCTTTTCATCGTATTCTGCTTGCGCTTCTTGCATGAATTTATCGTAAATGCGCGCGCGTAGAACTTTCATCGCTTTCTCTTTGTTTTTGATCTGCGATTTTTCATCTTGGCAGGAAACGGTGATTCCCGTCGGCAAATGCGTCAGACGGACAGCGGACATTGTTGTGTTGACCGATTGTCCACCTGGTCCGGATGATGCGAATGTGTCTGTTCGGATGTCTTTATCGTGAATATCGATTTCAACCTCCTCCGCTTCCGGCAATACGGCGACGGTCGCCGTCGACGTATGGATCCGGCCGCCCGATTCCGTTTCCGGCACACGCTGGACTCGATGTGCTCCGTTTTCATATTTCAGCTTGGAGTACGCTCCGCTCCCATTGATCATGAAAATGATTTCTTTGAATCCGCCAAGCTCAGTCGGCGAGGAGTCCATCACTTCCACTTTCCAATGATTCGTTTCTGCGAACCGACTGTACATTCTATATAAGTTGCCCGCAAACAGCGCCGCTTCGTCGCCGCCCGCCGCGCCGCGGATCTCCATAATGACGTTTTTATCATCGTTCGGATCTTTCGGAACGAGCAACAGTTTCAATCTCTTTTCAAGCGACTCGATCTGTTCATCGAGCTCTGCGATTTCCATTTTGACAAGTTCTTTCATTTCGTCGTCTAACGGTTCCTCGAGCATTTCTTTTGCATTGTCATACTGCGTCGTCGCACTCTTATATTCACGGTACGCATCGACTGTATCCTGCAAGTCAGACTGCTCCTTCGAATACGTCCGCAGCTTGGTCATATCGCTTACAATATCCGGATCGCTCAGCAATTCATTCAATCGCTCATATCGATCCTCAACGGCTTGAAGCCTATCAAACATAGTCATTGCACCTCTTCGTTCTCAGTCTGTTTTGTATACTAATTGTACGGGAATAAGGCGCTGAAATACAGTGATTTCTTTGGGTGTGGGGGTTTGCGTGAGTGTTTCGGACGCGTCCTAGCTCGCTTTGGACGTGTGGCGGCTCACTTTGGACGCGTAGCGGCTCTCTTTGGACGCGTAGCGGCTCTCTTTGGACGCGCCGGAGCTTGCTTTGAACGCGCGAGTGCTCGCTTTGGACGCGCAGACACTCGCTTTGGACGCTAGAAAGCTCAATTTGGACGCGCAGACACTCGCTTTGGACGCGCGAAAGCTCAATTTGGACGCGCGGGCAATCGCTTTGGACGCGCGAAAGCTCACTTTGAACGCGCCGGCACTAGCTTCGGACTTACAACCACTAGCTTGGCATTCAGCATGCCAACTTACTTGAATTTATCCACATATTTCTCCGCTGTTGTGATTTCAATCGTCAAAAAGTTATTCCCATAGACGGATTTGATTAGGAACGGAGCAGCCGCCGTGTTTTGAAATCTGAAGTCGAGGCCTCCGTAGGAAACAGTTGCATCCCTTCCTTTCGGGACGTAGCCGATGTCTATTGAATGATGGTGCCATTCAATGTATTTCACCGGGAGCTGATCGACAGCATTGAATAAAGTGGAGGATGTTTGGCAAATCCCTCCGCCTATTCCCATGACAAGTTTTTTGTTGATAATTTCCGGGGCCGGTTGGTAGCCGTTTGCTTCGTCCCGCGGTCCGACGACGGTGTTGAAGGAGAAATGGTCTCCCTTGCCGACGATGACTTTGTCAATTGCTGTTGCTGAAAGTTCAATGTTTTTATTCCGATTTTTATCCGCGGGATTGAAATAAGTCGTATAGGAAGCGATGACTACATCGTCTAACAGCGGAACATCTTCCGGCTCATAGCCGCTCTTTGTTGTTTCAATCGGCAATTCAACAGTCCCTCCCGTGGCTGACACTTCCATTATCCGCTCCACTAAAATGCTTTCCCGCAACAGGATGAGCGGGTTGCCTTCGATAAGATTGCCCTGTTCGTCCAATCTATCGAGGATCATCCTTTGATCATAGCCAGGTTTTCCATCGACTCCGCGCGCAAGCTCTTTTGCAAGTTGTTCGATTTTCGCTATGTACGCAGTGATGTCCATTTCGTAGCCGAGGTCGAGCGGAGTTATCGTGTGGATCAATTCATCGGTTGCCGGATCGATAATGTTGATAACCGGAGCTATCGCCGGGATGATTTCCGTTTGAGCAACCGGCTGCTTGGCCGATTCTGATTGTTGTTCCGCCTGTTCTGCCCGTTCAGGCGTTTCTGCGCTTTCAGTATGTTGTTCAATCACCGTTCGCTGTTGGCAGCCAAACAATCCAATTATCATGATAAAAAGAAATGCAGAAATCCAATTTTTCATTTTCATCCATCTCCCTTCCTTTACTCATTGCCATTAGCCATAGTATTCAAGGGTTGTGGATAGTGTGTGTTTCAAGGGCAATAAAAAAACAGCATAGAACTAATCCATGCTGTCATTTCAATATTTATTTAACCGCCACGTTCGCGGTTACGCCGTTTGGGACTTCATGGTGCATGCGGCATCTTGCTTCGTATGCTTCGGATGCACCGACGAGGATGATCGGATCGTCATATCCGGCAGGTTGTCCGTTAATGAGCCGCTGCGTCCGGCTAGCAGGGGATCCGCAGACGGTGCAAACAGCTTGCAATTTTGTGACGTTTTCAGCGACAGCCATGAGCTGCGGCATTGGTCCGAATGGTTCTCCTCGGAAATCTTGGTCGAGTCCTGCGACGATGACACGGAATCCACGATCTGCCAATTCCATGACGACGTCGACGATGCCTTCATCGAAAAATTGCGCTTCGTCAATTGCGATGATATCGTAATCATCTTTTACAAATTGCTCAATTTGTGTCGATTCGGCAACCGGTGTGGCAATGACTGTCGTTCCGTTATGGCTGACGACTGCTTCCTCGCTATATCGGTCGTCGATTTCTGGCTTGAAAACTGCAATTTTTTGTTTCGCAAATTGAGCGCGGCGTACGCGTCGGATCAATTCCTCGGATTTTCCTGAAAACATGCTTCCACAAATCACTTCTATCCAGCCGCCTTGCATTGTTACGTACATGTTGGTTCCCCTTTCAATTCTTGCTATATGTAAAGTTGTTCTGTTTGTTGTCGGAATGTCTATCATACATTAAAAAACCGTGGAAAGGACGTCTTTTATTTCGTGTCAGAATATGTTATGGAGGGTCCGTGGATAGCGCCAATCAAGAGAAATTATCTTCGCGCCACATGATAAAGAAAGGAGTGTGTTCAAAAAGAAATCTATTCGTTTTATTCCCAAATTGAAAACCCGCCAAACAATGTTGGCGGGTTGGAATGTTCTTATTCTTGTCCTTCTTCTTTGAAGCCATATTTTTTGTTGAAGCGGTCGATACGTCCGTCCGCTGCAGCGAATTTTTGGCGTCCAGTGTAGAATGGATGGCATTCTGAACAAACTTCAACGCGAATGTCCTCTTTTACAGAACCTGTTTCGAATGTGTTTCCACATGAACAAGTAACAGTCGCTACTTTGTAGTTTGGATGAATTCCTGCTCTCATCGGTCTCTCTCCTCTCGCCCTGAACCATCTGGAACAGAGTATTATTGTAGGGTGTTGCATAAGACTGATGCCTTACACGGTCCGAATATGTCAACCGCATATGCAGCAGATGGCTATAAACCATACTCAAGAATTATAACAAATTGGACGGGCATTGTCCAGATTTTTATTTCGAATCAAAGCAGCCCTTTTCCGTTGCGATGGGCTTTCATTTCTTCATTGAGCTTGTCGAAGAACTCTTCGTTCGATTTGGATTGACGTAGTTTTTTCAGGAAGCGTTCTGCGAAATCTGGTGCGTCGGAGAACGTTTTTCGGATTGCCCACAGTTTTTCGAGTTGTTCGGTCGGGATGAGCAATTCCTCTTTACGCGTTCCAGAGCGACGGATGTCGAGAGCCGGGAAGATACGGCGTTCTGCTAGGCTGCGGTCAAGATGCAATTCCATGTTTCCGGTCCCTTTGAATTCCTCGTAAATGACTTCATCCATACGCGAACCTGTGTCGATCAAAGCGGTTGCCAAAATCGTCAAGCTGCCGCCTTCCTCAAGATTCCGCGCTGCACCGAAGAAACGCTTCGGACGGTGGAATGCCGCAGGGTCGATACCGCCTGAAAGCGTACGGCCGCTTGGCGGGATGACGAGGTTATACGCGCGCGCCAATCTTGTGATGGAATCCATCAGAATGACGACGTCTCGTTTATGTTCTACGAGGCGCATGGCGCGTTCAAGAACAAGCTCGGCCACTTTGACGTGGTTTTCTGGAACTTCGTCGAATGTCGAGCTGACAACATCGGCGTTGACAGAACGTTCGATGTCCGTCACTTCCTCTGGACGCTCGTCGATAAGGAGGACGATCAATTCTGCTTCAGGATGATTCGTCGTAATGGCATTGGCGATTTCCTTCAAGAGCATCGTTTTTCCCGCTTTAGGAGGAGCAACGATCAATCCACGCTGACCGAATCCGACTGGGGATACTAGGTCCATAATGCGAGTCGACAGTTTATGTGGTGTTGTTTCAAGTTTAATATGACGATCTGGATAAAGCGGCGTGAGTGCTGGGAAATGGACGCGTTCCCTTGCGACTTCCGGGTCTTCCCCGTTGACTGCTTCTACTTGCAGCAAGCCGTAATACCGTTCATTTTCTTTCGGCGGACGTACTTTCCCTGTTACTTTGTCTCCGTTCCGTAAATCGAATCGTCTGATTTGGGAAGCGGAGATGTAGATGTCTTCGGAGCTAGGCGAGTAGTTGATTGGACGAAGGAATCCGTATCCTTCTGATTGAATGATTTCGAGTACGCCTTCCATGAAGAAAAACCCTTCCTGTTCGGCTCTTGATTTCAGGATGGCGAAAATCAGCTCTTTTTTCGTTAGTTTGCTGTAATAGGAGATTTTGTATTCTCTTGCAAGCTCATATAACTCTTTCAGGGTCATATTTTCCAAGCTGGCGATTGTTAGAATTGGCATAGTATCGTAAGCTCCACTCTTTATTTGTTTTTCGTTTTGAGGTTTTTTTCAATTGGGTAGGTGAACCGACATTAGAAGGATGCCCGGCGGAAAGCCGGGCTGAGGCTTGCTATTTTTAATTAAAACATATTCAGTCTTCCATTACCAAGTTCGGTTTTTTCTTCATGCTGTGGCGTCCTTCTACGAAACGGATTGTTCCGGATTTGGATCGCATAACGAGTGAGTGGGTTTCGCTGTAGCCGCCTTTGAATTGAACGCCGCGCAACAATTCGCCGTCTGTAACGCCTGTCGCGGCGAAGATGGCGTCGTCGCCTTTGACAAGGTCATCCATGTAGAGGACTTTCGAGACATCGATGCCCATTTTTTCGCAACGGAGGCGCTCTTCTTCATTTGAAGGGATAAGACGGCCTTGGATTTCTCCGCCTAGGCATTTGAGTCCAACTGCCGCGATCACGCCTTCAGGTGCTCCGCCGAGGCCGAATAGGATGTCTACGCCTGTGTCGTCAAATGCTGTATTGATCGCTGCTGCGACGTCACCGTCATTGATAAGCTTGATGCGCGCGCCAGCAGCTCTGATTTCTTCAATAATTTTCGAATGGCGTTCACGGTTGAGGACAGTTGCCACAACTTCATCGATTGATTTGTTTTTCGCTTTGGCGACAGCGTGCAAGTTATCCGTGACGGATGCATTGATGTCGATTTTACCGACCGCTTCAGGTCCGACCGCGATTTTTTCCATGTACATGTCAGGTGCGTTGAGGAGGTTTCCTTTATCCGCGATTGCGATGACTGCTAGCGCATTCCAGCCTCCTGATGCGACAATGTTCGTACCTTCCAGCGGGTCGACGGCAACGTCCACTTCCGGGCCTTCGCCTGTTCCGAGCTCTTCACCGATATAAAGCATTGGTGCTTCGTCCATTTCGCCTTCGCCGATTACGACGACTCCTTGCATCGGAATCGTGTCGAACACAGTACGCATCGCTGTCGTTGCGGCGTCATCCGCTTCGTTTTTCAAACCGCGCCCCATCCAGCGGGAAGCCGATACTGCCGCCGCCTCTGTTACACGTACTAATTCCATCGATAAACTGCGTTCCATTATGATTGTTCCTCCCGTTTAGCGCATTTCATTATAACTTAAACGCTATTCTTTTCAATTACGTGCTTTTTATTCTAAGTTGTAAGATTCGTCTTTAGTATAGCATAAGGTTTTTATTCACTGATAATCGCTTTCTCGGGCACCGACTCTTTTCGGATGTCCGCCCCAATGCCGCGAAGTTTCTCGATGATCGAGCTGTAGCCCCGTTCGATATGTTGAATTTCCTGGATTTCCGTTTCGCCTTCAGCGAGCAATCCCGCAATGATGAGGGCTGCTCCTGCACGGAGGTCGGAAGCACGGACCGTCGCCGCCTGAAGTGAAGCAGGCCCAGAAAGAATGACTGATTGCCCTTCCACTTTTCCGTCGGCATTCATCCGTCTTAGTTCATCTATTTGCTTGAAGCGCGCAGAATAGATCGTATCTGTGATGACGGATGAGCCGTTTGCCTGCGTCAATAAAACGGAGAACGGTTGCTGCAAGTCGGTCGGGAATCCTGGGTAGACGAGCGTTTTCACGTCAACCGCCATCAAACTCTCCGACTTTGGAATGAAGATATGCTCTTCCCTTTCCTCCACTTTGACGCCCATCTCGCGTAATTTCGCGGTCAATGCTTCAACGTGGAACGGAATGACGTTATCAATCGTAATGCCGTCACCGACTGCAGCCGCCATGATCATGAAAGTGCCCGCTTCGATTCTGTCCGGAATGATCGTATGCTTCGTACCGTGCAGTCGCTCGACGCCTTCGATGCGGATAACATTCGTTCCAGCACCTTTAATGTTGGCGCCCATATTCGATAGCAAAGTGGCAACATCGATGATTTCCGGTTCTTTCGCCGCGTTTTCAATGATCGTCCGCCCTTTTGCACGAACTGCAGCGAGCATAATATTAATTGTCGCACCGACAGAGACGACGTCCAAATAGATTTTTGCGCCGCGCAATTCATCGGCACGCAAGTAGATGGCGCCGTGCTCGTTCGTTACTTTTGCTCCCAATGCTTCGAAGCCCTTAATGTGCTGATCGATTGGACGAGGGCCTAAATGGCATCCTCCGGGAAGGCCGATTGCTGCATGTTTGAAACGCCCAAGCATAGCACCCATCATGTAATACGATGCTCTCAATTTTTTCACGTTGCCGTTTGGAAGTGGCATGGCAATCATTTCTGTCGGGTCGATCGTCATCTTGCCCGATTCAAATTCCACTTTCCCGCCAATATCTTCAAGGAGCGCTTTAAGAGTGAGGACGTCCGAGATTTCCGGAAGTCCGTCGATCGTTACAGGTGAATCCGCCAAAATAGAAGCCGGAATCAATGCGACGGCACTGTTTTTCGCTCCGCTTACTTTTATCGTTCCACGTAGAGGTTTGCCGCCTCTAATTTTATAAACGTCCATTTCAGTCTCCTTTAGGCGTTTCACTTGTTCTTTCTTGCTTCCCAATCATCAAGGAATTGCTGAATGCCTTTGTCTGTCAACGGATGGTTGAATAATTGCTTGAGCACGTTGAACGGCGTTGTTGCGATATGTGCTCCTGCAAGTGCCGCGTCTGTAATATGCTGCGGGCTGCGGATGGAAGCTGCAATAATTTGCGTATCCATGTCATGAATTGTGAAGATGTCCGCGATTGTGCTGATCAGATGAATTCCTTCTTGACCAATATCATCGAGTCTGCCGAGGAATGGGGATACGTAAGTGGCTCCAGCGCGTGCTGCAAGCAATGCTTGGTTGGCACTGAAAATGAGGGTCACGTTTGTTTTGATGCCTTCTTGTGCGAAAACGGAGCATGCTTTCAGTCCTTCTGGCGTCATTGGAAGCTTTACAGTGATGTTCGGCGCGATTTTTGCGAGTTCGCGTCCTTCTTTGATCATTCCTTCTGCGTCGAGTGCGATGACTTCAGCGCTGACAGATCCTGGTACGAGTGCTGTGATTTCGCGCAGTCTGTCGTGGAATGAAATGTTTTCTTTCGCTACGAGTGAAGGGTTTGTTGTTACGCCGGATAGGATTCCCCAGCTATGCGCTTCTTTTATTTCTTCAAAGTTTGCCGTGTCGATGAAAAATTTCATGAGTATAGTTCCTCCTTCGATGTATGGAAAAGAAGGAGAATGCATCTGATTTTGATGCTTCTCCTGATTGCTGCTAAGATTTCCGGAAGTACCGGTGCTCGCAACGCTAGTGCTTTTGCTCGCAAAAGCCATTCTTCGTGACGGCTTTCGCTACAGGCGGATGCTTTCCGGGGGCATGGCTTCAGCCTCCTCACTTCGCTTCGCTTCGTTGTGGGGTCTTCAGCTCGTGCTTTTCCCCCAGGAGTCGCCGCCTTCCGCTTCAATCAATATATTTTCATAACTCATTCTAATAATCAGTATGAATTAAGCTTTTCCTTGTCTAGCTTCAGGCGCTAGAAATGGATGCCTTAATTTCTGCAAAAACCGCAGAAATACGGCAAATCGAACCCTTCGCAGTTCGATTTGCTCGGGTCATAAGTCAAAGGTGCTCTGTGGCAAAAAGCGCCACGCCGCATCTTCGCCTTATGCCTGAGGCCGGCAGGAAGCCGGTCATGCAGTCGTTGCCGCAGGAAGCGGCGCCCTTAGACTGCGAACCTCTACTGAGCAAGCGCCTTACGCTTTTCCCGAGCTACCAAACTCGCGCATTTTGCCGATGACTGTTTTCTTGATGGCGTCGCGCATTGGTGCTAGGTATTTACGTGGATCGTAGACGTTGGCGTCTGCGTTCAATATGTCGCGGACGGCTTTTGTGCCTTCGATTTGATTTTCAGTGTTGACGTTGATTTTTGCAGTGCCGAGTGAGATTGCGCGTTGGATATCTTTCGTCGGGATGCCTGTTCCGCCGTGTAGGACGAGTGGAAGGTCTGATTGGCTCGAGATTTCTTCCATTTCCTTGAATCCTAAGTTCGGCTCTCCTTTGTATGGTCCGTGAACCGATCCGAGTGCTGGTGCCAAGCAGTCAATGTCTGTGCTGTCGACGAGCTCTTTACATTCTGCAGGGTCTGCGTAAATGACTCCGTCAGCGATGACGTCGTCTTCCTGTCCACCGACAACTCCAAGCTCTGCTTCAACGGATACGCCTTTTGCGTGGGCATATTCCACAACTTTTTTCGTGATTTCAATGTTTTCCGCTAGAGGTTTGGAAGATGCGTCGATCATGACAGATGTGAAGCCTGCGTCGATCGCCTCTTTGCATTTTTCGAAACTGGATCCGTGGTCCAGATGGATAGCGACGGGAACGGTGATATTGTAATCATGCATTAACCCTTTCACCATGTTGACGACAGTCGTAAACCCGCCCATATAACGGCCCGCTCCTTCGGAAACACCAAGTATTACCGGGGAATTCTCTTCTTGCGCCGCTTGCAGGATCGCCTGCGTGTATTCCAGGTTGTTCAAGTTGAACTGTCCGATTGCATATCCTTCATTTTTGCCTTTGATCATCATTTCTTTCATTGAAACAAGTGCCATTGCAATAGCCTCCTCCGGATCGTCGAGAAAAATTTATTGTTTGAATCAATATTTACCTCTTTTATCATAACAAAAACAGACAGCATTTACTACTGTCTGGGTTGTTGCCGCAGCGCGTCTTCGTTTTCTATTTTTTTAATCCTGGCGAATCAAAATTTCTTTGACCGCATCACGCACTTCGTAAATATTGAATGGTTTTGTAAAATACTTTTCTGCACCGTTTTCAATGGCCTCGTCTGTAAGTTCGACCTCCCCATAGGCTGTCATCATGATTACAGGTATGTGAGGCCAGTCTTTCTTTAGCCTTTTCAACACTTCCACTCCGTCAATTCCCGGCATTTTCATGTCCAGTAAGACGCAATCGGGTTCTTTTTCTGTAACCGATTGGAGAGCTTCCGCGCCATTTGCGGCCAACCTCGCTTCAAACCCCTCTTTTGTGAATACCTCATTTAGTAAAAGTCGTATTCCGGCTTGATCGTCGACGATTAGCAAACTCTTCAAAAGGTCCACCCCTTTTTATTTAATTGACCCAATAGATTACAATTTGACAAAAATGTTGAAACTCCTTCTTTTTTTATAATTATTGCGACTTTGTTTTTCGGCAAAACCGCATTGCAAAACTTGGTTTTATTCCTGCTAGTAAATATAATGGGAACGAGGTGGTTTACATGAAAATATTGACGACACAAATCGGCGGGCTTTTGCAGCGTGCCGGTTCGAATAATGAAGAGGCCGTCGAGGAGACGGCGCGGCTGTTGGCTCAGGCGACGATTGGGGAAGGACGGGTTATATTTGCCGGCTTCGATGAAATGGAAGCCGTCGGATTAAACGCAACGTTTGCCGCGGAACCGTTCAAAGGTGCTGTACTTTATGAGGAAGGGATGGAGATTCATTCCGAGGATCGAGTGTGGCTTTTTGCTCGGTCAGCAGCGGACGCGCGAGCGCTAGAATTAGCGCGGTTGCTCGCCGGGAAATTCATTCCGTTCGCCGTCGTTGCGAGCGAGAAAGCGACTGAGGATAACGAATTGGCGGATTTGGCGTATACGTATATGGCGACAGGTGTGTTGAAAGGGATATTGCCGGGCGAGGATATCGGCAGCCGAATCGTTCAGCCGAATTTGTTAGCTGCGCTATTTTTGTATGAGGCGGTTAAGATGGCGTATGACGAGATGGTGAGTGAAGAGGAGTAAGTTATGGGGCGGTTATGAGCGTTCATTCGGATTTATGAGCGTTTTTCCGTATTCTTGAGCGTTTGCCGCAGTTCTTGAGCGCTTTTCCGTATTCTTGAGCGTTTTCCGCGGTTCTTGAGCGCTTTTCCGTATTCTTGAGCGTTTTCCGCGGTTCTTGAGCGCTTTTCCGTATTCTTGAGCGCTTGCCGCGATTCTTGAGCGCTTTTCCGTATTCTTGAGCGCTTGCCGCGGTTCTTGAGCGCTTTTCCGTATTCTTGAGCGCTTGCCGCGATTCTTGAGCGCTTTTCCGATTTTTATGAGCGCTGCCCTTTCATTCAATATAAAAAAAACAGAAACCAACCAAATTATGGTGGTTTCTGTTTTTTTATTGGCTATTACCCTTGGTGCGCGAGTGCTGCGCGGATGAATTCGCGGATGAGCGGCTGTGGGCGGCTCGGGCGTGATGCGAATTCTGGATGGAATTGAGTTCCGATGAAGAACGGGTGGTCCTTCAACTCAATGATTTCCACGAGATGGCCGTCCGGGCTTTCGCCTGCTACGATCATGCCGGCGCTTTCGAATTGCTCGCGATAAATATTGTTGAATTCGAAGCGGTGGCGATGACGCTCGTATACCAATTCATCGTTATACGCTTCTTGCGTTTTCGTGCCTTCCGTCAACTTACATGGATGCGCTCCGAGTCTCATGTCTCCGCTCGCTTGCTCGATGTCAGAACGTTCTTCGAAGTCACGGTTGTTTTCGATGATAGGATTGGACGTTTCACCGTCAAATTCAGCGGAATGCGCGTCTTTGATGCCAAGGACGTCGCGTGCGAATTCCACTGCAGCAAGTTGCATGCCGAGGCCAACGCCGAAGAATGGAATGTTATGTTCACGCGCGTAGCTGATTGCTTCGATTTTGCCGTCGATGCCACGGTCTCCGAATCCGCCAGGAACGAAGATGCCGTCTGCATCCTTCAAGATGTCTTCGACGTTTTCATTCGTCACTTCTTCGGAATTGATCCAGTCGATTTCGATGTCTGTATCGAATTCGTAGCCGGCATGGCGGAATGCTTCCACTGCAGAAATATAAGCATCTTGCAATTCTACATATTTACCAACAAGTGCAATTTTCACTTTTCGTGATAGATGGCTGACACGATCGATAAGCTCCTGGATTTCTGTCAAATCCGGCTCTTTCGTTTCGAGGCCAAGGAAATCAACGACGATCTTGTCCATGTTTTGCTCATGAAGACGGATCGGCACTTCGTATAATGTTTCCACATCAAGCGCTTCGATAACTTCTTCAGGTTTGATGTTGCAGAATAAAGCGATTTTATCTTTCATTTCCTGCGGTACAGGGTATTCACTGCGGACGACGATCATATTCGGCTGGATGCCGAGGCTGCGCAATTCTTTTACACTATGCTGTGTCGGTTTGGTTTTCATTTCACCGGCAGCGTGCAAGTAAGGAACTAGCGTATTATGGATGTACATGACATCATCTTTGCCAAGATCAGTCTTCATTTGACGGATTGCTTCGAGATATGGAAGCGATTCGATATCGCCGACGCTTCCGCCGATTTCGGTAATGACGACGTCAGCGTTCGTTTCTTGGCCAGCCCTTTTTATGAGGCTTTTGATTTCATTTGTAATATGCGGGATGACTTGAACTGTCGCCCCTTTGTAATCACCGCGGCGCTCTTTCCGCAGAACGGAAGAGTATACTTTCCCCATTGTGACGTTGGAGTATTTGTTCAATTTGATGTCAATGAACCGTTCATAGTGGCCGATGTCGAGGTCGGTTTCAGCACCGTCTTCTGTTACGAAAACTTCACCGTGCTGGTATGGGCTCATCATGCGTGGATCCAAATTGATGTATGGATCAAATTTTTGGTTGGTCACTTGCAAGCCTCTGCTTTTCAACAGTCTTCCAAGGGATGCGGCATTAATACCTTTTCCTAAAGACGAAACAACTCCGCCGGTTACAAAAATATATTTTGTCATCTAAAGCTCCTCCTTCGTGATGGGGGTCGGTCGAATGTCGTAAAATACGAAAAAAGCGCTCCACTGTAGATTATCTACAAGAGGAGCGCTTATACACGGATTCATGTGTCCTTTTTCAAGGAGCCCAAATAGAAGCTTAAATCCTTAAAGGCCCGAAGTCAAGTGGAAAGTATTAGAGAAGGTCCTCTTCTTCCTCGTCTTCCTCATCTTCTTCGTCTTCATCGTCAATATCTAATTCGTCGTCAGGTACGATTTCGAGCTCTTCATCGTCACCGATGAGATCCTCTTCGATTTCGATGATTTCTTCTTCTTCATCTTCTTCATCCAAATCTTCTTCGTCGTCATCATCGAGCTCGTCGAATTCTTCGTCGAACAACTCGTCTTCGTCGATTTCTTCTTCCTCTTCGTCTTCCTCTTCTTCGTCCTCATCGTCATACGCTTTTTTCTTTTTCTTCTTGCGAACTTTGACGACAGGAGCCGTTTCTTCTTCGATCTGGTCGACCGGATACCATTCACGCAAGCCCCATTCATTGTTGTTAATGGCAAGGAATCTTCCATCGATATTCATATCTGTGTAGAATTGAAGCAGCCTGTCCTTCACTTCACTCTCCGATATTCCTGTCAATTCACGGATTTCATTCAATAGTTGTTCAAGTGTCAATGCTACCCGTCGTTCCGTCAATATGGCATAAGCGATATCGATCATTGATTCTTCCAGTAGTTCTTCTTTCGTTAATTCATGTAGATTCAACGTACGCACGTCCTTTCTCTGAGCAAAAGCATAATTATCATTATATACAATGAAGTGCCTGTTATGCTACCATCTTCTACTCTTCTTGAAGCGTTGGAATTCTTTGACGCTTAGGAAGCCGAGATAAAGGGCGGCAAGCAAGAATGGAATGGCACCGTAACCTACACCGTATAAGGAAAAGATGAGGATTATGATCACTATAATAATCAATACATGATGATACAGTTTCATCTCCTCACCTCTTTCCCCAATGTTCTTTTATTATACGTGGAAGGAACAGGCAAAATCCACTTTTCAAAATGATTTTTCGAAATGTTTTTATGAATGAAAGCCGTTTGAAAAAGAACGCCCTTCCATAAGAGCGTTCCGGAGTGTAGACAAAGTCATCTTTTCGACTTTGTCTACACTTTTTTAGGTATATAGCAATGGTCAGCAACTTTCTCAGCCTGAATGAAAACGCTTGTCAGCCTAGGCGCGAAGTCAAGCGAAGACGCGAATAGAACTAAAGTTCATGAGCGGACGAGCGAGACGAGCAACAACGGATGCGAGCGTTTTTCAACAGGCTGAGCGTTCCCCATTTCATTCATTACATATTCCTGCGATATTGGCCGCCTACTTCGTAAAGTGCGTTCGTAATTTGGCCGAGGCTTGCAACTTTGACGGTTTCCATCAGCTCTGCGAAGATATTGCCGCCTGTCATTGCGACTTCTTGCAGTTTTTTCAACGCTTCCGCTGACGTGTCGCCATGCTTCGATTGGAAGGCGCGCAAGTTGGCGATTTGCGTCTCTTTCTCTTCCTTCGTCGCACGGGCGATTTCCATATTGTCGATGTCCTCTTCGGAAGGCGGATTCGGGTTCAAGTACGTGTTTACGCCGATGATCGGCAGTTCGCCCGAGTGCTTCTTCATTTCGTAGAGCATCGATTCCTCTTGGATTTTACCTCGCTGGTATTGCGTTTCCATCGATCCAAGCACGCCGCCGCGGTCGTTCAGACGGTCGAATTCCTGTAGAACGGACTCTTCGACGAGGTCGGTCAGTTCTTCGATAATGAAAGATCCTTGGAGCGGATTTTCGTTCTTCGAGAGTCCGTGTTCCTTCGTAATGATCATTTGGATCGCCATCGCACGGCGGACCGATTCCTCCGTCGGTGTCGTAATCGCTTCGTCGTACGCATTTGTATGGAGCGAGTTGCAGTTGTCCTGCAATGCCATAAGCGCTTGTAATGTCGTACGGATATCGTTGAAGTCGATTTCTTGTGCATGCAAGCTTCGTCCGGACGTCTGTACGTGATACTTCAGCTTTTGGCTTCGTTCATTTGCGCCATATTTTTCACGCATGGCGACTGCCCAAATGCGGCGAGCAACCCGGCCGATGACTGTATACTCCGGATCAAGTCCGTTCGAGAAGAAGAACGACAAGTTCGGTGCGAAATCATCGACGTTCATGCCACGGCTCAAATAGTACTCGACGTACGTGAATCCGTTCGCAAGCGTGAACGCAAGCTGCGAAATCGGATTTGCTCCGGCTTCCGCAATATGATAGCCAGAAATTGAGACAGAGTAGTAGTTGCGCACTTTCTGGTCGATGAAATATTGCTGGATATCGCCCATCATGCGGAGCGCGAATTCCGTCGAGAAGATGCATGTATTCTGCCCTTGGTCTTCCTTCAGAATGTCCGCTTGCACCGTTCCGCGGACGACTTGCAGCGTCGCATTCCGGACTTCAGTGAATTCCTCGACTGTCAACACGCGGCCTAGTTCTTCCTCTTTCAGCTTCACTTGCTGATCGACGGCCGTATTCATGAACATCGCAAGGATGATCGGCGCAGGACCGTTGATCGTCATCGAAACGGATGTTGACGGCGCGCATAGGTCAAAGCCGTCATATAGCTTTTTCATGTCTTCGAGCGTACAAATGCTGACGCCTGATTCTCCGACTTTGCCGTAAATGTCCGGACGCTCGTCGGGATCTTCACCGTATAACGTGACCGAGTCGAATGCTGTGGACAGCCGTTTTGCGTCATCATCTTTCGAGAGGTAGTGGAAGCGGCGGTTCGTCCGTTCCGGCGTCCCTTCTCCCGCAAATTGGCGTTTCGGATCCTCGCCTTCCCGCTTGAACGGGAACACTCCTGCTGTATATGGGAATGAGCCCGGGACATTCTCTTTGTACACCCAGCGAAGAATCTCGCCATAATCCTTGAATTTCGGCAATGACACTTTCGGAATCTTCAACCCTGACAAACTTGTCGTCGTTAGCAGAGTGCGAAGCTCTTTATCACGGATTTTCGTAATGAACTCATCACCCGCATACGATTCTTTCAAAGTTTCCCAGTTGTTGAGAATCCGCTTTGATTCCCCAGAAAGCTCTTCACGCACACTTTCCGCCAATGATTCAAGCGAAGCGACGAGCGCATTGTCAGGCGATTTTTCATTCACCGCCTCAATCGCGCCCTCCAGTTGGAATAAACGGCGGGCAAGATCGACTTGCTGCGCGGATTTCTTATGATAATCGCGGATTGTGCTTGCGATTTCACGTAAATAATGAACGCGGTCGTTCGGGATGATGACGTTCTGTTTTTGCGTTTTCACAAAATCAGTGTAAGAAGTTTCCCAATCAAGGCCGCATTTTTCATTCAACTTCGAAACGAGTGCAGCAAACAGTGAATTCGTCCCTTTGTCGTTGAATTGGCTCGCAATCGTGCCGTAGACAGGCATCGTGTCGAGATCTTTATCGAAAAGGAGATGGCTCCGTTGGTATTGCTTCTGCACTTGGCTAAGCGCATCTTCGGACCCTTTCCGCTCAAATTTATTAATGACGATCAAATCTGCGAAATCGATCATGTCGATCTTCTCGAGCTGCGTCGGTGCACCGAATTCGCTCGTCATGACGTACATTGACACGTCGGATACTTCGGTAATCTCAGCATCCCCTTGCCCGATCCCGCTCGTCTCAACGATGATCAGATCGTAGCCAGCCGTTTTCACGACGTCGAGCACATCCTTAATGGCGCCCGATAGCTCGGAGCGGGAACCGCGTGTCGCCAAGCTGCGCATGAAGACGCGCTTGTTGAAAATGGCGTTCATGCGGATCCGGTCGCCGAGCAGCGCGCCACCCGTCTTCTGCTTCGTCGGGTCGATCGAGAGGATGGCGACTTTCTTATCCGGCAATTCACGCAAGAAACGGCGGATCAGTTCGTCGGTGAGTGAAGATTTCCCTGCTCCCCCCGTACCTGTAATCCCGAGGACAGGCGTGTTTTTCGATAATTCCCTAGCTTTTTGGATGAGGTTAATCGCGTCACGGTTTTCCTTGTTATACATTTCCTCCGCGTACGTAATCAAATTGGCAAGCACTTCAGGATTATCCGTGCCCACTTTTTCTAGATTGGCTAATTCATCTTCCACTTCGGTAAGGAAATCGCACTCCTCCACCATCCGGTTGATCATCCCTTGCAGCCCCATCTTGCGGCCGTCCTCCGGCGAGAAAATCCAAGCGATGCCGTAGTCATGCAATTCCTTAATTTCCTTCGGCAAGATGACGCCGCCACCCCCGCCGTAAATGCGGATATGAGGAGCACCTTTTTCCTGAAGCAGGTCATACATATATTTGAAGTATTCAACATGCCCTCCCTGATAGGAGGAAATCGCAATCCCTTGCACATCTTCCTGGATCGCCGCATTGACGACTTCCTCTACGGAACGGTTATGGCCGAGGTGGATCACTTCCGCCCCCGTCGACTGCAAAATACGGCGCATAATATTGATCGACGCGTCATGCCCATCAAACAAGCTCGACGCCGTCACAAAACGCACATGATGCTTCGGTTTATAAATCTCGGTTGTAGTCATTTTATAGCAACCCCCTTTTATTGATTCCCCACGATTCCCTTGAACAATTGGTCTGTCTGGTAGTCGATGAATTGATCGATTGTGTAGGTGCCGCGCAATGCCCATCGGCGGAATGCCCACATTTGCCCTTGTACGACGACGTGGTGAGCCGCCATGTCGACCGCCTCCTCGCCGATGCGCAATTCACCCGACCGTACGCATGCGAGCAGCAAATTCTTGAATAGGGCAACCATTTCCATCTCTTTTTTGAGGACATATTGGAGCGCGTCCTTCGGCAATGACTTCGATTCCTGGTACATGACGACGAATTCGTCGGACATGTCGTCGATCAGGTGGTAATACGAATCGATCGCTTCGCGTAATCCTGCACTATTTCCTTCCTGATCCATCAATGTTGACAGTCGGTTTTGCACTTCATTGTAAATGCTATCACAGACGAGATAGAGGACGTCCTCTTTCGTACGGATATATTCATAGAGCGTGCCGATGCTGAAGCCAGCTGCTTTAGCTATCTCCCTCGTCGTTGCCCGGTGGAATCCTTTTTCCTTGAAGAGCTGGACGGCTCCGTCGATGATCTGCTCGCGCCTTTTTTCAATCAAACCTTCATCTTTGACAGACGATTTCACTTCACGTTTCACTTGCATCATGCACCCCCGATTATTTTGTCAACATGCGGGAGATGACGAGACGCTGGATTTCCTGCGTTCCTTCGTAGATTTGCGTAATCTTCGCGTCACGCATGAATCGCTCGACCGGATAGTCCTTCGTATAACCATAGCCGCCATACACTTGGACTGCTTCCGTCGTCACTTTCATCGCCGTATCCCCTGCCATCAGTTTCGCCATCGCGGATGCTTTTCCATACGGCAAGTCGTTCGATTCGAGCCACGCCGCCTGGTATGTAAGCAAGCGGGAAGCTTCCGTCGCCGTCGCCATATCAGCCAATTTGAAGCCGACGCCTTGATTCGCCGCAATCGGCTTACCAAACTGAACGCGTTCCTTCGCATAATCGACCGCTGCGTCGAGCGCTCCTTGCGCGATACCGACCGCTTGTGCAGCAATCCCGTTCCGGCCGCCGTCCAACGTCTTCATCGCGATAATGAACCCTTCGCCTTCCGCA
Organism: Sporosarcina sp. SAFN-015; assembly: GCF_059415085.1. Taxonomy (NCBI): domain Bacteria; kingdom Bacillati; phylum Bacillota; class Bacilli; order Caryophanales; family Caryophanaceae; genus Sporosarcina; species Sporosarcina sp. SAFN-015. Next base: position 307,294 of record NZ_JBPFDR010000001.1, read on the forward strand.
CCTAGCATATTCTCCTTCGGCACGCGGCAGTTGTCGAACATGATTTCAGTTGTAGGAGATGAACGGATGCCGAGCTTCTTCTCCTTCTTCCCGACCGAGAAGCCTGCGAAGTCCTTCTCGACGATGAATGCGCTTGTGCCTTTATGCTTCGATTCCGGATCAGTTACTGCGAACACGATATAAATGTCGGCAATTCCGCCGTTTGTAATGAAAATCTTCGAGCCGTTCAGAACGTAATCGTTACCATCAAGCTTCGCAGTCGTACGCATGCCGCCAGCATCAGAACCTGAACCCGGCTCCGTCAAACCGTACGCACCAATTTTCTTTCCTTCCGCCATCGGACGAAGATACTTCTGCTTTTGCTCTTCCGTACCGAATTTGTATACCGGCCATCCAGCGAGTGATGTGTGCGCGGATAATGTAACCCCAGTCGACGCACAGACGCGTGACAATTCCTCTACCGCGATGCAATACGCAAGATAATCGCTGCCGATGCCGCCATATTCTTCAGGCCAAGGAATTCCCGTCAGCCCGAGCTCAGCCATCTTATTCCAAATATCCATATCGAAGCGCTCTTCCTCATCGCGTTCCGCAGCAGTCGGTGCAACATCCTTCTCCGCGAAATCACGCACCATTTTCCGAATCATTTCATGCTCTTCCGATAATCTAAAATCCATGTCAACTTCCTCCTATAGGTAGATTTTCTCTATTTTCACTTCGTTAAATGCTTATTGATGACGATGCGTTGGATTTCGCTTGTGCCTTCGTAGATTTGCGTTACTTTGGCGTCGCGGAAGTAGCGTTCGACCGGGTAATCTTCGGTGTAGCCGTAGCCGCCAAAAATTTGGACCGCCTCGATTGCATTATCCATTGCGGTTTGTGACGCGAACAATTTCGCCATCGATGCCTCTTGGCCGCATGGCTTTCCTTCAGCGCGAAGTTGAGCGGCGCGGTAGACGAGGAGTCTCGATGCTTCGGATGCGGTCGCCATGTCCGCTAATTTGAAGCCGACTCCTTGGTTCGCAACGATCGGTTTCCCGAACTGTACGCGCTCCTTCGCATATGATGTAGCCGCTTCGAGCGCCGCTTCACCGATGCCGAGCGCCTGTGCTGCGATGCCGATCCGGCCGACGTCGAGGTTCGCCATTGCGATTTTGAAACCCTCTCCCTCTTCACCGAGACGGTTCTCCGCGGGCACTTTCATATCTTCGAATGTAAGCTGCACGGTTCGCGATCCATGAAGGCCCATCTTTTCTTCATCTTTTCCGATGATCAAGCCCGGGGTGTCTTTATCGACGATGAAGCCTGTAATGCCGTACGTCCCTTGCGACGGATCGGTTGAGGCGAAGACGATATACACGTCCGCCTCCCCGCCGTTCGTAATGAACACTTTCGAGCCGTTCAGTACGTAATGATCGCCTTTGTTCACAGCTTTCGTTTTCAATGAGCCGGCGTCCGATCCTGCTCCAGGCTCTGTCAGGCAGAACGCACCTAAGTATTCGCCAGACGCCATTTTCGGCAAGTAGCGGTTTTTCTGCTCTTCATTGCCGAAATACATGATCGGGTTCGTGCCGACGGATGTGTGGACGGAAAGAATGACGCCCATGACCGCGCTCACTTTTGACAGTTCGTGGATGGCGATGATATAAGAAACAAAGTCCATCTCGGAGCCGCCATATTTTTCAGGAACGGTAATGCCCATCAATCCAAGCTCGCCCATTTTCTTTAAGATTTCACGCGGAAACTCCCCCGCTTCCATCCGTGGAATGAACGGCTCGATTTCCGATTTCGCAAAATCCCTCACCATCGTGCGCATCATCTGCTGTTCTTCGGTGAATGTTAAATTCATTGGAATTAACTCCTTTACTTAACGTACTATTCGCTTGTTATCGGTCAAATCCGGTGAGTTATCGGTCAAGTTCACAATTTTATCGGTCATATACGATCGAATATCGGTCAAGTTCACAATTTTATCGGTCAACTTCCGCAAGTTATCGTCATTTAATGACCTTAGACTTATCAAGCGCTCTTCACATTATGAATATTCATAGAAGCCGCGGCCGGATTTTTTGCCGAGCCAGCCTGCATTGACATACTTTCGAAGCAGCGGGCAAGGACGGTATTTCGAGTCGCCAAACCCTTCGTGGAGCGTTTCCATAATGTACAGGCATGTGTCGAGTCCGATGAAATCAGCCAATTGCAACGGTCCCATCGGGTGGTTCATGCCAAGCTTCATCACTTCATCGATCGCTTCCTTCGATGCAACGCCTTCATACAGCGTGTAGATCGCCTCATTGATCATCGGCATAAGGACGCGGTTCGCGACGAATCCCGGGAAGTCATTCACTTCAACAGGCGTTTTCGATAGTTTACGAGTCATGTCCTCGACAGCCTGATACACTTCATCGGACGTCGCAAGCCCGCGAATAATTTCAACGAGCTTCATGACGGGCACCGGGTTCATATAATGCATGCCGATGACGTTTTCCGGACGATTCGTCGCCGCTGCGATTTCCGTAATCGGAAGGGATGATGTATTTGTTGCGAGGATGGCATGTGCTGGTGCAATCCCATCAAGCTTCACAAAGATTGATTTCTTAATGTCCATATTTTCGACCGCCGCCTCGATGACGATGTCGACGTCGTGTGCGTCCTCTAGATCGAGCGACTTTGTAATGCGCCCGAGGACTTGCGTTTTTTCATCTTCCGTCATGCGCTCTTTTTCGACGTTACGGGAAAGATTTTTCGCAATGACCGCAAGCCCTTTCTCATAGGACTCCTCTTTTATATCGTTCAATTTCACGTCGAAACCGGCTTGCGCACACACTTGGGCGATGCCCCCGCCCATTTGCCCAGCTCCGATGACCATCACTTTTTTGATTTCCATAATGAAGTTCCTCCGTCTCCGCATTTATTCCACTTCAATCATAATCGCGTCGCCTTGCCCACCGCCTGAACAGATCGCTGCAATCCCGATGCCGCCTCCGCGACGTTTCAGTTCGTAAGCGAGCGTCAAGATGATCCGTGCTCCGCTTGCGCCGATCGGATGGCCAAGTGCGACTGCTCCACCGTTGACATTCACTTTTTCAGGATCGAGGCCCGCGATTTGCGAGCTTGCGAGAGCGACTGCCGCGAAAGCTTCGTTTATTTCAACTAAATCAATGTCCTTCAATTCTTTGCCCGTCTTCTTCAGCAATTCATTAATGACGAGGCCTGGCGTCTGCGGGAAGTTTTCCGGCTCGATGGCGACTTCGGCGTGACCGATAATCGTTGCGAGAGGTTTTTTCCCTTCCTTCAATGCACGTTCTTCATTCATGAGGACGAGTGCACACGCCCCGTCATTGACGCCTGGCGCGTTACCTGCCGTGATCGTACCGTCGTTGCCGAATGCAGGACGCAGTTTCGCAAGCGATTCGAGAGACGTATCGCGACGCGGCGCTTCGTCCGTATCGACGACGACCGGGTCCCCTTTCCGCTGCGGAATTTCCACCGCGACGATTTCCTCCGCAAATTTCCCTTCGTCAATCGCTGCATTCGCCCGTTCGTGACTGCGCAGCGACCATTCGTCCTGCATTTCGCGTGTCAATGAAAACTCGCTCGCCGTACCGTTGCCATACGTCCCCATATGGACGCGTTCCGGTGAAAATGAACAGGACAGGCCGTCATAGATCATGCCGTCGACCAAAGGAGCATCGCCCATCTTCAATCCGAATCGCCCTTTCGGCAAATAATATGGCGCGTTCGACATCGATTCCATGCCGCCCGCAACGATTACTTCTTCGTCCCCGAGCCGGATGAGCTGGTCCCCGAGCGTGACACTGCGCATGCCAGATGCGCATACTTTATTCACCGTCTCGGTTTTCACGGACCATGGAAGCCCCGCCTTCACTGCCGCCTGCCTCGAAGGGATTTGCCCCTGCCCCGCTTGCAGCACCGTTCCGATGATCACTTCATCGACTTCCTCTTCTTTCACACCCGACCGTTTCAATGCTTCCTTAATGGCAATTCCGCCTAGATCACTAGCTGTTTTTGTGGATAAAGCACCGCCAAACTTTCCGAACGGCGTACGTGCCCCGTCCAAGATGACTGTTTTTCCCATTCCCTTCTCCTCCATTTCAGCATGATAACGTTTTCATTTTACTGCAGAGAGCGATGACTGAACGCTCGCTCGGTGACTGTTCGAAAAAAAAGGGAGCACGTAGACTCCCCTTTTTTCATGAAGCTTTTACGCTCCCAATTTTCTTAATTATATCGTTCTTTCCAAACTCTCGCAATATACTTTACTGAAGAATCGGCTCTTCTTCCTCCACGACTGCCGGTTGGAAGTCTCCGCCGAAAATAGAACGCTCGAGCAATTCTGCGATGTCGTACGTGCCGACTTTGTCTTCCACTTCGATTGCTTTCGTACCGTCTGAAAGCATCGTCAAGCAGTAAGGACATCCAGAGGAAATGATGCCTGGGCTCACTTCCATCGCCTGTTCCGTACGCGCAACGTTGACGCGGTGGCCGGTATCCTCTTCCATCCACATGAGTCCGCCGCCCGCTCCGCAGCACATGCCGTCCTGGCGGTTCCGCTTCATCTCCACAAGGTTGACGCCCGGAATCGCTTTGAGGATTTCTCGCGGTGCATCGTACACATCGTTATATCTTCCGAGGTAGCATGAGTCATGGAACGTGATCGTTTCATTGATTTCATGCACTGGCTTCAGCTTCCCTTGCATGACAAGGTCATACAGCATTTCGGTATGGTGGAGCACTTCCGCCTTGAAGCCGAAATCCGGATATTCGTTCTTAAAAATATTATATGCATGCGGGTCGATCGTGACGATTTTTTTGACGCCTGCCTTTTCAAATTCGTCGATATTCGATGTTGCAAGTTCTTGGAATAAAAACTCATTCCCTAAACGTCTCGGTGTATCACCGGAGTTCTTCTCTTTATTCCCAAGGATGGCGAATTTGACGCCCGCTTCGTTCATAAGATGCGCAAATGCGAGTGCAATCTTTTGCGAACGATTGTCGAAAGCACCCATTGAGCCGACCCAGAATAGGAATTCGAATTCTTCATCCGCCTTCTTCATTTCCTTCACTGTCGGAATATGAAGATCCGGACGTGCGTCGCGCCAGTTCTCCTTCTCTTTTCGGTTAAGCCCCCACGGATTCCCTTGGCGTTCGATATTCGTCATCGCACGCTGCGCATCCGCATCCATCTTCCCTTCCGTCATGACGAGATAACGGCGGAGGTCGATAATTTTGTCGACATGCTCGTTCATGACCGGACATTGGTCTTCACAGTTACGGCACGTCGTACATGCCCAAATTTCCTCTTCAGTGATCACATCGCCGATGAGGGATGGGTTGTAAATATCGTCGAGCGTCGCGCCTTCCAAACCTGCAGCCAATGCAATTTGATTCCCTTTCGTGTTTCCGAAAGCAAATGTCGGCACCCACGGCTGTTTCTTCGTAACGAGTGCACCTGTATTCGTCAGATTGTCACGTAGTTTTGTAATCAAATCCATCGGAGACAGCATCTTGCCCGTCCCGGTTGCTGGACACATATTCGTACAGCGTCCACATTCCACGCATGCGTAGAAGTCGATCATCTGCTTTTGCGTGAAATCGGTGATTTTGCCTACTCCGAGCGCAGGCATATCATCTTCGTCTTCCGCTTCTTCAAGCGCTTCGAAGTCGATCGGCGCAAGCTTGCCTCTACGGTCAAAACGCATCATATACGTATTGACAGGACCTGCGATCAAGTGCGCATGCTTTGATTGCGGCACGTACACGAGGAATGTAAGCAATGTCAGCAAGTGAATCCACCAAGCGATGAAGAATACGACTGCAGCGGCTGTCGGGCTCATGAAGCTGAAAACGCTTGCAATTGCAGACGCCATAGGCTCTGTCCACGTCGGTTCATGCCCTTGCCAAATCATGTTCATGCCATTGGATACGAGCGTCGACACCATCAGCGTGCCGATGAAAATAAGGACGAGCCCTGATTTCCAGCCTCGCTTCAAGCGGACAAGCTTTTCAACATAACGACGTTGAAACGCCCAGACGACCGCGACCAAAATGACAGCTACAACGATTTCCTGGAAAAACGTGAATCCGCCGTAAATCGGCCCAAATGGTAAATGCGATCCAGGCTTCAGCCCTTTCCAGATGAGGTCGATCGCCCCAAATTGGACGAGCAGGAATCCATAGAAGAACATGACGTGGATCGCTCCACTTTTCTTATCCTTCAATAGCTTTTTCTGCCCGAACACATTCACCCAAACTTCTTTCAGACGGCGGGATACATTATTGTCGAACTCTTCCTTCCGCCCAAGCTTTATGAATTCGACCCGTGTCTTGATCAAATACGTGAACAATGCAAGCGCATATGCCACAACCGCCAAGAAAAGAACCCAATTGGCTATCAATAAAGCATTCATCTTATATTCTCTCCTTCCCTTATCGGAACGTTATGAATAGTGTAGTAGAAAATAAGTATTGTGTCGATGTTCTATTTCATAGTCTAAGTTATGAATGAGCATTCAGTCAACGTAAATTTTTATGTAGGGATAATTTTTAGAGCATTAAGAATGTGAGTTTATTGACATGAGGGAGATTACATAGGGCTTGTGTGGATGCACTTTAGACGCTAGGGTGCTTGCTTTGAGCGCAGGGGGGCGCTTTAGACGCGAGGATGCTTGTTTTGGACGCAGGGGGCGCGTTTAGACGCGAGGATGCTTGTTTTGGACGCGGGATGCGCTTTGGACGCGAGGATGCTTGTTTTGGACGCTGGGGGACTCGCTTTGGACGCGAGGATGCTTGTTTTGGACGCAGGTGTGTTTGTTTCAACATCAAAAACAGCTTCCGGTCATATTCCATCCCGAAAACTGTTAATTTCATTGATCTTATAAAGGGATCCAACAAACAACTGACGGGCTTTTTTGATAGCATGGGCGTCAATGCCGAGAAGCACCGATGTTGAAGGTCCTGCCGATGAATGAATATCGACATCCGTTTCAATTTCGATCTGGGGATCCCCCATCAACCTTCTGTATTCCGCAAGAATCCCTTGCGAACCGACCGGCCAGATTTTTTGAATCAACCCATCGTCCATCGCATCCTTGATTAGCCGAAGCGATGCGATTTCGCTCCTTCTCTCGAGCACTTCATTCCCGACAAGCGGAATGCCGTAGACGTACCAATCCAGCCTACCAATTTCCTCAACAAGCCGCTGCCTCCCGATCATCGTGACGGCAACCGCCGATTGTATGAGCTCCATATTCGTTTCCGTGCTGCCTGAGATTACAGGAATTTCAAGCCCGGCGTCCCGGAAAACATCTTCCACTCCTGCCACGTAAGACTCCCAGCTGTCCGGTCCGGTAAAATTGTGAATAAGTACGGAAATCGGATCCGCCTGCGCAGCCCACTGCTCAAGCAACGCAACGCGGGCGGCGAAATGTGCCGTCACTTGATCCGGAACCGCGACAACGTCTTGCGGCTTCTCCCCGATGCCGCCCGAATTATCCGTCGTGACAACGAATCCATCGCCGAGCATAATTGCATTTCTCATCGGACAATCCCAAATCTGCCGCTTGCCGCTTTAGAAAGTACCGGCATGACAACTGCCGCTACTACAGCATTCATGACTGTTGCCAATAATATTGCAGGCACCGCCCCAACAAAAAACGCTGGCGACACGAGAAAATAAAATGGCAGCGGTGCAAGCAACCCGTTCGCAACAATGAAGAACACCCACTTTGTGGAGTGGTGTCCCGCTTGATGGAGACGCGTGAAAACATAAAGGATGATCATCATTTCAATCGCGATCAGGATATGGAATGGACCGAGCGGAAAGCCCGCGTACATCGCGGACGCGAGATGGCCCGTCATCGAAGCGGCTCCGACGAGCACGGGCGGCAAGAAAGATGCCGCAAGCAGTGCCGGTACCGTATCAAGCGCTAAAGAGCCGACGCCGGACGGAATTTTAATGAATCCGCCCACCGCGCAAAGTGCAGCAAATAAAGCGGTGAGCGTAATTTTTCTAAGTTTCATGTCAATCCTCTTTCTTTTCCGCTTTCTCTTTACCCGTCCGGAACACTTTTGCACTGCGGACGTATTCATTATCAGGAACGCCAAGACGCGCATTGACGATGCGTGCCGCGACGAAAAGATAATCCGATAGGCGGTTCAAGTACTTTTGAACAGTCGCCGGCACATCTTCCTCCGCTTTCATCAACGTCACCGTCAACCGTTCCGCACGGCGCGTCACCGTACGCGCGATATGCAACGTCGCGGCAGCAGGAGATCCACCGGGTAGTATGAATTTCTCAAGCGGCGGCGCTTCTTCCATCAACTCGTCGATCCTCTTCTCAAGCACTTCGATCGGCTCTTCTGTCAGCTTGTAATGGCGTTCTTTCATGACATTTGCCAAATCTCCGCCGCCGTCGAATAATTCATTCTGAATCGCTTCCAAATCCGCAAGCAAATCCGTGAACCTATCGCCTTCAAGCTCCGTCATCGCTTTCCCGATGAACGAGTTCAATTCATCCATCGTCCCGTACGCTTCAATGCGGGCACTGTCTTTGTCAACTCGGCCCCCAATTAGGCTCGTTTTCCCTTTATCTCCGGTTTTCGTATAGATTTTCATATGCTTTCTCCCCTTTTCTTCAATGTTTGTGCAAGCCCGTACCAAATCCTCGTGACGTCATCCGCCTGCGCCATCAACCGCTGATACAGCCTGCCGCAAGCATCGCGCAGCTTCCGCTGTTCTGCATCCATCGGCACGATGCCCCGTCCGATGTCGGTCAAAATGAAAATGACGTCCTTGCCTCCGATCGATTTCAATATGAATTCCACCGCATCGGCTTCAGGCAGTTCCGTCTGCGCAAGCCATTGCTCGATACGATCGATGACGACCGTCACATCTGCCGGAAATTCCAACCTACCGACGGAACAATCGAGCCATTGATGCGGAACATTTGCAAGCATCCTTCTCACATACTCCCTTTTCCCGTTATGGGCACCTCCGACAATGATACGCATCGCTTGCCCTCCTTCATTTCATTGTGATTGCGCCATTCGAACTTCCAAACCGACCTGTGCGGAATTTGCCATGACCAGAAATCCCGTAGGGCAGGTGAAAATTTCGTAAGCGCAATACGGATTGGGCCGCCATGCGTGACGACAACAGCTCCATTCGGCAATGAAATCAATGCATCCATTACACGACGCTCTACGTCCGCAAGGCTTTCCCCGCCACGCGGTGCAAACATATGCGGATCATCGAGCCAGTTCCGGTAGTCCTTATCCATTTCAAGGTCGGCATACGTTTTCCCTTCAAAATCGCCGAAATGGCATTCACGCAATCTTGCATCTGCTATATAGGACGAACCAGGCATTAACAACGCCGCACTTTGCCTCGCCCTCTGCAGATCGCTCCCATAAACGATTCCGCTTTCAGGCATCGGAATTGTCCGAGCCATATCGCTCATCGGTTCCATCGGCTCATCCGTCCACCCGATATATTTCTTCTCGCGGTTTCCAAACGTCGGCAAGTGCCGAATCAAATACAAATGATGATCGCTAGCCATAACAACGCCTCCGTCCCTTCGATGAACGCCCCGCATAAGTCACCCGAAACGCCGCCGAAATGCTTCAACGACCAACTTCTGAAAAGGAATACAGCTCCACTTACAACAATAAGGAAAACGACAGGCAAAATATTGGAATGAAGGACAAATCCAAGTGCAATGGCAACCGCAAGTCCTATGCCGAACGACGACGCATTCAACGTACCCGTTGCCAGTTTCTCCTTGAAGAAGTGCGCAATTCCTTTCTCCTTCGCAAGGCGCGTCGTTGAAAAGTAGACGTTCATGCCGGCACGTGCCAGTAACGGGACAGCGATAAAGTACGGCAGCAGCACGCCGTTGCGATGAAGCAATTCTTGAAACAAAGCGATTTTCACAATGACCAACAGGACGAGTGCCATCGTACCGAACGCGCCGATCCGCGGATCGTCTAAAATTTCCAACCGTTTTTCACGATCGCGATACGAAAAAAACGCGTCTCCCATGTCAGCGAAACCATCCAAATGCAGGCCGCCCGTCAGCGCGATGCCTGCCACGACGACGAAAACCGCGGCAAGCAGCGAGCCTGTGCCGATAACGTCCACAAAGAGCATCGCAACACCAAACATCGCAAGTCCGATGAGCCCCCCGACAAACGGCAAGGCGACATACATGCCCGTCACGTCTTTCCGTTCCATCGGCAGTTCTTTCCGGATTGGGATGGACGTGAAAAATTGAAGTGCGAGCAACAATCCGTTCACATCAGTCCACCTGCCCCGCGATGACCGACAGGACGAACGGCCAATCGACATGCGCTTTCACATGTTCCGCCCAAGCATCGTATACATCCGTTCCGGCCGGCGCCTCAGTCATCGGCCGGTCCACGTCTTCCTCTTCGATCCCGTGATTCATCTTATGCGGAATGACCCCGACGACGCGAATGCCGGTGTATGATTCGATAAAGTCGACACCTTCCTGGAATAAAGCGGCGTCCCCGTGGAATTTATTGATGAGGATCCCTTTTACGCGGGTCCGGTGCTCCGGCGCCAGCAATTGAAGCGTCCCGACAATCGAAGCGATCGCGCCGCCCCTGTCGATATCCGCGACGAGCAGCACAGGAACGTCCGCCATATCCGCCATACGCATATTGACAATTTCCCGATCGTTCAAGTTCACTTCGGCAGGACTTCCCGCTCCTTCAATGACGAGTATGTCAAACGAGTCCGCTAGCCGATCAAGCGAAGTCCGGATTGCTTGTAGAGCACGGTCGAAAAACTGCGTCCGGTATTCCATTCCATCCACCGCTTCGAACGTCTCTCCGAAAAATCGGACATCCGATTTCATATTGCCCAACGGCTTCAACAAAATTGGATTCATTTCGATGACAGGTTTCGTCCGCGCCGCTTCCGCCTGCAAAAACTGCGCCCGGCTCATCTCTTTCCCGTCTTCCGTCGTTGCGGAAAATCGCGACATGTTCTGCGATTTGAATGGGGCGACCCGCATCCCTTCGTCTGAAAGCAGCCGGCATAACGCCGTGCAGATCATCGTCTTTCCGACATCTGAAGCCGTTCCCATCACCATGATCCCTTTCATCGCACAGCCACCTGCCCTTCCTTTTTCCAATAAAGCGGCAGCCCGTAGTCCATCTCAATCGCGTCATCGCTTAAGCTGACGAGATGTTGATGCAACTTGCCGATCCACTTGCAGTATGTTTGTGTCTCTTCGTACATTGAGGTTGGTTCGTCCAGCACTTCATTTGAAACGATGATGAAATGCGCTCCCCTGTTTCGAAGTTTTTCTACGGTTTCGAGTAGCTGAACTGCTTTTTGTTCCATGCACCCTTCCTTATGGATGCAGTATGTACCGTCCTGTTCCTCGTATAGTTCGTTCGCCAGCCACGTCGTTAAGCAATCCCATAGGACGAAATCGTTTGGTTGAATGAACGGCAAGGCTCCGGCAAAGTCGACCGGCTGTTCAATCGTCGTCCAGCTCGCGTGCGCCCGGTCCAGCTTATGCTTTTCAATCCGCTGCTCCATTTCCTTATCGACCGCGCGACCGGAAGCGATATAGACGAGCCTGCCGCCGCAATTTGCGGCGTCTTCAACGAGCACCTTCTCCGCGAATGCACTTTTGCCGCTCCGCACGCCGCCGCTAATGAACGTCAGTTTCCCTCCCATGAAATTGGACCACCTTTCCTTACCTATTTTGAGCGCATCCTCGCTTGTTTTGAGCGCGGAAACGGTTTCTTGAGCGCGAATCCGCTTCTGTTGAGCGCGGAAACGGTTTCTTGAGCGCGAGTCCGCTTCTGTTGAGCGCGGAAACGGTTTCTTGAGCGCGAGTCCGCTTCTGTTGAGCGCGGAAACGGTTTCTTGAGC
>NZ_JBPFDR010000001.1:319325-629063 GCF_059415085.1 Sporosarcina sp. SAFN-015
GCGAGTCCGCTTCTGTTGAGCGCGGAAACAGTTTCTTGAGCGCGAGTTCGCTTCTGTTGAGCGCAGAAACAGTTTCTTGAGCGCGAGTCCGCTTCTGTTGAGCGCGGAAGCGGTTTCTTGAGCGCGAATCCGCTTCTGTTGAGCGCGGAAACGATTTCTTGAGCGCGAATCCGCTTGCGTTGAGCGCGGAAACGAATTGTTGAGCGCGAATCCGCTTCTGTTGAGCGCGGAAGAAGTTTCTTGAGCGCGAATCCGCTTCTGTTGAGCGCGGAAACAGTTTCTTGAGCGCGAGTTCGCTTCTGTTGAGCGCGGAAACAGTTTCTTGAGCGCGTGTCCGCTTGTGTTGAGCGCAGAAACGAATTCTTGAGCACAAGTCAATTATTTATGAGCGCGCCTGCGAGCTCTTTCCGCAATTCTTCCATTTCCTCCCCACTTTTCATCCCAATCCGCAGCCAGCGTCCGTCCATCCCGTGGAAGTTTTCAGAATGGCGGAGGACGATGCCTTTTGCAAGCATATGCTTATACAATTTTCCGGCATCATGCGGTTTGAACGACAGAAAGTTTGCTTCTGATTCAGTCACCGTACAACCGAATTTTTTCAGGAAGATCGTCATTTTCTCACGTTCCACCTGAGCGTGTCGGATCGCCGCTTCACGATACGCTTCTTCGCCAAGACAAACCGCACCGATCACGGCCGCCATCCCATTGACATTCCAATGCGGCGCCGCCGATTTCAGCCCCGCTATGACATCCGGATGCGCAACGACATATCCGAGGCGGATGCCGGGAATTGCGTACATCTTGGTCATTGAGCGCACGACAATGACATGTGGAAAATCCTTAAACTCTTGAATGAACGACCTGCTTTCGTCAATGAAATCGATGAACGCCTCGTCGAGAACGACTTCGCATTCCACTTCCTTCGCCTTCCGAATGACCTCAAGTAAATCCTCCCGCTTCGGCATGATGCCCGTCGGATTGTTTGGCGTGCATATGTATACGACGGACACTTCCGTCAGGCGAGCCAAAATGGCTTCTACCGGCAAGCGGAAGTCGTCCGACTCAGAGGCGATGACCCGTTCAATTTCCACACCTTTTGCCTGCAATGTCGCTTCATATTCCGAAAACGTCGGGTGGACGACGATTGCCTGCTTCCCTCGGTACCGTTCTGCGATGAGCGACAAGATTTCCGCCGCACCGTTGCCAGCAAACACCGATGCCTTCGGAACACCATGATATTCTGCCACCCTCGACAGGAAAGGCTCGCCAGCCGGGTCTGGGTAGGCGTGTAATCGCGTCATAAGATTCGGCCATAGATCGATGATAGCCCGCGGAGGTCCCGCCGGATTGCAGTTCTCACTAAAATCGAGTATCCGCGCCGGCGGTGTCATGCCGAGCTTCTCGTAAACGTGGTGGGGATTCGCCCCATGTTCAGGCAATTGCATAGAAAATCACTCCAATAATCGTCATAAGTATCCAAAAGGCGAAAGATGCAGCATGCATTTGCGCGATCGCCGATTTGATATGCGCCGCTTTCAACGACTTCAGCCCCGGACCGATTTCTGGCCGTTCGGAAACAATTCCCCGGTATGTACTTTTCCCGCCCAATTTCACGCCGAGCTGCCACGCAGTCGCCGCTTCCAGAAAACCGCTGTTCGGGCTCGGATGGTTCCGCGCATCCTTGCTCCAGCCGATGAACCGCTTCCGGAAAGGGATTCCCCCTTCATTCGGAGTGAATACGAGGATGAGGAATCCCGTAATCCTTGCGGGGATGAAGTTCATGACATCATCGGCGCGCGCGGAAAACTTGCCGAATTCACGATAGCGATCATCTTTGTAGCCAATCATTGAATCGAGCGTGTTCACAGCTTTGTACATCCATAATCCCGGTGCGCCGAACAGAAATGCCCAAAACAATGGAGATGTAACGCCGTCTGCCGCATTTTCCGATACCGTTTCGATTGCGCCGCGGGCAATCCCGCTTTCTTGCAGCTTGTCGGTGTCGCGGCCGACGATCCACGAAAGCTTCGTCCGAGCTTCTTCCAGATTACCAGTTTCAAGCGGGTCGTACACGTCGATCGCGGCGTCCTTCAAGCTTTTCTGGGCGAGTCCGACTGCAATGAGAACGGCTTCGACGATGATCCCGACAACGATATGTAGTTGGTAGGCTGACCAGACGATCGCAAGAACGATCGCTGTGACGAGGAACATAGTAATGAACAGCATTCCAGCGCCTTTAAGTATGCGGGCGCGCCCTTTGTTCAGGACCGCGGTGAGCTTCGAGATGAGTGTGCCGATCCAGCGGACGGGATGCGGCCAGTTCGGGGGATCCCCGATAATGCGGTCGAGGAAGAACCCGATCGCGATTGCAACAAAATGGGCTTGCATTATGACGTCCAGCCTTTCGCTTTTTTGTACGCCTGTATCGCGCGGATCGTGCAGTCGTAGACGCCGTGGCCGATCAATTTGCCAAGCGGCGTGATCGGGCCTGCGTACGGCAGATGCTCCCCTTCTTGCGTCGCTGCTACGAGGAGGCTGTCGGTCGATGTGCCGGTCGCGATTGTTCCGGTGAGCGGGTCTTTGATGTTTTCGGTATGAAGCGCTTTCGTTTTCGCTTCGGTTGCGGTGATCATCGCCTGGATGAAAGCTTCTTCGGGCAGCTCTCCGTTGACGATGACCCACGTATTGATCGTGCCGATTCGTTGTTCTCTTTCAACAGCTTGCGAGACGTCGACGGCATTGCCGACGCCAGCCGTCACCATGACGAGAACTGTGCCGAAGTCGCCTTCGTATTCCCCGATTTCCGCATGCTCTGTCGTAACGGCGGTCATCATGCCGACAGTGTCGGTTAATGAGTAGCCGTGCTGTTCGAGATAGGCGGACATTTCCGCTTTGACGTCGTCGCAGTTATAATTCACGTCTACGTGGCGGTTGACGAATGCGCGGTACCAGCCGAGACCAGCGTTCACGACAGCGGACGATACCGTTTTCAATGGTTGGTTGACTTGTAATGAAACGCGTTCCGCAGTGACGGTGAAGTGTCCTTTATTGACAGTGAACGGGTCGTTTTCCTCGATTTTGTGAGGGAGAAGCGTCATTTGCGGCTTCGGCAGTTCCGGATGGGGCTGCGTTTTAACTCTCGCGTTATACACTTTGCCGATCGTCGTCTCTCGGATGACGTCTTGCGGGTCGCCGATCATGGCGATTTCCCCTTTTTCCATGAGAAGCAGTCTGTCGCAATAAAGCGATGCAAGGTTGACGTCATGGAAAACGGAGATGACGGTGACACCCTTTTCGATGGCGTGGTTGCGGATCGTGTCGAGCAATTGCTGCTGGTGGGCGATGTCGAGATGATTCGTCGGTTCGTCGAGCAATAGAATCGGCGCTTCTTGCGCGAGCGCTTGTGCGACGAAGACCCGTTGTTGTTCGCCCCCTGAAAGCAGTTCGATCGCTGTATCTTTGTAGCGTGTAACGCCTGTGTATTCGAGCGCTTCCGTCACCGCCCGCTCGTCTTCATCGGACCAGGACGAAAAAAGCCCGGTCTGGTGCGGATACCGGCCGAGCGCGACGGTGTCTTTAACGGTATGCGAGAAGGCATGCGCATGGAGCTGCGGAAGGACCGCCACCTTTTTCGCGAACTGTTTTTGGGAATAAACCGAGGCGTCCTGCCCGTCGATCAGGACGGTTCCAGTTTTAGCCGGCAAGATGCCCGAAATGATTTTCAGCAACGTCGATTTGCCGCTGCCGTTCGGGCCGAGTATGCCGAGGATTTCTCCTTCATTCACACGGAATGAGATGTTGTTGACGATCGGCTCTTTACCGTATCCTCCCGCGAGATTGTCGACTTGCAGCATGTTACATGGCCCCTTTCCTTCTCTGTCTGTAGAAAATGTACGCGAACACTGGTGCTCCGATGAATGCCGTAATGACGCCGACTGGTAGTTCCGATGGCGAGATGATCGTCCGGGCGATCAGGTCGCAAATGATGAGCAAACTTGCGCCGTTCATGAATGACAAAGTGAGCAGATGCCGGTGGTCGGACCCCCACATGAGGCGCGTCATATGCGGGACGACAAGGCCAACGAAGCCGATCGTTCCGGATACCGCGACAGCCGAACCCGTCAGGATGGAGCCGCCGATAAGGATCATGAATTTCCGGCGTTTCACGTTGACGCCTAAATGATGGGCGCGTTCCTCCCCGAACAGCATGGCGTTCAATTCCCTCCGGTTCACCCAGAGAATGAAGGAACCGATGACGACGAACGGCAGCACCATAACGATATAATTCCAGCCGCGCATCGACACGCTTCCGAGGAGCCAGCCGATAATTTGACGCAGTTCTTCACCCGTAAGCGCAATCATGAGCGACAAGACGGAGCCAAGAAAAGAACCGAAGATGATTCCGGTAAGGATGATCGTCTCCATTTTCATCGAACGGTCGACAAGCTTTGCGAATCCGATGACGAGGAACATCGTCAAAGCCGCCCCTGTCATGCTGAACACCGGTAATGTGTATGTGCCTAAAATTGGAATCGATAAACCGAAAAAGAGTGTCACGACAGCACCCACCGAGGCGCCGGATGACACTCCGAGTGTGTATGGGTCTGCGAGCGGATTTTTCAGCAATCCTTGGAAAGCGGCTCCGGAAATTGCGAGCGCCGCACCGACGAGCCCTGCTAATATGACACGGGGCATCCGGATTTTCCATAAGATATTAGTCGCTGTCGTATCCGACGAATCCCAAAACGTGCTGATCGGAATTTTAACGCTTCCAATCGAAACACCGAGCCATACCGCCACAATCAATGTGGCGGCAGACACGATGTAGGCAATTGCCGATTTATTCACTGAATGCCTCTGGATAGATAGCCTTCGCTATTTCTTCAAGACCGAGCGCTAGACGCGGGCCTGTACGGCTCGTCAAGTTTTCGTCGACTTGGATGACTTGGTCTTCCTTCACCGCAGTAATGTCGCTGAAGCCGTCACGGTTTTTCACGCTTTCGACGATATCCGGCACATAGCTGTACATGACGATGATGACGTCAGGATTTTGCTTGACGATTTCTTCCGGGCTGATCATAACCCAGTTTTCTTCTGTCACAACGTTTTCCGCTCCGATCATGTCTAGGATTTGCTGCATGAACGTATTTTTACCCGGTGCATAAATTTCAGGTGCATCAGATGTTTCGATGAATACGCGTTTTTTATTCTCAACGTTTGCTGTTTTTGCAAGGACTTCTTCGACTTTCGCTTTCATGTCCTCTACGATTGTTGCGGCTTCTTCCGTTTTACCTGTAGCTTTGCCGATCGTTTCGATTGTTTCGTATGTCTGTTCAAAATCGGCGGCATTTTTCACGACGAATACGTTAATGCCTGCGTCTCGGAGCTGCTGTAGCCCTTCGTCGCCTGTGCCGAGCATGGACTCATGCGCGAAGACGACATCCGGCGTCATCGAGACGATCTTTTCAACGTTGAATTCCTGTCCGCCGATTTTCTCTTTTTCGAGTGCTTCTTCTGGATAATTGTCCCAATCGTTGACACCGACGATTTCATCATTCAAGCCGAGTGCGAATAAGATTTCCGTGTTGCTCGGAATCATGGAGACGATCGTCTCAGGTGCTTGTTCGATTGTAATCTCATTGCCGACTGCATCTGTTAATGTGACCGGGAATTCTGCTACTTCCTCAGCCGTTTGATCGTCTGTTTGCGAGCTGCCGTTTACCGGTGTGTCATCTTTCTTTGCATCATCCGTGCCGCATGCCGTTAGCAAGAATGCCGCAAGGATTGCTGTTAGCCAAAGTTGCCAAAACTTTTTCATTCTGATTTCCTCCTGTTTGTTCCAAATAAAAATCCCCCGTTTTGTGAACGGAGGAATGTGCTTAGTAAAAATACAGCTACGAAAGGACGCGCCGATTTCCACCAAACCTATCCTCGTAGGGTACGGGTGACTCATGAAGGCAGGTCTCCTGGCTTATGCTCATCGCGTACCGCGCCTTCCCGGAAAATCCAGTGGCATGTTGCGGCTTGCGAGCACTTACAGTGGCGGGACCGCGCCGGAATCAAACCGGCTTCCCTTTTAACCCCGGCGTTGACGGCGGGGCACCTTCATGTTTGGTTATGTAATTGATGTTCGGATTAATTATACTACAGTTTCGTGCGATGTCGAGGGGGTTTTGCGGGGGGTGATTGTGTTTCGGGTCGAGTTGGTTGTGTTGTGAGGCCGATTGATTGTGTTGCGGGTCGGGTTGGTTGCGATGCGGGTCCCGTTGATTGTGTTGCGCTCGTTTGATTGCGTTGCGATTCCGGTTCATTGCGTTGCGATCCCATTTGTTTGTGTTGCGCTCGTTTGATTGCGTTGCGCACTGAATTGATTGCGTTGCGATCCCACTTGTTTGCGTTGCGATCCGCATTCATTGCGTTGCACAATAAAACGCCCCTCCACATTCAGAGGGGCGCAACATTTTACATTCTTTCCGGTGCGGCAACGCCGATGAGTTTCAGCGCATTCGCAATTGTCGTGCGTGTTGCTGTGATGAGTGCGAGACGTGCTTCGGACAGGTCGCGGTTATCCGGGTCGAGAACTTTTTCAGCATTGTAGAAGCTGTGGAATTCTGCGGCCAGCTCCTGGATATAGTTCGTAATCCGGTGCGGCGAGCGGAGTCTTGCTGCATCGCTGACGGCACGCGGGAAGTCGCCGATTTTCTTCAACAGCGACAATTCCTTTTCTGCTTGCAATAAATCAACATGATCCGTTGAAGCGGCAAGATTCTTTTCCTCCGCTTGGCGAAGGATCGATGAAATGCGGGCATGCGCGTATTGCGAATAGTAAACCGGGTTTTCATTCGACTGCGAAATCGCCAAATCCAAGTCGAAGTCCATTTGTGAATCGGCGGAGCGCATCGCGAAGAAATAACGGACAGCGTCCAAGCCGACTTCTTCAACGAGTTCACGCAGCGTGACCGCTTTTCCGGTACGCTTGCTCATTTTGAATTTCTCGCCGTCTTTATATAGCTGCACCATTTGCGCAACTTCCACTTCAAGCGTATCGCGGTCGTAGCCAAGTGCCTCGATCGCCGCTTTCATCCGTGGAATGTAGCCGTGGTGGTCTGCTCCCCAAATATTGATGAGCTTATCGAAGCCGCGGCGCAATTTATCCTCATGGTATGCGATGTCCGGCGTCAAATACGTGTACGAGCCGTCATTTTTAATGAGGACACGGTCTTTATCATCGCCAAATGTCGTCGAACGGAACCAAGTTGCTCCGTCTTCTTCAAATACATGGCCATTCGAACGCAATTTATCGAGAGCGATGCCGATTTTGCCGTCTGTGTAGAGAGATGTTTCCGAAAACCAGTTGTCGAACGGCACACGGAAGTCTTCCAAGTCCTTCTTCAACTTTGCCAATTCGAAATCAAGGCCGTACTTCCGGAAAAACTCCTGACGCTCTTTTTCGCCGACGTTTACGTACTTGTCGCCGAATTCCTCCGCAAGCTTCTCACCGATATCGATGATGTCCTGTCCATGGTAGCCGTCCTCCGGCATTTCTTTTTCAAGACCTAATGCTTGGAAGTATCGCGCCTCGACTGAAAGGGCCAAGTTATTCACTTGATTGCCCGCGTCATTGATGTAATATTCCCGTGACACGTCAAAGCCTGCGAAATCGAGGATATTGCACAATGAATCCCCGATTGAAGCGCCGCGCGCATGACCTAAATGCAAGTCCCCCGTTGGATTTGCAGAGACGAATTCGACTTGGACTTTTTCATTTTTGCCGTATGTCGAACGACCGTAATCCGCTCCTTGGGCAAGTACCGTTTTGACGACTTCCCCTAAGTAATCGCTTTTCAGCTTGATGTTAATGAAACCTGGACCCGCAATTTCCAATTCCTTGATGGAAGTCGAGGACGTGTCCAATTTTTCAAGAATCGCTTCTGCAATTGCACGAGGCGGCTTTTTCGCGATCTTCGTCAATTGCATCGCGATATTCGTAGCATAATCCCCGTTGTCTTTGTTTTTCGGCGTCTCGAGTATGATATCCGGCATTGCCGATTCATCAGCAAGTCCTGAAGCGAGAACTGCCTCGCGGAATGCGTCTTTTATTTCCTGTTGTATCTTTTCAACTGCGTTCATTTTTGTCCCTCCGTAAAGTAAATCGTCAATTCGTGCCTGCCTAGCATTGCACCTTCCGCATGCAGTTCATAATGAGCGGTGAATTTGTCCGCCCCAACTTCGAGCTTCGTCGTTTTCACGAGGAGATCGAAAGTTGCTGGACCGCTGCCGTATGTACCCGGCCTCATTTCGCCTGGAGAAAACGGTAAGCGCATTTGAACAGCCCCGCTCCGCATGATTAACGCGTCTCCGTCCTCCAACTTCACCGTCGTCCGAACTTGCTGGCCCTTCAGATCTTCCACAAATCGCAAGTACGTCTTTCCGGCTTTTTCAATCAACGTCCCAGAAGCTTGGAGCTCGTGCTTATCAGCAGCCTGTCCAACGTGACGGATCGTTGATTCGAGCCGGACATCGACGTTTTGCCCTTCCATGTTTGATTCCACTCTTGCACCGCCCTTGACGTTCAAAATATCTATTCATTATATCGTTTTTCCCCGCACTATTCCAATAGATCGCGATAAATCTGTGCTTTTCGCCGATATGCCGTTTAACTTTTGTGCACCGGTTCCATACTGAATGGAAAGTACGGTGGGAGAAGGGATTGTATGAGAAGAGTCGATTATATAAAGAAAAAGAAAAGACAAAATTTCGTTCGGCGGATCGCCCTGTTGATCGTAACGGCACTGACTGCGCTTTTCACTATGTTTCTATGTCTTCGGCTTTACGCGCAAATTACGGGTGCCCCTTCGTTGAGCGTGCCGAAAGCGAGTGTGTTCCTTGATAAGAACGGGAAGCAGATCGGCGATAAGTTTTCGGCGGAGCGCAGGTATTGGGTGAATCTTGATGAAATTTCTCCGTTTCTGATCGATGCTGTCATCGCGACAGAAGACCGTAATTTTTACGAACATAACGGGTTTGATTACAAACGGATTGCCGGAGCCGTGTTGAAAGACATAAAGACGATGCGGAAAGCGGAAGGCGCAAGCTCCATTACTCAGCAGTATGCCCGGAATTTGTTTTTGACACATGAAAAATCGTGGAATCGAAAAATAAAAGAGGCGCTCTATGCGTATCGGTTGGAAACTTTTTACGATAAAGACGTCATTTTGGAAGGATACTTGAATACGGTTTATTTCGGTCATGGGATGTATGGCGTCGAGGCGGCGAGCAGGTTTTATTTTGCAAAGTCGGCGGAGGACTTGACGCTCGAGGAAGCCGCAGTGATTACGGCGATCGCGAAAGGTCCGTCCGTTTACGATCCTCTGGATAATCCTGAGCGTTCCCGTGATCGTCAATTGCTGATCCTCTCCCTGATGGAAAATCAAGGGTTCATAACAAATGCACAACGACAACGTGCGGAAGATGTGGCAGTGACGCTCAAAACAGAGGATTGGAAGGATATGAAGCGTGTCGCCCCATACTTTTTGGATGAAGTGTGGCGGGAAGCGGAACGGATTTTGAGTAAAAAAGGCCGCTATCCAGCTGAAGGCGGCTGGACGATCCGAACGACGCTCGATATGCAGCATCAGCAGACAGCCGAGGAATACATTGATAAATGGATGCCGGATAGCGGGCTGCAAGTCGGTTTCATGTCAATGGAGCCTGAAACTGGGAATATCACTTCACTCGTCGGCGGGATTGATTACAAAGAAAGTCCCTTCAACCGGGTGACGCAGGCGAAACGGCAGCCAGGATCTGCAATGAAGCCGATTTTGTATGCGGCTGCGCTCGAAGATGGCTATAATCCGCTCACATTCATGTCGACGGAACGGACGATTTTCACATATGACGAAGGCCGTTCGACGTATGAGCCGAAAAATATTAACGGCAAGTTTGCGGGCCATCCGATCTCCCTCGCCCAGGCGATCGCCATCTCGGATAATGTTTACGCTGTGAAAACGCTTGAAGATGTAGGGTATAAAAAGTTCAATAAAATGGCGGAGAAGCTTGGTCTTGATGTCAAATTCCAAGAATCCCCGGCAGTCGCGTTAGGCACTTCAACCGTTACGCTGCTTGAAATGACGAATGCCTATAACCGGATTTCCTCGGGCGGGCTGGAAGTGGAACCGACGACGATCTTATCGATCACCGATGCAGATGGGAAAACAGTGTACGAGCAGCCGAAGAAAAGCACGAAACGGGTCATTACCGAGCAGGACGCATTCGTGCTCACCCATTTAATGACAGGCATGTTCGACCCGGTCTTCAACGACTACTCCGTTTCGACGGGGCTGTCGATGCGCTCGAAGCAGAAAAGGCCGTACGCCGCAAAATCGGGGACGACGATTTCCGACCAGTATTTGATCGGCTACACCCCTTCGCTGACAGCGGGGATTTGGACGGGATACGACGTCGGGCAGCAATTGACGGAGCTTGAAGACAAATCCGCCACGAAGAAAATATGGATCGACTTCATGGAGACGGTGCATGCCGGCAAAACCCCTGAACCGTTCATCCCTCCAAAAGGCGTGAACGGCGTCATCGTCGACGTCGAAACCGGCGGCATCGCGGTGAACGAATGTCCGAAACAGCGGCTTATGTATTTGAAGGAAAAAGACATGCCGCAAAAGCTTTGCACCGACAAAAACTTGCGCGAGGAGCGCAACGGCGATGACGATGATTCAGGCACGTTCGAACTTTTCCCGTTTTCGTTTTTTGAATGAACAAAAGCGAAGGGCGCCTGCCTAGAAGCGACGGGCATAAGGCGAAGATGCGGGCGTGGCGCCTTTTGCCACAGAGCAGCTTTGACTTATGACCCCGAGCTTCTGGCGTCCGGAGCTGGATGATGACAAAAGCGAAAGCCGTTACGGAGAACGGCTTTTGCGAGCACAATCACTATCAAGATTTGCATAGCAACTTTGCCTTATGAGCTAGCGCCCGGAGTCTGGACGATGAACAAAAGCAAAGGAAGAAAATCAAAAAAGCTTTGCCTTCTGAATTAAATCAGTGAGGCAAAGCTTTTTTACCGTTGAACACGGTTTCGCACATCATGGCTCTTCGCTTGGGTTATGTAGAACCATCAAATTGGCTAGCGCCGCATACTTCGGTTGTCCTAGCTTACAATTGCAAGCTGTAAGTTCAGTGTACTTCCTTTTTCCAAGACATTCAACCTCATAAGTCGCAGAAGTCACCAAATTTCACAGTTTGTTCATAATTCAGGTGAATCGACACCAAGATCGATACGTAGTTTCGGTTCGCTGCGCTCCCACATTTCATGATTGTGGCGTGACAGGAAGTCCGCGAGAATCTGCTTCGACTTGTCGTCCATATGATCTACAATAATATTCCGCTTCATCGATTTGTCCATTTTATTCACATGATCCGCCAAAATTTTATACCCTCTGCGCTTTTCGCGGTTCACGACCATTTCGCATGCGGTAACACCTGCATAATAGGGGCCGTCCTCTTTGAAATCGATCGTCACCCAGACGAGCCAGTACGGTTTGCCGCCTTCCGAATCTTCGCGGTTCGTCGTGAATTTCACGCCGCGCTCCGTATCGCTTCGAGCATGCATCGCCCCGATTTCGATGCGCGCCTCCCCTTCTTCGATATCGACGATGACCGGCGAGACGTTTTCGAGTGACAATGATCCGATGCCGAACCCTTTATGTCCATCAGTCGGATCATCTTTTATGATGGTGAATCCCATTTTCTTTTTCGGTTTCTGCTCATTCGTCATTCCTATAACCCCTCCCACTCTGCTATTATATACACTATACATAAGTTTAGGCGAAAGGGGGAACTAGTATGCCATATGTAACCGTGAAAATGCTTGAAGGCCGTACGGAAGAACAGAAGCGCAATTTGGTTAAAAAAGTGACGGACGCTGTTGCAGAAACGACTGGCGCGCCTGTTGAAAACGTTGTAGTTTTCATCGAGGATATGCCGAAAAACCATTACGGCGTTGCCGGAAAGCTTTATAGCGATAAATAATAATTGGAGCGACGCGAGAATCGAGATTCTCGCGTCGTTTTTTATTGCTGGGGAATGGCTTTGGGCGCGGGGCGACTTGCTTTGGACGCGCAGGGGCTTGCTTTGGACGCGCGGGGGTTCACTTTGGACGCACGGAGACTCGCTTTGGGCGCGCGGAGACTTGCTTTGGACGCGCGACGACTTGCTTTGGACGCGCGGGGGCTCACTTTGGACGCGCGGCATCTTGCTTTGGACGCGCGGCAGCTCACTTTGGACGCGCGACGACTTGCTTTGGACGTGCGGAGTCTTGCTTTGGACGCGCGGAGACTCGGTTTGGACGCGCGGGGGCTTGCTTTGGACGCGCGCAGACTTGCTTTGGACGTGCGAGGGAACGCTTTGGATGCGGGCTTGCCCTAATTTAACCCCCTGCCCCATGTCGCGATTCCAACAAAAAAATCCCCTTGGCAAAAGGGGATTTCCGTAACTTATGCAACACTCGAGCACGCCCGCAGCTCCGCAATGAAATCAAATGCGGCTTGCATTTCGTCTTCGGTGAAGTTCAGTTTATTTTTCACAATATGCACTTTGGCGATTTGCTCGTCCTTCGGCAAGTAATCGAAATAAAGCAAAGTCGACACAAGCTCCAAAAAACGAGAGCTTTTGTCATTTAGCCGACGGATGCAGTCCGCAAGTTTTTCATGCGGCGCATCAGCTGTTTCGAGGAACTGGCCGCCCTCTTCTGTCACATTGTAGCTATATTGAACGTACGAGCCCTTGTCCGTGCAGCTTTCCGATAGGAAGCCCATTTCGCAAAGCTCCTCGACACGGAGCGTCAATTCCTCCGAATAGGGGCCGTACATATGCAACTCGTATTTTTCGGCGAACGGAAATTCCATCTTCTTCGCGATATAAATCATCTTCTGCAATTTCTTCCGCCCGTTCACTTCTTCCGCCATGGCAATGAATTGCACAATTCTTGCATGTTCCTGCAGCAATTTATTCACCTCTTAACATTCGTAAAATCTTATCATATAAAGGATTTTCCTTTGATTCCAAAAGGTCTTCCGGGAAATATATTTTATGGTCGGTCCGCCGTTTGCCTGAAATGGCATCGACGATTTCCGATGATCGCGACAGCTCGCTCAGCTCGCCGTTCGGCATTTGCAAATAGATCGGCACGCGTTCATTTTCTTCACCGGGCCTGTAGAAATCATACGGTAAGTCGGACGAGGAATCTGTCACAAGATAATATTCCGGATCAAGGCCCGCTTCCTTGAACAGCCTCTCAAGCTCGCCGATTTTCCGGTATTCTGTCGCCGGATCGAACTCGGCATATTGGAACAGTCTTCGGTTCAAGAAACGGTCGCACAAATCCGCCAATACGGCGTCTTCTTCCTTGCGCCACCATTGGAAATACGTCGTAAGCACACCTTCATCCAACATGATGTACTCCTCTAGACCGAATGTCCGATCGAAGAACGCTTTGAAATGAACAGGCTCGTACGTAAAAGAATAACCGCTGTTATGTAGATGTCTTGCTCGATGCAGGATTTTCATGAGAATGACTTCCGCGCTTCGCGAAACAGGGTGGAAATAGACTTGCCAATACATTTGGTAGCGGCTCATTATATAATCTTCCACTGCGTGCATTCCGCTAAACTTAATAACTACCTGTTCTTCAGCAGGCCGCATGACTCGTAAAATCCGCTCCATATCGAAGTGTCCGTAGGAAACACCAGTGTAATAGGCGTCCCGTTGCAAATAATCCATCCTGTCGGCATCGATCTGGCTTGAAATAAGGCTGACGACGAGCTTGTCCGGATATGTCTTGCCGATGACGTCCGCGATCCTTTGCGGAAAATCAGGCGAGACGCGGCGCAGCACTTCATTCACTTCCGTATCTCCTGTCAAAATCGCCTGCGTGAACTTCTCGTGATCGAGCGTGAACACCTTTTCAAATGCATGCGAAAACGGGCCGTGGCCGAGGTCATGCAGCAAAGCAGCGCACAGCGTCAATAATCGCTCTTCGTCATTCCATTCCTCACGTCCGCTGAAGCCGTCGTCAATGATCCGCCTCACAATTTCATAGACGCCGAGCGAGTGTTGGAAGCGGCTATGTTCCGCTCCGTGGAAAACGAGATACGTTGTCCCGAGCTGCCGGATCCTTCGGAGCCTTTGGAATTCCCGCGTCCCGATGACGTCCCATATGACTTTGTCGCGCACATGGATATACCGGTGGACCGGATCCTTGAATACTTTCTCTTCGAAAAGCTTTTCATTTTTATAGTCCACTTATTCATCCACCTCCGTCGACGCATTTTCTTAAGTATATCAAAAAGTGAGCGAGAGAAAAGGAAGGTTTCATTGAAATGAATGCAATTATTTTTATCTCTGTTCCAGTTTGGATGAATAAAAGGCTTACACACTGTGCACACTGACCGTAAGAAAGAGACTATGAACATGGCAGGAGGCAAGGAGATGGTGAAAGTTAGACAGGATGCTTGGCTTGAGGAAAATGATATTTTATTAGCCGAGACGGTGCTGCGGCACGTCCGGGAAGGAAGTACACAGCTAAGCGCATTCGAAGAGGTCGGAGATGCGCTCAACAGAACCGCGGCCGCGTGCGGTTTCAGATGGAATGCAGTCGTCCGCCGCGATTACGAGAAAGAACTGGCAGAGGCGAAAAAAGAACGGAAGCAGGCAATGCGCGTACTAGGCGCGGACTTCAAACGACGCAGCCAGCAATTATATAGCCCTGCGCCAGGAGTCGATCAAGAGGAAAGGACAGCTATCCCTCTATCCGCTTTATCGCTCGATACAGTCATTGCTTATTTGATCCGTTTACACCATACAGGCGGAGGCGACTCTGAATCACTCAGATGGAAGCAGACTGCTAAAATGGCAAACGACAAAGTTGAATCTCTCCAAAAAGAGATCGACAAACTGCAGCAGGAGAATAAAACACTCCGCAACGATTACGAACAATTCGTCCAAATCATGAACCGGGCACGCCGCCTCGTCACTTTGGAAGATGAATCCGAGCGCACGGCTCCCGTCTTCACGATGGAGCGAAACGGAAATCTAGTATCGAAAGAACCGCCGATCAATCACTGATCCGGCGGTTTTTCATTTGTCATCAACCTCGCGCAAGCATTTTCTGGTTCCGCTCAACGACTCGGTTCAAATAAAACAAATAAAGCTCCATCTCTTCCGGCGTGAGGCCGCCCACTTGCACTTCCTTCTCGGAAAGTGCCCGAAGCAACAGTTGGACGCGGATGCCGACTTCATTCACCGTCAACGGCTCGCCGATCAATTCCGACAGCGATGCCATCACTTCCGGTCGGATGTCCGGATAGACGAACTTCGTCTGTTCACCTTGAAGACCCGTTTCGTATAAATCGCGAATGAGGCGGGCGCGCTCAGAACCGCTGCCTTCCACGCACAAGTACACTTGGATCGCGACGCCTTGGCGCAATCGGCGTTGCGAAATTCCCGCGAACTTCCTGCCGCCGATGCTCAAATCATACGTACCCGGGCAGTAGGAACCGACAATTTCATACGCTTCGATCTGTTCAGCCACTTCCGGGAAGAGCATGCGAACAAATTCCACCATCGCTTCGTACCCTTCCGGAATATCGATGGACCCTTCCTGTTCAGAAAGGACGATGGAAATATTAAGTACGCCTTCATCCAGAACGACCGCGAGACCACCCGAATTCCGGACAATCGTTTTATAACCGGCTTCTTGGAGGAGGGGCAACGCTTCTTCAATATGGGGCAGCCGATGGTCTTGGATCCCGAGTACGACTGTTTCATCATGCACCCACGTGCGGACGGTCGGCACCGTCCTAATTTGTCCGACGAGATGGCAGAGCGTATCGTCCATCGCGAACGATTCAAGGGCCGATCTATTTTTTGCGGTCATCGATTCGTCGATGAAACGCCATTTTGGGAGTTGTAAATTGGACATTTTAAATTCTCCTGGTCATCTTTTTGCATGCTGAAAATTTTACCGATATAAGCATACACCAGTTCCATTGGCGGGAACAGTCATTCATTCTTGTCGATTGTATGACTTCTTTGCTTAGGAACCGTGTTTTCACATTCATTATGCTACACTAGGGGTAGAATTAAATTCACGAATAAAGGAGTTTGAATTCATATGAACGAAGCAGCAATTACACTCGATGGATGGTATGTGCTCCATGATTTCCGCACGATGGATTGGGCGTCATGGAAGTTGATTTCAAAAGAGGAACGTCAAGCAGCTGTCGAGGAATTCATGGCCTATTTAGATAAACTTCAGCAAGCGGATGACGCGAAGACAGGCAGCCATGCGTTTTACACGGTTGTTGGTCAAAAAGCGGATTTCATGCTTATGACATTGCGTCCGACGATTGACGAACTGCAGGAGCTTGAAGCTGAATTCAATAAATTGACGATCGCAGATTACACGGTTCCAGCTTACTCATACGTATCTGTCGTAGAATTGTCCAATTATCTTGCAGGCGAGTCTGATGAAGATCCGTATCAAAACCCGTATGTGCGAGGACGTCTATATCCAGAACTTCCGCGCAACCAATACATCTGCTTCTACCCGATGGACAAAAAACGTGAAGGCGAAGACAACTGGTACATGCTTAGCATGGACGATCGCAAGGCATTGATGCGCAGCCACGGAATGATCGGCCGCGGATACGCTGGCAAAGTGAAACAGATCATCTCCGGTTCTGTCGGTTTCGATGATTTCGAATGGGGCGTTACATTATTCTCGGATGATGTACTCCAATTCAAGAAGTTAGTTTATGAAATGCGCTTCGATGAAGTGAGCGCGCGCTACGGCGTGTTCGGTTCGTTCTTCATCGGCACATTGCTCGATGGAGAGAAGAAAAAGTCGTTTTTCACAGTATAAGGGAAAGAGCCTCTAAATAGAGGCTCTTTTTTATGTTCTATATCGCCTGATGTTGTATGCTAACCGCCTGATTGAATCAAACGAACGCCTGATATCGCTCACCAACCGCCCGTACTGATGGCTCATTCGCCTGAACAGACAATTCCATCATTCCAAAAAGTTCGTGACGACTTCCATGAACAAGCGCGGCTGCTCGACATTCGGTGCATGGCCAGATAATTTGAATTCCAAGAATGCGCCTGCTGGAATAAGTTCAGCAGTCTCTTTTCCGTAATCAGGAGGATTCAATCCGTCGTACAGACCGCCGATGACGAGTGTCTCGGCACTGATGCGATGCAAATCGTTCCGGAAATCGAATCCTTCCAACGCCTTCGATGCGATGGCTTGTTCATGCAACGTCAATTGTTCACTATGCTCCGCAGTTTCATGCAGCCATTTCCCGACCGCCTTTTGGTTATGAAACATATATTTCGAGGCGGCAACCATTTTATCGATCGGCGTCATGCCTTTCATTTCATCAGCATGGCGATCGTAAAGCTCTTCCATGGAAGCCTGTTCGCCGTGGGATTTCGTTGCGACAAGCACGAGCTTCTTCACCCGGTTGCCCAATTCGATGGCAACCCCTTGCGCTATGTAACTCCCCATCGACACGCCGATCATGTAAAACGAATCCAGTCCAAGATGATCGACGAGCGCGATTGTATCCCGGATATGATCTTCCAATTCATAGTGCGGCGGCTTCTCTGAATTCCCATGTCCACGGGCATCAGGCGCTACGACCCGGTAGTTATTTTTAAATTGATCGATTTCATGCCGAAACATCTCACTATTGCTCGTCAAGCCGTGCAACAATAAAAGCGGAAAGCCATCCCCTTCCTCCTGATAATAAATCTCTATACCATCCGTGTTCAATATAGGCATCATACCACTCCTCCGAAAAAGCACTTTGCCTATCCATACCCTTATTTCAATAAATAAAAAAAGAGCCTAGACGGCTCTTCGCTTTTTATTTCCGCAACCATTCCATCATATCCGCCTTCAAATCATTCCCATTCCAAAACGTCAATGCCGCATCTTCGCCAATCCGCTCAACGAGTTGTTCAACATAGTCTGTGCCGAGTAAATAACCAAGGCGGTTGTAACCGAAATAGCTGCCGCCCGATAGACGGAACCATTCTTTTTCCTTCGTCATGTCCCAATCCCCGACTGCGTCTTCCAAAAATCGCCGCTTTACCTCAAGTTTATTGTCCTCATAACATTTCACCCACGGATCGCCTTCATCGTCGTATGTAAAATAGACCGGCTCCGGAAGTCCCGGGACTGTCCGCTTCGATAAATACGTGGCGGCTCCTTCCGTAAATAGCGTCGTCAAACCATGTCCCCAATCGACGGTTGACCAATCCAGCCCATTGCGTGTGGCCATTGCAAAATGTGCCACATGACCGATTTCATGCGCAGTGATCACTTTCAAATGATTTCGCTCGGCGGATAGCTTCTCGACAGCAAAATAGATTTCGCGGCGATTTTCCCTCGTAACGAAGGCATTTGAACCGAATGTGCCGACCATCAATTTTAACGAAAGATCTAAGCCTAACCCGAATGATTGCTCGTACGTCTCATCCACTTCCCGAATAATGCCTGGCAAACTGGCAGAAGTGGAACGGATGTCATCCATCTTGGCTTCGTATTTCTGTAAAGCAGCTGACAAGCGCTCTTCCGTCCTTGGACAATGAATCGGAAAATATTTTTCGTACACTTTTTCATTGCTATTTAGATATGATTCCAAATCCGATAGCGTCGGCTGTTCTTTGGCTTCCCAAAAATCAAGGAATACCGGAATATCATTTTCAATATGCATATACTCTCCCCCCACTACTAGTATACATATTTTTCAGTCATCAACGAAGGTGGAAATGCATAAGGTGGAACCGAGGGGGTTATGTCGTGGCAGTATTAAAAGCCACAAACAGTGAAATTGATTTGTCAGCAAGGCTGATGCGGGTTGAAGCAGAGGGCGATGGACAGCTTGGGATGCTCATGGTCGGAAATGCTACTTTTATCAACTCGCGCGCGATCAGTACGTGAAGCTTGCGAGAAGCAATGTTGAAGGCGAACGGTTTCAGCCGGCAACGAGGTCACTTTGGTTTTTCCAACCTTCTGGAACCTGCCCAGCCCAATGGCACAATCAATGGAATACTGGAAGATACAAAGCGCACTGCTTCTATTCCCCTACCGAACAAGATTGTCCACAAGTCTAAAAATTGAAAGGATGAAAAAATGGTCCAATATTATTATTATCCCGGTTTTCAACAACCACAAATGCAAATGCCTACAACGCCGCCACAGATTCCTGCAGCAGGTCGGCCACCATTCAGGGAGGAGTCGTATATTGAAAATATCCTCCGCCTCAACAGGGGCAAACCCGGCATATTCCATTTCTCTTTCGAACATGCCGTCGAACCCGGAAAGAATACGCTAGCAATCCCGGGGGTGGTAGAAGCTGCAGGTCGAGATCACGTTATCTTGAGCACAGCTACCGGCAAACGTTATTTGATGCCTATGATTTATTTCGACTATGCGGAGTTTAACGAGGAATTGAATTACTTTAATCAGCAACCCGGACTTTAAACCGAACAAAAGTCTTCCCTTGCCAACACGGCAGTGGAAGACTTTTTTCATTATCCCAACTTCTCCTCAAGCACGTCCCGGAAACGATCCGGTTCATCCAAACGGATTGCAGCCATATTGAATTTCTTCTCCATTCCCATAAACAAAGTCGCCTTCAGCGGCTCCTTGAAATGAAGGACACAATTCGGCTTCGCTTCCTCCATATCCCGCGCAATGAACTCGATCAGACCTTTCGACTTCAGGTTGCACTTTGCCGCATCTTCAAACCATTCGATTTTATCAATCGCGTCAAAAGGAATTTCCATACGTTTCCCGAGTCCAAGGGAAATGTGCATTCGATTTTCTTTCACTGCCAATGGATTCAGTCGTACAGTTTGAATATCCGCAATAAAATAGATGACCGAATAAATATTCAAGATGAGCAGTACGATGGACAAAATCATTGATTTCCCATGAAGCCACCAATGGATGCCGATCGTTTCTATGACGATGGCATGGATAAGCATAATGTTGAAGGCGAGCATACTCGTTTTCTGGTGCAAGGAAAAGAGCGTCTCCCCTGTGGGTGGTTTCCTTTTCCAAGAAGCGAAAGCATAGTAGAACATGAGCGATTCCGCAGCGATGATGGAAATGAGCGGATGGGACGACACCCTTTCTTTGACGAGCGAAGGAAAGGCGAATAAACCACTATTGTTTCCCTGTTTCAACTCTCTTACAATGCCAGGCAGATGTTTGACTAACAGGAAAAGAAGCCCAATTTCCGCAAGTACAATCAATCCTTCAAGCCCAATTGCAGCATATGGGATGAATTTGAATGGCTCAAAATATTCATGAGGAATAATGAACCTCGCTGCAACAAGCCCAATCACCATAAATGTAATGAATCGTTTCAGCGTAAAGCCTTTCTTGCGCGTCATCGCCAAAATTAGAAGCGGCGCAACAATCGCCAAATCCAACAGCGAACCGATCACAACTGCCCGGGAATCGTCCGGCATCGGAATCGCAGGCAGCCGGTACGCTAAATAATTACTAACAAGAACGAGAAGCAGCAATGCAGCAAACAAACTTTGCTTTGAACGTAGTCGGGTCAATACCATGGAATCTCCCCCTTTTCTACTAGTTTACTAAAGAGTGCGAATACAATCACAGGATAGTTTTGACAGATTTATGGAGGTTTTTATGATCTTGAGCACGCGGGCGGATTCTTGAGCGCGGATTCGAGTTCTTGAGCGCTCGGGTGGGATTCTTGAGCGCGGATTCGAGTTCTTGAGCGCGCGAGCCGATTCTATGAACGCGGGACACCCCTCCTCCCTCCCTTCCCTATGACGCGATTCAAAAAAAACGGTCTGAAGAACTGATGCTCTTCAGACCGTTTCCAATTCACTTTCCGAACTTTACTGTTGCAATGATAAGCATGATCCAGCCGACGATAAAGGCGACGCCGCCGATTGGGGTGATAGCGCCTAAAATGCCGATGCCGGATAGGCTCAAAACGTATAGGCTGCCGGAGAAGATGATGATGCCGGCGAGCAATAGATAGCCTGCCCATGACAAAGTGGTCGACGGGCCGAAGAGCGATGTGCTCATAAGGATGCCGACTGCGATAAGTCCGATTGCATGGAACATTTGGTATTGGACGGCTGTTTCCCAAATAGCGAGATACCGTTCAGAAAGACGCTCTTTCAATGCATGCGCGCCGAACGCGCCGAGAGCTACGGCAAGGGCTGCATTGACAGCACCCGCGATAATGAAAAATGGCATATGGTTTCCTACTTTCCGCTTGAAATAAAAGTTCTACTTCTATGATAAACATTTTTGCCGCCCATTCACAGTGAAAGGACGGCAACTTAATTCAACCGAAGTCATCCTACTTCCAACACGGAAGGATGGATACAGATATATCTACGATTCAGCAGGTATTCTTGCCCCGGCTGAATTAAGTTAGCCTCCGGCGGATGCCACAGATTTTTAAAGGAGTTTATCGAGCAAGCTCAATAAAAATCCGGACGCAATTACGCCGAGGCGTAATTGATTTATTACCAATTAAAAGTCGAAGATCGAGCCGCCGTTTGCATCCTCTTCCTCAAGCGGCCTGCTTTCCAATGAAGAAATTCTCGGCTGATGGGAAATCGCCATCGTTCTCGGCGTAATAATCGGTTCGTCTTTCTGATCACTGACGAGAACGACTTGGCAGAGCGCCCGAATCGCCGTCAACGCCTCTCGGACGGCTTGGTCGTCTTCTGCAGATTTTGCGTAATTCAGCTGGCGTTGCATTTCCTCAATGATCCGTTCGGTTGAAATCATCTTCTTGCATCCCCTTTCTTCGGTTCGAATTTCATGCATTCCATGCCGGATGATCGTCTGACAACGATTGACGGCAGTTCCCTTGTTTTAAAACCATATGCCTTGCAGCCACGCGGGCTTTTCGGATCCCATGTTACGAAAAAGTATTGACAACGAAAACAATTTACAGCCATGCGGCCACCTCTTCCCTTACATCCCTTCGTCTGTCCGGCACCAGTCGATCGGCGTTTCATTCCACCCTTCCAAAATGGCATTCGCCTTGGAATAGGGCTGACTGCCGAAAAAGCCGCGGCTTGCGCTAAGCGGACTCGGATGGACGGCTTCAATGATGGCGTTTTTTTGCAAATCGATCAGCTTCTTCTTCTCCTGCGCCGGGCGCCCCCAAAGGATAAAGACGACCGGCTCATCGCGTTCGGATAAGCGTCGGATCACTTCGTCGGTGAATTGCTCCCACCCTTGCTTCCGGTGAGAATGCGCCTGCCCTTCCCTCACTGTCAGAACAGTGTTCAACATAAGTACGCCTTGCTTCGCCCAGCCAGTCAACGTCCCATTTTCGGGAATATCGCATCCGATGTCGGACTGCAATTCCTTGAACATATTCCGCAAGCTCGGCGGAATCTTGACGCCAGGCTTAACCGAAAAGCTGAGGCCATGCGCTTGTCCAGGCCCATGATATGGATCCTGACCTAAAATTACAACTTTCACATTCTTGAAAGGTGTCAGTTTGAAAGCTGTCCACATATCTTCCATGAGTGGGTACACATTCTGGCATTCATATTCTTTTTTTAGAAAATCGCGAAGTTGCAAGTAGTACGGTTTCTGGAATTGCTCCGCAAGCACTTCATCCCAATCATTGCCGAACCTCTTTTTCTGCAAGCATCTCACTCC
Organism: Sporosarcina sp. SAFN-015; assembly: GCF_059415085.1. Lineage (NCBI taxonomy): Bacteria > Bacillati > Bacillota > Bacilli > Caryophanales > Caryophanaceae > Sporosarcina > Sporosarcina sp. SAFN-015. The sequence continues at coordinate 342,079 of NZ_JBPFDR010000001.1, forward strand.
TTGAATTCGATCGTCACGTCATATCCCGCGAATGAGAACATTTCCGATAACGTCTTTTCGGCATTGAATTGCGCCGTCTTCAAAACTCCTTGGCCGGTCGCTTCCTCGACGATAAGCTCTTTCGCCTCAGCTGCCAACTCGTACGCTTCTTTTATATCTGCCTTTTGACGGAAAACGCCTTCGTATGAATAGACTTCGACTTGATCAAAATAAATTTCCGCTCCCCCGAGGAAGGTAGCAGGCGGCAAAATGAGCTTCGCCGTCTTATTCTTTTCATCTATGATTACATCTTTTTCTGTTAGCTCGGACAAGTCAACGCCCGCCTTCACCGATCCCGGTATGACGACGAGCAGTTGCCGCTTTGTCCCCGGCACATTTAATCCGATGCTTTGTCCAAACAGTTGATTGTCCTGTCGTTCGACGATGACTTTCGTATACGCTTCCGCTGTTGCCATTTCGTTCAGCTCTTGTATTTGTTCGAGGAATACACCTTTCTGTTCCGTGAAGGTGCTCCCTAGTTTTAAAAATTGAAAAGCGATGAACGGAAGGGAAATGACGGCGAGCAGGAGAAGCACGGCCAGCAAAATTGCCGATCGCTTCCACATTGAAAGGAATCTGAACGGCATGCGCGGACGCCAAGATTTTCGTTTGCGGCCGAGCGCCTCTTCCACTGTGACCGCACTCTCCGAATCTGACGCCTTCAATTCTTTCAGCAGTTTTTCAATTTCCTGCAATTTCTTTTTATCTTCCATACCCTTTTTCACCTTCCTTCGACACTTGTAATCGCACATTTTTACTTATAGTTGTACGTTTAGCGTATCTAAAAGTTTCGCAGCGGACAACAGATAAGCATAGAGCCATCCGCTTTTCATTCGAAAACTCGTAAACATGCATAATTCTCCATAATCCCGCAGAAACCGCCATACGATTGCAATAATTGTATTTTTTCATCAATTTGATTAGTATTAAAAGCGAAGGCAATCCAACATAAAGGAGACTTCCAGCTATGACTTTGAAAAAGACATTGACCATTGCAGGATCAGATACGTCAGGCGGGGCGGGAATTCAAGCCGACCTGAAAACATTCCAAGAACACGGCACATACGGCATGACAGCTTTGACGGTTGTTGTGACGATGGATCCCGACAACAATTGGAGCCATAACGTCTATTCACTTCCGATTGATGTGTTGAAAGCGCAACTGAAAACAGCCCTTTCGACAGGCATCGACGCGATTAAAACAGGCATGCTTAGTACGGAGGAAGTCATCCAAACTGCGGGCGAGGCGATTGCGGAGTCCGGACTCAACCACGTCGTCATCGATCCCGTCATGGTTTGTAAAGGCGAAGACGAAGTTCTCAATCCGGGAACTGTCGACGCTATGGTGCAATATTTGCTTCCAAAAGCCGAAATCGTAACGCCGAACTTGTTCGAAGCAGGACAATTGGCGAGCATGAAAACACCATCTACCATTGAGCAAATGAAATCGGTAGCCGAAAAGATCCATTCACTTGGCGCACGCAACGTCGTCATCAAAGGCGGCAAACAGCTTCAGCACGAAAAAGCGGCGGATCTATTTTATGACGGCAAGACATTCACGCTGCTCGAAGCGGAAAAAACGGCTACGCATTATAATCATGGAGCGGGCTGCACGTTCGCCGCTGCGATTACAGCAAACCTCGCGAATGGCCTCGACGTGAAAGAATCCGTCATCGAAGCGAAGAAATTCGTTACTGCGGCGATCGCGAACGGCTGGAAGTTGAATGAATATGTAGGACCCGTCATGCACGGCGCAAAAAACCGTATCGGCGCACCGGATATTACAGCATCGGAGATTTGATTGCTTGAAGGTCAGAAGAGAGTTTTCTCTTCTGACCTTTTTTAGTTATCGGTCATTTCCCCGCGGATATCGATCATTTCCCGAAGGTTATCGGTCAATTCGGTGAAGTTATCGGTCATTTCCCAGAACTTATCGATCAATTTCACATATTTATTGTCATTTCATGACCTTTGACCCATGTAATTTTGTTCCGTCTAGACTCCGGGCGCTATTAGGGTGCCTTAATTTCTGCCAAAAGCGCAGAAATACGGCAAATCGAACCCTTCGCAGTTCGTTTTGCTCGGGTCATAAGTCAGCCATGCTGTACGGCAAAAAGCGCCGTTTCGCATGTCCGCCTTATGCCTGTCGCACCTGAGCAAGCGCCCTCCGCTTTTGTTTCAAGCACCACAATCGCATTCATTTTCACTTTTCTATATACTGAAGTTATGTGATTTTGTAAGAAGGAGGATTTATCATGGAACCTGTGAAACCGGATCAGTTGCAGGAATTGCTGAATTCCTATGCGAATAAAGACGTTTACATCCATCTTGAAACGACGAATGGTGCGTATGCAGCCCATTTCAAGGAAGGATTTTTCAACGCGGGGGCATTCATCCGGAATGTCGTCGTCAAATATGAGCTCGGGAAAGTGGCGGGCGAATCGCCGCATCGGGTCGGCTTGAAGTTGCCGTCAGGATGGATTTATGCGCAAGGGATCACTCACTACACGGTCGATGAACACGATCGGCTGCTCATGGCTGGGCTCGACCCTGATGGAAAACTTGCCGTCGCACTCGAAATTAGTGAAACACCGTTTACATATTAAGCTGTTTGATTGTTAAGGAGGCTTATCGATGATTAAAGAAGAACGCCACGTACTCGTCATTTTCCCGCACCCGGACGACGAAGCTTTCGGCGTATCGGGTACGATTTCCACGTATATCGAAATGGGGGTTCCCGTCACATACGCTTGCCTGACATTAGGCGAGATGGGCCGGAATCTCGGCAATCCCCCTTTCGCTAACCGCGAAACGCTGCCGCAAATTCGCAAGCAAGAATTGCAAAATGCCGCAGCCGCGATGGGACTTACAGATTTACGGATGATGGGCTTGCGCGATAAGACGATAGAATTTGAGGATGACGAAAAGATGATCAAGCTCGTCACCGATTTAATTGAAGATACGAATCCGTCGCTCATCATCACATTCTATCCGGGACTCGCCGTCCACCCAGACCACGATGCAACTGGACGCGCCGTCGTCCGTGCCGTCAGGAGGATGAAAGAATCCGAGCGCCCGACACTGTATACGCTCGCTTTCGCACATAATACAGCGGAAATGATCGGCACACCTGACGTCTTCCATAACGTCGAAGGAGCGGCTCAAAAAAAGCTCAACACATTGAATGCGCATGCTTCCCAAACCGTATGGATGATGCGCGATATGGAGAAAAGGCTGGCTGAGAAAGATCCTGAAGCGTTAAAATGGCTGCACGAAGAGAAATTTTTCACATACAAATGGGACCGGGATTTCGAATAAACATCCCAACTGATCATGCCCCGTTCGCAATAGCAAACGGGGCATTTACATAGCAAAACGAAAAAACTGAAAAGAGTGATTTTGTTCCAGTATATTTACAACTAGCAGAAAAATAGGTAGTATGTATGATTATACAACAATATTGATACTTTATTCATAAAGGAGCAAACTAGAGTTGAAAAAACATCATTTATCCACTTGGCTCTACTTTCTAATTCCATCCATACTCGGTATCATCCTATTCATGATCCCGCTTAAATTCGGAGAAGAATGGAAAGTTCCCATTGCAAAGCTTGCGGATATTCTATCCGGCTGGCTCGAACCCGCTATGCCAATGACCGCAATGATTATTATTGTTATCGCGGCAATTGGATCGCTTGTTTATGCATTCATCCCGCGTTCCAGTTCTAAACCTTCTCTTATGGAAGGCTTGTTCAAAGTAACTCCGTTCTGGGTCGTCACCCGAATTATCGGAGCTGTTTTCGCCATCATGGTTACTTTCCAAATCGGACCTGAGGCAATTTGGAATGAAAATACGGGTGGTCTGCTTCTAGCACCAGATGGTCTTGTTTCATTCTTATTTACGATTTTCCTTTTCGCAGGACTTTTATTGCCATTATTATTGAATTTTGGTCTTTTGGAGTTTTTCGGTACGATGATGGTGAAGGTGATGCGTCCATTATTCAAACTTCCAGGACGTTCCTCCATCGATGCGCTCGCTTCATGGATCGGCGATGGTACGATCGGCGTACTGTTGACGAGCAAGCAGTATGAGGATGGCCATTATACACAACGGGAAGCGGCAATCATTGCGACAACGTTTTCAGTCGTTTCAATTACGTTTTCACTCGTCATTATCGATACGGTTGGCATGTCCAACTACTTCCTTCCGTTTTACGCAACAGTACTGGTGACTGGCGTCATTTTAGCGCTCATCATGCCGCGGATTTATCCGCTTAGAAGCAAGAAAGAGGCGTATATCGACGGCCGGGAGTTCACGGGCGAAGATGAGCAACTTCCTGAAGGTTATAACGTATTCAATCACGGGCTGGAGAACGCATTGGATACCGCTTCGAAGAACCGTTCCATCAGCAGGATCTTCACTGATGGCATGCGTAACGTGCTCGATATGTGGATCGGCGTCGCACCGGTTGTTATGGCATTCGGTACGGTGGCGCTTATGTTGGCCGAATATACTGGTGTGTTCACATTTTTAGGAAAACCTTTTGAACCGATTCTTTCCGTGTTGGGCATTCCGGAAGCTGCGGCAGCCGCACAGACGATGGTCGTCGGTTTTGCAGATATGTTCCTGCCAGTCATTTTGGCTGACGGTTCCATTACATCGCCGATTACGTTGTTCACAATCGCAACGATTTCAGTCGTTCAGCTAATTTATATGTCCGAAGTCGGCGGTTTGATTCTTGGGACGAAAATTCCTATTAATATCCTAGATTTAATTATCATTTTCCTATTGCGTACACTCATCGCCTTGCCGATTGTTGCAGGTGTTGCACATTTACTGTTTTAATTAACGAAAAGCGGAAACGACCGCTTATGCCTGTCAGGCCTGGTCGTTGAAGCTAGACAATAACAAAAAGACCGCCGATCCATTTACCGGATCAGCGGTCTTTTTCATATCAAACATTCAATTTCTTTTTCAATTTTTCCAGCATATCGGCTGTCATTGCATCCAAATCGTATGTCGCTCGGAATCCCCATTCCGCGACGGCTGCAGACGGGTCAATGCTATTCGGCCAGCTGTCGGCAATCGCTTGGCGGACCGGATCGACATTATACGTCATTTCAAAATTCGGGATATGCTTGCGGATAGATGCTGCGATTTCACTTGGCTCGAAGCTCATCGCTGTCACATTGAAGGCATTGCGGTGCATCAATTTCGCAGGATTCGACTCCATCAAATCGACAATCGCCTGCAATGCATCCGGCATATACATCATGTCCATATATGTGCCTTCCGCTATGAATGACTCGTACTTCCCGTCCGTAATCGCCTTGTAATAAATATCCACCGCATAATCCGTCGTTCCCCCACCCGGCTGCGCCACATAGGAAATCAATCCCGGGAAACGCACGCCGCGCGTGTCGACGCCGAATCGGTGATAATAATAATCGCATAATAGCTCACCCGAGACTTTATTCACGCCATACATCGTTGTCGGCCGTTGCAAAGTGTCTTGAGGAGTGTTCATCTTCGGAGTTGAAGGACCGAATGCCCCGATCGAGCTAGGCGTGAAAAATTGCATATTGAGCTCGCGTGCTGTTTCAAGCGCATTCATAAGGCCGCCCATGTTGAGGTTCCATGCAAACAAAGGATTCTCTTCCGCTTTGGCAGATAAAAGCGCCGCCATGTGCATAATTGTATCCGCGCCGAAATCTTTCGCCACTTCGTGCATCTTCTTGCCGTCCGTCACATCGAGTACTTCAAATGGGCCAGCAATCGGCTCTAGCGGCTGACGTATATCTGTCGATAGCACATTATCCACGCCATATTCATTTTGCAGTTTGCCAATCAATTCTGAACCGATCTGGCCAAGCGCACCAGTCACCATGATTTTTTTCAATCCTGACTCCTCCTAATGGTCAAATGTGTTTATGGAAAGGACATATTTTTCTCAGAACATAATAAACTCTTTCACATCAATATAAAGAGATTATATTATGTGCACCTGTAAAACACAACATCTATTCCTTCCTTATCATCTTTTCCCTTTATTTATCTGGTATACTAGAGGAAAAACGTCGAGGTGCACAATGTTCAGTAAATATGCCAATCTCATTTTAGTTATTATCATCGGCGCATTATTGGCGGTTGCTTTATTTTTATCCGGCCTACAAATGTGGCTTGTTTTCACAATCGTTATGGTGTTCACTTTCATTTTAACGATGGGTTATCCCTTCTATATCATCTACAAAACGAAAAGTTTGAAACTGATTGACCGTTATTTGGCGAATCATCGGAGTAAACCGATTTTTAGCTACGCGTATACTTTGGCTCATGGATCGGATAAAGAGATTATCGAGTCATTGAAAAAAATCGTGAAATCTTACCCTCAAGCGGAAGTGCAAGATGTGTATAATGCCAATTTGCTAGTATTCCAAAAGGATTGGAGAGGATTGATAGAATCGTCAAAATCGATGACAACAACTTTCTACCGTGATTATTATGCGGGAATCGGGTATACAATGAGTAATAATAAGGAGAAGTCATCCGAAGCTTTGTCGAAAGTGCGAACTCCCTGGATGGTCCACTCCTTGAAGGCCGTCATGGCGTTGAAGCAGGGACAGGAGGATGTATTTAACTCCGAAACAGTTCTTGCAACGAAACATGCAGTCGGCATGCAACGCTATGTCGTGCATTATATGATGAAAAGACTGGCGAAAGGAGTTTTTTCGACCGAGGAGGTGTGAACATTGGACTTCATGGAAGAGACCTACGTAGAATTAAAGGACGGAAGACGTGGGCTTATTGTTGAAATGAGGCCGAATGAACCGATGCAATATGACGTCGAACTTCCAAACGGAGAATTGACGACTGTCTTCTACGATGAAATTGCCAAACAAGTCCACTTGCCGACGAGGTAGATGAAACAGAGAACGCAGAGAAAACCCATCTTTTTCAAAGATGGGTTTTCATATTTTTTAAAGCGTTTATCGAACAGTTCTCACGAATAATTGACCGTTGAGCATTGGGCATTCCAACTGGCCCCTCGCTTCAAGATCCGTCACAATCGCTTCCATATACCACTGATTATTTCCATCGAACGGCGTCAACCTTCGTAACGTTCTGTTCGATAATTCTTCAAATGAAATGATGCCTGCTTCACGAATGATCATAAGCATCACTTTTTTTATCTTGTCATATCTATACTTTACAATCGACGCACCGGCTTTGCCGTTTGATTGCAAAAGTTGGACGCTTTCATTGTATCGCATATTGCCCCACCTTTTCAAAGTGACCTACTTATATCTATTCCCATTTTCGTAGAAAGTTAATCATCGTTTATTAAAGATTTGTAGAAAAAAACTGCCGCATCGGCTAAGCGCCGACACGACAGTTATTTTTCAAATTATGAAATGACGCCGAGCTCTTTTCCTACTCTCTCGTAAATAGCTAGCGCTTCATCGATCATTTCCTTCGTGTGAGCGGCGGTCGGCATATTACGCACTCGGCCTTTGCCCTTCTGAACAGTCGGGAAGACGATCGACTTGGCATATACGCCTTCTTCGATCAACCGTTTTGAAAATTGTTGTGTCAATTTCTCTTCGCCGATGATGCACGGCGTGATCGGCGTTTCAGAAACACCGATGTCGAAGCCGAGTCGCTTGAGGCCCTCTTTCAAATAGTTTCCATTTTCCCATAGCTTATCATGCAGCTCAGTAGATTCTGTGATTTTATCTAGCGCGCCCATGATTGCAGCTACGTCGCCTGCCGGCAATGCAGTGGAGAATAAAAACGGCCGCGAGCGAACTTTCAGCCAGTCGATCAATGCCTGCGTTCCAGCAACATAGCCACCGACAACGCCGATTGCTTTTGACAATGTACCGATTTGGAAGTCGATCTCTTTTTCAAGCCCGAAATGCTTAACAGTCCCTTTTCCTTTGCCTGTTACGCCTGACCCGTGCGCATCGTCGACATACGTGATCAAATCGAATTCTTTCGCGATCTCTACAATTTCAGGAAGCTTCGCGATATTGCCATCCATTGAAAATACGCCGTCTGTAATATACATGAGCTTGCCGAATTGTCCGGACTCCTTCGCTTCTTTCGCTTTCGCACGTAAATCGTCCATATCTTGGTGCTTCACCCGAATGATTTTTGCGCCGGATAGACGGCAGCCATCAATGATTGAAGCGTGGTTCAATTCATCTGAAAGAATAGCGTCCTGCTTGTTCATGACCGCAGAAATCGCCGCCATATTACAGTTGAATCCGGATTGGTAGGAAATCGCTGCTTCCGTCCCCTTGAATTCCGCAAGTTTTTTCTCTAGTTCAATATGAATATCGAGCGTTCCGTTAATCGTTCGTACTGCTCCCGCACCGACGCCATACTTTTCCGTCGCCGCAATCGCGAGCTTTTTCAAATCTTCATTCGTTGCAAGCCCTAAATAGTTATTCGAGGATAGATTGATTAACTCTTTCCCCTTAATTGTAATGATGGGACCGTTCGGACCTTCTACCGGATCGATAACATTGTAAAGGCCTTGGTCGCGCAGTTCCTGTAAATTTTCCTGTAAAAAAGCATCGAGCACTTTTGACAAAATGATCTTCCTTTCAAACGATTGATGCCCCCATTTTAGCATAAGAGGACCCATATCGCAGAAGGAATCGCATTATACGTCAATCCATTTTGAAAGTTGTTTCGTCTTTTCCTCGAAGGATTTCCTTATAATGGCCTGATCGACAACTTCGCGCAGCCTGTTTTCACTATGGGCATGTGCATGCATATAACCGGTCGCGTCCATAATTTTCTCTTTGTATCGGCCGCTGATTTCGGCAATCTTCTCTTCTGCTTCCGCATCTTCCGTACATAACGAAACGAGATCAAGTATTTCATCCAACGGACTCTCAGGGTCGTATTCATGCGGCTGGGTCGCGTCAAACAAGCAAACCGACAGCTCCGGCAACAACAAGATGTCGACGCTTGTAGGATCAAGGCCACACCAACCGTAAAGCACGTCAACTCCCCTACGCTCCGCCTCTTTGCCGAGCGTTTTCAACATCGTCGATTTTCCCGTTCCGGACAACCCTTTCATAAGTATCCTTCTCTTCGTCCAGCTCGTAATGGAAGGAATGTAATCACGGGACCCTCCTGGCGATAAAGAGCCGGCGATCCGATGTGATACTGTCGATGTCTTATGCAGCTTCATCGTGCCGAAAAGTTCATTTTTCAATGATTCAATGAGCTGCTCATGTTCATGCCACATCATCCGTACGATATTCACTTGCTCCCAATCGTCGTGGATTCGCAATGCATCGGACATAGACTGCATCATTTTCGTAAACATGACGTTCGATTCCTCTGCAATGGCAGCCATTTCGGCGGCGCGGCTTTGCAGTTTTTCTTCGTCGTACGCATCGTAGAAGCTGATGACGTGATGGCGTCCGCCAATTTCGGTCGGCTCAAGCGAAACGGGGTGGGACGCTTGGAGAATGAATAAATTAAGATCTTTCACAAATATGGCATCTGTATTGTCAGGCTGGACGGGGTTGTTGAATCGATCCACGTCGTAGCCTCTTTTAATGAAATGAGCTGCCGCATCGTTCAAGACTTTGGTTAATGCATTTGTCGGCGGCGCTTTTAAAAAGATTGTTTTGTCAGCGGTGGCGATCAAAGTGTCGTATTTATGCGCAACCCCATGCCCTGTATAGGCTGTCCCCATGTATTCCGTTATTGTCCCGTATATGATGACCATCCTTTCCCAATTGACTACTTGCCTTTCTACCATATGCCCAAAGAATAAAAAAAAGCACGGCTTGTCTGCCATGCTTTCGATAAAACTCATTTAATAAACAAAACCTGCTCGTCTTCTTCCCCTGCAATTTTTAATAGGAGTTTGCGACATTGCGGGAGGGCGTAGTGGACGATTTGGCCGATGAGGAAGGCGATGATGACTGTGCCGATACCTATTGGACCGCCTAACAGCCATCCTACAACGGCGACAATGATTTCGATCATCGTCCGCACCTTTTTCACACTAATTCCGAGCTTATCAACAAGGATGAGCATCAGGCCGTCGCGCGGACCTGCACCGACATTCGGTGCAACGTAAATGCCAACGCCGTACGACATGACGATGACACCGAGCGTGAAAATGATTACTTGCCCTGTCATTGAATTGAATTCAGGCAACATCCAGTTGAACAAATCGATAAAAAGACCAAGCAAGGTCATGTTCAGCCATGTCCCGATTTTCGGCCATTGCTTCAACACGACAGAGGTCACCCCAATGATGATCAAGCCAAGGATGATGCTCCACGTCCCGATCGTCAACCCGAAGTTCCGAGTCAGTCCGATATGCAGAACATCCCATGGTCCAACGCCGAGACGGTGTCCTTTAATTGTCATTGTAATTCCTAGCGACAAGACGATCACGCCGACAAGGAAGAATGTCCATCTCCATACAAAAATTTTTCTCATCTGCACTCTTCTTTCCCCCGCTACTCTATCATGGATAGGTCATTATCTGTTTCCACTATTGTAGCATGTGTCAAGAAGGTATGTTATTTGTGATTAGCCTTTGATAATATCGCTGAAGGTCGCGTCGGCAACGCTTGCAAGATCGGCCGGGGACAATTTCATTTGCAATCCCGGCTTCCCTGCACTGACGACGAACTGCTCAAGCCGTTCAGCCGAAGCATCGATTACGGTCGGATACTTTTTCTTCATGCCAATTGCCGAACAACCTCCACGGACGTACCCTGTCTCTTTCGTCAAATCCTTTAACGGCAGCATATCGAGCTTCTTCACGCCTGCCGCCTTCGCAGCTTTTTTTAAGTCAAGCTCTTCCGCGACGGGCACGATGAAGACGAAGAGCTCCCGCGGACCAGCGATCGTCACAAGCGTCTTATAGACCGATTCCTCTGCCTGCCCTGTTTTTGCAGCGACAGACACGCCGTCCAATTGTCCATCATTAATATCATATTCCATCAATTCATACGTCACTCGTTCATTTTCCAAAAGTCTTACCGCATTTGTCTTTACGGATTTCTTTTGCTTCGCCATATATTCACATCCTTCGGCAAATAGAAGAAAAGCCGCCATTAACTGGCGACCCTTCCTATTAGGCTGTTCTATTAATATTCGGCCATTCGGCAATAAACCCATTCCGCTTCGCTTCCACTTGGATCGAGTAAGCGGAAATTGCCTTTGCATAGCGTTTTTGCTCCAATAGCACTTCCCGTTCCAAATCAGTCGGAAGGTCCATGGATGCCACTTTGAACACTTCCGTCTTTGCCCGGTTCGTTTCTGCTTCCAATTGGGATTGCTCCCTCTTTTGGAGTGCAAGCCTTGCTTCTGTTTCCATGATTTTAGCGGAAGCAGTAGCTGCAAGCTGATGATCCGCTGTCGTCGGCTCCTGGACTGATATCGCTTCTCTTCGGACGTCCCGCCACGCATCGATCGTCTCCTCTAACGTTTTCCCGAGAGGAAGGGCGATCTGCTTCACCTGTCCTGCATCCAGCTTTTTGAACTCCCGATTGTCTTGCGCAGCTTTCGGTTCCTTTTTTCCTGTCAGCAATGCTTCCAAGTCATCGAGCATTTTTTGGTTCCGTCCATTGTAATCCGCTTGGCGATGATAAGCTTGTTCAGCATTCCTGCGTCTCACCGCGTCGTACCGCTGCATTTGGTCGGCAGCGGATGCAAACGTCATGATGGCATTCATGTCACTCACCTCCTGATACGTGTCCACTTTCAGTTATGAGTATTATAGCCATTTATTGCTTACCAAAACATCCAGCAAAAGATTCAATGACTGATTATTCGAAAGGTATTTTCGACTGGTTGTTTGGGCCTACTTTTTCGACAGTTTTCCACTTTTACCGACCATTACTTAAAGAGCAGTTTAGCGTTTTTCCCTTCGCTCTGCATCATCACTTCTCGAACATCTTTTTCAATGCATCCGCCAATGCCGTGTTCACAGGCTCTTCCTCCTGCTTTTTCATATACTTTTGCACGTCGCGTTTATCCGCCTTTTTGCCGCCGGATTGAGCGCGTCGCTTTTCAAAAGCAGAAAGCTTTTCACGGTAGCCGCATTTGCAGACGAAAATTCTTCCGTCCCCTTCTCCACGAAGCTCTAGCTTTTTCTTACAGTTTGGGCATCGTGCATTCGTCAATTGGGATACATTGCGACGATGGCCGCATTCCCTGTCCTGACATACGAGCATCTTGCCGCGTTTGCCGTTCACTTCAAGCAACGGCTTTCCGCAATCCGGGCACATCTTACCCGTCACATTATCGTGCTTGAACTTTTTATCGTCCGTTTTGATTTCTTTGACGGTTTTCTTCGAAAAGGCCACCATCTCTTTCATGAACGCATCTTTTTTCATTTTGCCATTGGCAATCTTCGTCAAGCTTTGCTCCCATTCAGCCGTCAAAGCCGGGGACTTCAAATCTTCCGGAACGAGTTCAAGCAGTTGTCTTCCTTTCGAAGTCGTGAAGATGTCATTCCCCTTTTTTTCAATGACGAATGAGCTGAACAGCTTTTCGATAATATCAGCACGCGTCGCAACCGTTCCAAGGCCGCCTGTGTCGCCAAGCGTCTTGATCAGATCTTTTGATTCACCCGCCATGAACTGCGCTGGGTTTTCCATTGCCGCAAGCAATGTCCCTTCATTGAAACGTGCTGGCGGTTTTGTCTGCCCTTCTGTCATGACGATGGCACGAATCTTCACTTCGGCACCTTTCGTGAAAGCTGGCAACCGGTCCGTATCTTCCTCTTCCTCATCCGTGGAATAAACCGCTTTCCACCCTTCGTCCGTGACCGTCCTTCCTTTCGCTTTGAACATTTCTCCGCCTACTTCAAGCTCTGCAGTTACTTGATCATAGCGGAACGGGCCGAAGAAGACGGCAAGGAAGCGCTTGACAATTAAATCGTACAAGCGTTGCTCCTTATCGGACAAGTTTTGATAGATCGGCGTCTCCTCCGTCGGGATGATCGCATGGTGATCGGATACGCGCTTGTCGTCAATGACGCCCTTCTGCGGCTTGACTGAATTCGACCGCAACAATACATTGACCGACTTCCGGTATGGCCCGATGTCGACCGCTTTGATGCGCTCTTTCAATGTGCCCGCCATATCCGACGTTAAATGCTTCGAATCTGTCCGCGGGTACGTAACTGCTTTATGTCGTTCATATAGATTTTGTAATGTCGACAACGTCTCTTTCGCTGACCAGCTCCAACGCCGATGCGCTTCCTTCTGCAGCTCCGTCAAGTCGAATAAAGGAGGAGCCGGCTGTTGCTTCGGAGTCGTTTTGACATCCTTCACTTTTCCGGAATGAACCCCATCGAGACGTGCCAGCAATTTTTCAATTGTGTCTTTGTTGAACGACTGTGTCTGCCCCGCCTTATCGGACCATGTGAATCTCGCTGTTTCGGTCAACGCTTGCAAACCATAAAACGATTTCGGCTTGAATTCCCGAATTTGCTTTTCCCGCTCCGCAATCATGGCGAGTGTCGGCGTCTGGACACGCCCTGTCGATAATTGCGCATTGTATTTCACTGTCAACGCACGTGTTGCGTTAATGCCGACGACCCAGTCCGCCTCTGCACGCGCAACCGCCGCTTCATATAAGTTTTCGTATTGGCGGCCGTCTTTTAAATTGTTGAATCCATCTTTTATCGCTTTATCGGTAACGGATGATATCCATAGACGCTTCACAGGCTTACGGTTCTTCGCCATTTCCAAGATCCATCGAGCGACAAGCTCCCCTTCCCGTCCTGCATCCGTCGCGATGATGATGTCCTTCACATCATTCCGTCGAAGCTGTGCTTTTACAGCATTGAACTGTTTCGTTGTCTGGCGGATCGGAGTCAGCTTAAATGGATCTGGAATGATCGGCAAGTATTCCATCTTCCATTCCTTGTATTCATTGCCGTACCCTTCCGGATCTGCGTGTGTCACAAGATGGCCGAGCGCCCATGTGACAATATATTTTTGGCCTTCTAAAAAGCCATTGCCTTTTTTATTACAGCCAAGCACCCGCGCGATATCCCTCGCAACGGACGGCTTTTCGGCCAACACTACTGATTTGGACATGATTAAATCCCCTTTCTACATATTTTTATTATAAGGGAGAACGTCTTCTGTTGCATGTCTAGTGAAATTGATGTGCTTTGGACGCGCGATGCCTCGCTTTGGACGCGCGGCGAATCGCTTTGGACGCGCGGCGACCCACTTTGGACGCGCAGCAAATCACTTTGGACGCGCGACGACCCACTTTGGACGCGCGGCGAATCGCTTTGGACGCGCGGCGGATTGCTTTGGACGCGCGATGACTCGCTTTGGACGCGCGGCGACCCACTTTGGACGCGCGATGACTCGCTTTGGACGCAGACCTCTCTCACTAAAAAAGCTGTCACAGAAAGTCGTTTTCCGACTTTCTGGACAGCCCTTTATCGCTCACGTTCAGTTCGCGTCCAATATATCCTTCGAAAGATTTTGACTCATCTCTGCATACTTCGCGAACACTCTTGCCAATTCGCGCAAACGATTGTGCACGTCTTCATCGATGATCCGGTTATCCTGATCGAAATGACCCGAATGGGTATAGACGAAATTCGGTGTTACGAGACAGCGGAAGTAATCTAAAATCGGCTTCAGCTGATTCTCAGGAACAAGATGATGCTGGTATGTACCGCCGTTCGCTACGATTGAAACCGGCTTGTAGCGCATCGCATGCGGATGCAGCATATCAAATGCATTTTTCAGCACACCCGGAATGGAGCCTTGGAAGATTGGTGTGGCAATAATATACGCATCAGCCTCTTCAAACTTTCGAACCATTTCCTGCATGTCCTTATTATATTGTTCCGACGGACGTCCATCGACGAATTGATGATCATAATCCGCCATATTCATACGTTCAATTTGGAAATCCCCACTACTATCTCTTACATACTGTTCGACCGTATCAAGCACTGCGCCCGTTTTGCTGCCGATAATGGTCCCGTCCACAAACAAAACTTTCACTGGTCATCCTCCTAATAGCTGTTTTCACAAAGACAATCGTACCATAACGATTGGTACGATTGCCCATAAACAGACTTATGGCCCGAGCGGCTGTCACTCGGAGATGGTTGTTTTAGAGTCCCCGTTCGACTTCGGCGCTTCTCCCGGAATGTCCCGCTTGCCTGAAGTGGAATCATCGGTGAACAACTCTTCCAGTTTTTCATAGGGGATTGCCGTATCGCCATTTTCCCCTTCCAAACGCTCCTTCACCCGTTCAATCGTCTTCGCCGGAGATGTCAGTGCAATAATCGCATCCCCTGCACTTGCCTGCAATTCAACGTTTGGCGTGAAAAATTCAATCGCCCCATCCGACCGAAGAATATAAAGCAGAATCGATTTATCATCACGTTCACGCAAATATTGCGTGTAGCTATATTGCTTTGTAATAAGAGTCTTCCGGATGACATGACCTGCATGCACCCGCTCTTCCAAGCTATAAATCGAGATTGACGGAGAAAACAGCGTCTGTCCACCTAAAATTGTAAACGCCTCTACATCATTCCCGACGTGGAATGCCGTTTGGAATAAATGATCACGCCCGAGATCCGGTGCAAAATCTGCACAAACATGCGCGTTATACAAATCCATCTTCGTCATCGCCAACATGTACCGATAAGGCGTCAAGTCGATATGGTACTCGATCTGTTCGGACAAAATATCCCCTACATAACTATCCAGTCCACGCCTTCTCGCGTCCGCAAGTGCCGCCCACGACTGATCGACAAGCAGCACTTCATTGCCTGTATCCTTAATCGATTGTGCCAACTCAGCCGCAAACCGCGTTCCGCCGATAATTGCGACACCAGACTCATCTGTCGTCGTCAAGTTCAGTTTCTTGGCAATAAACCCGATGGAGAATCCGTGTAGAACAACCGTTGAAAGAACAAGCGCAAATGTCAGAGCGGTGAGCAGCTCTGCATCTTCATATCCATTTTCAAGCAATATGCCGGCAAAATATCCTGACACGGTAAGCGCCACGATTCCCCTCGGCGCAATCCATCCGATCAGCAGCTTCTCCCTCACATTCAAGTCCGTCCCGATTGTGGATATCCAAATCGACAGCGGCCGAACGACAAAAAGCATTGCTGCCACATAAAGCATGATCGCAGGGTTGAAAATTTCAATTAATATTTTCGGATCAAGTGACGCGGTTAGCATGACGAAAATGCCCGAGATGAGCAGTACAGAAATATTCTCCTTGAAATGACGCACATCATTCAACGTCGTCAGACGCATATTCGCCATTTTCATCCCCATTGCCGTAACGGCAAGCAAGCCTGTTTCATGCATGATTTCATCCGCAAAAACAAACGTGAACAGCACGACGACGAAAAGAATCGGTGCTTTTAAAAACTCAGGGATGCTTCCCCGCTCAAAAGCGTTTCCTATAATCACTGCCGCAAACCACCCAAGAATGACTGCGAACGCAGAAGCTGCGAAGAAGAGCAATAGCGATTTCAATGTCACTTCGGCGTTGATAAATTTAATGAATTCAAATGCAAATACGGCGAGCAATGCCCCGAACGGATCAACGACAATCCCTTCCCATTTTAAGATTGCCGCAGGCCGCGGTTTCAACCTCGCTTGCCGCAATAAAGGCAAAATCACTGTTGGTCCAGTTACGATGAACAGACCGCCGATGATGAAAGCAACTTCCCATGAAAGGCCCGCTAAATAATGTGCCGCAAGAGATCCTGCTATCCAAGCGATGAACGCCCCGATTGTGACTATCCTTCCGACCGGCTTGCTGAACCCTTTAATTTCGCGAATATCTAGATTCAAGCTTCCTTCAAAAAGGATGATTGCGACCGCAAATGTAATGATCGGGCCAAACAGCTCCCCCATGCTTTCCTGCGGATTGATCAGGCCGAATACCGGTCCGACGAGCAATCCTGCAAGCGCCATGACGACGATCGCAGGCATGCGGTATTTCCACGCAACCCATTGGGAAAGCATCCCGATTAAGATGACGAGCATCAAATCGAACAATAAAGAATCGAACAATGGAAATACCCCGTTTCCTAAAGAATAAATGATAGTTTACCACATTTCCTTTTTCATTCCACGTATTTGTACATAACTCGTTTTTTCCAAACATAGGGTGAAAAGGAGAGTAGTTTATACACAGGAATAGAAAGGGTGATTCCAATAGAAAACTCAAAGAAGAAAACTGTTGCATTCTACATCGCGAGGTCGGACGGAAAAGGCTCATACCCTGCCAGAAGAGCTGCCGTGCTCGCTCGGGACATCGCAAAAGAAGTGAACGTCCTATTCATCGTCGGTGAAAACTCCCCATCACCTCCGGACGGTTTCAAATCAATTACAATCGGCAAAAAAGCCAATCTGATACAGACATTGATGCTTATCCGTCCAGACCTCCTCATCCGCGATACAGGCCCGACAGTGTCCGAAGAAGTGGAAAAAATCCGCACCGTCGTCCCTTCCCTTTTGCATTTCGATGATTTCGGTGACGGTGGAAAACAAGCGGACTTCGTCTTCCAGACCCTTATCGAGGAAGCTGTCGATGAACATGCTGAGCATATAATCGTTGATCGCCAGCTTTTCATTGCCGATCCGACGATGAGGAATTTTGAAAAAGCCGGTTTACGGAAAAGCCCTCCTGGCCCACTTCCCCATCTCGTTATTTCATTCGGAGAAGAGGATGAGGGAAACTTGACATACCGTGCGCTTCGGCATGTGTCCCAGCTGCAGATCCCACTCAAAGTGACTGTCCTCGTCGGAGAACGTTACCCGCATGACGTCAGCACGCTCCGCATGATGGCGCTAGGAAGACGGAACACACTTGTCCAGCAGCCGCCTTACAATGTGCCCGAGATCTACGCGACTGCAGATGTCGTCTTATGCGCGTCGGGCTATATGCCTTATGAAGTCGCCGTCATGGGTATCCCGTGCGTCGTGCTATCCCAAAATGATTTCGAATTGGGACTTGCATTTCCGAAAGAGCAGCACGGCTTTGTCCATCTTGGTCTCGGAAGGAAAGTGAAGCAATCGAATTTATTGAACGCGATCATGGAGCCGTTGCTGCATGAATCGTTGAGAAAACGTTCGATTGAGCGCCAGCTCGCACTTGGCCTCGGGGAAGGGAAGGATAAAATCATCGAGACGATCCTTTATTTATTGGAATTCCCGAAACGCGGAGCGGGCGGAAAAGCAATGTCCGATATGGTACACTAAAGGAAAACGTCGGGGGTTTTCCTTATGAATAAACGGCAGATTGAATCCGCAATTGCGGAGTTAAAAATGGATTATATTAGCTTACAAGGCGATGTCGAGAAGTTGGAGTCGACCGGACATGCCGATTCCGTCCATAAAGCGGAGCAGCGCCTTGCCGCGATGGAAGAAAGACTAGCTGAGTTAAATAAACAACTTGCAGAGCTCTAGACAAAAGCGCAGGGCGCTTGTTCAGCAGCGACAGGCATAAGACAAGATACGAAGTGGTGGTTTGCCACGTAGTAGCTTGGCCTTATGACCCCGAGCTGCTAGCGCCCGGAGTCTAGCCGTTAATAAAGAAGAGGCTGCCGACGAACAGTGTTCGTGGACAGCCTTTTTTAGTACGTGGTCAACTTCAATAATTCTTGAAGGCGGTAGATGCCGCGCTGGAAGAAAGTGAAGCCGTCTTGGAATTCCTCAAAATCGAGCGTATAAAGGGCATCTTCATTATTCCAGAGCCTTTCGAAATAACCGTCAATCTCTTTAGACAGCTCGCTGTCGTTCGGGGCAATGACCCTCAAATTTGCTTCGAGATTGTAATTGTTCAATGTCCGGTCGGTCAAATTCGCCGAGCCGTTCGTAATATACGTTTCCTGCTTTGTCTGCACGACGACCAGCTTCGTATGGTACTGACCGACGACGGTATTATACCACCGGACATCGAGCTTCCCATCCGTCTCATCCATCATCTTTTGCAGAACGGGACGATTCGGCAAGCCCGACTTTTCATTGCCGAACGAGTTCTCATTCGGGTCCAAAATCATTTTGACGTGAACTCCACGATTCGATGCGTCGACAATTGCCTGCACGATATCGGGCATCGCTATGAAAAACATGCCCATCCGAATCGCATCCCCTTCTTGGGCCGCCGTAATATCGCTGAGAAGCGCATCGTGGATTTTCTTTTCGGTCAAATATTGAACCGCGTATTCGCCGCCTTGCCCTTCCCCCACGTCGACACGCGGCAAGGAACCGCCATTCGTATAGCGGACGACCGCCTCTTCCGCCTCTAAAATGTCATTCAATACGCTTCCTTTCACTTTCAAGGCGACATTTCCGTGGAAGCCGCTCGCATTATGCGGATTCCCCGACGTCACGATTGCCGCTTTGTCCGTCACGAATGTCTTCCGATGATTCGCTTTCACATTTAAAAGGATCAAATACGACCTCAATGTCATTTTCGGCGCTTTGCTCGACATCGCGTTTGCAATCCAGCCGTCCTTTTCGACATTAACCCATCGGAAAATCGTCCGATAGAGGCCAGAATAGATAGGCGTCGAATCCCGCAACTGATCGAGATCGGTATATACCACTTCAATACCGGCGTCCTCCAGCTTGCTGAACCACTTCGATTCATATGAGCCGTACCCTGTGTTGAGAGGATCGGTAATGTAGATGATCTCCATTTCCGGATTCTCTTTTTTCTTTTGAATTAATTTCGCTGTCAAAGTTTCCGCGATTTTAGGAAAATCGATGTCTTCATCCGTATAATGATCCATGAGGAAAAAATCGAGGACGATAAACTCTTCCGCCTCGTCGATCATGTTGTAGATTTCATCAAAGATGGAAAGTTCATGCACCATCCCGTCACCCTTTTTATTTTGGGCGTACGTCAGATCGGTGAGCATTTCTACGTCGTCCGTCCAATGGATGTCGCCTTCATAGTTGACACCTTCCGGAAGCGGTTTGTATGTATGCCAAGTAATCACCCCGACGTATAGAAATAAAAATAGCAGGATGGCCATAAGAATGATCCATTTCGGTCGTACCCATTTTCTCAACTTTTCCATTCAATCAACCCCGTATTCTGCTTGCCACTTACAAATTCCCCTAACTGGCTGATAGCAAACTATCAAATTCACAATAATGTGTTACACCGCTGCCTTAAAAACGCATAAATTTCGTCCAACAAAAAAACGCCTCCTGTAAGAGGCATTTTTCATTTATCCTTATTAAGCAGTGACGTATTCTCTCACCGTTGTATCGTCCATCATTAATTCCTTCAAATACTTTTTCGCACGGAATAGACGCGATTTTACTGTACCGATCGAAACTTTCATCATTTCCGCGATTTCGATCAATGAATATTGATATACGTAGAAGTATTCGATCGTCGTCCGGTAAATGCCGTCCAATTGGCCGATTTTCTGTTGCACCATAAGCTGAATATCGTTTTGCTCAATCATTTCGACTGGAGTCGGATTGTCGCTTGGAACCAAATCGAGTATCGGAACGTCCAATGTTTCAGGTTGGTTCATAACGTGCTTGCTTCTTCTGACATCTTTCCGGTAGCGATCGCGGAATGTGTTCATGCAAATCGTCGTCAACCATGCTTTCATCCGGTCGACGCTGTCCATTTTCCCGCTATAGCGGACAACCTTGACCCACACGTCTTGCATGAGGTCTTCGGCTTCCTCTTTATTGCGTGTTAGTTTCAAACATAAATGGTATATGTATCTGCCATATTCGTCATATAGCTCAGTCAAGTCGATTTTCATAAGATAACTCCTCCGTTTTGTAACTGTTGTCCTCATTATCAAGGAATCTTCCATTACAAACTATCGACTTGCCTTTCACTAAACTTACATTTGTGTAAGCCTCGAAAGTTTTGCGCGAGTTCAGGTGTGTTTTGGCGCAATCTTGACGAGTTATGGCGCAATTGGATTCAGTTATGCGTGAGTTCGGACGAGTTATGGCGCAATCTCAGGAAGTTATGCTCATTTCGGGACGTATGGCCCATCATATCACCTTAAAAAAACGCCCCGCAATCAATCTGCGGGGCGTTCAATTTCCTGATCATGCCGTTTCGTAATCTTCATCTTGACGATACGGCTGCGGTCCATTTCCTCGATTTCGAAGTACAGGTTTTCGTATGTAAAACGTTCCCCTTCCTCGGGTACATGACCGAGCTCTTGCATGACGAATCCGCCGATTGTTTCATGATCTGTCGGCAATTCAACATCGAGCAGGTCGACGGCATCGACAATTTCAAGGCGTCCATGACAGATCAGCAGTTCCTCGTTCTTTTCGTAAACGAGCACTTCTTCGTCGAAGTCTGTTTCATCTTCGATATCCTGCCCTATCATTTCTTCGATAATATCCTCTTGTGTGACGATACCGAGCGTTCCACCGTATTCATCCAACACGATGGCCATATGTTTTTTATTCGCCAGCATTAGTTTGAACACTTTTTCGACGCTTGCCGTCTGAACGACGAATAAAGGCTCATCATCCATCAATTCCGCAAGCTTCTTCTCAGGATGCATGGACCACTCTATCAACATCTTTGAATAGAAAATTCCGACGACCCGGTCTATGCTTTCCTCATAAATTGGATAACGTGTATAGAAGTATTCCAAGATCGTATCGCGCACTTCTTCGTATGTCGACTCGATTGACAACCCGATAATATCGGTACGGTGCGTTTCCATCACATCAGAGACATCTTTATCAGGAAAATCGAGCACGCCTTTCAGACGGAGTGATTCTTCCTGTTCGAATGTCCCTTCCGTCGAAGCGATGTCCACCATAGAACGAAGCTCTTCCTTCGTCAACGTAGCTTCTGTCACGGCACCTTTTGAAATAATACGGATGAAGATGTTTGTGAATAAAGCGAGGAGTGCTGTCAACGGCGTTAACAATTTTACGAGTACCCATATGATCGGTGCAACAAAATAAGCGATACGATCGGCAAATGTCGCTGCAATCGTCTTCGGCAAAACTTCTCCGAAAACGATGAGTACGACCGTCAAAATCCCTGTCATGACCCCTACTTGCAAGCCCCTATCGATTGCAATCATTGTGACGATTGTCGGCATCATAATATTCGCTATATTATTCCCGATGAGGATAGCCGTGATCATCCTGTCCGGCTTCGATATGAGATCTCTCAGCTTGATCGATTTTGAATCGCCTTGTTCAGCGCGAAGCTGGACTTTCATGCGGTTCACCGCGGTAAGTGCCGTTTCACTCCCCGAAAGGAAGAACGACATTAGCAAAAAGAACCCTAGTGCTATAAACAAAAGTGATTCCTCCCAGAATTTCTTACTTCAACTGTTCGTTCATTTAGCAAGTTTTACATATCATAACATACTCATAGCAAATCCGTCCTTTTGAATAACTTGAATCTCAAACGACATGCTATAATACTTTTATTCACGAAATAATTTTGAAAAGAGGGGTTCACTTTGAGTCATTTGGAAAAACTCGACGCGTATTTCACATCCAAACGGGAAGAGCATTTGGAGCAACTGAAAGATTTCCTTCGCATCCCTAGTATCAGCGCATTATCCGAGCATAAGCCGGACATGCAGAAAGCAGCTGAATGGCTAAAGGATTCATTCCACCAGGCGGGGCTTGAAAACCTGTCAATCGACGAGACGGAAGGACATCCCGTCGTCTACGGAGACTGGCTGCACGCAGAAGGAAAACCGACGATTCTATTTTACGGCCATTACGACGTTCAGCCCGTCGACCCGGTGAACCTGTGGGAAAGCGGACCGTTCGAGCCGGAAGTGCGTGATAATAAATTGTATGCACGCGGCGCGAGTGATGACAAAGGCCAAGTTTTCATGCATGTCAAAGCAGTCGAAGCATTGATGAATGAAAACGGCAGCTTGCCGGTGAACGTAAAATTCATCATTGAAGGTGAAGAAGAAATCGGCAGTCCGAACCTTGAGAAGTATATTGAAGAGAATAAAGAGAAATTGGCCGCTGATATTATCGTCATTTCCGATACGGGCATGTATGGGCCAGGCAAACCAGCCATCTGCTACGGATTACGAGGACTCGCTGGCGTTCAAATCGATGTCAAAGGCGCGAAAGGCGACTTGCATTCTGGCATTTATGGCGGCGGTGTACAAAATCCGATCCATGCGATCTCTGAAATTCTAGCATCTTTCCATGACAAAGAAGGGACGATTGCGGTCGAAGGATTTTACGATGACGTGCGCCCATTAGCTGACGAAGAGCGTGCTGCCTACGAAGCGCTCAACTTCGACGAGGATGCGTTAAAGCAGGAAATCGGCGTTGGCGAGTTGTTCGGCGAAAAAGGCTATTCGTATTTGGAGCGGACATGGACACGGCCTACGCTTGAAGTGAACGGCGTCTTCGGAGGCTTTTCAGGCGAAGGAATCAAAACAGTATTGCCTTCGGAAGCCGGCGCTAAAATCACTTGCCGTCTCGTTCCCGACCAAGATCCTGAGGATATCGTGAAAAAATTGAAAGCCCATATCGAAGAACATAAGCCAGCAGGAGTCACAGTAACGGTTAGCGAATTCGATAAAGGAAAACCTTTCATCACACCCTTCGACCACCCAGCTATTCAAGCTGCCGGAAAATCGTATGAAAAAGTATATGATGTGCCTACCGCTTTTACTCGTATGGGCGGTTCAATTCCGATTGTCGCAGCGTTCGATGAAATTTTGAATTTACCGGTCGTCCTTATGGGATTCGGCCTCTCCAGCGAGAATTTCCATGCGCCTAACGAGCATTTCCATTTGGAGAACTTCGACAAAGGCTTGCGTGTAATTGGGGATTATTATAACGAGCTTGCACAGTTTTCAAAAGACGATTTGAAGAAGTAAATTGGATGTGCGGCAGCTTGCTTTGAGCGCGGGGATGGACTTCTTGAGCGTGGACTTGATTTCTTGAGCGCAAGGGGCGACTTCTTGAGCGCGGATTTCAGTTTTTGAGCGCAAGGGACGATTTCTTGAGCGCGGGACCGATTTCTTGAGCGCGAATCCAAGTTTTTGAGCGCGGGGACCGACTTCTTGAGCGTGGATTTGATTTCTTGAGCGCGAGGGACGATTTCTTGAGCGCGGACTTGATTTCTTGAGCGCAAGGGGCGACTTCTTGAGCGCGGATTTCAGTTTTTGAGCGCGAGGGACGATTTCTTGAGCGCGGGACCGATTTCTTGAGCGCGAAGCAGCTTGCTTGAGCACAGCCCTTCTTTATTACAAAAAAGAACTGTCTCGGAAAGTCATTGTGTCGACTTTCCGGACAGTTCTTTTTCTTATTCCTCTTCTTGCTCGTCTTCCATTCCATAAAATGTGACAATGTCTTCAAGCGGCGTGCGCACCCGGCCTTTTGGAATGTCATCGTAATAACCGAATTGCAGCATGCTGATGATTCGCTCTCCAGTTTTCACGCCTAGTTCTTCTCGGAATTTCGGATTATCGATGAAAGGTGGTGTTTTCCAGCACGTCCCGATTCCTTGATCCCAAGCGAGAAGCATTGCATTTTGAATCAAAGCGCTTGCCGCTGCATAGTCCTCAAGCCGTTCTTTCTGGCGGACATCCTCTTGGACGACGACAAATACGACAGCACCCGGCGTGCGGAATTTCTTCATTTGCTTCTCTAATTCCTCTTCGGACAGTTCTTTCCACTTTGGTATGCCATATTCTTTTAAAACGTCTTGGAATTTCACATATTCCTTATTTGCCGCGACGATGAAACGCCAAGGATTACGTAAGCCATGAGTCGGTGCCCATCTAGCATCTTCCAAAACCGATAATATATTTTCAAGGTCAACCGGCTGCCCATTAAAGTTTTTAACCGAGCGGCGACCGATGATCGCTTCCCTTACTGAAAGTGCCTGTTCATTCATAATAACGAACTCCCCTTTGTATCGTACTGACGACCATTATACACGAAAAGCAGTCAGCTGTGGACATCTCCATCATTTTAGCAGCCTTCCCAACTATTTCTTCCGATTTGCATTTCAAGAGATTACTTTCTGTAGTATAGTAATGAAAGAAGTGAATGTTTAGAAAAGGATGACTTACAAATGACGAAAAAGCCGATAGCATGGATAACTGACAGCACTGCCTATATTACAGACGAGTTGAAAAATCACCCTGATTTCTTCTCAATCCCGTTAAATATACATTTCGGGGAAAAGCAATTTGTTGATGGTGTTGATCTGACGCCAACCCAATTATATGAAAACATAAAAAATGCAACGGAGTTCCCTAAAACATCCCAACCATCAGCCGGCGAGTTCGCCGAGCAGTTTAAGAAAATAGCGGAAGACTATGAGCAGGCAATCGCCATTCACGTATCAGCCGAATTGAGCGGTACTCTTGCCTCTTCCATGGCCGGAGCAGAAATCTCAGGCTTCCCGATCACTTTCATCGACTCTCGCTCCGTTTCCTATGGGATCACCGGGTTGATTGAAAAAGGAATGGAATTGCAAAACGCAGGAGTGTCCGTACCGGAAATCAAAGAAACTGTTGAAAAAATGGCAGGAAAGCTGAAAAACTTCATTTACATTGGCCAATTGGAGCAGTTGTACAAAGGCGGCCGGATGAATGGTGTCCAGTTCTTCCTCGGCAGCCTATTGAAGGTGAAGCCGATTATCCAAATTATGTCCGACGGAAAATTGGAAGCGATCGAAAAAGTACGTTCCGAAAAGAAAGCACTTCAATATTTGGTCGATAAAGTAGCGGAAGGACACCCGAAAGGAAAAGGGAAAATCTATCTAATGCAAGGCAATGTTCCCGAGCAAGCCGAAGAATTAAAAACGATGATCCTGAGCCAAGTACCAGGGCTTAGCGTTGAAGTCGGCGACATCAGTTCCACTCTCGCCGTCCACGCAGGCGAAGGGACGATAGCCGTGTTATGGTATGACTGAAGGTTAAGAGCACAATCATGCCTTCCTGTTTCAATTTTGCTATAATGTTCACCATGTAGCTGAAATTTACGAACAGGGAGCGGAATATGGAAAATAACGTTTTTGAGCAGATGGCAAAACGGTATGACACGGAAGAAAGAATTGAATTAGCAAAAGTTATTGTTAAGGAAGTAAGACAAGAACTACAAAACAGCAAATCAAGCTCTTTACTTGATTACGGCAGTGGAACTGGTTTAGTCAGTTTGGAGTTAGCCGATGTAGTAGATTCTATTTTGCTCGTTGATTCGTCTAGACAAATGCTGGAGGTTGCGGAAGCTAAAATTTCCCACAAAGGGATCGCCAATTCAAAAGTGCTTTATTCAGACTTCACGCAAGAAACTCCTGAAATGAAAGCAGACATCATTTTACTGTCGCTCGTCCTTCTTCATATACCAGATACTGAAAAAATCCTGCAAGAACTTTACAATACATTACACGATGGCGGCAAGCTGATCATTGTTGATTTTGACAAGAACGATAATGTAAATCACCCGAAAGTTCATAACGGCTTTTCGCATGAAGGACTGAAAAATAGTTTGTCCGAAGTTGGATTTACATCAATTAAAATGAAGACATTCCATCACGGAGAACGTATTTTTATGCATCAAGACGCCTCCATGTTTATTTCAACAAGCATAAAAAAGTAAAAGACGGAATGCCTTGACGGCTCCGTCTTTTCTCATTTTCAACTGAACTGATCATTAATTTTAAAGAAAACATACTTTGCATTTTCCCGCCATGCATAGGAATCCTTATAGTCCCACGTCCTATGGTACGCATCATACGTATGGGCGTTGACGAGCGGCGTCGCACCGTCCTTCGCCGTGACGATCGTCGTATGATCGAACCTGCCGTCCCCTTGGAAGTCGTAGCAAATGACATCACCGAGATCGAGTTCCTCAGGCGAGCCGACTTGCCGTGCAGTCAAACCCCTCTTCGAGCCCGCCAAATACCACCGCATCGAATGGGCAACCGACCAACTAAAGCTCCACGTCCCCCCTTGCAGCCACCATCCCCGTTCACGGTTCGGATATCCATACATCGGTGCCCCACCAGCTAGCAAACATTGTGAAATAAAACTTGTGCAGTCGACATCAAATGAAGGGAATGCCGGGTTCCTGCCATTCCACCATTCATCCGCATACCGTACCGCCGCTTCCCGGTTATACAATTTGCATAAACACCCCCGTATTCCAATCGTATGAAAATTGGGTAGGTGTCATGCCGAACAAGAAAGATTACTTCGTTGAGTCAATATTTCTTAGAACCTCTATCTGCTCTCCGTATTTTTCATTTATTGTTTTGATGTAATTTTTATAGATATCTTCGGATTCCTGCCCCCTATCAAGCCCTGGGAGGATGACATTATACATTGTTACATATAGTTCATCATCGAATGGTGTCACTCCATGCATGTCCGTCTCTTTCAACAGATCATCATACAAGGCATACGTTTTTTGATTTCCGAAATAAGGATTGGCCTGTTCACTTCGCCTTTTTTCCATTCGGGCAGGTTCATAGGCAGGTATGAGCGGCCATTCCTTGAAATCCATCCCTTTCTCCATCGTGAATTCGATAAATTTCCAGGCGAGCTCCTTCTTTTCGCTATGTGATGGGATGGCAAGGGCTGTACTGCTCGACCAGCCATTCATTCTTAGTGGAAGCTTAGTGGCTCTCCACTTTCCCGATTGGCCGGGTGCAAATTCCGGCAAATATTTCTCTCCCCAGCTCCCTAACGCCAACATGATGACTTCATCATTCCGAATCGCTCGCTTCCCTTCCTCAAGCCAAATGTCTTTATTGATCGCAAAACGGTTTCGGATGATTGTGTCCGTAAGTTGGGTGAGCTTAGTAAATTCTTCTGCCGGAATATTATTTTCATAGTTATCATTGAGGAAGCCAAATTGCGAAATATATAAGTCAATGGCAAACGAATCCCACAGGAAAATCGAATGGCCATGCGATTTCATATTTTCCGCAAGCGAAAACAGATTTTTTTCCGATTCCAAATAAACGCCCAACGCTGTCGAATCAGAAGGGTATCCGTATTTCTCCATCAAATCCGCTCGGTAATAAAGGACAGTAGGACTCAGGGCGACAGGCAGCGCAAACATCCCTTCATCGTTTCTGGATATATAATTATTCCATACTGCTTCCGAGATGCCTTCTTTAAAACGCCCGGCCCGATACGGTTCCGCATTTAAGTCCTCGAAGCCTTGCAATGTCGAAAACTTTCCAAGAAATGAGCTGTCCATTACAAATATATCTACAGGTTCGTTGTCGACAATCGCTTCCATATAACCTTTCAGCTGTGCTTCCAAAGGCTTCTCTACAACTTCAACAGATACTCCCGGATTCACCTTTTCAAACTCCCGAATGAGCTCATCTCCGATCGTAATATCAGACCAAACGATCAAATTGTCACTTTCCCGTTCATGATCGGGATTCCCGGTTGTTTTCACATTCAAATCGAACGGCGCAGATTCCTCGGCAGAATCACATGCCGCTGCGAGAATACATGAAAGCATCAGCATAATAGAAACGTAAACTATTTTCTTCATATATTTTCATGCCCTTCTTACGAAATCGTGTCATAGAAGGTGAAACGACTACCTCCATAGGCCTTCGATGCATACATCGCCATATCGCCATGATGCATCATTTCATCAACGGTATGTGAATCGTGTAGATACAAACTGATGCCGATACTAATGCCGACTTGTAGCAAATGACCATTAAAATGAACCGGTTTTTCGATCTGTTTCATAATGGACTTGGCCATTTCGGCAGCCATTTCCCTTGAAGAATTCGGCAACAGTACAACGAATTCATCCCCACCAAGCCTTGCGAGTGACCCCGCTTCACCGCATACCTCTGTCAATCGCTTTGCAATCTGTTGAAGGACTGCATCCCCCGCGTCATGCCCATATGTGTCATTAACGCCTTTAAAGCCATTCAAATCCATGAACATCAATGCGTGCGGGCTTTCCTTTTCAGCCGTCTCGACCGACTCTTTCAAAATCTCCATGAAATGGGATCGGTTTTTCACACCGGTAAGCGAATCATAGAAAGCCATATGATGCAGGCGGTTCCTTGACTCTTGCAACTCCTCGAACATATCCGTCAACTCAAAAGACATTTCCTTGAAGTTTTCCGTCAGCTTGTTGAACTCAATCATCCGGGTCTTCGGCCATTTAATATGTGCCGACTCCTTCAGCTTTCTCGGAAGGCCCGTCGTCGTATCGGATAACTTGCCGAAAGTGCGCACAATATATGCCTTCAAAACTGCGGTAAAACCAATTCCGATGACGATGAACAACAAGAGGTTTGCATATTCCAACGCAAATCCTTTAACTTCCTCTTCGAACATAATTCTCAAAGGCACCTCAACGAGGACACGCATCGAATTCTTATTAAATTCAACGGTGGATAAATAGCTTGTCTGTCCGATGATAGCGGCATCGTCCATCCCATTCGGATCTCTTGGCACCCATCGATAACTATTTGTCCCGATTTCCGTGAAATGCCCTTCACCGCTGAATTTCGCAATTGTACTGTCCAAAGTGGATTGTGAATTCGAATACAACATACGATTGTCCTTATCCAATACATAGATGTGCATATTTTGCTCATCAATGTTCCCTATCAATGAATCCACTTTCGCAACTTGCAAAACGCCCTGAAGACGCAATGCTAAAATAGAATACTCATCCCAATCCCTCAGTTCATTCGTAATGATTTTCACTCGCCCTTGCAGCTGGCTGCTCATCGATCGCTCAATTTGGTTCTCTGTGTAATGAATGTCACCGATTAAAAAAATCAAATACGGAAGCGCAATTGCCATAAGAACGATGTGCGAAATCAAGTAGTGGAATGAATATGTATTCTTTTCATCCCCATAGATCCATCTTTTAAAAGGGATATACGTTAGAAGTATTTCAGCGACGAGCGCGCAAAGGATGTTATTGATCAATTTGCTGATCAATGCCAATATGGCAAACCAACCGTCCAATTCGTTATGCATATATACATAAATTGCATACATCGGCAGTCCGATGACAGCCCAATAAAGAAGTGCGCTATATAATACGCCCCATTTGCGGTATTTCAACAATAGACCTACTGCCGCAATTTCCGTCATAAGCAATACTGCACCGATGATGGAGCCGTCAATATATAATCCGATTCCCGCCGTTATGAACGCTGACAGGATCCCTATCGGAAAGCCATATAATGATAGAATGAGCAGTAAAAAGATTGTCGGAATAATGAAGGTGAGACCAAAATCCAATAATATAGGTTGGATATTCGCCGCAATGGCCATAGCCAAAAGAGCTGCATAGACAGCAATCGGCAAATATTTCTGTTTTTTCATTAAAGCCTCACCTCTCACTCAAACTCCTACTAAGTATACAGGAAGGTTTCTAATTTTATCAATCTTTAGATTGGACCTTTTTTACTACACACTACTCACCGTCTACACCCGTTTACCAAAATATACAAAGGGTACAGGGATACTATAGTTAGAGAAAGAGAGGGAGACAGGTGAATAGATCACTACACTAACTATCGGATTCTTATTTCTTATATCTCTAGGAATCATCGTCCTGTTAGCGAATCAGCTGAAAAACGATAAAGCCCTCATGGATGGGGAATCTCCAGCTGTTACAGAAGAAAAAGGAGAGGAGATTGCGTATAATCCGCCTTCCCTCGACGATGTGCCTGAAGGACCGATGGGAGAAGCGATTTTGAGAGGACGCGAATTAATTAATGACACATCCAACGCAATACGCGCAAAGGCATCTTCTGTGGAGGACGGTGAGCATCTTGTGAATGAATTATCATGTACAAGCTGCCACGCTGGAGACGGACTCGATCAAGACACCTCTTCTCTTGTCGGCATTACGGCCGTTTATCCACAATATAATGAGAGGGCAGACAAAGTGCTTACTCTTGAAGATCGTATTAATGGATGCATGGTCCGCAGCATGAACGGCGAGCCTTTTGAGGAAGGCGATGAGGACCTGAACGCCATGGTCGCTTATTTGACGTATATTTCAGAAGGGATTCCAATTGGAGCAGAGCTTGAATGGCTTGGTAAAAATGAAATGGAAGACGTCCCAATCCCCTTCGCGATCAAGTGAAGGACGGGACAATTGATTGGGAGAAGGTTCTTGGGAAGGATAAATGATATAAAAATGAAAATTGCCCTCACAATTAAGTGTAGGGCAATTTTTTTGTTTTATTAATGAATGAATTGAATTAATAACTCGTTAAACTTATCACGCTCTTCCCAAAAAGCACCATGGCCGCTATATTTGAAGGGGACTAGCTGCGAATTCGAGATTAATTTATTTACTTCCTTAGCTTGTGAAAAGGGAATAACTTTATCATGGATACCATGAATAAGTAACGTTGGGGCAACAATTTTCGGAAGATCCTCAGACAAATTCATTTCTCTTAATAAAACAATGATTGCAGCCGTCGACCATCCCGCAGCTTGCATTCCCATTTGAAAGAACCAATCTGAGAATCGGCTCGATATATATTGAAAGAAAAAGCCGTCTATTACTTCCTGCATCAGCTTTGGGCGATCATTTAACGATTGTTCCAAATACCGATTAGCTGTCTCTTCTGAGAAGCCTATTGGGGCAGCGGCGTCAACAAGAACAAGCCGAGACACCCCATAACCGTTATACCTGGTCATATACCGAATCGCAATAGACCCACCCGTCGAGTGACCTACAAGTACAAAATCTTTTAATTGAAGTGTACCGACAATTACATGGATATCATCAGCCAATCTATCTAAGTTATAGCCATCGAGAGGTTTATCCGAATTTCCAAAGCCTCTCCAGTCTATGCCGATACATCGATACCCCATTGTAGGAAGCACATTAAACTGATATTCGAACTGTTTATGACTCAACGGCCATCCATGTATAAATACAATGGTCTTGCTGCCCTCCGGATTAAGATCTTCAACATACAGATTTACACCTGACTCTACAGTAACCAAATAACCGATAACGATTCCTCCGTCGTTATAATGACTTCGCCTATAAGATATTCAACTTTGTATGTATATGTGCCCCTCCCATTAACAAAGCAATTCAAAAAAACCCCATAGAATGGGGTTTCAGCCTGTTGACAAACGCTCGCATCCGTTGTTGAGGCCTACAGGAAGTAGGTCATGCATCCGTTGCCGCAGGACGCGGCGCACTTAGGATGCCTTCCTTTCTCGCTCGTCCGCTCATGAACTTTAGTTCTATTCGCGTCTTCGCTCGACTTCGCGCGGGCTCGCAGGAAGCGAGTCATGCAACCGTTGCCACAGGACGTGGCGATCTTAGGTTGCCTTCCTTGGCAAGCGTTTTCAATCAGGCTGAGGAAATTCCTGCCCATTGCCACTTGCCTTAAAAAAGAGTGTAGACAAAGTCCAAAAACGACTTTGTCTACACTCTTGAACCCCATAGAATGGGGTTTCTTTAATAACCAAAAAAGACATCCTTTTTAATACTCTTCTTCGAAATATCATTACTTTGTAAATGAGCGGAAATGGATTCTACCATCGCCTTAGGACCTGCAATATAGTAGTTGCCATCGTTCTGATATAAGTTGGACAGCTTATTTATTTCCTCAGGTAAGTCGTTCCTCTGATCGAGGTACGTTACAGTTGCCGCAGTATTATTAGCAATTTCATCGAGTTCATCTTTATATACAAATGACTTTTTGCTATCTATATAAAGTAGATGTATTTGCTTTCCGCCTACGTTCCCTTCCTCCTCAATCTGCTTTAGCATCGACCGGAATGGTGTAATTCCAATACCGCCCGCAATAAAGATGGAAGGACCGTTATCGGTTAAATAAAACGACCCTACTGGCCCGCTCATTTTTACTTTCATGCCCTGTTTTAATTCTAACATCGCCATTTTAAAGTCACTTGGATCATCACTAATTCCTAGCGTTAGTTGAACAATATTCTCAGCAGGAGCAGATGCCACACTTATTGGACGTATACCATTTTTTATTTTCTTATGAGTAATCGTAAACAGCCCATGTTGTCCCGCTTTCCACGTTAAATTCTTCTCTTTTTCAAATCGAAAAGTATATACACCATCTGATTCTTTGTAGCTCTCAATGAATACTAAGTCTCTCTTTTTGAAGATTGCTACTGCATCTTGAAAAAAAACCATTTACATTTCTCCTACCAGTTTATTCAACTCGTCAACCATACTTGTCCAACCATATTTCGCGCCATTGAACGCAGCCCGATTTTCTTCTTCAAATCCAGTGTGAGCCAGATGTAAGTGGGTTGTTTCACCTTCCTGTTTTAATGTCCATGTGACAATCGTATCGATCGGTCCACCGACCCATGTGTACGATAATGTAGTAGGCTCATCAACAACCAATACTTCACTCTCTACAACTAAACCGATTGCCTCATTCCGAAACTGACATTTGTATCCGACAATCGGTTTGAAATTATTTTCCATCACCCATTTCGCAAGAATTTCTGAGTTCGTTAATGCATCCCATACTTTATTGATAGGACTTTTAAATTGAAAATCCAATGATAAATCCGCCATCATCTATTCCTCCAATAAGTTCTTTAGTTTCGCCGCACTTTCCGTCCAAAAATCCTCATAAAACGATAACCAGTCTTTAACTTCCTGCAAGGGAGCTGCGTTTAACCGATACCTTGTTTCTCTGCCAATTTTACGGTTTTTCACTAAATCAGCTTCTTTCAGAATTGCTAAATGTTTAGAAACTGCAGTACGTCCCATCTGAAAATGAGGGGTTAATTCGTAAAGCGCCAACTCATCGGAACCTGCCAATAACCATATCAACTTTCGTCTCGTCGGATCTGCAATGGCTACAAAAACATCGCGCTCTTGGTCAGTCGTAATCAAAATCCTTCCCCCTCTCCTAAAGATTGGACACTGTTCGGTGTCACTATAATACGACACTAATTGGTGTCGTGTCAATCGTAAAAAAACGGAAAAGATATCGAACTTTTACCGATGCCATCCCCGTGCTAAATTTTATTATTGCGTTCCTGGATTTACTAGGTGCCTATATAAAAAACCTCATCAAATGTTAATTTGATGAGGTTCCTAATGATGGAGCATACCGGGTTCGAACCGGTGACCTTCACACTGCCAGCGTGACACTCTCCCAGCTGAGCTAATGCCCCGTATATCTGATACAATATAGATTATAACATGTCACATTAAAAAGACAATAGATCGGGGGAGATCTCCTTGCAACATGCTGAAAGAGAACTGAAGGACACGGTGTTTCTGTGCGATCAGAAAGGGATGTTGAATCCCGAAGCAATTGGGTTTGCCCGCCGTCCTATCATTATAAGCAATTTAAAGGGCCATTTCATGCGGAAGAAGAAATGGAATTATTGGTGTGTGTTCGGTGAGGATCTTCTATTTTCTGCGACGATCAGCCATTTGGATTATGCGGCTGTCTGCTTTGTCTATTTGCTCGATTATGAAACGCAGCGGTTCTATGAGAAGCAAGTCGTGCTGCCGGTTGGGCGAAAGGTGAAGATGCCGGAGGATGTTCTTGGCAGTGTGAAATTCGTCAACGAGCGGATGTCCGTCCAGCTCGTGCATATACAAGGAGAAACCCATCTATCTGTGACGATACCCGATTTTGATAATGAAGTGCTTCATGCCGATCTTCACATCGCGCATCCGGACGAAGATGATTCGTTGAACGTCGTTATCCCCCGCAACCGGGATCGGTTCCAATTCACAGCAAAGCACCATACATTGCCGACAGCGGGCTTCGTGAAGATCGGGGAGAAACGGTATAATTTCAATCCTGATTATAGCTTTGCCGTGCTCGATTATGGACGCGGTATTTGGCCGCGCGAAGCGGAGTGGAATTGGGCGATGGCTTCCCAACGTTTAGGTGGTCGGAGAATCGGTCTGAATTTCGGCGGAAAATGGACGGATGGTACGGGAATGACGGAAAATGCAGTATTCGTAGACGGTGTCATGACGAAGCTGCATGAAGATGTCATCTTCACGTATGACAAGGACAATTTCATGCATCCTTGGCATATCGGAACAAAGTTTTCTGACCAAGTCGACTTGACGTTTTCCCCTTTCTTTGAGCGGGTTTCCAAGACGAATGCGCAGCTCGTCCAAACGAACGTCAATCAGCTCGTCGGCTATTTCAACGGCCGTGTCAAGCTGAACGACGGCTCGATTTTACGAATCCGTCAAATGCTTGGCAGCGCGGAAGATCACCGCGCGAAATGGTAAGAAACAACCGGTGCAAGCGCCCGGTTGTTTTTTATTAGCCGCAAATATGTTGTTATCACCGACTTAGTGGATGTTATCACCGGCTCTTGACACTTTATCACCGACTTAAACGAGTTTATCACCGACTCTCTGACCGTTATCACCGACTCGCACAAATTCCCGCGTTCCCCGATAAAATGAATGCGGGCCAATTCCATTCCTACCACTTTCGCTGACGCGATTCCCAAAAATGGTCTTTGTGTTTAATTTCGCAGAATGTAGGAAATCAATAAATAGAGACTACAACAGGAGGTTTGCGAACATGAGGGATAATATGAAGGTCGTCATGCTTCTTTTAATGGCTGTTCTCGTCCTTGGCGCTTGTGGAAATGCAAGCAAAAATGCAGATGATCCGGCGCGGGAAGATGCGACGATTATTTACGAGGATGAAAAAGAAGGCGGCACGATGAATACGGGCGACGGCTATGGCTTCAATGAGTTCGATTTGGAGATTGAGGTCGATGGGAAAGATGCCGTTGATGCAGAGTATGATGTGAATGAAGCCAGTGATGCAAAGTATGTGAATAGATTAGCGAATTTAAATTTGAAGGATCAGGAAGCGTTCGATAAGCTGGATGAGTTCTTCACGAAAATTATGCTGACGCATGATATGTCGAACGAAGATGTTACTAATAGAATTATGGAATGGTTTGGACTCGACTCATATACGAAGTTCGATTTGGAAGTGAACTTCGACGATGGTACGAAGTTGGATATTGAAGATCGAAAATAACGATTTGAATAAAACAGGCGAGGAACATTTTCCTCGCCTGTTTTTGTGCTTATATTTTCGAATCCTTCAACATCGTATAATAAACCCCTTGTTTTTCAATCAATTCCTCTTGGCTGCCGGATTCGATGAGCTTGCCTTGCCCCATGACGTAGACGATGTCGGCTTTTCGAACCGTATTCAGCCTATGGGCGATAACGAAGCTCGTTCTTCCTTCCATTAACCGGTCTAGCGCTTCTTGGATTTCGAGTTCAGTGACGGTATCGATGCTGCTTGTCGCCTCATCGAGTAGAAGCAATACAGGGTCTGCGACGAGTGCCCTTGCAATTGAGAGCAACTGTTTCTGTCCTTGTGAAATTTCGCCGCCATCCGCTGTCAGAACGGTGTCATATCCGTTTTCAAGCCTCAAAATGAAGCTATGTGCATTCGCCTTTTTCGCCGCCTCGATCACTTCTTCATCCGTGGCGTCGAGCTTGCCGTACCGAATGTTTTCCATGACGGTGGCTTCGAATAAAAACGGATCTTGGAGGACGAATGCTGTCTGGCTCCGCAATGTTTGGCGCGGCAGTTCCTTAATCGGAATTCCGTCAATGAGGATCTGCCCTTCATTCGCCTCATAGAAGCGGGCAAGCAGCTGCATAATCGTCGTCTTCCCTGCTCCGGTCGCTCCGACGAATGCCGCTGTTTCGCCAGGTTTTACGTGAAAGGAAATGTCTTCAACCGTATAACCGTCCGTACCGACCGCATAGCCAAATGAGACATTTTTGAATTGGACATCACCTGTTAAGACGGTGTCCTTATGTCCGACCGCATCATCCTGCTCGATCGGCTCATTCATAATATTGAATACCCGTTCCGCCCCCGCAATCGCGGAAAGGACGGTATTGAATTGGTTTGACAGATCATTGAGCGGTCGTGTGAATTGGCGTGCATACTCGGAGAAGATGACGATTGTTCCAATAGTAACAATGCCATCCCCTTTAAGTGCAAGCAATCCGCCGACACCTGCGACAATCGCAAACGCCGCGTTGTTCAACATATTCATCACTTTGGGAATGAATCCGGAATACGTCAATGCCCAGAACCCCGTTCTGCGCAGTCGATCGCTCTTTTCCGCGAATTCCTCCATGACACGCTCTTCTTGCGAGAACGCTTTAATGATCCGTTGTCCTGAAATCGTTTCTTCAATCATCCCATTCAATTGTCCGACCGCTTGCTGCTGCTCCTTGAACAGCAATCCCGTTCGTCGGGTAATCCACCGAATTGCGATGAACATGACCGGAACGATGATCATCGTCAGCAATGTCAAAATCGGGCTGAGATATAGCATGACCGCAAGTGTTCCTGACAATGTCAAAATACTTGAGAACACTTGGATGAATGATGAATTCAACGTCTGGCTGACGTTTTCAATGTCATTCGTCACACGGCTCATTAATTCTCCATGCTGCCTTTTATCGAAAAATGTGACAGGCAGCTTCTGAAGATGAGTAAACAGACTCGTCCGCAACCTGAAAATCGTTTGTTGCGCGATGCCGACCATCCAAAAGCTTTGGAAATAAGTCGCAAGCGATAATCCCGCGTAGATTGCGATCAGCAAGCCGATCTTGGATCCCAATCCGTCAAACTGCATCGGAATAATATGCGTATCAATTATTTGCCCGATCAGGAATGGGCCGAGCAATGCGAGACCCGAGCTGACGAGTACGAGGGCGAGCACGAGTATAAGCAGCCCCCGTTGTTCATCGACAAGCTTCCAAATTCTTAGCAATACCGATTTCCAATCATTTGCCCGCTCTACTTTCTTTCTGCCAGGACCTTTAATGTCTTCTTTCTTGATAATCGGTTCATATCCGAATGGCTTACGAATTGTTCGCAACATCAGCGTCCACCTCCTCTTCCGATTGGGATTCGGCTATTTTCCGGTACAATGCTGATTGCTTCATGAGATCTGCATGGTTGCCGTATCCGACGACCTTCCCTTCATCTAATAGAAGAATTTGATCCGCACCTTTCGCCGTCTGCACTTTCTGCGTAACGACAAGCATCGTCGCCGCTTCTCCTTTCAGCGCTTCCCATAAGGCATTTTCCGTTTTGACGTCCAATGCACTCGTACTGTCGTCAAGGATGAGGATCGAAGGTTTCCGGACGAGCGCCCGCGCAATGGATAACCGTTGCTTTTGTCCGCCCGACAAGTTGACTCCTTTTTGTCCGACCCGCGTTCCGTACTTCTGCGGGAATAAATCGATTGATTCGTGGATTTGTGCTTTCATAGCCGCTTCGATCAGTTCATCCGGCTCCGCATCGCTGTCTCCCCATGAAAGGTTTTCCAAAATGGACCCCGTGAAAAGAATCGACTGCTGAGGGACGAGCCCGATCGTATCACGCAAATCTTTCAGCGCCCACTCCTTCACATCGATTCCGCCGACGTAGATTTTCCCCTCCGTCGGTTCGAACATCCTTGGTATAAGATTGAGAAGCGTCGATTTTCCTGATCCGGTCGCCCCCATGATGGCGAGCTTTTCGCCAGGAGACACGTGGAAAGACACTTTATCCAAAATCGGTTCCGGCTTCCCTGGATAATGGAAGGAAACGTTTTCGAAACGGAGATCACCTTCCAGGCTGCCCAGCCCCGAGCTTTCCATGTCGTGGTTTTCCAAATCCTCATCCGCAAGCAGCACTTCCTCCATCCGCTCAGAGGATGCTTTCGCGCGGGAGAATGCACTTATAATGAAGGCAAACATCGAAAATGCGCCTGTCATCCGCATCGCATAGTTGACAATCGCGACAAGCTCGCCGACTTGTGCGTTTCCATTCCCAATCTCGACGGAACCAAACCAAAGGACAGCCATAAGACTGACATTCATGACGAATAGCAGAACGGGCAAAATGAGCTCCATCATGCGCATTGCCTTGACGGTATCCTTGCGGAGTGCCCCTGCTACTTTTGAAAACCGGCTTGCTTCGTACATTCCACGTAAATAAGCTTTAATAAGACGAACCGCCTGCAAGTTTTCTTGAATGACACGGTTCACCCGGTCAAGCCTACGTTGCACGGTTGCAAAATAGCCGACCCCTTTTCTCGCCATAATAAACAGGAAAATTAACAGGATCGGTGCCCCGATGACGAGGTAGAGCGCTAGCTTCACATTGACGAGAAATGCCATAATCAAGCTGCCGAGCACTAGCAAAGGTGCCCGTAGCATAATCCGGAGCGACATGAACAGGACGTTTTGCGCCATTGTCACGTCACTCGTCAAGCGGGTAATCAATCCCGCTGTCGGAAATCGTAAAAAGGTAGCCATGGAGAATGACTGCACTTGGCGGAATAGCGCCTGGCGCAAGTCAAACGCAAAGCTTTGCGCGGCATGAGCAGCAAAGTAAGAATTAATCGCACCTGAAAAGAATGCGACGAACGCCAGACCCATCATGACACTTCCCCATGTCCAAATGACACTGACATCTTCCGCTAATATGCCGTCGTCGATGATTTTCGCTATCAATAATGGCTGAATCAACTCTACCATCAGCTCTGTCAGCATGAGGAACAAGGCAATGAGAATCGGCCATTTATACGGCTTTGCATATGAAAAAACTGTCTTCATCTTACGGACCCCCAAAAACTGTTTCGTTTTACGAATTATTTTTTATTGTCACCATTATGACACAGGTCGCTATCTCTGTATAGGGCGTATATTGAGTAGTTCGGAAGTTCTGACATCGATGAACGTCAAAAAACCGGAACCTTCTTCAGGATTCCGGTGGTATACCTTCTTCTTTCGCCTTGCTTCCCGCTATCGAAAGGCCCGTGACGCCAACAAGCATAATGGCACCGCCGACTATTTGCCATAAGCCCAATACACTGCCGAACCAGATGACGGAAATAATCATCGCTGTCAGCGGTTCGAAGCTTGAAAGAATGCTCGTTTCGACCGGGGAAATATATTTCATGCTGCCGAGGAATAGAAGGAATGCGACCGTCCCGACAATAATGACTAGCAGCAGCATGGAGGATAATTTCACCTCAGCAAGTACATCGATTTCTTGTCTGAACGTCAAGATATTTAAAAAGAGAAGCGTAAATCCCCCAATCAGCATGCCCCATCCGACGACGAGGAGGACTCCCCATTCATTCATAAGCCGAACAGGATACAGTGTGTAAAAGGCAAATGTGAATCCGACGGCAAGCCCGAAGAAAAGTGCTTCCTTCGTCAAAGCGAAGCCGGATAGCGTTCCGTTCGTCAGAAGAAGATAAAGGCCCGCCATCGTGACAGCCATTCCGATCACTTGAGCAGCTGGCGGGTATTCCTTTTGCCTAATTGAGACGAATAGGATGATATAAATTGGCGCTAGAAATTGAAATAGTGTCGCGATGACTGCGTTGCTCGTATGAATCGATCCAGCGAATGAAAATTGCACGCCGAGCATGCCAATGATGCCGAAAATGACCATTTGACGAAGCCATACTTTTTGGCGGAGCGGGCGCGTAATATGTACGCCTTTTATTTTTAAGACGAGAAGGAGCCCGAGTCCTGCTAGCACCAGCCGGACGATAAGCATGAAGGAGACGGACATTTTACCAGTATCCAGAATCCATTCCATCATCGGTCCCGTCGCACCCCAGAGCATAGCTCCTGTGATAATCATGAAAATCCCTTTTGCTCTTTCCATATTAATCCACGACCTTTTGTTTTGTGTAATAACTTCTTAGATGTGCTTGTTATGTCATAAAAGATGTACTGTATATTTACTGAACTTCCTATATAATAAAATACATATGACATCCGAAAGGGGACAAAAAGATGAAACCGGCAAACCAAACAGATAGAACCGAACTACCGATTGTCATGGACAGTCTTGTAGAGTTCTTAATGGTGACCCGTACGGATGGTGAAGGCTTGATAACTTACACGAATCATAACTTCTTAGCTTCAAGCAATTGGACACCAAAACGAATTCTCGGAAAATCCTTTTGGCAAATGTTTTCCGAGGATGAACATAGCCAGGCGCAAGCACACGCGATTTGGAACCGTCTATCAAGCGGGAAATCTTGGTTCGGAACAGCCGAAAAAATGACACGGCATGGCGAACCTTATTATGTAAAAATGATGGCTATCCCTACGTTAGATGCGAACGGAACGCTTGAATCTAGTACTTTTTTAGAGCTTGATATTACAGAAGACGTCGAGTTAAAGGAGAAGCTCCAGCAAATTGCCTTCATCGATTTTGAGACCGGACTGATGAGTCGGCACAAATTAGAGACGCTTGTCAATGAATATATTGAAGAGAATAGGCATTTTTCGTTCGTGTACATAGCAATCGATCACTATTATACACTGAAAGATCTCCAATCGTATGATTCAGAATCAGTTTTGATCCAGGAATTTACGAACAGATTGAAACGGTATTTCCAAGGAGACTCAATCGCAAGAGTCGGCGTCAGCCAATTTGTCGTTCTGACGTCTTTCGGGGATTGGTTCGTCCAAGGCTTTCTAGAGTTTTTGAAAGAGCAGCCTATCTACATCGAGAACCATTCATTACCGTTATCGGTAAGTGGAGGCATCGTCCGATATCCGGAAGACCAGCTTTCCTATTCACATCTTTACAAAGCAGCGTTAGCAGCGATGAAAGCGATTACCGAGCAAGGCGGAGGGCGTATTTCCTCCTTATCCGCAGAGTCCCATAAAATATTGAATCGTCGTTCCCTCATCGACAAGAAAATGCTGACAGCGCTAGATCGTAATAACTTGCAAGTCGTCTATCAGCCGCAGTTGGATATAGCGACGGGCAACGTTCTTGTGTATGAAGCGCTTGTCCGTTGGGAGGACGAAGAAATCGGGCATATTCAGCCGGATGAACTGATACCGATTGCGGAGGAGAATGGGTTGATTCATGCTATCGGAGCTTACGTGCTCGAAGAAGCTGCTACTCTTGCAGTCAAGCTGATGGCCGATAAACCCGATATCCGCATTTCCGTCAATTCATCGGTACGGGAATTCGGCGACTCTTCGCAGATGAAGGAAAAGCTGACAGGCATTTTAGAGAAAACGAAGTGCCCTGCGGATAAGATTGAATTGGAGATAACGGAAAAATTCGCGTTCCAAGCTGAACAGGAACAGACAATCATTAAACAAATGAAAGCGTTTGAAGAGACAGGCATTCGATTCATCCTCGATGATTTCGGTACGGGATATGCCTCTTTCCGATACATGCAGCAATTGCCAATTTCCAAAGTGAAAATTGATAAAGTGTTCATTAATTCCTTGCTGACGATGCCGAAAACACGGCAGCTCGTCGAAGGGATGATTCTTTTCGGGAAATCGATGGGCCTCTACGTCATTGCGGAAGGCGTCGAGACTGAGGAGCAGTTCGAGGCATTGAAAGAAATGGGCATTGATGCCATCCAAGGCTATTATATCGGAGAACCTGTAAAAGGGAATGAGATTTCATTTTAAAGCAAGTGGCAATGGACAGGAATTTCCTCAGACTGATTGAAAACGCTTGCCAGCCTAGGCGCGAAGTCGAGCGAAGACGCGAATAGAACTAAAGTTCATGAGCGGACGAGCGAGACGAGCAACAACGGATGCGAGCGTTTGTCAACAGGCTGAAAGGAGCCGCACGGGTGCGGCTCCTTTTTTATTTCATCTTCAACGTGTCGATTTCCTTAAAGGAGTCGAGCTTATAGCTTTTCATTTCATTCATAGACAATGTAAACAAGCTATCTCCGCTGTACAGCAGCCGCTGGATCTGCTTCTCCCAATCTTCATACTGTTCGCCAGAAGCTTTCTTATTCACCAAATCGCCTTTCAGCACAATTCCGCTTTCTGGAGTGATTTCATAAACGAGAGCTCCGGAACCTTTATAGTCCACATCAAACTCCTTTTTTCCCTCTTCATAGATGCTTATCGGGAAACCGTAGAGATTCCTCTGTTTATGCTGGAACAGCGCCTTATGATCGTATTGGAGAGGTGAATACGTTCCCCGCCCTCCAATGATTTCCGTGAATTTCTCTTTCGGATTATGAAAATCCGTTACATCGAACAACGAGATTTTCATACCTTGCGTCAAAATCAGCGGCTCGCCTCCCGACGGATTCTTCCTCGCCACTGTATCATATCCGAAGCCGATCAAATGATTTTCATCTAATGGATGCAAATAATTCGAGAAACCTGGGATTTTCAACTCGCCTAACACTTTCGGCTTGGCAGGATCAGCGACATCTATAACGAATAGCGGGTCAGTTTCCCTGAATGTCACCATATATGCTTTATCTCCCATGAAGCGCGCCGAATAGATGCGTTCCCCTTTCGCGAGGCCTTTCACCGAGCCAGTCGTTTTCATGTTTTCATTCAAAATATACAGATGGTTTTTAGAAGGGTTTTTCTCATCCCACATATTTCCTTCCGTCATGACAACGCGGAAATTCCCTTTGTATTCATCCATGGAGAATTGATTCAAAATCGTCCCGCCCAGCTCAGCCGAACGGTAAAACTCGATATCAGCCCCGTCGAGCGTAAACTTGAAGATTTCAGTATTTGCTTTACCCGGATTCCAAATCATAATTTCGGCACTGCGTGAATTTGTTGTTGTTTCGTATTTCAATGCCGTCAAATAGAGATGGTCCTTCGTCATGTACATTTGGTCGCTGCTTCCAAGAAACCCTTTCGTTTTAAGTTCGGAAGTTTTTGGAGACGTCAAGTCGATTGCCGTAATGACGGAGTAGGAAGGGTCGGTTGCGCCAGGTAAAATGGCAATGTCTCCGAATTCCATGAATTTCTTCTCTTTTTCATTCGAATCAAACACGCGTGGACGCAGTGCATCCCCTTCGATTTCTTCCATCGCCCAGAAATCCGGAAACACATTTGTCACGAGATACAGCATGCCATCTGTCTTTCGCGCACTCTTTAAATAGCCTTCCACACCAAGCTCGCGGACGAAAACCGGCTTTTCCGGCTTCGCAATATTGTATAGACGGACAGTCGTCAAGCTGTTCATCGGCATGATTTTATCCATCATATTCGTTTTATCCGGATAGCGCTGCATTTTTTCGCCAAGCACTATGAGCAAGTCATCATGTAAAAATAGCTGTGATGGATAATAATCGTCTTTCGGATTAATTTCAGCAGCGATTTTCATCTTTTTAGGATTTCGGATATCGACGATTTTTACGGACGTCCCCTCGAAAATGGAGTACACATAATCGCCGTCCGTCTTTACGATATCCGATTCGTCCACGCCTTCGACTTGAATATTTGTCGATGAATGGTCGCCACCGCCAACCGCATTCGATGTTTTCGCACTATCCATCGAAGCTTTTGCAGATGATTCTTCTTCAACCGCTTCATAGGATACCGCTACAGACTGCATATCCTTCGCTCTCTCAAAATACGCTTTCAAGTCAGCTGCAGAGCTGATTGATTCAATTGAATCATAAATTGTGAATTCGATTTTATTACGCTTGAGCGACTTGAATTGGCTGCTCACCGCTTTTTGCTCCATCCGCAATGCATAGTTGCCCGGTTGAAGCCCTGCTACTTGCAATGTCCTGCCATCGTTCATTAATTCCAACCCCACTTCCACCTTCGCGCCATTTTGATCGGTTACATAAACATAACCATCATGAATGGCCCCTTTCGCCAAAGGTTCGGAAAAATGCGCTTTCCATCCATTGTCACTAAGAGCTGTACCTGCTGCGAAAACATTCACCTTCTCCATGAACATTGTGACTCCTGCAACGA
The DNA here is from genome assembly GCF_059415085.1 of Sporosarcina sp. SAFN-015. Classification (NCBI taxonomy): domain Bacteria; kingdom Bacillati; phylum Bacillota; class Bacilli; order Caryophanales; family Caryophanaceae; genus Sporosarcina; species Sporosarcina sp. SAFN-015. The sequence continues at coordinate 386,878 of NZ_JBPFDR010000001.1, forward strand.
CCATGACCATAATCATAGCAACAGCAAACCATATAACCGGTTTCCTCAATTTCATCACCTTTCCTCAAATTCCTCTTTACAAAGTAGACTTCTTGGAATCAATTACGTTTCACTTTTCGGAAAAAACATTTTTGCACATTAATTTGAATATGGTAGTCTAATAGGGTGTGAGAAAAAATAGGGGGTAATGGGAATGAAAACACTTACAAGATGGTCGAACACGATCATGGAAAGGTACTTGCCGGATCCATACATATTCGTTGCCATTCTGACTCTTGTCGTCTTTTTGCTCGGTATCGGTCTAACGGATTCGGGTCCGCTCGAAATGACGGCCCACTGGGGGAATGGTTTCTGGGGTCTTCTTGCATTTACGATGCAGATGGTTATCGTATTAGTCGCAGGACATGTATTGGCAAGCAGTCCTTTCTTCAAGAAATTATTAAGTTCGCTGGCAGGATTGGCGAAGTCACCGGGTACGGCTATTCTACTCGTCACAGTCGTATCGCTGATTGCTTGTTGGATCAACTGGGGATTTGGTCTAGTCATCGGAGCATTGTTTGCTAAAGAGATTGCAAAGAAAGTGACGACGGTCGATTATCGGCTGTTAATCGCAAGCGCTTATTCCGGATTTATCATTTGGCACGGAGGGCTAGGCGGGTCAATTCCGTTGTCAATTGCAACGGAGGGTCATCCATACGAAAAAATGATGGGTGTCGTTCCAACGTCCGAAACGATTTTTTCAACGTATAATCTATTTATTATCGCTGTCATTTTTATAACTTTACCGTTGTTGAATCGTTTTATGATGCCAAAACCGGAGGATACGGTCACCGTCGACCCTAAGCTGTTGGAAGAGGAATTTGAAGTAGACGAGGCACAAGAAAAAACGCCTGCGGCACGCCTTGAAAACAGTGTGATTTTATCAATGCTCATTGGTGCATTAGGTGTCGTTTATCTTGTGCAGCACTTTGTCAGCAAAGGCTTCGATTTGAATTTGAATATTGTCAACCTGATTTTCTTTATTCTAGGCATCATTTTCCACGGAACTCCAAAGCGTTTTCTTGCGGCAGTTGCAAATGCTGTGAAGACGTCGGGCGGGATTATTATCCAGTTTCCGTTTTACGCAGGAATCATGGGCATGATGGTGGATTCAGAATTAGCGAAGGTTATGTCCCAATGGTTTGTTAGCATTTCAACTGAATCGACTTTCCCACTTTTCACTTTCTATGCGGCGGGGCTCGTTAACTTCTTCGTACCGTCAGGCGGAGGGCAATGGGCAGTTCAAGCGCCGGTCATGCTTGGAGCGGCTCAAGAACTAGGCGTCAGCTACTCAAAAACTGCTATGGCGATCGCATGGGGCGACGCGTGGACGAATATGATTCAGCCATTCTGGGCATTGCCGGCGCTAGCGATTGCCGGATTGCGCGCAAAGGATATTATGGGCTACTGTGTGTTCGTATTAATATTGAGCGGAATTGTTGTCAGTATCGGGCTCTTTTTCTTCTAATTGCTACAAGCAGCATCCGGAGTGCCAATTTGGCGGCTCCGGATATTTTTTTCTCCTTTTCACTCCTTGCTAGACAATCTTTCTTGGCCGTTTGGCGGGCTTGGCACGGGGGTAATCTAGTATGAAGGAAAACTAGATTACCTAGGAAGGAATTGAATCGGAATGGTTAAAGCATCTGAAGCGGAAACTCCGAAACGCAATTTAAAGCCTATTTGGATTGCGTTAGCTTTTATCGTTATGATTGCCATCGTCCTACTTCCGACTCCGGACGACTTGCCTGTGATAGGTCAACGGGCATTGGCCATATTGGCTTTTGCGGTCATCCTTTGGGTGACGGAGGCGGTTTCCTATCCTGTCAGCGCTGCGATGATTATTGGACTTGTCGCCTTGCTGGTCGGCTTTGCACCGGATATGGTGAATCCCGATACGATTGTTGGTACAAAAGCCGCGCTGAAGATGGCGCTTGGCGGCTTTTCCAATTCAGCCGTGGCACTCGTTGCGGCCGCCTTGTTCCTTGCATCTGCCATGCAGGCGACCAATTTGCATAAGCGGCTCGCACTCTTTATATTATCGAAAGTCGGGGTGAAAACGGGGGCAATCGTGTTTGGAGCAATTCTTGTTTCCATCGTGCTCGCCTTTTTCGTACCGAGCGCAACAGCCCGGGCAGGGGCGGTTGTACCAATCTTACTCGGAATGGTGGCGGCATTCGGTCTGCAGCCAAACAGCCGCCTCGGCGCACTACTGGTCATCACTGCCGTGCAATCCGTCTCCATCTGGAATATCGGTATCAAAACCGGGGCTGCACAAAATATGGTCGCTTTAGGGTTCATCGAAAAAGAATTCGGCGTCTCTGTGGCATGGAGCTCATGGTTCTTATACGCGGCACCATGGTCTATCATCATGTCAGTCGTCCTTTACTTCGTCATGATGAAATTAATTAAACCCGAAACACAAGTAATTGAAGGCGGGAAGGAATTGATCAAAGACCAGTTGAAAGAACTCGGTCCGATGAAATCTTCGGAACTACGGCTCATCATCGTTTCCGTCGCTCTCCTTTTCCTGTGGGCTACAGAAGAAAAGCTGCATCCACTTGATACGACAACAGTGACACTTGTTGCGATCGCCATTCTATTATCGCCGAAAATCGGCGTCTTCGACTGGAAAACGGTTGAACGACTCATTCCTTGGGGGACAATTATCGTTTTTGCGGTCGGCATCGCCCTTGGAACGATCCTACTCGATACGACCGGTGCTCAATGGCTGTCAGACAAAGTATTCGGCGCAATGGGGCTTGAAAATATGCCACTGCTTGCGACGATCGCTTTATTGTCGTTGTTCAATATTTTAATACATCTCGGATTTGCTAGCGCGACAAGCTTGTCGTCCGCCCTCATCCCGATTTTCATCGCTTTGACGACGACAATCGCAATTGATGCTAACAATGTTGGTTTTGTCCTGATCCAGCAATTCGTCATTAGCTTTGGCTTCCTTCTCCCTGTGAGCGCTCCGCAAAACATGCTCGCTTATGGGACAGGCGCATTTACGGTGAAGGATTTTCTGAAGTCTGGCATACCGCTCACCGTCATCGGCTATTTGCTCATTCTTTTGTTCAGTGCAACGTATTGGAAATGGATAGGATTATTGTAAAGTGTCAAAAAAATGCTGGGAGATCCATTCTCCCAGCATTTTTCATTCAATCCAACGTTTCAATACACATCACAATAGCCCGTTTCAAGTCTTCATGCGACCAGCTTGGCACTCGTCCGTGCTCGACGGCGAGCTCATGGGAAGCAGGAATATGAATAAAACCCGCAAGCATGTCCGGACGTTGTGCATTTACAAAATGAAGGACGCGGTACATGACATGGTTGCATAAATAAGCGCCAGCCGTGTTGGAAATTTCCGCAGGCAGTCCGGCTCCCTTCAATGCATCGACCATTTTCCTAATTGGCATATTCGTGAAATAACCGTCCGCTCCTCCATCAACAATTGGCTCATCAACAGGGGCATGGCCACTATTGTCCTTCGCTCCATCGTTCACATTAATGGCGATCCGTTCGGGCGTAATTTTGAATCGACCGCCGGATAAACCGAGCGACAGGACTGCGTCAGGTTTCACATTTTTAATATGAGAAATGATGCGATCGCCTGATACACTGAAATCGACCGGCAGCACTTCACTATGAATCTGGTATTTCCCGATTTCCAGCCCGTGCAATTCTTCGACAATCCGCGCGGTTGGATTGACGGGATAATTCAAAAATGGCTCAAAGCCCGTTAACAGCAATCTCTTCATTTCTACACATCCCCCTTTTCCCCATTATAACGCACATCATTTCGATTTAAATCTAGCAGTTTTGTCCCAGCCGATAACTTGCTGATTTTTCTTCGCCTTTATATATCGAATCGAGCTTCGTATAAATAAATACGTGAACAGTTGGGCATATGTGAAATACATGATGACGCTAATAAATACATTGATCGGCGTAAATGTCCGTTGGGTTGCCTGTGCGGCAAACAGCTGCGCCGTATAGATAATATAGGAAAGATACCAGATAAACAGCAATGGATAGCTATATTGCACAGCAAAAATATCGAGAATACCGAGAATGAACCAGACATATGACACAATCAAAAATAGCCAAAAAATCACGTAAACCATTAGCTGATGGACGGAATGGACAATCAACTTCCCACGGAAATAGCCTGGCTCCAATAGCGTCTTCTCAACGATATACAGATTCCCCTGTAGCCAGCGTGTACGTTGTTTGACGTAAACGGATAGTGTCTCAGGCTCCTGCTCCCAAGTGATGGAATCGGGAACGATCGGCAGGTAATACCCGTTTTGGGTGATTCGCAACGTCAATTCCGCATCTTCCGCGATGGCGTAAGGGTCATATCCGCCCAACTCATCAATGACGGACCGTTTGACGAGCATATTTGTCCCTGTCAATGAACCCGTTTTAAACAATTGCCATCTGCCTGATTGCATGAGGAGCTGGAATACTTGAAACTCAATTGAAATCATGCGGGTCAGCCAGTTTGCAGATTCATTCATCGTACGCACATATCCAACAGCTCCTGCCGATTGCTCGTTCTGCTCGGCTGTGGCAACGAGTTTGATCAGCGCATCAGGCTCTGGTTGATTGTCTGCATCATAGACGCAATAATATTTATTCGAGGATATGCTTAAACCATAGTTCAGCACTCGTGACTTGCCCCGGGGTTCGCCGGGAGGCACTTGAATATGATGCACATTTTTATATGTATCATCAAAAATTTGAGCAATTTCCGCCGTTTCATCCGTTGAATTATCGTTCAATACGTATATTTGCAAATCACCCGGATATTTTATGCTAACCATCGCTTCGATCGTTTCTTTCATGACAACCCCTTCATTATGAGCCGGAATGAGGATATCGACTCCGGGATAGGATTCAAGTGACGGGGTTGGCGCTCTTTCCATCTTAATACGGTTGTACAAACCCGCAACGAGCAATAGAGAATAATAGGATAGGAGCAATAAGAATAAGGCAGTCGTAAACAATAAGACGTAGACGATATTGTAGACCGCTCCTATAATAATGGCTGCTATAAACAAGAGGAATACTAGCAATAAGAGGACTGTTCGACGTCTCATGACATCACCCCTTCAGGCAAAGCCGTCTGCCCCTCCACCCGTGTTGCTGTCCACTCTATCTTCTCCAGCACATTCTCTTGGAACGTCTCCTTCAACTTCTTTTCAATTCGGCCTTTTACAACCGACACCCCGTCGACATCCGTGTTTTGTAGAAGAATCGTCAACTTGAATTCACCCGTTTTTCCTACAATATCAAAATGCTGTCTACTTTCCGTATGTAAAATGCTTCCTACTAACGATAATGCAGTCCGTTTCGTCATCCTCGGCAATTCCGACAAGTCAATTTGCACGAAATAGCCCGTTTCGTTCCGTCTAGCCATCGTCGCTAAAATGAATGCCGCCTGTTTTTCAAATTCCTTCCGAGGCAAAACACCTTCTTCCGTAATAAAACCTTCCAAATGCAAAATCCGTTCCTTCAAAAAATAATTCTCGCTTCGAAACTGGTAAACATACTTGGATAAGCTATATAGGGCAAATAAATGGACAAGAAACAGAAAATGCAAAACAATTGCCAACCCTTGATCAAGCGGGCTCCAATTATCCCTGAACGCAATGACTAAAAGGGCAAATACCGTCCCCACAGTCAAGATAATATAAAAGAAGAAGGCTAGACGATCGGACCCGATAAAAAATAAAATTGCAATCACTGCAAAAATAGAATATGTACTAATTGAAATCGCATTGTAGGTTCCTATGACAAGGACAATCATTGAAATCAGCCAAACAATTGCTACGACAGGCAATTTCATTTGATCCCAAATTGTGGATCTGTGCATATACCCACACCCCCTGGTCTCTTAATTCCCTGTTTTTTTTATTAAAAACCGAGTCACATCTCGAAAGTTTAATGGTTCCTTTACAGGGAATATCTCATTGTAAACGATATTTTCGAGGAGGAATATGACAATGAATGACAAGTATGAAAAAAAAGATGAACAAGTGACACCGCAGACACAAAATCATCAGCCGGGAATTGAAGCAGAAATGACTCCACCTCCCCTCTATGACGATGAAAACTATAAAGGGTCCGGTAAATTAAAAGGGAAAAACGCCCTGATTACTGGCGGGGATAGCGGAATCGGCCGCGCCGTCGCCGTGGCTTTTGCGAAAGAAGGCGCCAACGTGGCGATCGCATACTTGGATGAAGCCGAAGATGTCGATGCAAATAAAACCGTTGAGTTGATTGAACAATACGGCGGAAAAGCAAAAAAAATTCGCATCGATATTAGTGAAGAGGAAAATTGCGAGAAGCTGATTGACGATGTCGTCCAGGAATTCGGCAGTTTGAATATCCTCGTGAACAATGCCGGAAAGCAGTTCCCGCAAGACGACATCTCTCAAATTTCAAGCGATCAACTGCGCGAAACGTTCGACACCAATTTCTTCGGCTTGTTCTATTTATCGAAAGCGGCGCTAGCTCATATGAAGGATGGCGATTGCATCATCAATACATCTTCGGTCACGGCGTATAACGGCTCGCCGGGATTGATTGATTATTCGGCAACGAAAGGCGCCATTACAACATTCACCCGCTCACTTGCATTAAACTTGGCAGGCAAAGGCATTCGCGTTAACGCAGTAGCCCCTGGTCCAATATGGACGCCATTGATTCCAGCGACATTCGATGCACAAAAAGTAGAGCAGCACGGAGCGGATACACCAGTGAAGCGCCGAGGACAGCCGGCGGAGAACGCACCGGCGTATGTCTTCCTTGCATCTAGCGATTCCAGCTATATGACGGGCCAGACGATCCATGTTGATGGCGGGGATTATGTAGGTTCTTGATTGTTAAGGGATGACGCTTTGAGTGCAGGGCTTGAATCTTGAGCGCGAATTCGGATTCTTGGGCGCGAAATCCAATTCTTGAGCGCAAAACTCATTTCATGAGCGCCAAACCCGATTCTTGGGCGCGAAACCTGATTCTTGAGCGCCAAACCTGATTCTTGAGCGCAGAAACCTGATTCTTGAGCGTAGAACCTGATTCTTGAGCGCAGATTCCGATTCTTGAGCGTAGAACTCGATTCTTGAGCGCAAAACTCGATGCTTGAGCGCAAAACTCGATTCTTGAGCGCCAAACTCATTTCTTGAGCGCGCCCAAAGTCTCTCACATATTAAAAAAGCGATTTGCAGAAATTCATCTGCAAATCGCTTTTTCTTATGCTTCTACAGTATCTCTTGAATACCGTTTTTTGAACACCAATGCAAAATAACCGAACGTAATTGCCAAACATGCGACCATGAAGCCGATCAACACACCGTTGCTTGCCCACAGATGCGCGATGTCACCAGTGGAGATCGCCGCCTTGAAAGCTTGGACGGAATATGTCATCGGCAACAACGTATTAAACACTTGAAGAGGTTCAGGAATTAATTCCAACGGGAACGTTCCTGCACTCGTTGTCAACTGCAATATCAATACAAGAATCGCAACGAAGCGGCCTGGATCTCCGAGCAACGACACCAACATCTGAACGATTGCGATGTACGTGTAGCTCGTAATAATCGCTGTCAAAATGAACAACGGCAAATTGACCGTTTCCATTCCAAGTGCTCCTTTAATGATGCCGACTGCGACTAAGGCTTGCACAAGTCCAACGATCGCCAAGACGGATACCTTGCTCGCCATCCATCCGAATGCGCCTGTCGGTTTGATCGCCGGTTCGACGAGCGGGAAGACAATTGACACTAACAATGCCCCGACAAACAAGCCGAGTGACAGGAAGTACGGCGCGAATCCTGTACCATAGTTCGGCACTTCATTGATGCCCTCTTTTTGGACATCAACTGGAGATGCCGCCATTTCATACGTCTTCTCGTTTGGATTCACTTCGCCCGCGGTTGCATTGGCCTCCGCTAGTTTTTCTTGCAATGTCACTGTTCCTTCATTCAACTCATTCATGCCGTCTGTCAACTTCGCCGAGCCGTCCGCAAGCTCTTTCGATTTCGAAGCAAGCGTACCGGTTCCTTCTTTCAACGTTCCCGTGCCGGCATTCAATTCATTCAAGCCAGAAGCCAAATCAGAAGATCCTTTCTGTGCTTTTACAACGCCTTCAGACAGCTGATCAAGACCGGCTGCTAACGCACCGTTCCCTTCTGTAAGAGCTGAAGACCCTGCAACGAGCTTAGCGGAAGATCCATTTAATTCATTCAGACCTGTAAGTGCTTGCGCATGGCCGTCGCGCAACTGACTAGCTGAGCTGTTCAATTGGGCAGTTCCATCGCTAAGCGCCGCAGTTCCAGAGGAAAGCTCACTCATACCGCCCGATAGTTCAGCACTTCCTTGTTGCAATTGGCTTAATGCCACTTTCAAACCGGCCTGTTGATCCTCCGGCAATGAAGCTAATACAGGTGCCAATTTTTCGGATAGATCATTGATGCCCGCATTTACATTTTTCGAAGCATCTGCAAGTTTTTGAGCAGACCCATTCAATGCAGCTGTTTTTTCTTTGATTGTTCCAACCGCTTTTCCAAACTCGGCTTCTTTTTCCGCAATTTGCGCATAGCTAGCTCTCAATTTCTCAACACCAGCCGTATAATCTGTGATCCCCGACTGCAAATCGGATGCGCCCGTACTCGCTTTACTTGCACCCGTGCGAAGATCTTCGACACCAGTTGAAAGCGCACCGATTCCTTTATTCAAATCCGCAGCACCTTTCGCGGCTTCCGTAGTCCCTTGCGCCAACTTGTCGGAACCGTCCTTCAACGTGATTGTGCTGGACGCCAACGTTTCCAAATACCCTTTCAAATCATCCGCGCCTTTTGCCAGCTCACTTGCACCATCATGCAATTCACCCGCACCATCCGCAGCATCGCCGAAGCCTGTACCCATCTCATTGATGGAGTCAAACAACTGCTCAGCATAAGTAGAAGCAACTTTATCATTCACTTCCGCACGAATCCGTTCCATCGCCGTCTCCCCAATTTGGGCAGACAAGAAGTTAAAGCCCTCATTCGGCTTATACACGATCGTCAACTTTTCCGGATTTTCATCCAGCAATGTCGTAGCGTGCTGCGAAAAGTTCTCCGGTATTTCAATCGCGATATAGTAGTCTTGATTTTTCAAGCCGGCTTCCGCGTCCGCCTTGGAAACTTCCTGGATGTTAAAATTATTTCCATCCAACAGTTTATCGACTAATTCATCGCCTAGCGCAAGCTGTTTTCCTTCCAACTCTGCACCTTCATCCAAATTGACGATCGCTACAGGCAATGCATCCATATTGGCATATGGATCCCAAAATGCCCATAAGAACATTCCTGCATATAAAACTGGAATGAAAAGAATAGCGATCATCGGTACAAGTAATTTTCTTGTACGGAGAAGCTGTTTCCATTCCGCGAATATCATTGATTTTTTCATCCATTCATTCCTCCATTTGTACTAATTGACCAAAATCCTCATATGGTCAATCGTGAATAAAAAAAGAGTCTCAAGCTAAGAGACTTGTAAAAATAGTGTTGCTTAATAATCCTGCAATCCGTTCTTCGGACAACTCTTCGTCCTCATGGGTTTTCCCCCAATCGACGACAAGCGCCAAATACGATTTGAATAGAAGGAATGCGATAAGCTCACTGTCGCATGGCTTTAATTCGCCTTTGTCGACTGCCCGCTCAATTTTCGCTTTAATATAAGAGACGATTTCATTTTCAATTTGAGCAAGCACTTCAATGACGGCAGGTGTGCGCAATTCTTTTCCTTCATCGATCAATTTGGCGTACAATTGATGCGTCTCTCGGAATTTCAACATTTGCATAAGCCGTGCATGGGCATTTCGTTCAAAGGACGCACCTTCGACGGTTGCCGCGTCAGATGCCGCTCGCATTTCTTCGACCATTTGCAGGACGATTGCATTGAACAGTTCTTCTTTGTTTGCGAAAAATGTATAGATCGTCCCTTTTCCTACATTCGCTATTTTGGCGACTTGGTCCATCGTCGTCGCTTTATAGCCGAATAACGAAAATGATTTGGCAGCTGCCTCCAAAATTTCTTGTCTGCGATCCACTTCCCCACCTCGCTTCATTGACCAAAATACACTTTTGGTCATCCAGTCATTATATTACACCCATGTATGCCGGATTGCAACAAAAAAAGAAGTTATCATAGTTTCACGATAACTTCTGTGCCATCCTTCGCTTTGACGTTCACTAATCCAAGTCCTCTATGTTTCTTCAACTCTGACACAATACTTCTTAGTTCATTTTTATCCAACGGTGGAATTGCAAACGCTTTTTCCTTGTCTTCAGAATGATCGACAATCCATTTATTAATGAGCTGCTGAAACCGTTCTGAAGATAGGATCATGATGCCGATTGTCAGGAATACATACGGGATCGGGATGAACAAGCGCACCTTATCTGCCTTCACTTTGACTCGCATCATTTATTCGATAAACACGGAAACCGTATCGCCGTCCGCCGATTTGACGTCAACGATTTGTCCGTCCAATTCATTGTCAATCGCTTCGATCAGCACTTCGATATCAATGTCTTTCACGTATTTCTCTGATTGAGGAATGTTCCCCGCAATATTATGTCCCGCCTTTAAGAGGACTTTGATCAGCTTGATTGGCAAGTTGACAGAAACATTGTCGTTATCCGCTGATACGACCCGGATTTTCAATGTCTTATCTGTATATGCAGTCGGCTTAGATGATGCGCTTCCTGAATCCCTATTTTTCAATACTTCAATTAGCTCTGACGCTTTCTCCGCGTCCACTTTCCCCTCTTGTACAAGCGTCAACACTTTTTCAATTTCCGTTTTCATCACGAATTCCCCCTATTCATCTTTTAACAGTTTAATCGCTTCTTCCGGAGTGATTTCTCCGCTTTCTAGCATGGCAACGACTTTCTTCTCATCCACCTCACTTTTCTTTTTTATCTCATAGCCGAGCGAGCTGACAACTTCATTCAACTTGCCTCGGACAGTCGGATACGAAATTCCAAGCTCTTTTTCAACTTCTTTAATATTGCCCCTGCATGCCAAAAACACTTCGACAAAATGGAGTTGTTCCCCAGACAACGCAGCCAATTTGGAAAGCTCAAATTCATTTTCAATAGACGTATGGCATCGGTTGCAATGAAGTTTTGTAACTTTCAGCGTTTCGTCGCAAACAGGACAATGACTTATAACGGGATATGCCATAATTATCTGAATTCCCCTTTCATTTGAATTCATCATATCTCATCTATTTCCAAATAGCAAGTTTAAAATTAATTATTTCAATTATAATATTAATAATGTTAATCACGAACTTTGATTTCTCCGTTATTTTTAATCCTGTATTTAAAAAGGTGAAGGAGCTCGAGCTCCTTCACCTGCTTTGTCGATAAATCTATGCTTACGATTCGCTTTCAATCAGCCATTGTTCATAGTACTCATCCAACTTTTTCTGCAATGCAGTAATTTTCGCCGTCTTGGATTCGTAATCACTCCAGTCGGTTTCAATAGCTATATTCTTTTCCAAACGATCTATTTGAATTTCCAAAGAAGCGATTTCCTCTTCTATGTTTGTTTCCTTACTCAGCTTCGGCTTCTTATTAACAGGTATTTGCTTTGGAGATTCAGCGACTAATGACTCCTGCATTTCAACCCATTTTTGCCGAGCCCAGTCGAAAGGACCTTCGAACATTGTTATCGTTCCGTCCTCAAGCCACGCGGTACGGGAAAATAATTTATTCAGGAAATACCGGTCATGTGAAACAGCAAGAAGCGTTCCTGGAAAATCTTCCAATGCGTCTTCGAGCACTTCCCGTGATTCGATGTCCAAATGATTCGTCGGTTCGTCCAATACGAGGAAGTTCACGTCCTGATGCATTAGCTGCGCAAGCCGCAGTCTTGTACGCTCTCCTCCGCTCAAATCGCCAATCCTTTTGAATACATCCGGTCCGTAAAACATGAATTTCGCGAGTATATGCCGTGCTTCGCCTTCCTCGACGCCAATATCTTTACGAAAAACGTCAATCAGACGGGCTTTAGGTTCATCAATCGCGAAGTGTTGCGACAAGAAGCCCACTTTTACACTTGCACCCAATTTGCATACACCTTCGTCGGGGGTAAGTTCGCCTAGAAGCATTTTCAGTACGGTCGTTTTCCCACTTCCATTCCGTCCGACAATCGCCGCCCTGTCTTTCCAAAGAACTTGGAGATTCGCACTGCGCAATAATTCATTTCCACCGAATGATTTTACAGCTTCTTGCATGATGACGACTTCCTTGCCGCTTCGCGGAGCCGCCTCAAACGACAATGCCATTTTCCGTGGATCAATCAATGGCTTCCGAAGCTTCTCCATCCGCTCCAGTGCCCGCTCCATATTTGTTGCTTGCCGGTGCAGACCAGCATTCGGCGGATTTGCTTCATTCGCCCATATCCGTAGCCGTTTGATCGCTTCCTTCATCTTCTTGATCTTCTTCTGCTGTTCTTCATAATCTTGGAATTCGCGCAGTAGCCGTTCTTCCTTTTGTTGAACAAATGAACTGTAATTACCGAAATACAAATAGAGCTCCCCATCTTCAAGATCCGCTATCCTTTTCACGACATTATCGAGAAAATAGCGATCATGCGAAATGATGACGACTGTCCCTGAATAATCCATCAAATAGGCCTCTAGCCACTCGACAGCGAATAAGTCCAAATGGTTCGTCGGTTCATCCAAAAGAAGCAAATCAGGTTGGGTTAGCAGAAGTTTGCCTAGCATAATTTTCGTCTGTTCACCGCCGCTCATCTGGCTGAATTCCTGTTCGACAAACGATCGTAATTGAAGACCGTTGATGATCTTTTCAATTTCCGAATCCATCGCGTAACCGTCACGACGGACGAATTCATCTTGCAATTGGCCGTATTGGTGAAGCAGGCGATCCATATCCGTAGTATCCGGATTCGATAATTGCAGTTCCATTTCGGAAAGCTGCTTCTGAATAGATCTTAGTTCATCGAATGCGCTCCGGAGCACTTCATATCCGGTCATCGGCTGTTCGAATGAAGGAATTTGCGATAAATATCCGATTTTGGTTCCCTTTTTAAAATGAATGCGTCCAGCATCCGGTTGTTCGACAGCCGCAATGAGTTTGAATAATGTTGTTTTCCCGCTTCCATTCCGTCCGACGACGCCGAGCTTGTCACCTGTTTTAATTTCCAATGAAAAATTTTCAAATATGGTGTTGCCACCTAACATTTTGCTTACTTGTTGTATTGTACAAATCATAATTTTTCCGCTTCCTCTCTGATTTCACAGCTAGAAGCGCACAAAAAAAGACTGCGTTTAAGCAGCCTTCCCCAAAAATAATGTAAGGAATGATGTGCTAAACAGCTGTGTGATTACTGAAATTGTCTAAAAAAGGGCATACGTATCCCGTTGACGGCAATTTCATGAGTAATCGCACATGAAGTGGCTAAATATTCTAATAAAACTTCACGTGCATTCACAGTGTCCAACATCATTCCTCACCTCCGTCCGATTAATAGTAAGAATAGTGTAGCATGGTTAGTTCATTTCCACAATTGATTTTTTCTACATTTCAGGTTTTGCGATAAGGCCCATGAACAGGACAGCCCCGGTTTCCTCATCCGTAATCGCAAAGAAAAATGGGCGGTTCACCTCCATGACGAATGGGTCGTCAGGAGGGGCGGACCCGGCATCCATTTGCACGCCAGTCACTGCAGCTGCCTCGGTTCCTTCTTCATTCACATCGATGTATGTTTTTTGCTTTACTTTGTTGATCAGAAGGGGCTCGTCTTCTTCAATCATCTTGCTGAAATCTGCGTCCGCGTTGAATGCGCCCGTCATGCCGAGCGCTTTTAACGCCCCGTTTAGCTCTGTTTCATAGGAAAGTTTAAATTTCGGCAGAAGGATAGTGCCTCTTTGGGTCTTCATTTCCGAATGAATAGCTTTCCATTTGTCATTGGAAAGGGTGGCTTGAAATTTCTTTACGCCACGTCCTTCATTCGGAAGTACGATCGTCATGCTCATTTCGCCGTCTGCATATGGCAGCCCGATGGCTTGATAGTCGTCCGTTGCTGTATACGCCAACTCCTCCTGTAATTTCATGAACGGAATGTCTATTTCATTTCCATTATCGAGATGGAAAGCCTTCTTCTCCGTATCTTTCTTTTTAAACGGATGCTGCCAATCCCCTTTGAAATAAATAGCGTTCAACAGCATGGCTACAAGATCTTCGTCCAACGGCCCGTTAACCATTTTATCGATTTTACCGTTTGTCGCCTTTTCCACCCAGTCATTGATCCGTTTCGGCGAATCATTGCTCGTGATGTTGATTTCCTCGATTTCTGCGTTGAAATAATCCTTTGATTGATTGGCGAATTCATCTTGGAACTTATATTGATCGTTCAGCCATATAGAGTTGGCGACTTGAAGCTCGATTTCGTTTGTGTCTTTATTTAACATCGTCATAAGGGAGGCGCTCGCTTTATTCAAATCCAACGGGTCGACTCCTTCCATTTGCAAGGCTTGCGCGATTTCTTCCTTCGTCACGCCATCCGCTCCGTTATAAACCATTGCCAATGCCATTAAAAGACTAGTCGGGGAAATGAATAGATTTCCGTTATCATCCGGGGTAATTTCATTTATTAATTTGAATCCCAATTCATTATTCGGTTCAACGATTGTTTCATAATCCATTTCTCCGAATTCAACTCCTTCAGAAATTTGAAGATTGTTTTGATGGGTACTCGTTCCACAGCCGGTCAAAGGAAGCAGAAGGCTCATTCCCATAAGAGAGGCAGTAATTTTTCGTTTCAAGATGATCACCATCCTTTGGTCATTAGACTTTATCCGATTGGAAAAGTTACAGTCGAATGTTTTGCGAGTTATGCGCGAGTTGAGCGGTGATTTGCGCGAGTTGTGAGTTATGAGCAAGTTGGAGGGAGATATGCGCGAGTTTGACCTAGTTATGATTACCTCGTGACTCTTGACCTAATTCAACTTCTACAAGTTCGCTTATGGAACATCGGATGTGATCATAAATTTGACGAACCGCTCATAAATCCTGAAAACCGCTCATAAATCTCGATAACCGCTCATAAATCTCGATAACCGCTCATAAATCTCGATAACCGCTCATAAATCTCGAAATCCGCTCATAAATCCTGAAAACCGCTCATAAATCTCGAAAACCGCTCATAAATCTCGAAATCCGCTCATAAATCTCGAAATCCGCTCATAAATCTCGAAATCCGCTCATAAATCTCGAAATCCGCCTCCCTACGAAAAACGCCAAGAGCTCAATGGCTCTTGGCGTTTCCCATTACCTTATTAATCAAACGGCCATTCCGGCAGCATATGGCTTAACTTTTTATCTTCACGGTAGCCTAATACATATTCCGCTTGCATGATCGTATGGATTTCACGTGTTCCTTCGTAGATGACCGGCGCTTTCGAGTTACGCAGGAAGCGTGCGACCGGATATTCATCCGAATAGCCGTACGCGCCGTGGATTTGGAAAGCGTCATCTGCAGCTTTATTGGCAAAATCGCATGCTTGCCACTTAGCAAGGGATGTTTCGCGCGTGTTACGCAATCCTTTATTCTTCAACTCACCCGCTCGGTAGACGAGGAGGCGGCTCATTTGGTATCCCGCTTCCATATTGGCGAGCATTTGCTGGACGAGCTGGTGCTTGCCGATCGGCTTGCCGAACGTTTCGCGTTCGTGGCAATACTTTACGCTTTCTTCGATGCAACCCATTATCAAGCCGACTGCGCCTGCCGCCACGGTGAAACGACCGTTATCGAGCGCAGACATCGCGATTTTAAAGCCTTCGCCTTCCTGGCCTAACAAGTTTTCTGCAGGGATGCGCATATCTTCGAAAAACAATTCGCCCGTATTGCCCGCACGGATGCCGTATTTCCCTTTGATCGCTTTTGATGAAAAGCCAGGCGTCGTTCGCTCGACGATGAACGCACTGATGCCATGGTGCTTCTTCGATTTATCCGTGTAAGCAAACACAAGGAAATGGTCCGCAACGTCGCAAAGAGAAATCCAAGTCTTTTGTCCGTTAATGACATATTCATCCCCATCGCGCACTGCAGTTGTTGCCATCGCTGCAACATCAGAGCCCGCACCAGGTTCTGTCAATCCGAATGCACCGATTTTCTCGCCTTTCGCTTGTGGAACCAAATATTTCTGCTTCTGCTCTTCCGTCCCCCATTGCATGAGCGTCATGGAATTCAAGCCGATATGGACAGAAACCGCCGTCCGGAATGCCGTATCCCCGCGTTCCAGTTCCTCGCAAAGAATGGCGAGCGAGTTATAATCCATCCCGCTGCCGCCGTATTGTTCAGGAACGCAGACACCCATGAACCCTAAGTCCGCGAGCTTTTTCCAAATGGCCGGATCGAATCCGCCCTCTGCGTCCCATCGCTGGATATGAGGCATGATCTCCTCATCTACGAATTGGCGTGCCGTCTTGCGCAGCATTTGCTGTTCTTCTGTGAACATAAAATCCACTTCCCCAACCCCTTTCCCTAACTAGCTATTACACGTGTGCTTCCTGTGTTTTTACTGTTTCTTCAATGACAACTCCGCGTTTTTTCATCTCTTCAATGTATTCAGCCCCAGGAACGATTTTTTCCGGCGGATGAACACCGCGTTTCGTAATTGTCCCGTTACCAATCATTTGAGCGACGATTGAGATTGTATTTGCTGTCGCCCGAGCCATCGCCGTTTCATTCACCGACAGATCCTTTTTCGTCACTAAGTTATATTCATACGTCGCTGGCATTCCGTGCGCTTCGCCGCTCACAATGACTCGAAGAAGGACGGCATCAGACTTGTCGCCCAGTCGCAATTGCGGGGAAAGCTGTTCGCGCATGACATCACGGACTTTCACTTGCTTATCGCCGACTGTTACTTTATTGTCGCGCGACAACAGGCCGAGATCGACAAGCAGTTGGAACTTTTCGGCGTGTCCTTTATAACGGATCGTCTTATATTCCAATGTTTGGACGTTCGGGAATGTCTTCGTCAATGTAGATGTGCCGCCTGATGTATGGAATGCCTCGAGTTCACCGAATTCATCGAAATGGATCGTTTCCACTTCGGATAATGATGGAACCTCCAGCAGCTGTCCATCACGAATTACGTGGGACGGGTCAGTATAATGGTCGAATACCCCTTCCAACGAGAACACTACGTTGTAATTAAGCGGAGGCTCCGGCTTTACAGGTATCCCTCCTACGTAAAGCTTGATGCTTTCCACCTTATCAAGTTTGCTCGCCCCGTAGCCTGACAAAATATTGATCATTCCCGGCGCCACTCCAAGATCCGGAATGATCGTTACGCCTTTCGCTTCAGCTTTTTCTGCCAACTCCAATACTGCATCAGTCGCACCGCCGATATGTCCGCCAAGGTCGATGGAATGGACGCCGATATCAACAGCAGTTTTCGCAACCTTTTCATTGAATGTATAGAACAGCGCATTGATGACGACATCCCCAAGTGCCATCACTTCCTGCAGCTGAAGGTCATTCGTCGCATCTAGCTGCAACAGATCCAATTTGTCGGACATGAGCTGCTCTGCAAAATCTTCAGCCGCTCTTAGATGCAAGTCCGCCAAATACACTTTTGTCACGTCATCACTTTTCACTAGATCGCGTACTGCCTCTTTCCCCATTAAACCTGCTCCAAGTACAACCACTTTCATATGAACATCCCCTTTTACCCAAGATTATCCCGCATTAACTGGCTGTAAGCCCCCCTGCTAGGGGGCAACAGCCAGTAATTGCCCGATTGGTTCAACTAACAATCAGTGGAAAAACGTCACTGATTGAAGTTGCACTTTAGTCCGTGTCGATTTGTGCCCGTTGCAGTTTTCCACTGAAATCGACGTAAATGCTCTTCCACTCTGTGAATACGTCAAGCGCAGCAACACCTGAATCGCGGTGTCCATTGCCAGTTCCCTTCGTCCCCCCGAATGGAAGATGGATTTCCGCTCCCGTCGTTCCAGCGTTCACATAAACGATTCCCGTATCAAGATCCCGTTGAGCCCGGAATACTTTATTCACATCCTGCGAGAAGATGGAGCTGGACAAGCCATAAACGACGCTGTTGTTCACTTCAATCGCCTCGTCCAAGCTTTCGACTTCAATGAGCGACACGACCGGGCCGAAGATTTCCTCCTGCGCCAATCGGCTATCCCATTTCACGTCTGTGAATAAAGTCGGCTCGAAGTAATGACCTTTCTCAAAGTCGCCATCTGTCCGCACACTTCCCCCTGCCAACAGTTTCGCGCCTTCCTCTTTCCCGATTTCAACATAACTTTGGATTTTCTCCAATGCCTTTCCGTTGATAACCGGTCCGATTTTCACAGACTCGTCCAACCCGTCCCCGATTGTCAAATGCTTCATCGACGCCAATAATTTCGTTTCCAACTCTTCCTTTACATCTTTATGCACGATGACCCGGCTGCATGCGGTGCATCGTTGGCCCGCCGTTCCAAATGCACTCCAAAGGATCCCTTCCACTGCCAAGTCGATATCCGCATCATCCATGACGATGACCGCGTTCTTTCCACCCATTTCAAGCGACACTTTCTTCAAATGACGCCCGCCTGTTTCAGCTACGTGACGGCCCGTTTCCGTCGATCCCGTGAATGAAATGACACGGACATCCGGATGCTCGATCATTGCCGTCCCGACTTCAGACCCCGAGCCGAAAACGATGTTGGCAACGCCTGCCGGAAGCCCTACTTCTTCAAAGATTTTCGCCATTTCATACGCCATCATCGGTGTTTCCGTAGCTGGCTTCCAAACGAATGTATTCCCCGCGACAATTGCCGGGAATGACTTCCACGTCGCAATTGCCACCGGGAAGTTCCAAGGCGTGATCAATCCGACAACCCCGATCGGTGCACGGACGCTCATCGCGAATTTATCCTGCAGCTCAGAAGGAACTGTTTCCCCAAACAGCCTCCGACCTTCTCCCGCCATATAGAAAGCCATGTCAATCCCTTCCTGCACTTCGCCGCGGCCTTCTTCGATCACTTTCCCCATTTCACGTGTCAATACTTGAGCCAAATGCTCTTTTCGTTCCTTCATAAGATTGCCGATTGCATATAAGTAATCCGCCCGTTTCGGAGCCGGTACAAGCGCCCACTTCTTTTGCGCTTCCTTCGCCGCCTTCACAGCCAGATCCACGTCTTCACTCGTCGATAAACGCACTTGCGCCAGCTCTTCTCCATTTGCCGGATTCGTGACAGCCGTATATTTCGCACCCCCGCTATCTTGCCAGGAACCTCCGATAAAGTTGTTTAATTGCATGTCCTCATTTCCCCTTTCCAACACGTACTTTTTGAAACCGCTTACAGTCTATCTATTTCGACATTATCCTTCCGAATTCCTTCTTTTATTAAAATTAAATATGGAAAAATCCACTAAAACTAAGCTTTTAAAATATGAAAAAAAGCGTAGACGAGTTGTCTACACCTTTTTTATTCTTTTACAGTCTTCGTTTCAATTGAACTTTCCGCAGTCGGTGGATTCATGTCTTCATATTTCGGAGGTAGTACTCTTTTAATGAACAATGTGAGAATCAGGGCAACAACAGCAATAATGGTAGCAACGAAGAAGGAATAATTGATGCCGTCCAGCATCGCCTTCAAGCCGATTTCATGCTCCAATGCCGCCATTCCGCCTTTATCCGTAGGTATGTTTCCGCTTGCCGCTGCATCTTTAAATAGGGATTCCCCCGATTTTTCCATCCGCTTCGTCATAATTGTAAGCAGAATCGCCGAACCGATCGCGCCGGAAACTTGTTGCAACGTATTATTCATCGCTGTTCCGTGCGGGTTTGATTTCATCGGTAACTGATTCAAACCGTTTGTCATAATCGGCATCATGACCATGGACATCCCGAACATCCGGATTGTATAAAGCGCCATCAAATAGTAATATCCTGAATGCAATTCAAGTTTGCTCAAATAAAACGTCGTAACAACCGTAATGAGCAGTCCAACGATCGCAAGGATTCGAGCACCATATTTATCGAACAAGCGGCCAGTAATCGGCGACATGATTCCCATGAGCACCGCACCAGGAAGCATCAAAATTCCTGCTTCAAACGGCGAAATCCCTCGAACTTCCTGAACGTAAAGCGGCGTAAGGATCATCCCTGAGAACATCGCTACTGACAAAACAATCGAAATGACCGATGCAAGTGCAAACATCGGGTACTTATAAATTCTAAAATCCAACATAGGTTCTTCCATACGTAATTGCCGAAGGATGAAGACAATTAGTGAGATCGCTCCAATTGCAATTGTTCCGTAAACAACAGGAGCGCCCCATCCTTTATCTCCCGCTGAGCTGAATCCATACAGCAGACCGCCGAAACCGATGCTCGACAAAGCGAGGGAGAAAACATCTAGTTTCACAGACGTATTCGGCGTAATATCTTTCAACTTCCAAAGCGCAAAGAGGATCGTAACAATCGCAAACGGCAACACGATTTCAAAAAGTGTACGCCATGAATAATGTTCGACAATCCAACCCGACAATGTCGGCCCGATTGCAGGCGCCGTAAACATGACAAGCCCGAACATCCCCATCGCCGATCCTCTTTTCTCAATCGGAAACGCGACAAGCATAACGTTCATTAATAACGGCATCATCAATGCGGAACCCGATGCTTGAATCATACGCGACGCAACGAGCAGACCGAACGTCGGCGCAAAGATGGCTAAAGCCGTTCCAATCGTAAATAACGTCATCGCCGTTAAAAATAGTCTACGGTTCGTAAACTTTTGGACAAAGAAAGCACTTGCCGGAATCATGATGCCGTTCACGAGCATATAACCAGTCGTCAGCCATTGAACCGCAGACGGCTTCACCGCAAACTCATTCATAATAGAAGGCAAGGCAATATTCAATAATGTATTGTTTAAAATCGCGACGAACGCCCCGAAGAATAAAATCGCTATCATTCCATAAGGAGGCTTTTCGTGCATTTTCTTTATATCCATTTCCAATAGAATTCCTCCATTCAATTTCTAATCTCCCATACACAATTAAACATTTTATACTCTTAGTTCAAAATACGCAACGAAGGAAAACGTTTTCATACAAAAAAAGTTTTAAACACTGTTATATCAGCTCTTTGTTTGATAAAATAAATTTGTACTTACAGTCCAATATTAAATAATGATATAGGGTGATATAGATGAATGACCGTAAACACCAAGTCATGTTGACTGCGAAAAAGCTGTTTATTGAGAAGGGATTCACATCCACTTCCATCCAAGACATCCTAGAAGAGGCGAAAATCTCCAAAGGGACATTTTATAATTATTTCACTTCCAAAAACGAGTGTCTCATGGCCATATTGGAAGTTGCACATAACGAGTCTGTCATTCGGAGACGCGAACTTCTCGCCGGGCGGAATAAAAAAGATAAAGACATATTGGCAGAGCAAATCCTCGTCAGGATGCAAGTAAACCGCGAGTTAAATTTACTTCCGATTTACGAGGCAGTTTTCTATTCCAATGATGAAGAGCTCCGTAATTTCGTGAAGGGGTACCATCTTGACGAGTTGAAATGGATTGCCAGTCGGCTCATCGATGTTTATGGCAAGGAAGCGGAGCCCCACGCTTTCGACTGCTCGGTCATGACCCTTGGGATGATCCAACAACTGAACCATTTTTGGAAAGTTGGCTCCTCCAAGGAACCGGACATTGGAAAACTTGTCCACTTCACGTTTCGGAGGATGGACGCCCTTATGTCCGACTTGATTGAACAGAACGATGTCTTACTTGAAAATCATATGATTACACCTTTAAGGCTCTCTTCCAAAGAACTGAAAGTAAAAATTCAAGACGAACTTCTCGCACTGAAAAAGGAGCCCGAGCTGGATGACAGCAGTTTGGAATATACAACCTTCCTATTAACGGAATTGCAATCCGATAAACCAAGGGTGTACCTTTTGGAAGCTGTCAGCCGTTCATTCCGAGAAGCTGGCAACGGCACGAAGCTTGCTGATCGTGTGAACGAAGTCTTATATCTTCTATGGAAATATATCGATTCAATTAATACAAAGTAATGAAACTTTTGAAGACGTCCGCCGTACAATTAATCAGCAACTAAATTGGAGGAGGCTATTTATGAACAACCACGAAATCGATTTCAAACTGTACGGAGACGATATGCAATTTGTAGAGGTCGAACTCGATCCAGGCGAAACAGTCGTCGCTGAGGCCGGTTCCTTAATGATGATGGAGGACGGAATTGAAATGGAGACGATTTTCGGAGACGGCTCAGGCAGCTCAGGCGGTGGAATTATGGGCAAATTAATGGGGGCCGGCAAACGTCTATTAACTGGGGAAAGTCTCTTCATGACGACGTTCACGAATGAAGGTTCAGGTAAAAAGCACGCTTCCTTCGCAGCTCCGTATCCCGGCAAAATCATTCCGATGGATTTAAGTGAATATAACGGCAAGATCATCTGCCAGAAAGATGCATTTTTAGCAGCCGCAAAAGGCGTTTCCGTAGGGGTTGAATTCCAAAGGAAAGTCGGCGTAGGCTTTTTCGGCGGCGAAGGCTTCATTATGCAGAAACTTGAAGGGGATGGCATGGCTTTCGTACATGCCGGCGGAACAATTATTGAGAAGACTCTTTCTCCAGGTGAAACATTACGCGTCGATACGGGATGTCTCGTCGCCATGACACAGGACGTCGACTACAATATTGAAATGGTAAAAGGCGTAAAAACCGCTTTATTCGGCGGCGAGGGATTATTCTTCGCAACATTGAAAGGTCCGGGAAAAGTATGGATCCAATCATTGCCGTTCTCAAGACTTGCAAGCCGCGTCTTTGCAGCAGCACCGCAAACTCCAGGCGGCGGTTCACGTGACGAAGGAAGCATCGCAGGCGGATTGTTCAATATGCTTGGTGGAAAATAAGAAAGTAAAACCGGAACGCCTCGGCGTCCCGGTTTTTTCATGCTCGAACCACTCATAAAGTTGTAAAATCACGCATAAATCCCCAAATTGAAACATAAACCGCCCATATCGCTCATAAATGCCGTTATTCGCGCATAAACGGACATATTACCTTAATTTGCGCCATTCAACAACAGCCATATATAACGCGCTTCCTCTTCACTTCCCGGGTGGATATTCATCTGTTTCGGATAATCGATCGTTTTCGCCTTGAACGTCATCAAATGCATGACATGGCCATTCGCTTTCGCCGCTTTATCAAGCATTTCTCTAGCATCTTCCGATTTCCCGCCAGATGCTTCATGCTCCAATTTCCAGTCAAGATATAAATACGTCGCATCATTTTGCGAACCTTTTTCATAGCGAACCATCAGTTCAGCAGCTTCGTTAAATCGCTCGGCATGAATCAAACAAGCAACCGCTTCAAAACGTGCACCTTGATTATCCGTCGGGTTCATTCGGACAAGATCCTTGAATACATCTGCCGCTTCGTCAAATTCTCTTTGTTTGAACAAATGGACGCCATACGCGAAAGCCGCACGCATGAATGGCCGGTTTGGGAGGTTCATCCACGGATTTTCACCCGGCTCGAACATCTTGCTTGCATTGCGAATTGCCTTTTCGTATAGAGCGGACGCATTCTTCACATCGCCTTCTACTTCCGCCTCAAGCAATAGCGCATCCGGAAGCTCGGATGAAATTGCTGACGCTCTCTCAGCGAGGTCCCGCCGTTCCTCTTCGCTTTCCGCCGCATACGCTTCATACGCTAGCATTTGCGCCCTTCCTTCATCGACATCAGGCTTCCGTTCCGGCTCAACGACACCAGCCGTCGTCATCGCCGTTTCCCAAAGTCCTTTTTCTGTCGGCCGCGGATCCGTTCCGATATCGAATACAACATTCGCCATCGGTTCGTCGAAGCTGCCCATCATTTCTTCATATAGAGAGGATAAATCATCCACAAACGGTTTCATCCCTTCAAGAGATGCTTCGTATCGGGACGCAATTTCCTCCTCGCTATCTTTAAGATTTCTTACGACGCCGTGTTTCGCCCCCGTCCAAACGGCTGCCGAGACAAAATCATTCACCGACGGAATCTCCTGCTGAATATTCATGAAGTACGCGACCGCTAATTTATGCATAATTTCCCTTGTATCCGTGTCTTGTCCGAGTTCGCGCAACGCCACTTCCAACGCTTTCAATGCATCCAATTGCGAAGGGACGAGTACTTCCTCAACCAATTCATTCAGTGAAGCTAGGCTCCGTTTAATGAAAAGCTCATAAATATCGAGCGCATGTGCACGCACAAATTCCTCCAACGTCTTCCCTTCATTAGCTTCGCGCAATTCCATCAACGACCGCTTCGTCTGCTTGCTCCACTTTGCGAGGAACATCATCGAAGAAACAGGCGCGATTGCGTCTTCCCTTTTTCTCGGATCACGCAGCACCGCCCCGAACAGTAATGTCCCTTCATCGACCGGCATTCCTTCATTGCGGGTGACATAATATTCTTCTCCAGTGAACAGCTGACGGACTTTCAGCATGCTCGTTTCTGCGCCAACCACTTCCGCGAGCAGCATAAACGGCTCGTCCCACGCCTTCAAAACTGAAACGACCGCTTCACGCTTCGCTATCCTTATCTGCTCCTCTATGTATTCATGCCAGCCTGTCGGATTATATACGAATAAATAAAATTCACCTGCTGCCTCTTCAATATCGTCCTTCGTCCAGCTGTCCGAAAGACGAAGAAGCCACTCCCGCATTATCCGGATCATCTCTTTCCGGTCTTCCCCTTTTGGATAGAGCTCAAAGAAATTGCCAAGGATTTGATCCAGCTCTTCATTCACAAGCAGACCGACTAAATCAGGACCCTTCTTTCCACAGCATTTCTTATATTTCTTCCCGCTTCCGCATGTACAAGGATCATTTCTGCCAATCATCATACAACCCCCTATTGATGCTTTCCTTCATCATAACAAATACGGTGAGTGGCTGTCGCTTTGCTCTACTTCTGTAGGGGTCGAAAGTCCTGAAATGACGATAACTTTGTGAAATCGATCGATAACTCGCCCCAACTGAACGATAACTTCTCAGAAGTGACCGATAACTTGTTCCAACTGACCGATAAACCTCCGGAAATGACCGATAAGAAAAACACCCAGGGCTCCCCCGGGTGTTTCCACACAAACTATAGCAATAAATACGCGATTGGCGTCACGATGATGATTGTCAAAATGACACGTTGCACCCAAATTGCAATGAGTTGCGGAATGGAAATAGGAATTTCCGTCGAAACGATACACGGCACAACCGCCGAGAAGAAGATGATCGACGAAACCGATACGACTGCGATGACGAACTTGACGACTAATGCCGATTCCACAACGAGCAATGCTGGCAAGAACATCTCCGCGATACCGAGCGCACTCGCTTTTGCGACTAACATCGGCTCTGGCAGCTGCAATGCCCATGTGAACGGATAGAAAATATATCCGATCCAATCAAATACAGGCGTAAACTCTGCCAACACAAGGCCTAACAGTCCGATGGATAAAATCGATGGCAGGATTGCCATTGCCATGAGGAGTCCGTCTTTAACATTCATTACGATATTTTGTCCGAGCGTCGGCGCTTTCGAAACCGTCTCCATTGCTTCTTCCCACGCAGTCGCGATGCGCTTCCCTTCCGGTTTCACTTCAGGCTGCGGCGTCGACCCTTCATAATACTCATTTTTAATCGAACGCAACGGCCATAAATGCACCGTAATTGCCGTGACGATAAACGTGACAAGTAACGTCACCCAGAAATACAAATTCCACATGCTCATTAAGTCGAGCGTCTTCGCAACGACAACCATGAAAGTCGCAGAAACCGTTGAGAATCCCGTCGCGATGATAGCGGCTTCCTTCGCCGTATATTTCCCTTCTTTATATACACGGTTTGTAATTAACAGTCCTAACGAATACGAACCGACAAATGAAGCGACGGCATCGATTGCAGACCTTCCCGGCGTCTTCCAAATCGGGCGCATGATCGGCTGCACGAGAACGCCGATGAATTCCAATAGGCCGTATCCGACTAATAAAGCTAAAAACACTGCACCGATCGGGACTAACAACCCGACAGGTATAACGAGTTTATTCAACAGGAACGGCCCCATGCTTGGATCAAAAAGCCATCCAGGTCCTACATTGAAGACAAGCATGATTCCGACAACCAAGCCGATTACTTTAAAAAACGAAAAAACCATATTGACGGTCGATTTTTTCCAAGTACCTGAAACGAACGGATAGACCGCACCGGCTAAAATGACGAGCAACGCATAATACGGCAGCGCCCCGCTGCCATACGTTTGAATCCACGTGACAATATGATCCAGCATGATCGAATTCTTTCCGCCGATTGTGACCGGAACGAAAAACATGAATGCCCCGATTGCGCTAAAGACAAAAAACTTCCACATGCCAGGATTTGATTGCGCTTTCACTTTCTCCCCTACTTGCGCCATAAACTTTCCCCCTTCTCCTAATGTTCCAATAACTTCAATTGAAAGAAAACCGTGAATGAAGCCCCTATCTGTTCATTCACGGCAAAGCATTACCCTACGACCTGTTCTCCCTTTTTCCAAACCTTATCGACGTGATTCACGCCAAATAAATATTGAAGCTCCTGATAGTTCGAGATGTTCCATATGACGACATCCCCTTGCTTCCCGACTTCGAGCGACCCGACTTTGTCCTCCATCTTGATCGCGCAAGCTGCATTCATCGTTGCCGCGACAAGCGCTTCGGCAGGCGTCAAACGCATCGAAATGCACGCCAAGTTCATGACGAGAGGCATTGAAGTCGTCGGTGACGAGCCTGGATTGCAGTCCGTCGAAATAGCGACAGCTACGCCTTCATCGACCATTTGACGTCCCTTGGCAGCTTCCTCACGTAAGTACAAAGCAGTTGCCGGCAATAAACAAGCGATCACGCCTGCTTCCGCCATCTGTTTGATGCCTTCGTCAGATGCCTTTAATAGATGCTCCGCCGATATGGCACCGACTTTCGCCGCAAGCTCCGCCCCTCCGTATGACTCAATTTCGTCAGCATGGATTTTCGGAATCAACCCAAACTTCTTCCCCGCCTCCAAAATGCGTTCGGACTGCTCGGGGGTAAACACGCCCACTTCGCAGAACACATCGTTGAAAACTGCAAGCTTCTCTTCTGCCACGACAGGAAGCATGTCATTAATAATGCTATCAATATATTCATCTTCATTGCCTTTATATTCTTGCGGGACGGCATGCGCACCCATGAATGTCGGCACAAGGTCGATCGGATGGATGTCATTCAACCGCTTCATCGCCCGAAGCTGCTTCAGCTCCGTTTCAAGATCGAGCCCATAACCGCTTTTCCCTTCAACTGTCGTCACACCATGCTTCAGGAATGAATCCAATCTGCGCAACGTCTGCTCCACGAGTTCATCTTCCGTCGCTTCACGCGTCATTCGTGTCGTCGCATGAATGCCGCCTCCCGCATTCATGATTTCCATATACGTCGCACCTTCGAGACGCATTTCGAATTCCCGTTCGCGGCTTCCGCCATAAGCAACATGCGTATGCGGATCGACGAGGCCAGGCGTCACGAGTCGTCCTGTCGCATCAATGATGTCCGCTTCTGAAGCCCGGTCTCCGTACTCGCGCTCCAATTCCTCAGTCGCCCCAATTGCTGCAATGACGCCATTTTCAATCCAAACACTGCCGTCTTCGATAATACCTAGGTCAGACATTTCCTTACGCTTACGCGGCTCGTTTTTGCCCGCGATTGTCGCAAGTTGTGCTGCATGTTTGATCCAAATTGGTTTCAAGAATCTCATCCTTCCATCATCGGGATGTTAACCCCTTTTTCCTTCGCTGTCTGAATAGCGAGATCATAGCCCGCGTCGACGTGACGAGCGATGCCCATTCCAGGATCCGAAGTCAACACACGCTCAAGACGCGCTTCCGCTTCCTTCGTTCCGTCCGCGACAATAACCATGCCCGCATGCTGTGAATACCCCATCCCGACGCCGCCGCCATGATGGACAGATACCCAAGTCGCCCCGCCGACCGCATTGATCATTGCATTTAAGATCGGCCAGTCAGAAACAACATCCGAGCCATCCTTCATCGCTTCCGTCTCACGGTTAGGAGATGCAACTGAACCTGAATCGAGGTGATCGCGTCCGATGACGATCGGCGCACTCAATTCACCGCTTGCGACCATATCATTGATGATTTTTCCAAAACGCGCACGCTCGCCGTATCCTAACCAGCAAATCCGTGAAGGAAGCCCTTGGAATTGGATTTTCTCCTGCGCCATTCTGATCCAATTGCAAAGATGTGTATTATAGCTGAATTCACGCAAGATGACTTCGTCCGTCTTCCGGATATCTTCCGGGTCTCCCGAAAGCGCCACCCAGCGGAAAGGTCCTTTCCCTTCGCAGAATTGCGGACGGATATACGCTGGAACGAATCCCGGGAATTCAAATGCCCGTTCAACGCCTTCATCCTTCGCCACTTGACGGATGTTGTTTCCGTAGTCGAATGTGATGGCGCCTTTATCCATCATCTCGATCATTGCCGCGACATGCTTCGCCATGGAAGCTTTCGACCGTTTCACGTACTCATCCGGATTTGTAGCGCGAAGATCCGCAGCTTCCTCAAGCGACATGCCGGATGGAATATAACCATTCAGTGGGTCATGCGCAGATGTCTGATCTGTCAATACATCCGGATTGAATCCACGTGCAATCATTTCTGGCAATAAATCCGCCGCATTCCCTAGAAGACCGATCGACAGCGCCTTCCCTTCCGCCTTCGCCTCTTCCGCCAGACGAATCGCTTCATCCAAGGAGTCCGTTTTTACATCCGTATAACGTGTTTCAATACGGCGATCGATCCGTGTTTCATCGACTTCGATGCCGATGCACACGCCACCCGCCATCGTAACTGCCAATGGCTGCGCACCGCCCATGCCGCCGAGGCCAGCCGTCAATGTGATCGTCCCTTTCAACGAATCCCCGAAATGTTGCTTTGCAAGCTCCGCAAATGTTTCATACGTCCCTTGCACAATTCCTTGCGATCCGATATAAATCCAGCTGCCCGCTGTCATTTGCCCATACATCATCAAGCCCTTCTTGTCGAGCTCATGGAATGTGTCCCAATTGGCGTAAGCCGGGACAATATTCGAATTGGCAATCAATACGCGAGGTGCATCTGTATGTGATTTGAAAATTGCAACCGGTTTACCCGATTGAATCAATAATGTTTCATCATTTTCAAGTTCCTTCAAAGAACGAACGATGGCGTCAAAGCTTTCCCAGTTACGCGCCGCCTTCCCAATTCCCCCATAAACGACGAGCTTCTCAGGATGCTCCGCTACGTCAGGATGCAAATTGTTCATGAGCATCCGAAGTGCCGCCTCCTGCTGCCACCCCTTCGTATTCAATTCTGTACCTGTATATTGAACGACCTTCTCCACTGTATCCGCTTTCATTTTATAACAACCTCCCTTTCGTTACTATCATTCTATAGGGAAGTTTCAGATAATTGTTTATGAAATGATAATAATATTACACTTTATTGACTAATAAATAATAAACTTTTGAATAATTTTGATGAATATAACTCCTGTTGCTACCAAATAAAAGAGCGAACCATTCCTTGACTGCATCAAGAAACAGTTCACCCTTTTAAAGCAACATCCCTAAAAATGTTTCAAAATTCACGCCGTCCTGGCTTATAATTCGTTCCTTCACGGTCGCTTCGATTGCGGAAGATAAAAACTTCTCTGCAAGCTCCATTGTCTCTGCAACGTCTTGGCCGCGCATCATTCCGCCCATGATGACCGATGCAAATAAATCACCTGTCCCCGAATAGCTCATACCGTTATATTCCTGAAGACTGTGAAACGTTCGGAAATCGTCGATATACATATTGCCAACTTGTCTTGTTTCCGATATGGCTGGCGGATTTAAGCCGGTAACGATGACTTTCGCGCCGGTCATTGACTGCAACTGTCGGCCCGCCTCCTCAATCGCGGATAAATAATCTTCGTTCGCCCGATAACTTTGCAGCTTTTCAAACGGCACTCCCGTCAGTAGACAGCACTCCGTAACGTTCGGCGTGATAATATCCGCGCGCCTCGCCAGCTCTTTCATATAATCAATCAGCTCACCTGACAAAGCCTCATACATCTCTCCCCGATCGCCCATGACAGGGTCGACAAGCAACGTTGTCTCTTCTTTGTAAAACGTATCTAAAAACGAAAAAATATTTTCAATCTGCTCTTTTCCTGTCACGAACCCCGTATGAATACCGTCAAAAGCAGCGCCCAACTTGCTCCACTCGTCTATAAAATGATGCATCTTCGACGTCAAATCCTCACAATAATAGCTCGGATACTCTGTCTGTGACGTCAAAATGGCAGTCGGCAGCGGCACTGCTTGCACTCCCATGACGGATAAGACCGGGATGGCCGCTGTAAGCGAGCATTTTCCGAAGGATGACATATCTTGGATCACCGCAACTTTTCTCATTACACTTCCCACCTACCTCGTCGGTACTAGCATTTCCTCCATCGTACCACAAGAAGGGAAAAGCAAGAATACAGAGACCGACAATTTCTGCCTCACTCAACTGACCCCTATTACTTTCATCGAACTGGCACTTTTGTGATGGTCAGATCTCCAGTAAAATGAAAGTACTCAAAATTCCATGAAGTGAGGAAGTGGATTCGCAAATGCAAATCATACAGCGTAAAAAACAACCGGATACTAATTTAGTAATTATACAACGCCAAACGCGTACGAAAACTTTCGATTTAGTGCTTACCGCTATTTTGTCGGCATTTGTACTTATCGCAACGATGATCAATATAAAACTTCCATTTGGGCAAGGCGGTTTGATTCACCTAGGAACAGCGATGCTGTTTATCGTCGCCATTTTATTTGGACCGAAAAAGGGAGCACTTGCAGGAGCCATCGGAATGGGCTTGTTTGATATCTTTGGCGGTTGGGCCATTTGGGCGCCAACGACCATCGTCGCTCGCGCCTTGCAGGGCTATATCGTCGGGAAAATCGCTTGGTCGAAAGGTCACCGGGGTGATAACGTCAACCTCAACATCTGGGCTGCCGTT
The DNA here is from genome assembly GCF_059415085.1 of Sporosarcina sp. SAFN-015. Taxonomy (NCBI): domain Bacteria; kingdom Bacillati; phylum Bacillota; class Bacilli; order Caryophanales; family Caryophanaceae; genus Sporosarcina; species Sporosarcina sp. SAFN-015. The sequence goes on from NZ_JBPFDR010000001.1 coordinate 418,121, forward strand.
GCTTCGACGCCTGTCATGCTTGCAGTCTACTACATCGGGCAAGGAATTATGTACAACAACTGGGTGGCACCACTTGCATCCATACCGGGTGACCTCATTCAAAGCGTCGTCGGTCTGCTTATTGCCATACCGCTTTGCCTCACTTTGAAAAAGACACCGTTTTTCCGGAAGAAATTTTAAATAATATGCAGTGAGGAAAATCTATCTCATTCCTCACTGCTTTTTTTATATCTCTATCTCATTCTAAATTGATAGGGCGTCATGCCCGTCTCCTCTTTGAACCGCCGACTGAAATACGTGGAATGCGTAAACCCGGCAGACCGTGAAACTTCTGCAACGGGCAAGTCAGTCTCTGTCAATAAACGCTTTGCTTCCTCTATCCGCATTTTCAGCAATGCTTCACTGAAAGGCTGCCCCGCCTCCTTCGCAAACTTGCGGCTCAACGTGCTTTTGTGAAGCTTCAGCTCGTCCGCGCATGCCGCCAAGCTCCAGGAAGCATCCCAATAATTTGCTGCAATCCTTTCCCGAACTTTGTCGACTAAGCTGCCTACCTGATTCGATCGGCCGACGGAAGACTGAAGCAATTCCACGATGAACCCGATGAAAGATTGTATGATATGGTACATAACCGGCTCGCGGATGACCGTTTCGAAGAGGGAATGGTAAGCCTGCTCCACCGGTTGCGACTTCAATGATTTCGCAGTCATGTACCGGCGGATTTGCGCCAGTATGCTTGTCAACCGCACACGGACCATTTCGGGGTCTGGGAATGGTGATTCAAGTGTGAGAAAATCCTGCTCCATCCAATCTCGGATTTCCGACACCTGCTGTTTCTCGAGCATCTCCACCCACTTCCGCTGCTCAAGCGGTGACAGGAAAGGATCCATATCCCTCCAATGGAGATCCTCTTTTTCTATTGTCACGATATCGTAGCCGTCATAGAAAATCTTCTCGTGAAAACGGCGCATCTTTTTATACAGCACCCGGTAGCCCTCTCCGATTTCAGCTGTATATAAATAAATCGTCAACAGCGCATCCGACTGGCGCTTCCATTGTGCGAAAAACATCGAGTATGCTTCTTGGAGAACATGAAGATTTTGCAATTTATGGACGACTAACACAAAATCTGAAAACGGAAAAATGTCATAAGCCGTCGGAAAATCATGCAATTCAAGTTCGCGGACAAGATGGTCGAGATCTTCTGGCCGCGATGGCGCGATTAAACTCAAAAGCACTGGGTGTTCTGTACGCGCATCCCCGAGGAGAAGGTTTTCATAGATGACGCGGCCTTCCTTCTGCCGGACAGGGTTTTTGAGCTGCGCCTGTTCGTTGCGCCACCTGAAGCGGATTTGCTGGACTTGTTTAAGGAGCCGCTCGGGCGGAAACGGTCTGAAAAGGATGTCTTCCGCTTTCAGAGAGAGCGCTTTGTAGACGGTTTGGAATGTTCTTTCCGATGAGATGGCGAGCCAGATGGCTTGCGGGGGCAGCTCAATTTCATCCTGCAGGATGGTATCCATGTCGATGATGTAGAGATATGTGTCGGCTAGCCCTTCCGCCTTCCTTGCAATCTCCACTTCCATGTCGGTCCACTGGGAGGTGAGCAGCCATTTGAGCCCTTGCGCTTCGAGAGGGTCTTTGATGAGCAGTTGGATGTTCATAATTTCGCCTTCTTCCCAATCGATAGTTGGAATAATCATAATCCAGCTATATACTGAAGGCAAGAAGTCTTCTTTGGGAAGGGATGAGGGTTATGAATGAATCCATTTGGACAGGAAGGATCGATGATGCCGTAAATCGCACGGCTTTTCGTTATCATCAGATTGTCGAAGCGGTAGATTTGCAGACGGCGAAGGACGGATGCGTAATCATAGGATTTGAATGCGAGGAAGGCGTCCGGCGGAATAAAGGGCGGCTCGGTGCTGCTAAAGCACCGGATGCATTGCGCACTGGGCTAGCAAATCTGCCGTGGAGGTTCGGGGAAACTGCTCGGCTATTCGATGTCGGCAATGTTGCTTGTACAGGCGAAGAATTGGAAACGGCCCAGCAAGAACTCGGAAAAACGGTAGGAATGCTCCTTTCAAACGGTGCAACGCCGATCATTCTCGGAGGCGGGCATGAAACGCTGTACGGCCATTATCTCGGCGTGCGTGAATTTTTAGGTCCGGACGCCTCTCTCGGCATCGTCAACATCGATGCTCATTTCGATCTGCGACCATACGACGAACAGTCTTCTTCAGGCACAATGTTCAGGCAGATTTTGGAGAGTGATGAGAATGCGAGCTATTTCGTCGCGGGCATCCAGCGGTACGGGAATACGCAGGAACTGTTTGACCGCGCAGAACTGCTTGGCGTAACATACGTGCATGAGGATGAAATGATACCCGGCCAGCTCGAGAACCTGATGGATTTATTGGATGCCTTCATGGACAAGCATGATGCTGTGATGTTGACATTATGTACTGACGTCTTGAACGCGGCGTTTGCCCCTGGTGTAAGCGCGCCTTCCCCGTTCGGTATTGAGCCGTCGACCGTGCGCGCGATTATCCGAAAGGTCGCAGGGCATACGAAGACGCATTCCTTCGACATTTGTGAAGTAAATCCTGCACTGGACGAAAATGGAAAAACCGTGAAGCTCGGCGCTTATTTTGTGAATGAAGCGATTGCGGGGTTCATGAAAAATTAATTTCGTTAAGCAAAAAGGCAATCTTAGGTTAATTCCCCACTAAGATTGCCTTCTTTTCCTACGCTAATTGTTCACTAAACTGAGCCAAGTCCTCAAAGCTAGTAATATCTCTCTGAAAAAGAGGGACATAAAGGATGTCTTGGTTCTTGAACGTCCTCTCTATCAGCTCTACATATTTCCGCTCATGCTCTTTCCGTTCATTCCAAAACTCACCTTCGACCTGTGCAGGGAGCATCTTATTGACGACAATTGACTTCACTTGAAGTGAATGCCGGTTCAACAATTGGATCGCTTTTTCCGTTTCCAAAATTGGCAGCCGCTCCGGGTTCAAAACGAAAATAAAACCTGTCGTCTGCTGATCCATTAATAGTTCACGGACTCGGGTAAAGCGTTGCTGCCTCACTGATAACACTTCAAAAATCGGATCTTCCACCGGTTCACCGTCATTAAGCAGACGCGAGTAATTAACATTCGCCTTTTTTCGTTTTTCCAATAAGCCATGAATCCACACACCCATTAGGTCAGGAAGCGACAGCAAACGGATTGTATGACCAGTTGGCGCAGTGTCAAACACAATTTTGTCAAAATGCTCGCGTTCCTCCAAAATAATCGTGATCAGTTTATCGAAAAGGGCCGCCTCGTCCGCTCCTGGCGATGCTTTTGCCGTGTCCAACTGGCGATGCACTTCCTCCATCATACTGGAATGGACGACGCCCTTAATATTGTCCTTCACCCCAGCAATATACCGTTCCGTCTCAAGCTGTGGATCGATTTCCAGTGCCACTAACCGATCCGCCACCTCCACCGGTTTGCCGCCGATCATCCGGCCAAATATATCACCGACATTATGGGCTGGATCCGTTGATACTAAAAGTGTGCGGTTCCCGGATGCGGATAAGCGGTGTGCAATGGCCGCGGCTGTTGTCGATTTGCCTACTCCGCCCTTTCCGCCAACAAAAATGATTTGTTTCGTCAATACGTCCATCGTTTCCCCTCATTTCAGCAACAGCGGATGCCAAGCATCGGAGACTTCTCCATGCCCATGCGCAAATGCCATTCGTGGAATTTTTCAATCATATGCGGATAGAGTTCCAATGTGTAATAATACGCCGGATTCGGAATGCCGATCATTTCGGAATAAAGGAGGAGGAAAAAGAGATCCTCCTCATCCCTCAATTCTGAAGCAATTTCCCGGCGGTGTGGCAAACTAATGACTTCTTCGTAGTACGAAATCAGCTTTTTCAGGGAATCAATCATAGTAACTCTCTCCCCCTACTACTCTTCCAAGTCCGTTGATATGTGCTGATTATTTTTGCCGGACAAGGCGGAGAATGCAGTCAATATGATCCAAACCGCAAAGACGAAAATGATTGCGCCGAAGATGAAGAGCAGCCAGTTCGAGCTTGACCCGAACCATGACCATTCATAGACCACTTGCTTAAACATCGCCAACAGTGTCATGAAAAGCAGGAAGATCATCGGAATGATGGCCACAAGATAGTTCCTGCCAAGCCGCTTGAGCCAAACCGCAATCAGCAGCAAGCTGATGCCTGCCAACAACTGGTTCGCCGTTCCGAACAAAGGCCAGAGCAAATATCCGCCCGATCCGAATCCATTCGGCCCTTCTGGCAAAAGCACAAGCGCGGCACTTGATAAAACCGCAACCGATGTCGCCACATGTTTCTTTGAAAGCTTCGGCATGTTGTATTCCATGCCCAATTCCGCAATGATGTATCGCATTAACCGGACCGAAGTATCCAATGTTGTTGCTGCGAAGCTAATGACTATAATCGATACAATCGTCGTTGCCACATCAGCCGGTATATACAAACTTGTCGCCAATTTACTGGCCCCTTGTACGAAAACAGTCAGGCCGGAGCCATTTGCCGCACCGAAGCTGCTGTAGGTTGCGAGGAATGCATCTTTGTTCGGGAAGAAGGTGATGACCGCAATAATAGAGACAAGTGCTAAAATACCTTCGCCGACTGCTCCAAGATAGCCGACAAATCGGGCATCCGTCTCTTTATTCAACTGCTTCGATGAAGTTCCTGACGAAACGAGTCCGTGGAAACCTGATATCGCTCCGCATGCAATTGTAATGAACAGAAGCGGGAACCATGATACGTCAGATGTTGCATTCGTCATTGGAGCCGTGATCGTAGGATTTGCGAAAAGCAAGCCTAAGTAGAGAATGCCAAGTCCGACTACCAATTGGTGTGAGTTGATGAAATCACGCGGCTGCAACAGTCGCCAAACCGGCAGTGTGGAAGCGAAATAGACATACACCATCAAAATGACAATCCAAATGAAGAAGGCCGTTGATACAGCACCAAGTCCGAACAGACCGGCTCCTTCCGCCCCGCCCATGTACTTCACAAGATCAATCTGCAAGAATCCCACTTTACTGGAGACAACTGCTGCAATATACATAACAGCCAAAGCGATGAGCGAAGGAACAAGCATCTTTTTCTGCCGCTTATAAACGACAGTGCCAATCCAAATCGCCAGAGGAATTTGAATGAAAACCGGTAAAACGCTTGCTGGGAATTTAATGAACAAATTAGAGATGACCCAAGCAAATACCGCATTCACCATCAACACTAAAATGAGGATAATGAACAAGAACAGAATTTTTGCCCGTTGTCCAATGAGGCGGTTCGCTAACGTACCAACCGATTGGCCTTTATGGCGAACGGATAACACCAAAGTTCCGAAGTCATGGACACCAGCAGCGAATACAGTTCCGAGAACGACCCATAGCAAAGCCGGCAACCAGCCCCAATAGACGGCGATTGCAGGCCCCAGTATCGGAGCTGCACCTGCGACTGATGTGAAATGATGCCCCCATAGGACAAACTTATTCGTCGGCACAAAGTCGACCCCATCTTTGTACCGATGCGCTGGCGTCACATAATTCGGATCTAACCTGAAGATCTTTTCAGCGACAAATTTTGAATAAAACCGGTATCCCAACGCAAAAACAATCATCCCTGCCACTGCAACTACAATTGCACTCAATTTCCCTTTCCTCCATTCCGTTTCTATTTGCACTTCGTTCCGAGTAGCTCAAAACGAAGGTATTTCCCTTATTATCAGCTAGTACAATCTATTGTCAGGGACAACTGCTTATGACCATTCCAAAAAGATTGTGACGGGAATGCATATACGTAACGGATGGTTGGCAGGAACGAGCTGCCTTGCAGAACTGTATTCAATTTACACGGTTCTTCGGTTCATTTCCCTCCAAAACATCAATGATCGCCTGTGCGTTCAATGCCATCATCGCCCGCCTCGTCTGCACGCTTGCGCTTCCAATATGGGGGACTGCCGTGACATTCGCTAAGGTGAGCAGTGGATGCTCGAGAGGAATCGGCTCCTTTTCAAAAACGTCCAGCCCCGCTGCGAAGATCGTATTATTTTTCAACGCGTCATAGAGGGCGATTTCATCGACGATGCCTCCGCGTGAGACGCTGATGAGAGTCGCCGTTTTCTTCATAAGCGACAGCTCCCGTTCGCCGATCATCCCTTTCGTCTCTTCGGTAAGAGGCACGAGAATCACAACATGATCGGCCCGTTTTAATAGGTCGTCCAATTCAGCATATTTGACGCCAAACTTGTCTTCAGTTTCATGCTTTCGGCTACGGTTATGATAGAGCACATGCATATTGAACCCTTTTGCCCTGCGTGCGACCGCTTCGCCAATCCGCCCCATTCCGATAATGCCGATGGTTGTCCCGTACACATCCATACCGGTATAGCCCATCGGCGTCCACGAAAGCCAGCCGCCTTCCCGCAATTCCTTTTCCGCTGAATTGAAGCGGCGCGCTGTGGCAAGCAGTAAGCCGAATGCAAGGTCTGCAGTCGTTTCCGTCAATACATCAGGCGTATTCGTCACGATGATGCCCTTCTCCTCAGCCGCTTTTATATCAATATTATTGAAGCCCACCGCCAAGTTGGAAATTACTTTTAAGTTAGTTGCGCTTTCCAGCATATCGCGATCAATCGTATCTGAAAGCATCGTCCAAAGCGCATCGGCTTGCACGATCTCTTCTCGTAATACCTCGGCAGGCACCGCCACATCTTCCGAATCCCACATCCGGACAGTGAACTTTTCTTTTAATGGTGCCACGAGCTCATCGGGCAGCTTTCTTGTAATAAATATAGTAGGTTTCATCGCAAACCCTCCTTTTTCACTTATATTAGCATAATTCAGTCAGTTCTTTTTTGCCTTGCATAAAGTTATCGGTCATTTCTTGACGGATATCGGTCATTTTCACATCTTTATCGGTCATTTCAGCCGACTTATCGTTCATTTCCCAACAGTTATCGATCATTTCCCTAGAGTTATTGTCATTTCATGACCTAAGACCTACTTGAAAACAATCAAAAAGTGCTCCGCCGTCAGCGAAGCACCTACATTTATCCACCAATATAACTCATATTGATCTTCTTCCGATTTTTCACCGTCTGTTCCGTACGTTCGTCAGAATAACGGTCGCCGCGGCCTTGCCAAACGCCGGTAATCGCTTCGAGCAACTCTTCGTCTGACATGCCGCTGCGGATCAATTCCCGAAGATCAAAACCGGATGAAGCGAACAAGCAAGTGTACAGCTTTCCATCCGATGAAAGCCGTGCCCGCGTACAAGTTGAGCAGAATGATTCCGAGACCGATGTAATAAAGCCGACTTCAGCCCCGTTGTCCAAATAGCGGTACCGTTTCGCCACTTCGCCGTAATACTCCTCTTCGGCAGGTTCCATTTCGTATTCCACGCGCAACATTTCGTAAATTTCCTTCTTCGTCACGACCTTTTCGAAGCTCCAGCCGTTGTCATTGCCGACGTCCATGAACTCGATGAAACGCAATGTAATGCCACGTTCCTTGAAATATGCCGCCATCGGAAGGATTTCGCTTTCATTCACACCTTTTTGCACGACCATATTCATTTTAATCGTGAAGCCGATTTCCTTCGCGCGATCGATATTCTTTAAGATAAGCTCAGGTTTAATGCCGCGCCCATTCATTTTCCCGAACAGCTCGGGGTCCATCGCGTCAAGGCTCATATTCAACCGACGGAGTCCCGCGTCATACAATGGTTGCCCATATTGACCGAGCAGAACACCATTCGTCGTCAATCCGATGTCTTCGATTCCTTCAATCTTCGTCAGCTTCCCAATCAAGTCGGGAAGGTCGCGCCGCATTAAAGGCTCTCCGCCTGTTAATCGAAGCTTTTTCACACCGAGCGACGCAAATAACCTTGCGAATCGCTCCATTTCTTCAAATGATAACAGCTCATTTTTTGGCAAGAACATATAATCATCACCGAAAATCTCTTTTGGCATGCAATATGTGCATCTAAAATTACAACGGTCTGTCACCGAAATTCGCAAATCTCGAATCGGCCGGCCTAATTTATCTACAATCGGATTCATCCTCGTCAACTCCTTTCCAAGACATCCGGAGTGTTCGCATTCATGAAAACCTTACTAGCGTCGTCTTCTGTCAACAATCCACCTTCAATCCACCGGACACCGTGTTTCTCTTGAACATCCATTACCCGTCGCCTCCCATTTTCAAGCGCTTCGCGCAGATCCGGGAGGACAACAGCGTCCCACACCGATACGAGCGGGTGAAGCTTTCCATCCAATACGACGGCAGTCACACCAGAACTATGACAGTCAAGCAACCTCCTGATCACGTCAGCTGTCATGAAAGGCATATCACATGGAAGAACGAGATAGCGTTCGGCGGGCAGCCTTTCCATCCCAGACAAAATTCCTGCAATCGGACCTTGCCCCACAAAAGGCTCCCTATCTGTCGTGACAAGCAGGCTTTCAGGGAAACGATCCACCAATTCAGGGCGCGTCACGACAATGCAATCTTCGCAAAACGGAGACAAAGCCTCCAGAGACCACTCATAGAAAGGACGCCCCTCCCACTCGGCAAATGCCTTTGGAGAACCGAATCGTCTTGACAAACCTCCAGCAAGAACAATTCCAGCCGTCTTCATCAGCCACCGCTCACCGGAGGAATGAATGCACAAACATCACCTGACTCTATGACATCATCTTTCAATGCATATTCTTCATTCACTGCCACTTGGACATTATCCGCTCCGAAGCCAGGGTAAGTCGTTTCTGCCCAATCAAGCAACTCAGATACCGTCATCGAATCACGGTTAAGCATCTCTTCACCTTTTCCCGTCAGTTCCCGCAGCCTTGCAAAATAGTTCACTTTGATCATAACTGTTCTACCCCCTTTTCAGGATATTTCTTCTGAGCACCGATCCATTCTTCCCCGTCTTCCCAAATTTCTTTCTTCCATATAGGCACGACTTCTTTGATGCGATCGATAGCATATTCATTCGCCTCGTAAGCGGCTTTTCTGTGTGGTGAAGAAACAGCAATGACGACAGCAATATCTGATATTTGTAGTTCTCCGATTCGATGTGCGATTGCGACACGTACACCTGGCCATTTCTCTTCCATCTCCGCCCCGATTTCCGCCATTTTCTTTTCAGCCATCGGGACGTAGGCTTCATACGACAGGTAAAGCGTCTTTACCCCGTGCGTCCACTCCCGAACATTGCCTGTGAAAACTGTGACTGCGCCGGCTGAAGGATGAAGCACATAATCCATATATTTTTGAACCTCTATCGGAGTTTCTACGATTTCATATTGTTTCATCGCCATCTCCCCTTTCTATCCACTTCACAAACCATTCGTCAATCTGTTCAATCTGCTCTCGCGAATGAATATGGGGGTAATCCGTTAAAATTTCCGGACACCCGACCACGAGCTGCCGCCCTTGCAAATGACAGAGCGTATCCCAATCTTCCTCATCCCGCAGCAAAACTACTTTATCTCCAACCTCGCCTTTATATCCTTCAATTAATAACACATCCGGCTTTCCGATCGTCGCTAATTCTTTAAGTTTTTCAAAATCGGGCTCTTCATTCCAACTGAATTGAATCGCTCCGCCACCCGCTACGAGCGTCGCATCCGCTCCGTTTGCTAAAAACTGAGCTGTGTCGGTTGTGGAATCACTCATATCCGGCTTCCCGCCATGCCCATGATGCTTCAGCACCGCGACAGACAAACCGTTCTTTTTCAATAAACAAACCCATCTCGCAATCAACGTCGTCTTTCCGCTATTTTTATAGCCGACGACGTGCAACGTCTTCATAGCGTCCATTCGCTGACGCCTTGTTCGCTGCCGATTAACAGGATATCGACTTCATCGCCTTCGGAAAATCCTCTCGTTCCACTAGGCAAGACAATCAGGCAATTTCCTCGTGCAATCGACGATACAGCATTTGATTTATTGAATCCCGCAGGCACCGCAACAACTCCGTCCGGCATCAATTTCCAAGTCGCACGGATGAAGCGCGTAAATGGATTCGGCTTCGTAAAGTCCTCGCCCAATTTCGCCGTCATTCTCGGCATATAAGGGGCTGCTCCTCCCATCATCCCAAGAATTGCAGGCCTAGTAAACAGTTCAAACCCTGTGAAGCAAGCGGATGGATTGCCCGAAAGACCGAATAAGTATTTATTTCCAAGCACTGCGACAGTCGTTACACTGCCCGGACGCATTGCGACTTTGTTGAATAAAACCTTCGCGCCGAGCCGTTCATAAATGGCGGGCAAATAATCATAATCACCGACCGACACACCGCCCGTCGTAATCAGAAGATCGGTTTCAGCAATCGCCTTCTCGACGACAGCCGTACATGCATCCAAGTCGTCCGCCATCATGCCATATGAGCGGCATTCGATGCCCATCCGTGTTAATTGTGCGCGGATCATTGGACCGTTTGAATTCCGAATTTTTCCTGGCACTAGTTCATCCGTCACCTCTAACAATTCTGTCCCTGTCGACAATATTCCTGCAACCGGCTTTTTCGCCACTTCCACTTTTGCATACCCGAACGTTGCTAGCAATGCGACAGTCCCCGGATGGATGAGTGAGCCTGCTTCGATTAGCAGCTCCCCTTCCTTCGCATCCTCGCCTTTGTACGAAATGTTTTCGCCAGCCTCAAATGGTTTCCGCAGCGTAAATCCGTCTTCCATTTCGACTGTCTGCTCAAGCATGATGACAGCATCCGCATTTTCTGGAATTTTTGCGCCTGTCATAATTCGATATGCTTCCTTTTCACCGATCGGCTTGTCTCCGACATAACCGGCGCCGATTTCCCCGATGACTTTGAATGAAATCCGGTTGTCGCCAGATGCTCCTTCAGAATCGGTCGACCGAATTGCAAATCCATCATAAGGTGATCGGTCAAAAGGAGGTACATCGTGTTTTGCAATTATCGGTTCAGCTAGTATCCTTCCGTATGCGTGCTCGAGGTCGATCATTTCTGTCCCTACAGGTGTTGCGTGCTCCATTACGAGCCTGACAGCTTCTGCCACGGGGATCGGTTTTCTCATTTCCACCATTACGTTTCCTCTCCTATCTTCTGCTATACTAAATGTACTATGTTTGAAGGGATTGAATCCAATGTCCGAATTGACGCATTTCAACGAGCAGGGACGCGCTAAGATGGTTGACGTTTCCGATAAGTCGGTGACGACAAGAACCGCCATCGCCGCTTCTTCCATCATCGTGAATGAAACGATCCACTCCCAAATTACGGAAGGGACGAATAAAAAAGGCGATGTCTTCGCCGTCGCCCAAGTCGCTGCAATTATGGCTGCGAAAAATACATCTTCCATCATTCCGATGTGCCACCCGCTCGCCCTTACCGGCGTCGACGTCCGCTTTGAATGGCAAATCGACGAAGCAAAGGCGCATTACGAAGTGCTCATCGAAGCCGAAGTGAAGACGAAAGGCCTGACCGGCGTTGAAATGGAAGCATTGACCGCCGCTTCTGCAGCAGCCCTCACGATTTACGATATGTGTAAAGCGGCCGGCAAAGAGATGGTCATCGGCCAGACGATGCTTTTGAAAAAGACCGGCGGAAAAAACGGCGATTTCGAACGATCTCCGATGGAATGAGAACTTTTAGGTTACTTCCGATGCTTCGTCAGTTCATGCACGATATGATGAAGCTCCGGAAGGATCAGTTTTTCCATCGCCAATTTCACCGCTTTCGACGATCCCGGCAATGCGAATAAAACATGTTCGTCGATCGACCCCGCAGTCGCTCGGCTCAGCAACGCCTTTGACCCCACGTCTTCCGTGTAGCTCAAGAACCTGAACAATTCCCCGAATCCATCGATCGTCTTCGTGAAATACGGCGTCACCGTCTCAATTGTGACATCGCGGAAGCCGATTCCTGAACCACCCGTTATAATGATTGCTTCAATTGAGGAATTGCCTAGCCATTCCTCCACGTTTCGAGCGATTTCCACCGATTCATCCGTACAAATCCGGTAATCCTCAATATGGTGACCTGCATCCTCAGCCATCTGGATGATCGTCCCCCCGCTTTTATCCGTATCTTTATCCCGCGTATCGCTCACCGTCAAGACGGCGATGGCGATCGATTTCTTTTTTTCATTATCCGTAAGATTCGACATCCAATCCACCCCCTATTAGCCGAAAAATTGATGGTATAGCTTCCGTCCTTGCTTCATATCTTTAAGCCCGTGAATGAGCAAACGACCGTTTTGGAATAAAACACATCGATACCCTTCCGCATGGAATTCCACGAAGAATGGCGTTGTCCGATATGTTGAACCCAGTCGTTCCGCCACTTGCACTCCGTCCGCGACAGACAACGTCCGGCTGCTGTCGGGTATGATTTGGACTGTCTCTCTACCGCATAGGATGGCATAATGCGTTCCTTCCGGTTGATTCAATGAAGGATATGTAGGTGATTCTCCGCAAGTTTCGCAATGTTCGTTGCGGATCCGCGAAATGCCTGCTTCCACTTGTGTGTTATTCCAAACATCGAAATGCAGCAGTTTCGTCATCATCGCATTCTTATTGCCCGTCAGCCACTTCAGTGCCTCCGCGGTCTGCCTAGCGGCTACAATTTGGACAGCAGGTGCAATAATGCCAGCAGTATCGCAAGTTTCATTTACCGAAGGGAGGACTGGCAGCAGACAACGGAAACAAGCCGACCGTCCCGGGACGAATGGAAATACAGTTCCCGAACTGCCGACACACGCGCCATGAATCCAAGGAATTCCCTTCTTCCAGGCTACATCATTCATAAGTAGTCTCGTTTCAAAGTTATCTGTTGCATCCATGATCAAATCGGCATCTTCCGTAAGCTGTTCAAGCAACGGACCGTCGACATGATCAAGCACAGTCCGTATTTCGCAGTCTTGCCGAATCTCTTTTAATCTGCGTTTCGCAGCGACGACTTTCGGGACACCGTCTAGCGCGTCCTGTTCAGTGAACATTTGCTGCCTTTGCAAATTGGACATTTCCACATAATCGCGGTCAGCTATCGTCAGCTTGCCGACTCCGGCTCTGACTAGCGTCTCGGAAATAGGGGATCCGAGCGCCCCGCAGCCGATGACTATGACGTGTGCATGTTTCAAACGTTCTTGCCCTTCTTCGCCAATCGGCTTAAAAAGCGTCTGGCGTGAATATCTCGTTCCCACTTCCCCTTCACTCCCTTACATTCTCTATATCTAATTTAAGCAGGCCGCCTTCTTTGGCGGCCCTTTTATCATGAAGGTGTAATATCACTGAAAGTACCGACATACCGCTCGACTTCACCCGCATCGTTTTTAACGGCATTGATTGTCAACAGTTCCAAATATTCCGTTCCGTCTTTTCGCTTGTTCCAAATTTCACCTTGCCAAGACCCCTCTTCACCAATGATGCTCCACATAGTAGTGTAAAATTGCTTGGATTGCCTTCCGGAACTGAGGACATTCGGATTGCTGCCGATCACCTCTTCTTCAGTATAGCCTGTAAGTTGTGTAAATGCAGGATTTACTGACAATATTGTACCATTCGGACTCGTAACAAGAATCCCTTGTCCTGTCGAATCAAAAACTTCCTTTGCAAGCGTCAACCGATCCATATAATACAGCCAGATGACGAGGACAAGGCTCACTAGCGCGACTTGGGAAAAAGCCATGAATCCGATCGAATAGGAACCTGTGATGGAATGGATTGTTGCAAGCAAGAGTGGAGGGAAAAATCCGCCGAGTCCACCCATCATGGAAACAATCCCGTTCACAATCCCTGCTTGTTTATTGAAATAGAATGGGACGAGCTTGAAGATGACACCGTTGCCGATCCCCGCCATAGCCGCAATTAAGATGCTGCCGACTGTATAGAGACCGATGCCAGGCGAGAATGCCAAGACGATCGCCGCCAACGTCAGTCCTGCGAAAGCGCCCATCAATAGGAACAACGGCTGGAATCTATCCGCAAGCCAACCGCCTACAGGACGAAGCAATGTCGCCACGACAATGAAACCTGCTGTCCGCATACCTGCATCGACTTTTTCCAATCCAAAATACGTTACAAGGAAATTCGGCAGGAACACTGTAAATGCAACGAACGAGCCAAATGTGATGAAGTAGAACAAAGAGAAGAACCATAGCTTTTCATTCTTATAGACGCCTTTGATCTGTTCAACAATCGGAGTTTTAATCTTTGTTTCTTGCTTATCGCCGAAAATGAAGTTCAAGACGGCAAAAATGAGCAATAGCACCAAATAGAGTTTAACGGTCATTGACCATCCGATTTGCGTCGCAATGACGGGAGCGGCAAACGTCGATACTGCTGTACCGATATTCCCCATCCCGTAAATTCCGTTGACGAGTCCGTGCTTCTCTTTCGGATAATATTTCGGCAAGGATGTTACACCTACCGAGAATACGGCTCCCCCGATTCCGAGGAAAGTTCCCCCGATAATGAGCCCGGTGAATGAAGACGTTTCACTTATGTAAAACACCGGGAACAGAAGGAGGATGAAGCTGATCATGAAGATGATTCTTGCTCCGAAAATATTTGCATAGTATCCTAGAGGAATCCGTAAAATGGATCCCAACACTACTGGGACGGCTGTTACGATTGCCAGTCTTTCAGGCGGAATGGAGATATCCTCTGTAATGAATGGCAAGAGGGAGGAAATCAATACCCATACCATGAAACCGACTACTAAGTTAGCTGTTTGTAAAGGTAATTGGATTTTTTTATTCATGTAAATCAGTCCATTTCTGAAAGTAGTGAACTACTTTAACCATTGGCTCATAGGCTTACCGACAATCAAATGATGGATGTGTACAGTTCATTGAATAGCTGATCCTGCTCCGTAATCCGAAGCGTGTTGATAACCATCGGGAAGACGATCGACTGTTCCTTTACGAAGTGGATCGTAATCACTTCAAACGCTTCACCGGCATCCTTGACGACGTCCTTCATTTCCTGCAAGGACAATTCTTCAAGATTCCCGCGTGTATGATGGAGGAAATGGCCGATATACGCATCGATCTCTTCATGTTCCTCTTCTAGCGCCAGGATTGGGCCTTGCTCATCTCCGATATATTTTGATAGCATCGGAAAAAGGAACTCCTCTTCTTTCTCCGTATGATTTTTTAGCGGATCGATAAATTCAATGATAAGTTTTCGCAACGTCTGCAAAGCTTCCCTCGCTTCTTCCGCATTGTAAATATCCCTCTCGAAACCAAGGACGATTGCATGCCAGCCATCCATTAAATAAGACAAATAATTATGTTCGTTTTCGAGCACCCGCAATGCAGGCAGTTCAAATTTGAATTGTTTCGCTGTCGTCAAACTTTGCACCTCCTGTTAGAAGTTCAGGAACTTCTTGCGTAATGCATATTCCACAAGCTCCGGCCTGCTCTTCAAATCCAATTTTTCCATGATCTTCGATTTATGCGCCTCAACTGTCTTGACGGAGATATACAGCATTTCTGCAATCTCCTTATTCCCATAGCCTTTCGCGACTAACGGAAGGACTTCGATTTCCCTTCTCGAAAGGATTTTATAAGGATCCGTTTCGGCTTCATTGAAATCCTTTGTTACGAATTGACGCACGAGAGAGGTCGCCATCGAAGGATGGATGTAAGTCCCCCCGTCATATACAGTTCGTAACGCGGAAAGCAGTTCTTCGTCGGGAGAGTTTTTTAATACATACCCGGAAGCTCCGTTTTTCAATACATGGAAAAGATATTCTTCGTCATCGTGCATTGTCAGAATGACGACTTTCGTTTCAGGAAAATCCTCTTTAATTTTCCCTGTGGCAATCAAACCACTCTCCCCGGGAGGCATGCTCAAATCCATGAGCAAAATGTCTGGGCGATGCTTCGCCACTAGTTCATACGCTTCCAATCCATCAGCGGCGGTCGCTACGACTTCCATATCGTCTTGATAATTCAAAATGTGCATGAACCCGCTGCGGACGACCGCATGATCATCTGCAATGATGATCTTCAATCGTCAACCCCTCCTTTAGCAATCGGGACTTCCAATTGGATGACCGTCCCTTTCCCGATCTCGGAACGGATTTGAAGGCGCCCTTCAACAAGTTCTGCACGCTCATTCATGCTATAGAGACCTAAACCCGTACCTTTCGGATCCGTATTTTTCAGCTCGAATCCTTTTCCTTCATCCATGATCAATAAATGAAGCAACCCTTCCGTTTCGTACAAGCGGACAACCATTTCATCGACATCTGCATATTTTAACGCATTGAATACAGCTTCCTGGCAGATCCGGTAGACGACCGTCTCGATTTCGCCTTCATACCGTTTTGATTCGAGCTCCGGATTAAAATGGATGACGAGTCCGTAATTTTTTTCCACCCATTTGAAATGAGTACGGAAAGCCGCCTCCAGCCCTAAATCATCCAGAGTGGCAGGACGCAGCTCGACGGATAGGTGGCGAATGTCATCCAATAACCGCATGAGCGAACCTTCTGTTTGCTGCACTTTCTTCAAAACATCCTCTTCGATATTCATATATTTCAAGACACGTAAATCGACTAACGAGCTAAGCATTTCCTGTGCTACGCTGTCATGAAGCTCCCGGGAAAGCCGCTTCCGCTCGTCCTCTTGAGCTTTGATCACTCGTTTCATCATCAGTTTCTGATTCAGTTCTTCTTGTGTCTTAATTTGCTGCGTCAAATCTCTCAGCATGAAGACCCGGGTTCCCGTTTCTTCATCAATTGTCTGGATGCTTCCGGTATAAGGGATGAGTCCCCTGCCTTTTGTCTCGAAATACACTTGGAAGGAGCTAATATCCTCATCCGGATTAGACATATAGCAAGAGACGCAAGTCCGTGGTTCATCTGAGCTTGTAAAGCCTTTGCATACTGTGCAGATGGCTTTCGTGCTGCCCGCCATCATTTGGTCATAAACATCTTTATCGATGATTTCTTCCGCAGCGGAATTCATCGCTAGCGTCTTCCCTTGCCGATCGAAGAAGAAGATGGCTTCATCGGAATTGCCGTAGAGTTTCATTAATAAATCCGACAAATGCATATTACTGTTTCGACTCATCCTTCACCATCTCCTTATTGTAAAATGGGCCGAATTCCGTCCCGATCTCTTGCCGGAACTGCCCGAACTGTTCTTCGGTCAGCTGCCCGCCAGAACGGTATCCGACAAGCATGACGCCTTTCACACGATTGTCTTGATAGAGGGGGATCGCTCCTAAACTTTTGAGCCCTTCAATAGAAACAATCGGATAATTGAATAGGTCGCCTGCACTCCATTCTTCATCTGCATCTTTGACATACATCGGCTTGCCCGTCTTAAAGACAATTCCTGCTATCCCTTTACCCGATTGCAATGTAATGCGCCGATAGCGCTCGCTGCGATTTCCCGTCACATACACCCATCTCAATTCAAATCGACGTTCCGGCGATTGGACGAGCGCTATGCCAACGAAATCGAATCCGAATAATTCTTTTAAACGCTCAATCTCTTGCTCGTAATTAAATCCCGACCGTTCTTTCATCACCATTGCTCCCTATGGAAAACCGTTTATCTTTTGCCTGTTTTTACAGGCGATCTTCTATACAGAATATAGCTCCTGCCGACATAATTCAATGGCACGCTCCATACGTGGACAAGTCTTGTGAACGGCCACATCGCGAAAATGAGGAAACCCGTCAAAATATGCAGCTTGAATGTCAATGGAACGGGAGCCATATACCCTGCTTCAGGCCTGAAGATCAGCAAGGATCGGAACCAAACCGAAATGGAATCACGATAATCGAATCCTGGGTTCAAGTTATTCGTCACTAAAGAAGCATAACAACCGATAAATACGATGAATAGAAGTAGGCAGTTGACGATGATGTCAGAAGCCGAGGAGAGCTTCCGTACATTCCGGTGGGTAATACGCCGTGCTGTTAGGATCAGCATTCCGGCAAGTGTGACGACGCCGAAAAATCCCCCGCCCCAAATTGCTCCCATATGATACATATGGTCACTGACGCCAAGCGCACGCGTCCACTCTTTCGGTATGCCAAGACCCGCAACATGCCCGAGAATAACGGGAATAATACCGATATGGAAAAGCAAGCTGCCGATCATCAGTTGTTTCTTCTCGATAAATTCACTCGACTTTGCGGTCCATCCAAACTTGTCGTGCCGATACCTGAAAATATGGCCTACGACGAATACTGCCATGCAAATATAAGGGAAAATCACCCACAAAAATTGGTTACTCATTGGCAGGAACCTCCTGTTGGATACAAGACTTGAATACCTCCCTCATCCCTTTGATGAGGTGGAAGTATGGGCTCTCATACTTTTCAAGAGCCTTCATCAAATGATAGGATCCGTCCTCCAACACAGCCAACAGCATGGAAAAACTTTGTTGGGCACGAGGATCCCCTCTCCATTCCGCTGCATAGATGAATTCACACATGAGCGGAAGTAAATCCGATAATTCATTATCCGGCATGACAAGCCCGAACATTTCGTAAAGCACTTTCAACCGGGCTAGCATTTGCCCGCGTTCCTTCGAGTCTTCATATTTCACATAGGTCATAAAAAGCGTACAATCTTTTTGAAAATCAAACGTATTAATATACATCTCTTGAATTTCTTCTAGACTATGTTCATGCATTAAATCCCAATAACGCTTTACTTCGGGATAGGAGGGATCGGAAGAGTCGATCGACTCTTCCAATACCGACGGATGATATGTGATTTTTTCCGGGTAGGACAACTGGCTGGCGAAAAAGCCAAAGACGCTTTTTTCTTCGTATAAGCGGTCTAGATTAATCACGCCAGATCCCTCCATAGAAGTTTTCTTCGTAAATCTCCTTGCCTGTTTTTCCTGGGGAGACAGGTCCGCATCCGTCACAATCGGTACCGCCCACCATCGAGTAGCTGAATTGGTTTTGTGTAATGCTTTCGCCATATGTGCCCATCTGTTCGTTATAACCAGCAGATCCTTGTGAACGATAGACGTTCATCGTTCCTTCCTTATGGGAAGTCGGGATAACGAAGCGATCTTCGTATTTCGCAATTGCGAGCAATCGATACATTTGCTTCGTCTGTTGGGCCGTCAAGCCGACACGGTCAAGTCTGGATTCGTCAAATTCCTTGCCGGACGAAACTGCACGCATATAGGAGCGCATCATCGCCATTCGCTGAAGTCCTTCTTTCACGGTTTCCGTATCACCTGCCGTTAGCATATTTGCCAAGTATTGAATCGGAATTCTCATCTCTTCGATTGCAGGGAAAATCATATCAGGATTTTTAATTGAATCTTTTCCTTCAAAGTAGTTCATGATCGGGCTTAGTGGCGGCACATACCAAACCATCGGCAATGTGCGGTATTCCGGATGAAGCGGGAATGCAAGTTTGTATTCGATCGCCAGTTTATAGACCGGTGAATTTTTCGCTGCATTGATCCAGTCCTCTGAAATGCCATCTTTCCGTGCCTGCTCGATCACTTCAGGATCATTTGGATCGAGGAATAAATCGCATTGCGCCTTGTACAAGTCTTGCGGATCTGGAGTTGATGCCGCTTCAAGCACACGGTCAGCGTCATAGAGCAGAACGCCCAAATAGCGAATCCTTCCTGTACACGTCTCCGAGCAGACTGTCGGCAAACCGGATTCGATGCGCGGGAAGCAGAATGTACATTTCTCCGCTTTGTTCGTTTTCCAGTTGAAATATACTTTTTTGTAAGGGCAGCCCGTCATGCAATAACGCCATCCGCGGCATGCTTCCTGGTCGACGAGCACAATGCCGTCCTCTTCCCGCTTGTAGATCGCTCCAGCAGGACAGGAAGCGACACAGCTCGGGTTGAGGCAGTGTTCACAAAGACGAGGCAAATACATCATGAATGCTTGCTCGAAATTGAATTTGACTTCTTCTTCAATTTTTTCGATGTTCGGATCTTTTGGACCGGTAATATGGCCGCCAGCCAACTGGTCTTCCCAGTTCGGCCCCCACTCCAAGTCCATATAGTCTCCGGAAATGACTGATTTCGCACGTGCAACTGGCGTATGTTCGCTTTCAGGAGCCATCGTCAACTTTTCATAGTCGTATGTCCACGGCTCGTAAAACTCTTTGATTTCCGGCATATCCGGATTGTAGAAGATTTTCCCTAATGCGATTTTCGAAAGCTTCGAACCTGATTTCAATTCAAGCTTTCCATTTCGTAGATTCCAGCCGCCTTTGTAAATTTCCTGATCCTCCCAACGTTTTGGATAACCGATGCCCGGCTTTGTCTCCACGTTGTTGAACCACATATATTCGGCGCCTTCCCGATTCGTCCATGCCGTTTTGCATGTCACGCTGCACGTATGGCAGCCGATGCATTTGTCCAGATTCATGACCATTGCTACTTGTGCTTTAATTTTCAAGCCAGTTGACCTCCTTCATCTTGCGGACCGCCACGTATTCATCACGCTGGTTTCCGATCGGTCCGTAATAATTGAATCCGTAACTCAGCTGAGCATAACCGCCGACCATTTGTGTTGGTTTCATATGGATACGAGTCGGTGCATTATGGCTTCCGCCCCGCTCCTCCGTAATTTCAGAGCCTGGAACTTGGATATGCTTATCTTGCGCATGATACATGAACATCGTGCCTTTAGGTATTCTGTGACTGACAACGGCCCTCGCTGTCACGACACCGTTCCGGTTGTACACTTCAAGCCATGCATTGTCGTCGATGCCATGCTCCTTTGCGTCGAGATCAGAAATCCAGACGGTCGGACCTCCACGGAACAACGTCAACATATGCTGATTATCTTGGTACGTCGAGTGGATGTTCCACTTGCCGTGCGGCGTCAAATATCTGAGGACGAGTGCATCCTGTCCGCCAACAATCGGTTTATCCCGCGGACCTAATACCATCGGCGGCAATGTCGGCTTGTAAACCGGCAATGATTCTCCGAAATCCATGAACAATTCATGGTCAAGATAGAAATGCTGTCTTCCCGTCAACGTCCTGAACGGCACGAGCCTTTCAATGTTCGTCGTGAATGGCGAATAGCGTCTGCCCATTTTATTCGAGCCGCTGAAGACAGGTGTCGGGATGACTTCTCTCGGCTGGGCTGTAATATTGGCAAATGTGAACCGTTCCGCTGCCCGGTCTGCTGAAATATCCTTCAGCTCTACGCCTGTATCCTGTTCTGCCGCTTCGAAAGCACGTTGTGAAACGCGTCCGTTCGTTGCGGATGAAAGGGTGAGCATCGCTTCCGCTGCATTTTTCGCCGTATACAATTTTGGCAAGCCGTCCTTGATCGTTCCGTCTGTGTACACGCCATTAATGCCTTTCATTAATTCATACTCTTCCGCAACCGAGAATGAGACGCCGTGAGCGCCCACTTTTCCAGTAGCAAGCATTGGACCGAGCGTGATGTACTTGTCATACACCTTCGTATAATCACGTTCGACAATTGTCATGCCCGGCATCGTCTTGCCTGGAATCGGCTCGACCTCTCCTTTTTTCCAATCCTTCACTTCCCCGTAAGGTTGAGCGATTTCTTGCATAGAATCATGTCCGAGCGGCGTTGTCACTAAGTCTTTGTAGACACCAGGCAAATGTGTTTTCGCCATTTCAGCAAACGATTCGGCAAGTGAACGGAAAATATCCCAGTCTGAACGCGATTCCCATAGCGGATCGACAGCAGGATTGAAAGGATGGACGAATGGATGCATATCGGTTGAGGATAAATCCACTTTTTCGTACCAAGTCGCCGCTGGCAATACGATATCGGCGTATAATGGTGTTGCTGTCATCCTGAAATCGAGTGCTACGAGAAGGTCCAGCTTCCCTTCCACTTCATCGCGCCAAACGATTTCTTCCGGCTTCATATCTTCATTCGGCTGTGCAATCAACCCTGAGGAAGCCCCGAATAGATGCTTCATGAAGTATTCCTGCCCTTTCGCGGAGCTCGAAACGAGGTTCGAACGCCAAACGAAAAGTGATCTTGGGAAGTTTTCCGGTGCATCCGGATCTTCGATAGCAAAATTGAGTTTACCGGTTTTCAATTGATCGACCATATATTTTGCGATTTCTTCGGTCGTCGTGTTGCCCGCCTGTCGTGCTTCCTCAGTCAACTGCAAGCTGTTCCTGTTGAATTGAGGATAGGATGGCAACCATCCAAGTCTTGCGGCAAGCACATTGTAATCCGCTGGATGTTCATAACGCGATTTCTTACCTAGCGGAGATGCCAATGCACTTGTGCCGCCTTCTTCGTATTTCCATTGGTCTGTCGCAAAATAGAAGAATGACGTTGCGTTTTGCAAACGTGGAGGAGCTTGCCAGTCTCTAGCAAAAGCGATTGTGCTCCATCCTTCGATCGGACGGCATTTTTCCTGTCCGACATAATGCGCCCATCCGCCTCCGTTGTTTCCTTGTGACGCAGTAAGGGTAACTAGATTAAGTATGGCTCGATAGATCGTGTCGCTATTGAACCAGTGATTGATGCCTGCTCCCATGATGATCATTGAACGTCCGCCTGTATCCAAGGCGTTCTGTGCAAATTCACGAGCGATCTGGATGACGAGCTCCGGTTTGACGTTCGTCACTTTTTGCTGCCAGGCAGGCGTATAAAGTGAGTCTGTATCATCGTAGCCTTTTGCATCCCATTTGCTGCCCGATCTTCTAATTCCATATTGGCTCATCATGACGTCATATACAGTTGCAACAAGTCGCTCCGTGCCATCCGCAAATTTTACTTTCTTCGCAGGAATTGCACGTGTGAAGACTCCATTCCCCGCATTATCGAAGTAAGGGAATTGGATTTCTCTCCATTCAGCGCCTTGGTCAAGTACAGATAACACCGGATCCACTTTCGTTCCATCTTCGTTTTCAAGGATCAGGTTCCATTTTGCATCTTTTTCCCAGCGTTGCCCCATTGTCCCGTTTGGAACGATGATTTCATTTTTCGCACCATCAATGATGACCGGCTTCCATTCGGCGTGTTCGCTCTCCTGTCCTAAATCGCTCGCACGTACGAAGCGCCCTGCTTTGTAAGCATTGTTATGCTCATCAAGCGTAATGAGGAATGGCATATCCGTATATTGCTTCGCATAATCGAGGAACATCGGTTCTTTCCGCTGTTCATAAAATTCATCCAAAATGACATGGGTCATCGCTTGAGCAACCGCTGCATCAGAGCCAGGGTTCGGCGCGATCCAGTCATCTGCATGGACGACGCTTTCCGCATAATCCGGTGCGACGGATACGGTTTTCGTCCCTTTATAACGGACTTCTGTCATGAAGTGCGCATCCGGCGTCCTCGTCAACGGAACGTTCGAGCCCCACATGATAATATAGCCGGCGTTGAACCAGTCGCTAGATTCCGGAACGTCTGTCTGCTCGCCCCAAATTTGCGGTGAAGATGGCGGAAGATCCGCATACCAATCGTAGAAGCTCAACATTTCCCCGCCTAACAGCGATAGGAAACGCGCGCCCGACGCATAGCTGACCATTGACATCGCAGGAATCGGCGTAAAGCCCGCAATACGGTCAGGTCCATATTTCTGGATAGTGTAAATCAATTGAGCGGCTATCAAGATTTTCGCATCGCGCCAATGGATTCTCACATGTCCGCCCTTGCCGCGCGCTTTCTTATATTCAGCAGTCTTCGCAGGGTCTTCCACGATACTTGCCCACGCCTTGATCGGATCTTTATGTTCTGAAAGCGCCCGGCTCCACATACGCCACAACTTCCCCCGTATGTATGGATATTTCACCCGCAACGGACTGTACTCGTACCATGAGAAGGATGCTCCCCGCGGACAACCCCTCGGCTCGAATTCAGGCATGTCGGGACCACATGAAGGATAATCGATCTGCTGGTTCTCCCACGTAATAATTCCGTTCTTCACAAACACTTTCCAGCTGCAGGAACCGGTACAGTTAACGCCATGCGTCGTGCGGACAACTTTGTCATGGGACCACCTTTGGCGATACATATTCTCCCAATCCCTGCTTTTCTCTTCGAGTACAGACCAGTTTCCAGAATAACGTTCAACCGGTTTGAAATACTTCATACTAAACTTGTTCATGGACATTGAATATTTTCACTCCTTTAATCAGAATGACGTGCAGATAGGGGAAATCGACATACCTACCTTTACCTTATACCCTTAATGTTATAGATTAATCGGAATAGTTCCATTAGGGTTTTCCCTATATCCGTCCAGGTAATCCACTAATTTAAAAAAAAAGCCGCCGTTTTGGCAGCTTTTTTAATTACAACGCTTTCGCAACTCGCTCAAACAAAACGTTATTCTCAAGATGCACATGTTCAAATGTATCTTTTTCAAGCTGCTCAAGCCTTGCATAAACGAGTCGATATGTTCCGCAAGCCCCTTCTGGAGGCGTAAAGTTGTCAGTAATTTCCCTTAGTTCATAAAGCAGGCGCCCCGCATTGTCATGCTCCGCTTCCAGCTCAGATACGTGAGTCTTCAATTGCTCTTTCACTTCGGCAGTCGGATTATTTAAAAACTCTAGAATAAGAGGGAAAACATTTTGATCTTCATCAAACGTGTGGTTCAGCAACTCTTCGCGCAACGCTTTGAAAATCTCTTGCACTCGCAGTAAATGCGGATGATTTTCACCATGCACCCGGGCTACCTTCGTAATATAAGGCGCAAGCATCGGCAGCTCCTCACGCAAGCTTTCATGATATTTCTCCTGAATATAGGCGATCAATGTCTTTTCCCCAAATGAAGAAGCTTCCATGCTCAGACGGTTTTCCCGTTTCTCTTCTATTGAATGGATGCTGTTTAAAACTTCTAAAGGATTCAAGTTCCGCTGCTCTGCCGCATCCTTCAATGGAATCTTTCCGCCGCAACAATAGTCGATGCGAAGACTTCTGAACAAGTCTGCGCTTTGAGGCAATGCCGTGACAATATCCGAGACGCGAGTATCGATGGTAAGTGAAGACATAATGAATTCCTCCCCGAATTTTCTTTTCGATTTACATGTTAATGAATGGACTGCGGAAGCGATATTAGGGAATTGCCTATTTCCCTTCCGTCTACTCCATCATAGATGACTCTTCGAGCCTAAGATGTGATGTATATCACAGTTTTACAGGTGTCATAAATTGTTCAAAAAGGTTAGAGGGTTCATTCACAATAGAAATAACTGGTATACTACTTTTAATAAATAGACTTTTAAAACGGGGGATTTTAGGTGTCACTTCAATTTATTAACGCGGAAAAGAGAATTCATGATTCTGTCGTTTTCCCTTCATTTGATTTATCAATCGACTTAGGAAAAGTCGTTGCCGTCTATTCGAGCGTCAATGTGCGCGAGCAGCTGATTGAGCTATTGCTTGAAAAATCCAAGCTATCGAACGGCGAAATACGTATTGGGGACAGCGGCATTTCAGAAAACAAAACAAAAATCGGTTTTTACTTTCTTCATGACGGACTATATGAACGTTTATCAGTGGAGGAAATGGTACGTTTCACAAAACAGCTTTATACATCAAATCAATCCATCGAGGACGCTATTCAGACTGCTCAATTGGATTCAAAACGCCGTGTAAAAATAAAGAACTTGTCCTTTTCGGAACGAAAACGAGTTCAACTTGCCCTTTTACTAATGCAAAACCCAACTATTTGCATTTTCGAGGAACCTGATCAAAATATTGATTTGGAATCAAAACGGATTTTCATTTCTGTTCTTCAAAAACTCAAACTAGACGGTCGCAGCGCATTCATTTTGACGGGAAATATGGAAAGCGCTGTAACAGCTGCCGACGAAATCTTCCGTTTGGATGAAAACGGACTGCATCCAGTACATACTGCAACGGATGAAGATAAAGAAATAGAAGATTCACCAACCGCGGCCGAATCGATCGTACCTGTCCGATTAGAAAAGATACCAACGAAGGTTAATGAAAAGATTGTTTTATTTGACCCACCTGAGATCGATTATATTGAAAGCAATGAAGGACAATCCTTTTTGCATATTAAAGGAGAAGCCTTCCCTTCTGTTTCTACGTTGAATGAATTAGAATCACGACTACTCCCATTCGGTTTCTTCCGTTGCCACCGTTCGTACATTGTAAATTTGCAGAAAGTGCGAGAAGTCATCACTTGGACGAGGAACAGCTATAGCCTTGTTTTGGATGATGCCGAAAAATCGACAATACCATTGTCAAAAACAAAGATGGTGGAGTTAAAAGAGATGCTTGGCATATAAATTTGTAGAAAATTGTATTATTTCCCCGGAAATATTTTGACAGTATCCGACGTTTCAGCTCGGGAAATACTCCGTTCATGACACGGAGCGGAAAATCCACATTTAAATACGGTTCACTCACGGTGGAATTTGCTCTACTCACCCTTTATTTCACTCTTTTCGTCCGAAATATAATGTGCTACATTCCGATTTCACTTATTCTGAAGGTGCAAATACGAAATGTACGAAACCGACAGGAGGATGGAAATGGAAAACATTATTGAGGTGAGCAGCTTAGCAAAAGTCTTTGCGAATCAAACAGCAATTGAAAGTGTCGACTTCCACGTTAAAAAGGGTGAAATTTTCGGCTTTCTCGGACCAAGCGGTTCAGGAAAAACGACAACGATTAAAATTTTAACCGGGCAATTAACACCTACTAGCGGGACCGCAAACGTTTTTGGGGAATCTGTGTCTCAGCTAAAGAAATCGGAGTACCGTAAGCGTTTCGGAGTACTTACAGATAATAGCAGCTTATATGGAAGGCTATCAATCTACGATAATTTGAAACTCTATTGCGATTTATATGATGTAGCCTACTCAAAAATCGATGAAGTGCTCGATACCGTTAATTTGAAAGAAGAGAAATCGAAAAAAGTTTCTTCCTTATCAAAAGGAATGACGCAGCGTGTGACACTTGCACGGGCTTTGATCCACGAACCCGAATTGCTGTTCCTCGATGAGCCGACCTCTGCCCTGGATCCGACAAATTCACTTCATATCCATGAGGGATTACGGGCGCTTAACGAAAAAGGAACAACGATATTTTTGACGACGCACGATATGCACGAGGCGGAAACATTATGTGACAGAGTCGCTTTCCTAAATAAAGGTAAAATCCAACTTTTGGATACGCCAGACAAATTAAAGAAGAGCTACTCGGATTCGACGATTACAGTGGAATTGACGAACGAAGAAAAAGTGATTTTACCTGCAGGTTCCGAAGGTGCTAAACAGCTATTCGAGTATATGAATAAGGATCAAATCGTAACAATCCATTCAAACGAACCGACTTTAGGGGATATTTTTGTGCAAGTGACAGGGAGGAAATTGGCATGATGATTTCATGGAAACGTGTAAACGCGATTTTGCAAAAAGACTTTAAAGATTTTTCAAGGAACTTGGCTGTATCTTCAGTTATCTTTTTCCCAATTATTTTAGGAGCATTTTATGGCCGTATGGGCGTTGAATCAATCGAAACTCATTTTTTGCTTATTAATATGGCGTTTGGAATGGTGGCGACATTTGTTCAATGTTGTTTGATCGCTGAAGAAAAGGAGAAGAACACATTGCGCGGACTGATGCTTTCGCCTGCAAGTACGACTGAGATTCTTGGCGGGAAAAGCTTGCTGACATTTATTATGACGATGGTTGTCGTCTTTTTCACTATGTTCTTGGCGGAATATAAACCTATCAACATTGCTGTAATAGCTGTGGCGATTATTTTATCATCACTCTTCTATATCGCGATAGGAACATTGCTCGGCCTTTATTCGAAGTCTGTTATGGAAGCGTCCGTTATCGTAATGCCTGTCATTATCGTCTTTTCACTCGGATCGTTTCTTACGATTGCCGCAGAGAAATATCCAATTTTACAAGTGGCTAATTACTTGCCGAACCTGCAATTAATCGAATTGGCGACAAAAGTGGAGGCAGGAGCCAGTTTTGCGGGTGTAATCGGTGAATTAGCTATCATTTTAGGATGGGTCATTGCCGCTGTCATTTTGACGGTTATCATGTATCGAAAAAGGATGGTAGATTAATATGAAACAAGCGCTTAGATTTTTACTCGCTGTCGGTATCGGCATACTTGCCGTTTTCATCTATAAGGCACTCTTCTAACTAATTTGAGGTGTTTGTTTTGAAAGAAATTCGTTCTTTTGTTTTAGGTGGGTTCATCGGCCTATCCGGAGTCCTTTATTTCATCTTATTTCCGGAGCCAATGTCGATGCGCACCTTACTTATCATTGTGGCAAGTATCATAATCAGCTTTCCTTTATGTATTTTACTTCATGAAGCGGGACACTTCCTCGCTGGCCGTTTTCAAGGGATGCGGATGCTCAATGTAAGCGTCGGTCCCTTCGTCATCGAACGGCATGAGGGAAAGCTTCATTTCCATGTTGTCCAATCCGTTCTCGGCTATCTTGGAAGGGCAATGATGGGATTCCCTGAACATTTAGAGAAGAAAGTGATGCGAGATAAGCTGATCCGCTATATATATGGCGGACCGTTGATCAATGGCGTAGTAGGCGTCCTATCGATAGGAATCGCTTTCACTATATCGCATCAACCGTTTTTCATCCTATTCGGTTTGATAAATATCCTTCTCGGCATCACAAACTTGCAGCCTGCAATGTCCAAAAGTGCAATGACGGATGGTTTGGTCATCCAAAGGCTTAGGACTGTCCCCTTAGAAGATTCCGTCATCATGGCAGGTTATTCTGCATTAACGGAAGACATGAAGACGACAGACACAAAAAAGTGGAATGTGGATCTGATCGTACAATTGGAAAGGTTACTACATTCCGAGGATTCGACTGCGAAAAGCTTCCTTACTACAATAGGTTATTACTATTTGCCGGAAGACGCAGAAAAAGTGCTCGATATCGGACGGACATCAGCATTTACGCGGGAATCGGCTTCACATGATTATTATGCGGATTGCGCAGATATCACATTCGCGACAGCCCTTTTCTTTACTGAAAAATTGAAGGAGTATCCGGAAATCGAGTTAGAACTAAGTAAAATCGGCAAAACAGAGACCGTTATGGAATTGAAACGGCATGCTTTGCTTTCTTACATAGAAGGAGATGTTGCAAGTGCTATCGAGCATCTAGAAAATGCCAAGGCAGCACTCGGCAAATGGCATCCTCTTTATTTGCGTGGAGAGATGGAGCGGGAATTACTGCAAGTAATGATTGATAAGATGAAAAGAAATAATGATCATCTCTCCCCGTCCGCTCATCATCCAAATGATATATACTTATAAGAAAGAAAATACAGGGGTGAATGGATCATGCATAAAATCCAAATTCAATCATTGAATGTCGGCAAACCGCGTGACTTGCAGTTCGGGAGAAAGGAAGTAACGACGGGGATTAATAAAAAACCGGTTGCGGAACCCGTTTATTTATCCTTAGTAAATTTTGAAGGGGATGGACAGGCCGATCTTGTTAATCATGGCGGTCGAGACAAAGCCGTATGCGCCTATCCTTCTGAGCATTATCCGCATTGGGAGAAGGAGTTAGGAAAGCCGTTGGATGCTAGCGCATTCGGCGAAAACTTGACACTTCGTGGATTGACGGAGGATGAGTTATGCATCGGGGATTCATTCCAAATGGGCGAAGCGGTCGTCCAAGTGAGCCAGCCACGCGAGCCCTGCTTCAAGCTATCGCTGATCCACGGACGGAAAGACATGCCTTTGCTCATACAAGACTTAGGCTATACCGGCTTTTATTTCCGTGTATTGAAGGAAGGTATCGTCTCCCCCTCCGACGAGTTAGTACATATTTCGCGTCCGGATCTGGCCATAACCGTGACGGAGGCGAATCGACTTATGCATCATGATAAAAACGATTTGGATGGGATGCGGACTTTGCTGGAAGTCGATGAATTATCGGAAGGCTGGAGAAAAACATTTCAAAAAAGGCTCGATAAGAATGCAACTGCTACAAGCGCAACGTTGAAAGGAAATGAGTAATCAATAAGAACGCATGGCTAGTGAACATGGCCAGCGTTCTTTTTTCGTTCTTATAGATCATCAAACCCGTTCAAATCACTCGTCTTCACGTATTGCCTAGACGTCTGCTCAAAGAAATCCGTTTTCGTGTCATCAAAATTGTCGACGTAGGCGCGGATCCATCTCATCGGATTGTCCGTAAATTCCGGATAGATTTCGCTTAGTCCGAGCATACGCAGCATTTTATTCGCCCGATATTTCACGTAGCCAGTCATTTCATCGAGGTCGATTCCGTCGATTTCCCCTAACACGTAGCGACTCCAAATGATTTCCTGTTCGACGGAGTGGCGGAATTGATCATAAATCCATTCTGTAAATGCTTCGGTATTATACTCAGGATTTTCAGCAAGCGCAGCGCGAAAAATATCACTGATCGCCTTGCCGTGCTGGAGCTCATCGCGGTTGATATAGGAAATCATCGTCGATGTGCCGACCATTTTTTGATGACGCGCAAGATTATAGAAGAATGCAAAGCCGCTATAGAAGAACAAACCTTCCAGCAACGTCGTGTACACCATCGCTTTTAACACCGTTTCAATCGTCGGGTTCTCCGCGAATTCGTTGTAAATATCTACGATCCGTTCGTTTCTTTTCATGAGCACTTCATCAGTGCGACCCATTTCAAATGAAGTCATCTGCTTGTCGAGCGTCGTAACGGACGATAGTACGTACGCGTAGCTATGATTATGCTCACTTTCTTGATCTGCGATTGTCGCCATAATTGATTTCACCGAAGGGTCGGTTGCAAAGTCCGCAATTTTCATGGCGACGACGGTTTGCGGCCCGTCTAGCGTTGCAAGCAGTCCAATAATCTTTAGGAAAGCTTCCTGTTCGGCTTTTGACAAATTCGGAAATTGCTTCACGTCCTGTGTCATATCGACTTCATTCGCTGTCCAGAAAAGGGAACGAATCCTTTGTCGCAATGTGTAGAAATGTGGGTGGGCAAGGTCGTTCCAATTCAAAATGCCGCTCGCTTTCCCGCCGAAAATCGCCGTTGATTTATTTGGTTGTGCTGGATTCAGTACTTTAACGCGTGTAAGTGTTGCCAATGTTGAACTACTCCTTTCGACCATTCGATGACTTTCTTCTCTTGCGTGCCACGTGGGCTTTGTTCGATTTTAAGAGGGGTAATTGCAGATTCATAAAACCGTGCCAGTTTGACAGCGGCATGGCAAAAGAGATAGTCCCCTCCAAACTGTGTATCTCCCGTTCCGAAGACATAAACATTCTTCGGTTTGTACCCAACATCCGCGACGAAATCCTTTACTTCGTAAGGCGTGGAGCCCTTGTCCCATGTGAACGTACCGATGATCATCGCATCGAACCTGCGCGGATCCGGCATCGGACCGATTCCAATCCGATGCACCGTCACTTTCATTCCTTCTGACAGCAGCGTCTCCTCCACGATTTCCGCCACTTCTTCCGTATTGCCGCTCCACGATGCATACGCAATCAGGAATGACACCATTCGCACTCCTCGATATCAGAAGCTGTAGACCTCGTATAGTATGTCGATTTCATGCCCGATTTCCACGCTTGTATATGCAAATCGAGTAGGACGGATGCGCGGATGTTGTTCGGAACGTATATATTGAATGAAATCGCTTGGTCAATATGGCGCTGCCTTGCCGCATTCTGCTTAATGGACCAACGCTGATCGACGATATACGCAGAGCGGCGATACACATCATATGTGTTGTGATCAAGATCAGGTGCAATGACCGGCAGCTTGTAATCTTTCTTTTCCTCATGATAGAACGGTTTGAAAATCGGATCGATGGAAGCGGTAGATCCTGCGATAACCGATGTCGAGCTGTTCGGCGCGACCGCCATCAAATAGCCGTTACGAATACCGTTCATCGCTACATCGATACGCAGTTCACGCCATTTCTTTGAATCATATCCGCGTTTCTCGAAATAAGCTCCACTTTGCCAATCCGATTTTTCGAATAAAGGATACGCCCCTTTTTCAATCGCTAATTCCATCGAAGCCTTAATCGTCAAATAAGCAATTCTTTCATACAGTTCATCTGCATAATTGACCGCTTTATCCGACTCCCATTGAATATTCTTCAAAGCGAGCAAATGATGCCATCCAAACGTCCCGAGTCCAATGCCACGGTAGCGAGCATTCGTCCGTTGCGCTTGAACGACCGGTATTTTATTCAATTCAATAACGTTGTCGAGCATACGCACTTGGATCGTAATGAGGCGTTCCAATACATCCGCGGGAACGGCTTTTCCAAGGTTCACGGACGACAAGTTACAGACGACAAAATCACCTGGCTTTGAACGGGTTACGACGATATCGTCTTCAAGTGTGACGGATTCAAATTCGGTCGGGCTCATATTTTGAGTGATTTCTGTACAGAGATTACTCGAATACACCATACCTTTATGCTTATTTGGATTTGCGCGATTCACTTCATCACGGTAAAACATGAACGGCGTCCCGGTTTCGAGCTGGCTGCGCATGACACGCTTCATAATTTCAATCGCAGGTACCGTTTCCTTCGACAATTCAGGATGATTGACACATTCCTCATACTTCTCACGGAATGAACCGCTCCCCTTCGTTTCATCATAATGATCTTCCAATGAGTACCCCATTACAGTCCGGATTTCATGCGGGTCGAATAAATGCCAATCACCTCGAGCCTCGACTTGCTCCATGAAAAGATCTGGCAAGCAGACTCCGGTGAAAATATCATGGGCACGCAAGCGATCATCGCCGTTGTTCAGCTTAAGATCAAGGAATGTGAAAATATCTTTATGCCATACATCAAGATAAACGGCAATCGCCCCTTGACGTTGACCGAGCTGATCGACACTGACGGCCGTATTGTTCAGTTGTTTAATCCACGGAAGGACGCCGCTCGAAGCCCCTTTAAATCCGCGGATGGACGATCCTCGCGAACGAACCTTGCCCATGTAAACGCCGATGCCGCCTCCGTATTTTGATAGATTCGCAATATCGGTATTGCTGTCGTATATTCCTTGGAGCGAATCGTCGACCGTATCGATGAAGCAGCTCGACAGCTGACCATGCGGTTTGCCCGCATTCGCTAATGTCGGCGTCGCAACAGTCATATACAGATTGCTCATCGCCCAATACGCTTCCGCCACTTTTCCGAGACGGTTCTCTGTTTCATTTTGCATAAGCGTCATCGCGATGATGAGCCAACGTTCTTGCGGCAATTCAACGGGCTGTTTATTGAAATCAACCGCCACGTACCGATCTACAAGCGTTTTCAATCCAATATACGTAAACAGCTTGTCCCTTTCCGGCTCTAAGAAAGTTCCAATCTCTTTTAGTTCCTCACGTGAATATTTTTCTAGTAAAACGGATGTATAAAGACCTTTCTTCACGAGCCGCTCTACATTGTCGGCAAAATCTGTATACGCTTTTGAGCCTCTTACGCTTTCCTGACGGGAATAAACTTCCTGCAAATAAATACGCGCAGCTACGAATGTCCAGTAGGCAGATGCTTCGTCAAGATTGCTGAGCACTTCCAAAATCATTGCTTTCGACCATTCAGAATCGCTCCCTTCAGGATGGCGCTCCTTCCAGCGAGCACTCGCCGTTAGAAGCGGTTGCAGCTTGTCCGCTCCGAATTCAGATTGCAGTTTGTCCATAATGTCTGTTCTTTCAGTAATGATAGTCATACTAATCCATCTCCTTTTAGGTAACGTAAAAATGAAAAAAGCGATGATTCTACCTCTTCGGTAGAGTCATCGCTCATGGATTGTAATGTAGGAAACAGATCGGGCAATAGAAAAATGAAAGCAAAGAACCCGCTCGCTCCCACCTCTCAACCCCCGAAGAAAGTGTCGCTTGACGATGGACGGCAGGTCTACTGGCTCACGCTTCCTCCTTCCATCTCCCCTTCCCGCGGCATTATGCTGCAGTGGTTTTTGAGACGGTCGTCTGCGTTTACAGTTGCGGGGACAGCTCCGATTTGCGGATTCCCTATTAAACCGATAACGGTACCATTCCATCGTTCGATACTATATGTTGTGTGTTATGTACTTTTAATACCCTAACATGTAGTGTTTAAACAGTAAATAGGTAGAAAGTATTTTGTAAGATTTTTTTTGAAGAGCCGTGCAATCGATGCATGGCTCTTACTTGTTGAAGGGCTTCAAAGCTTCCGTTCGATCTAGAAATACGAACCCATCATACCGGCTGCCGACTCTCGATGACACATAGTTCCCATACGCCTCGAATTCCGGATTATAGACGACTCCGATGGCGCGATGGCCGATCCATTCATTGAATAAATGCCGGTTTTCTTCCGTGAAGAGAATAACTTGATCCTCGGCGGCCGCCGCATGCATCTGCCCTTCCCATGAATTGAATTTAGCGGGCGGAACATCCATCTTTTGATACGGTTCTCCCCAACCTTCTCCCGCAATAACAGTTCCTTCGTACGTGCCGAAACCGATGGCAAACGTGTCCTCCCTGCCATATTTCTCACGGATGAGCTGTCCGACGTTGATCATTTTATGGTCGGCCATCGACGTTTCCGATGCATCGCCGACATGGGTGTTATGCTCCCAAATGATGATTTTTGCATCAGCCCCATGATAGTTCAAAATTTCACTGACCGCCTCGACCATATGCATGTCGCGAATATTCCAGGAGATGGCGTCGTCCTGCATCATCGCCCGGTAATAGGACTCGGCGTTTTTCGCAACTAATGCATTCATCGTCATATTCAAGTCCTTCTCCTGCTCATTCGAATAAAGATCTACATGACTTCGGATAGTCGTTAGTAATCTGGATACCTCACTTATACATTCATCCGTGAAATGGGCAGTCGACATCGCATAATGCTCCGGCATCCGGTTATACGGCTCGAAACAGGAGAATGCCTTTTTCGCCAACTCCAAGTCCGCCTTAAACTGCGGATTCTCCTGAAGAAACCGCAGTAGCTCATCAATCGATTCATAGAGGCTATACATATCGATGCCGTAAAATCCTGTTTGATCCGCCGCGTCCTTTCCGTCATTGTCATGTTTTAACCATTCAACAAGTTCCGCTACTTCCTCATTCGCCCACATCCACGTCGGCCAGCGGTTGAAAGATTCTACCAATACCTGCCGAGCGGATTTTCCTTCCTTGTCGAAACCTTTCACATAGCGATTGACCGCCTGCGCGGATGGCCAATCGCCCTCTACCGCAATGATTGTAAACCCTTTTTCCTGAATTAGCCGTTTCGATAATGCCGCGCGAACTTTGTAAAACTCTGAAGTTCCATGCGTCGCCTCACCTAGCAGGACAATTCGCGCATCACCAATTGCGTCCAAAATAGAATCAAATGCTTTATCGTTTAACGGGAAAGCGTTCTCTTGAATAGCAGAAACCAGCCTTTTCGACAAATCAATCCCTCCTCTGTTGATAGCATACCCATGGGCAGCGGATGGAAACCGGGGGAGGGGGACTTGAAGTGATTTTCGAAGGGGGGGGGGAAAACGTTATCACCGACTTGTGATAGGTTATCACCGACTCTCGGGCTGTTATCACCGACTCTAAAGTGTTTATCACCGACTTGGCGCACATTACCACCGATTCGCACAAATTTATCACCGAATCACTATAATTCGATGACTCTCAGAATGAACTTACCCATGCCAAAAATGTTTATCACCACATAGACATACGTTATCACTGCTTAGAAGGGGTTTATCACAGCTCAGACGAGATTTAACTCCGTTCATAAAAACAACCGCCCACATACGACGGTTGCTCTACTCTTATTGATCCGCAACTTCCAACACGCCTTCTCCGTCGTCCGGCAGAACTGTGAATACCCACTTCTTTTCATTTTCATCAAAGATAACTTCATCAATGAGGACAAAGCCATTGGACAATCTTTCACCCGCCATATCCAATGCTTTCGCAACGGCCTGCGACTCAGAAAGCACGGCGCCGACCGGCTTATAGTCTGGCATGATTTCCACAAATTTCGCACTACCCTGCCCAGGATACGATTCTAAAATCATCCCTGTAGCTTCCACTTCCACACGCTGGCCCACTTTCAACTTGTCAGCTTCGGCGAACTTGTAAAACACAGCGCTCTCAGTTCCGCCTCCCACAAAAATTCTTCCGTCACCTGCAGCCAATATGAATCCGCCTTCCGTCGCCGGGGTATTCGTGTACGTTTGTTCAGGAACAATGACGGTTGATTCCCCCGGCTCCGCGACCATCCTTCCCTCTTGCGTAAAATTGATCGTATGGCCGGCGAATAGCTCCCGCAGCTCCTCTTGTTGCTTCGGCTTGAGATAATCATGGGTAATTTCAATTGTGCCGGTAATGACATCGACGTACAGGCCGAATGATCCTCGTTGCGATCCCATTCCTTTCAATGCCTCCGCAACTTCATCCTGCAATTCATTCAGCTCCTTTTCCGTATGAGGGCTGCGGAAAATATAGATCGGTTCCGCTAGTATTTCGCCCGCATCCACTTTCGGTTGCAGCAAATCTAGTAATTGCTGCACGCGTTCATCGGGCTCTTTCAGGCCGATCCACACGCCGGATTGCGCAGCGCCCTTCGTCTGGTTTTCAATGAAGATGACCCCCTCACTATGAATCCCACCTTCACCATAAACTTTCTCAACCGCTTGGATTGCAGCAGGTGCCTCAATTCCTTTGACTGCCAAGTCCTCTGCCAATTCTTTTGTTGGCACCTCATACTCAGGGGGCGTTTCTATAGTGGCAGATTTGTCTCGCTTAGGCGTCTCTTGAGCGGTTTTCTTTAATTCCGCAATGATTTCTCGCCCACTCACCGTCTTCAACGTTTTCCATTCAACACTATCTTCAACCGCGACATTTTTCGGCGATGCATCCGTTCCGCATCCACCTAACAATAAAGCAGCACCTAATAAGATTGATATTCTATAATTCATGTCAAAACCTCCCATCAACGGATTAGACGGACGATTCGTACAAAAGTTTCGTGACGCCCATTGACACGTCACCACCGATTTGGTACATTCAACTACAATATCAATGATGAAGAGAGTAATGGATTATCACTTCTGTAGCGAGCCGGGGGTTGGTGGGAGCCTGGCGGAGTGGATTCGTGAAGCGCACTTCGGAGATGCTTTTCTGAATGAAGTAGGAGAAGCCGGTGTCTCGCCGTTAGGAGAAAGGGGCCTCTATCCATAATTCTAGGGGCAATTTGAGTGGTACCGCGGAACAAGCTTTCGTCTCATTTATTGAGATTGAAGGCTTTTTATTTTTCCTAAAAAGGGGTTCGTGTAAATGAAAAAGGGTATTTTACAAGTTTTACAGACAGTTAGCCCGATCCAGTTGGAGGAGCATATGCTGGAGCGGCCAGCAAATTCGAAGCTAGGCGATTTTGCATTGCCTTGTTTTCCGTTCGCGAAAATTTTACGGAAATCTCCCGTCTCGATCGCGGAGGAAATCGCAAGTTCATTAACACATCCATCTATTCGAAAAGTGGAAGCTGTCAATGGGTATGTGAACATTTTCCTGAACCGCCATGCGATTACCGATGATCTTCTGCATATAGTTTTAGACAAATCCGCTGCTTACGGTTCATCTACTGAAGGAAACGGCGGTGTCGTGACGATCGACCTTTCGTCACCAAACATTGCAAAGCCGTTTTCCATGGGCCACCTCCGATCTACGGTCATCGGAAATTCGATCGCTTTATTGCTAGAAAAAAGTGGCTATCAACCGGTGAAAATCAATTACATCGGTGATTGGGGCACGCAATTCGGGAAGTTGCTCACTGCGTACCGGAAATGGGGCAACGAAGAGGATGTTCGTAAAGAGCCAATCAAGACATTGCTGAAACTGTACATCCGTTTCCACGAAGAAGCGGAGACGGACCCTTCCTTGAACGACGAAGGACGTGCCGCATTTAAAGCGTTGGAAGACGGCGACGCCGACGCTCTCGCTCTGTGGGAATGGTTCAAAACCGAGTCATTGAATGAATTTCAGCGGATTTATGATCTGCTTGGCGTCTCCTTCGATTCTTATAATGGCGAGGCGTATTACAATGACAAGATGGAACCTGTCGTCGAAGAACTCGAAGACAAAGGCCTATTGGTCGAATCGGACGGAGCCATGGTCGTGGAGCTAGAAGAAGGCATGCCTCCGTGTTTGATTAAAAAATCAGATGGAGCGACGTTATACGCAACACGTGATTTGGCTGCTGCCATTGATCGAAAAAACAAATATGATTTCGTCAAATCCATTTACGTCGTCGGGAATGAACAAAGCCTCCACTTCACGCAAATCAAAAATGTGCTTAGCAAAATGGGGCATGACTGGGCTAACGACATCACACACGTTCCATTCGGACTCATCTTGCAAGGCGGCAAGAAAATGTCGACGCGTAAAGGAAAGATTGTCTTGCTTGAGGAAGTACTGAAGGAAGCGATCGAACTTGCACAAAAAAATATCGAGGAGAAGAACCCTGCATTGGCCAATAAATCCGAAGTGGCTGAAGCAGTCGGTGTAGGCGCAATCCTCTTCAGTGACTTGAAGCAGCATCGGAAGCATGACATCGAATTTGATCTTGAAACGATGCTCCAGACAGAGGGCGAAACTGGGCCATACGTCCAATATGCGCATGCGCGGGCGAACTCCATCTTGCGCAAAGCGGGAGCACCCAACACGTTCGCGATTAGCGAAGTAAACGACCACGAATGGGATATCGTCAAGCTGCTTAGCCGATTCCCGCAAGAGGTTAAGCGAGCAAACGACGATCTGGACCCTTCCGTAATCGCAAAATATGCGGTCGACCTCGCCCAAGCGTTCAACTCGTTTTACGGCAATGTGCAAGTGTTGTCCGACTCTGCAAACAAGGCGTATCGGACTGCGCTAACGGAATGCGTCATCATCGTGTTGAAGGAATCCTTGCGATTGCTCGGCATGAAGGCACCCGAGGAAATGTGAATTAGATATAAAAAAGCAATCGTTCCACCACTGGCGGACGATTGCTTTTTCTTATGCTAATTTAAACTTCTCTACAATTTCCTGCAATTCAGAAGCGATATTCTTCATGCGGGTTGTCGATTCTGCAACGCGCTCCAATTCGGCTTGCTGGGCAATCGATGAGGCGCTGACTTGTTCTGCTGAAGCA
The DNA here is from genome assembly GCF_059415085.1 of Sporosarcina sp. SAFN-015. Classification (NCBI taxonomy): domain Bacteria; kingdom Bacillati; phylum Bacillota; class Bacilli; order Caryophanales; family Caryophanaceae; genus Sporosarcina; species Sporosarcina sp. SAFN-015. The sequence continues at coordinate 457,276 of NZ_JBPFDR010000001.1, forward strand.
GCGGTCTCCTCTGAAACGGCAGACACACTTTGGATGGACAGAATGACTTGATCTTTATGCGTAAGCATTTCAGTCAACTCGGCTGTCAATTCCATAATCGTTTGGCTCATCTGTTCAGTCAATTCCGCGTTTTGTTTAAAGGACGATTCCGTATTTGTTACAGATTCATTTTGTCCTTCCATCATTTGAAGATTAGAGTCAATGACAGACACGGTTTGTCGTGTTTCTTCGATTATCTCGTGAACAGTTTGCTGAATAATCTCTGTTTCCTTCCTTGATTGTTCAGCAAGTTTTCGCACTTCTTCTGCAACGACAGCAAATCCTTTGCCATGTTCTCCGGCACGGGCCGCTTCGATGCTGGCGTTCAATGCAAGGAGATTAGTTTGTGCAGTGATATCTTGGATAGAAGCAATCACATTGTTGATTGCGGTAATTTTATTCGAAAGTGCGTCTATTTGCTGCTGGACTTTCGTATTCATTTCATTTGCAGAAGCATTATGCTCCCGTAATTTTCCGACCTGTACCATACCTATATCTGTTGATTCAACAGTCTTCTTGGATAGCATAAGCATCCCGTCTGCAAGCTTGGATAGCGCATTAATCTGCTCTGCCAACTCGGCCATACGATTGCTAGTCACTTCGGTATCTTCGGATTGGTTTGATGCTCCGGTCGCAATTTCATTCGTCGCCAATGAAACTTCCTCGCTGGATGCCACAATTTCTTCAAAAGCGTGGTGAACATGCGCAGTGGAATCACTTAACTCATTTGACGAAGAAAGGACCGCGCCAATTGCTTCGTTTGTCTGTCGCAGCATATTATTATAAGCGCTCGCAACAGCACCGATTTCGTCATTATGGATGTATTTATCGTCTACATATTGTGTAATGTCGCCAGTTGCAGCCGTTTCGATGGACCTTTGCAAGTACGAAAGCGGCTTTAATTGTTTATAGATGAACCACGCAGTCACTCCTGCCATTATAATTACCATGACAATGGCTGCAATGACCGTGACGATTAATATAGAGTTGAAAGTCGATAGGATGTTCGATTGCGGCAACACAGTTTGCACAGACCAGACATCATCTATGTTATCCAGCATAATTGGCGCGAATGTATTAAACGACTTCTCATTCAGACTCTTAGAATCCACATACAATGTTCCAATCTCTCCACGATCCAGTTGCTCCTTCATGTTGTCCCAATCAATTGAGTCTTTCATATTCGTTCCAATCATTTCTTCTTTCAAGCTGTTCGCCGTCAAGTTGCCAGCTTCAGTTATGATAGAGGCATACCCACCGTCCGGTTGAATCGATGTCACCAAATCATTCAGGAAGTCAATGGTTAAGTCTGCTCCCAATACACCTATCAACTCACCAGATTCGGTTACAATCGGCACAGACATAGTCGTCATTAACACCAATTCGCTACCCGAATCAAAGACGTGAGGTTCTGCCAGGACAGCTCGTCCTTCATTTTTAGGTATCGAATACCAATTTTCAACTCCAGCATTATCGTATCCAACAAGACCTCTCAAATCGATATTGTTGTCTTCTTTGAATAGGTAAGGAATAAACCTTTTAGTCGAATCAACCAGTTTATTATCCACCTGATCGTCTAGCGGAATTGAACCACTTTCGAACACAGCAGCCAAACCGATTGCGTCGGCATTATCTTTCAAATTCCTTTCCATAACACTGACAATTTCCTCAGTTGTAAGATTCCCTTGTGCATGCAACGTCTCAAACATACGCTTTGTCGTATGTAGCATTTCGTCCGTTTTGCCAAACCTGGAACTGATCAATTGGGCATTGTACTTTGTACTTTCTACCGTATACTTTTCAGCTTCTGCAACGGTTTTCCCATATAAAATTGTACTTGTTATCAATGTATAGGCAATAAATAAAAGCAAAAACAATCCGATAATTAAACCGGATAACTTCCAAGCAATACTTTTCTGTTTCTTCAACCTCAAATACCTCCATTAGTACTAGATTAATAGAATTATAGCAGACCAAAACACACAAATAAAGAACAGTCGTAAAGTCCCATATTTCAAAAAACATAATAAAAAAAGAATGGTTCGCCAATTCCAGCGAGACCATCCTTTATCTATAATGATAATATTAATCTTCCCTCCAACAGTCGGCACCTTTCAAACTAGAATCCGCTTTAAACACAGGATTCTTCCCTTGTTTCCGTTGCTTCGTATAATCATCCAAAACGCGGAAAGCAACTTTTCCAAGAGCTAGGATGACGAGGAGGTTTATGATCGCCATTAAGCCCATGAATAAGTCCGCCATGCTCCAGACGATATCCACTTTTGCCATTGCACCGAACATGACCATGACGAGAACCAAAATGCGGTAAAGCATCATCCAAGACTTATGCGCGTTAATGAATTCGATATTCGTTTCACCGTAGTAGTAATTTCCAACAATCGAGCTGAACGCGAAGAACAAGATTGCAATTGCGACAAAATAAGGCGCCCAAGAACCGACGTGAACAGCCATCGAACTTTGTGTCAGCAAAATGCCGCTCTCTTCCCCTTTATCATATAGCCCAGCAAGGATAATGATGAAAGCCGTCGCAGAACAAATGATGATCGTATCGAAAAATACACCAAGACTTTGAACAAGCCCTTGTTTCGCCGGATGCGAAGAAGTCGCCGTCGCTGCAGCGTTCGGCACACTCCCCATACCCGCCTCGTTTGAGAATAAACCACGTCTAATCCCTTGCATCATGGCAGCACCAATACCGCCGCCAGCCATTTCTTTAATACCAAAAGCATGCTCAAAAATAAGGGCAATCATTGCAGGAACTTCCGTAATGTTAATGGCAACAACGTAAAGCGCTATAAGCAAATAGAATACCGCCATGATCGGAACGATGGATTGCGTTACTTTGACAATCCGCTGTACGCCGCCGAAAATGATTATCCCTGTAAGTACGACAAGAACTAGTCCGACAACCCAATACGGAAGATTGAAAACATCATGGAACGATTGGCTGATCGTGTTTGATTGGACAGAGTTGAATATAAAACCAAAGCACAATGTCAGTAAAATTGCGAACACGATTCCTAACTTCCGAAGGCCTAACGCCTTCTCCATGTAATATGCTGGCCCTCCGCGGAATGTATTGCCATCGCGCACCTTATATACTTGCGCAAGTGCACTTTCGATGAACGCTGTCGCCATGCCGATAACGGCGATGACCCACATCCAGAAGACAGCGCCCGGTCCGCCAATTCCAATTGCCAGCGCAACGCCAGTTACGTTCCCCGTACCGACTCGCGAAGCCGCACTGATTGTAAACGCCTGGAATGCTGAAACGCCATGGTCGCCTTCTTTTTTCTCAAAAATAAGTCTGAACATCTCTCCAAACAAACGGAACTGTACAAATTTCGTCCGAATCGTAAAGTAAAGACCAATGAGCAATAAAAGCCCGATCAGTATGTATGTCCAAATAAAATCATTCGCCGGTCCGACGAGCCACTCTAATACTCCCACACTGTTCACTCCCTCTTTATCATAGTAACTCTCTTACTATCTTTACCCTGTCATGCTAAAAAAACTCACGTTTTGAAAAATGAAAAACCGCTGAGCCAACATGGGCTCAGACGGTATAGAAGCTTTCGTGAAAGTGCTTCATCTTCATATTTATTCTGATTTGAATATTTTATCATCGACTCCGTATTTTTCAACCTATTTTCGAAAAAAAGTATCGAATATTGCCGGAAAGTATTGGTTATCACCGACTTGAGGCGATTTATCACCGACTCTCGGTAGCTTATCACCGACTCTCAGCACTTTATCACCGACCCGCCCTTTTTCGCATGCAATTCGCCAATCAAAGCGCAGCTTTCACCGTCTTCCGATAATATCCGACCGTCAGGAAAGCGAACACGAGGTAAATCAATGCATAAATGCCCATTGCGAAAGAAGCGGGCAACGTAATATCAGACATGAACATGAACGATGCTGCTTTTATCGCGAAAATCGAATGCAACAAGCCAATCAACAATGGTAAGCCGAAGACGAACACTTGCTTACGAACGATGCCTCGCATAATCTCTTGCACTGTAAAGCCCAATTGACGCAATGTTGCATAGCTGCTTCTTTCCTGTTCCGCCTCCGTCATTTGCTTGAAATACAAAATACTGCCTGTCGAAATGAGGAACACAAGACCTAAAAAGCCAGAGATAAAAATGAGCAATCCGTTGTTTTCCATAGAACGAACATATTGCGAATAGTAATCAAATCCATGCAGATCATTTTCCTCATTAATGCGCTTAAAGATATCAGAAGCCTCAATAAGCTGATCTTGATCCGGCACATTGATGGCATAGGTGTTTGAAATTCGCCAACCGTTCCCATCATTCGCAAATTGATCTTTTAATTGTTGATAGAACGCATCTTTCACAACAAGTTGTGTTGCCGCCGAAGAGTTTAATGCATTTCCTTCGCTCACTTTCACAACTTTCATGTTAGATGTTATTTCACTATTTGATAACTCAACATTGAATGGGACATCAATCGATTTCAATAACCAGTAAATGCCTGCATCATAAAGGTAAGCGGCATCGGAATCAGGAATTTTAATGTCCGCACCTGCTTCCTGCAATTGTTTGTCGCTTATAATATTTGCTCCAAACGATGTAGGTATCATTTCTGGCGCACTTCCGTCTTCAAATTCGCCCTCGACTTGCAAGGTTTCAACTGTTGAATACGTATACGTTATATTATGCTTATCCAGCTCACTGACAAATTGCGCGGACGCTTTTTGACTATCATCGTACCAAAAATTATCAAAAGAAAAATCAAAAGGATATACTAGGCGAAGTTCCTTTTCGGTCGAATAGTAGAGGGAATACGCACCCGCCAACATCGTCAATGTCATTGCGGATAATACCGTAATGATTGTCAGTGAATTTGCGTTGCCCTTCATCCGATGCATGATTGGCGCAATCGACAAACTGTTATTTAACCCGAGATGACCTTGTTTCGTTTTGCGGATTTGGTAAAATAACCAGCTGATCGTCACGCGGAAGACAAGATAAGTTCCTAAAATGGTCGTAGCCAAAACGACGATCATATTAATGAATAGCAAAGCATTCATCATATGAGCGGATAGCCAATATCCAAAGGCGATAAGCGCCATTCCTAAAATGGCAAGGAATGCTGATCTGAATGCTTTCGGCTTTTTCGGATGCTCGCCCTTCTTTTCCGCATTGAATAATCCAAGCAATGTATTTCGGTAAACGGAGACGATCATTTGAATCGATGTGAGGATGATGATTCCAATGAATACAATCACTGTCTGGATGACTGCGGCCGTCGAAAACTCCACTTCGATAAACCCATCAAAGCCGATTAGCTTCATTAGCAACAATAAAAATACGCGTGATACGAGAATTCCTACGCCGATCCCAATGGCCAACGCCCCGGCGCTAAGCAAGGAGTTTTCGATAATCAACAGACGCGAGACGGAGCCTTTCGTCAGGCCAATCAATTGATACAGCCCGATTTCACGGCTTCTTCTTTTCAGGAAAATCGCATTTGCATAGACGACGAAAATGCCCGCAATGAATAATAATAAAAACCCAGCCACTTTAAACGCCGCACCCATGCTGCCACCTGAACGCGCCACTACTGCAGGATCATGCTGCAACGTCGCGAAGACGAAGTACAGGACGACACTTAAAATAAGCGCGAAAAAGTATAAATAATAATGCTTAATGTTTTTCCGCATGCTGCGGATGACGAAATCAAAGAGCGTCAACGCTGTCACCCCCGAGGACACCTTGGACTTTCAGGATTTCCTGGAAGAAGGCTTGTCTCGTTTTGTCGCCCCGGTACAGCTCCGAATAAATATTACCGTCTTTCAAGAAGACGACCCGGCTGCAATAGCTCGACGCGACAGGGTCATGTGTGACCATCATGATCGTGACGCCACGCTGTTTATTGACATCCTCCAACGTTCCAAGCAAGGAAGACGCCGATTTGGAGTCAAGCGCGCCTGTTGGTTCATCTGCGAATACCATCGATGGCTTGTTGATGAGTGCGCGCGCAGCAGATGTCCTTTGTTTTTGACCGCCTGAAATTTCATGTGGATATTTATCGGCGAGCTCTTTAATGCCTAATATATCAGCTATTGACTTGAACTGATCCTCCGCCACCCGCTTTTTCATTTTGCCTAGCGACACTGGCAATAGAATATTTTCTTTCACCGTCAGCGTGTCAAGAAGATTATAATCCTGGAAGATGAATCCTAATTTATCACGTCTGAATGCAGACAGCTCACGGTCTTTCATCTTCGAAATATCAGCATCTCCAATAAGGATCGAGCCTTCCGTCGTGCGGTCAATCGTCGCAAGAACGTTCAATAACGTTGTTTTCCCTGCTCCAGAAGCCCCCATAATTCCGACGAACTCCCCTTCCATCACTCGCAAGTCGATCCCTTTCAATACTTGTTGCACATTGCCCCGCGTTCCGTACGATTTCCGGATGTTTTGGGCATGTAAAACTGTTTTATGTTGGTCCATCATTGTACCCTCCCTGTTTGCTATATCCTTATCTTAATGTGCGAACTTCTTTTGGTCGTTTGATTTAGATGACAAACAGGTCGGTCAATGTGACAATGTTGTCACGTTCGTGTTGCGTCAAACTCATTTTCTGTAGAAAACGTCATGTTCATCGTCGTTCCTTTGTTTATTTCGGAGTGGGCTAATAAGGAAATCCCGATTTTCTCAGATACTTGCTGGGCGAGATACAAACCGAGCCCTGTCGCTGCATTATGCAGTCTTCCCGTGCCCCCGGTGAACCCTTTGTCGAAAACACGGGGAAGATCGTGAGCCGGGATTCCCAGACCTTCGTCTTTAATTGATAAAACCGGATGTCCCCCTGGCGAACGGTGTGCCGCAATACAAATGGTGCCCCCGTCCGGACTGTATTTCACCGCATTCGTCAGCAATTGCCGGATGATGAAGCGACACCACTTGCTGTCCGTGAGCACTTCCATTTCCTCGCCTTGAATATCCACAGCAATGTTTTTCTCGATGCACCATGATCGAAGCTCACGTATTTCGGGTGTAATGAGCTGATGTACTTTAATCTTCTCCAACACATAATCCGTTCCGAGCGACGGTAATCGTGAAATATAGAGCTGCCGGTCGATAAGCAAGTGTACTCGCAGCCAATCCGACTCGATTTTCCGGATGGCCGTATCTTGCCGATTCGCATCAATCGTCATTTTCATCGAGGTGAGCGGCGCCTTCACTTCATGCACCCATGCCGCAGTATAATCGCTTTCCATAAGGTTTACAGCTTTCATTTCCGACAGCTTTTTCAAATGATCATTTGCCACTTGCCGCAACAGATCATTCGTCGTCTGGTCCCTCGTGAAAAGCGGCTCCGGCAACCCCTCCTGCCAATCCCTTGAAGGATCTTCGGAAATACGAAGAAGTTCTCTCATGAAATGCGTCTCTTTTTTATAACGCCAGATGAGGAATAACATGAAAATAGCAATTAGAAGCATGTTGAGGTAAACAAGAGAACTCAACCTCATCGCAAGACCTTTATCAATCCAAATAAGTGAATCTGTCAATACGAGTGAAGCGGCAAAGAGGAGTATCCAGCTTTTCATATCCTTTACATATTGAATGAACATCGAATTCCCCCTATAGGCTGACCGCCATATATCCCATACCTTTTTTTGTAAGAATCGCGTCACCAAGTCCGATGTCCGCAAGCTTTTGGCGCAGCCGCGTCACATTGACCGTTAATGTATTGTCGTTGACGAACCGCTCATCATCCCATAATTTGCGAATCAGCTCATCACGTGACACGATTTCATCCTTCGCTTGGACGAGCACCGCCAAAATGAAAAACTCATTTTTCGTCAACTCCACCTCATGGCCATCGAGCCGAATGATGCCGCGCTTCATATCGATCATCGCGCCATTCCATTCAAGCACATCCGCCGCCTCATCCGCCGTATACGCATACGTTCGGCGAAGCGTCGCCTGGATCTTTGCAAGAAGCACATCCGTATGGAACGGCTTCTGAATATAATCATCCGCCCCCATATTCATCGCCATCACCATATCCATCGGATGATCCCGCGACGACAAGAAAATGATTGGCACTTTTGAAACCGCCCGGATTTCCCGGCACCAATGGAACCCGTCAAACGCAGGAAGTTGAATGTCGAGTATGACAAGATGAGGCTTTTCCTGGATGAAAGACTTCATCACATCATGAAAATCTATTGGACCTGACACATGAAGCGACCACTGGCCAAGTCGCTCTTTAAGTGAATTGTAAATCGCAGAATCATCCTCCACGATGAAAATATTCATATCCATATCCGCTGCACACCCTTTCTTTCCTCATTATAATGGTGTGAGGTTGACTTGGAAAAGATTATCACCGACTTGAGTGAGTTTATCACCGACTCTCGGTGTGTTATCACCGACTTAAAAGAGTTTATCACCGACTCTGGACTCGTTATCACCGACTCGCTAATTTTCAATAATTTAAGCTGGCCAGAAAACTATTTCTCAAAGGGTTATATCCCTTACCTCGCAAGCTCTCACAACAATCATTTCCCTCCGTGTAAACGATTGCAATCAACAGAAAAATCGAATTCTTGATGTTTCAATTCTCGAAGTATGTTATACTATCTCACAGAGGCTTTGCTCCTGACCAAATTCAGGCGGCAAATCGCTTTCTTTTTTTTACCGTTGTTTTATTTTTTCATTCGATTTTTTACGGAATACAATGTTGTAAAAAAACAATAGGAGGTACGTATGCTTAAGTTTGAAAACGTAAGTAAAGTGTATGAAGATGGGTTCAAGGCTGTTGACTCTATCAGCTTTGAGATTCCAAGAGGAGAGCTGCTCGTTCTCATCGGGCCGAGTGGTTCTGGTAAATCGACAACGATGAAAATGATTAATCGGATGGAACCGCATACAAGCGGGAAAATTTCGATAAACGGAAAGGACAATAACTCATATGTCGCTTCCGAGCTGCGAAGAGGCATCGGCTATGTCATTCAACAGATTGGGCTATTCCCCCACTATACAATCGAAAAAAACATCGCCATTGTTCCCCAGTTAAACGGATGGAGCCCAGATAAAATCAAACCACGAGTCCACGAACTACTGGAATTGGTCGGACTGGATCCAAAAATCTACGCAAATCGCTATCCGAAAGAACTTTCCGGTGGACAGCAGCAGCGGGTCGGTATCGCTCGCGCACTTGCATCCGATCCTGAAATCATCTTAATGGATGAACCGTTCAGCGCATTGGATCCAATTACACGAGAACAATTGCAAGGTGAACTCATTTCACTGCAGAAAAAATTGAATAAGACAATCATTTTTGTAACTCATGATATGGACGAAGCACTCAAAATGGGTGACCGTATCGCAATTATGAAAGACGGCAAACTACTACAACTGGACACTCCCGAGAAGTTACTTCATGAACCCGCCCACGGTTTTGTCGAAGAATTCATTGGCAAGCATCGAATCATTCAAAACCCTGAACTGATGCCTGTCATTGACATTATGTCAGAATCTGTCGTCACTTCACTTCCTCAAAGTTCTCCCGAAAAGGCAATCTCACTTATCCGCCAGAGGAAAATCACAGATCTCATTATTGTGGATGAATCAAAAGCTTTGTTAGGTATAGTGTCTGCCTATGATGTGATCAAGAGTGTAAACAGCATCCGGACGATTGCAGAAATCATGCAACCAATCGGGCACTATTTACGTGATTCCGCTTCCGCAAAAGACGCTATCATTATGATGGACGAAACGCCGTTCGGCATGATTCCTATTGTCGATGGAGCGAACAAGGTTGTCGGACTCGTAACACGCGGCTCGTTGCTATCCGCATTGTCGGCTCAGTGGACAGAAACTGAGGTGGTCGCCATATGAATAACTTATCCATCTGGCAACAATTGACTGAACAATCACAGATGCGGTGGAGAGAAGTTCTCGAAGCGACATCCATCCATATCCAGCTTGTATTCTTTTCCATGTTGATCGCCATCGTTCTCGGTGTATCTCTCGGCATTCTTGTCACGCGGGTGCCTAAACTTGCGACACTCGTACTTGGCGGCAGTGGCGTCATGCAGACAATTCCTAGCCTTGCGTTACTTGGCTTTATGATCCCAATTTTCGGTATCGGCGTTAAAACAGCGATTGCAGCACTTTTCCTATACTCCTTATTGCCGATTATCCGAAACACGTACACGGGCATCAACGACGTCGACCCGGCTACGCGGGAAGCTGCAAAGGGAATGGGAATGACGAGCATGCAAATTCTTTTCAAAGTGGAATTACCACTCGCGATTCCCGTCATCATGGCCGGAATTCGAACTGCCGCTGTCATTAACGTCGGTAACGCTACTCTTGCCGCATTCATCGGCGCAGGTGGCCTTGGCGATTTCATTTTCCTAGGAATCACGCGTGGTATCGACGGACTGATCCTACTTGGCGCAATCCCTGCTGCACTACTAGCTATTATTTTGGAAGTGTTCTTCGGCTCGGTTGAGCGCTGGACGACACCGAAAGGATTGAAAGCGGAATGAGGAAGAAACTCACTTCATTGCTGCTTATTGCAGTTGTTGCAAGTATGCTATCGGCCTGCATTTTAATTGAAACAGATTCGTTGACGCTCGGTTCACGGAACAACACAGAAAGCATCATCCTGTCGCACGTCATGGGGCAGTTGATTGAGAATAAAACAGACATAAAAGTGATCTATAAAGAGAATCTCGGCGGATCTAATGTGGTGTGGAATGCAATGCTGAACGGTAATCTTGACGTCATTCCCGATTACACGGGGACGATTGTCGTGACGTATTATCATGAAGAGCCGGGGACAGCCGATGAAACGTTGGAAGCGACAAGGCGTCTCGTTGCTGAAGACGGCATTGTCGCTTTTAACACATTCGGCTTCAACAATACGTACACGCTCGCATTAGATGAATCAAAAGCCGAAGAACTCGGCGTTGTCACATTCAGCGACTTTGCTGCCTACTCGGAAGACTTCACATTAGGCGCTGTCTTTGAATTCATCGACCGCCCAGATGGCCTGCCTGGTTTTCAGAATGAATATGGGCTGAAGTTCGATGCTGTAAAAGGCATGGATCACGGCATCATGTACCGTTCGATCAATGCAGGCGAAGTAGACGTCATTAACTCCTACACGACAGATGGCCAATTGCAGGAATTCGACTTACGCGTCTTGGAAGACGACAAATCGTACTTCCCACCGTACCACGCGCTCCCGTTAGTGCGGGAAGAAACGCTTGAGGAATATCCTGAAATCGAAGAAGTCCTAAAGCAGCTCGAAGGCATGATTGACGAAGAAGCCATGCAAAAAATGAATGCCAAAGTCGACAACGACGGCATGATGGTCGAAAAGGTCGCGAAGGAGTTTTTGGTGGAGAGTGGGTTGATTGAGGTGGAATGATTGAGTGAGCTGAGCCGGTTATCACCGACTCAGAAAGGTTTATCACCGACTCTCAATGCGTTATCACCGACTTGAGAGAGTTTATCACCGACTCTTAGCACTTTATCACCACCTCTCCATTTTTCAACAAACAGCGCCGATCACAAGCACCCTTTTCATAGATGAATTTATTTATCATCTACCTTTAGGGAGTTATCACCGACTCAGATAGGTTTATCACCGACTCTCGATCCGTTATCACCGACTTGAGCGAGTTTATCACCGACTCTTAGCACTTTATCACCGACTCTCCATTTTTCAACAAACAGCGCCGATCACAAGCACCCTTTTCATAGGTGAATTTATTTATCATCGACCTTTAGGGAGTTATCACCGACTCTTAGCACTTTATCACCGACTGGACATTTTCCCAGCAAAAAAGCGCACAAATTATGTGCGCTTTTTGCTTTCCATATGAAATTTTAGAGTGTACGACCTGTTTCGCTTAGCCCCTTCTACTTCTAAATCCATAGACGCCAAAAGCCGATGCGCGGTCTGCTGGCGGTCGACCCTGAGAAACTCTCGACAATCCTTATTCCTCATTCCTCCGCCAAATAATAAAAACCAGTCACGAATCGCTTGCTGATGCGCATCCCTGCTTCTCCCTTCACAAGACAGACAGCGCCACCCTCCCATATATTTTTCCATGCCAATAAACCCACACCCCGGGCAGATCACGCCCGTGCGGATGTCGCTGCGTCTGATCGAATAAGTTTCACAAATTGGAGATGGAATAAAAAAACGATGGCCGCTGTTAAGCTGCGCTAAAAGGGTGGCAAACGTTTCGTCATCCAACAATGGGGAGGTTGTTGGGAGTTTGCGGATGAATGTGGGGACCGCACTTGGAAATAAAACAGGGATTTTCGTATCGAATACTTCGATGCGTTGGCTGGCATAGGCGAGCACAACTGCTCCGTATACCGGCAATGATAGATCTCGGCTGTACAGCCAGTCTTGAAACAATTCACAGTTGCTTTCCAATTGGGCAATTGGACTTTTGAAGCCGCTCACTTGACCTGAATCGAGCACGCGGATCATTTGTGGCGGGTTTTCCGTCACCGTCAATTCACCCGCAATGTTTTTCACTTCAAACAAAACCGCATACCAAGGAGTGATGAATAGCGTGTCCACTTGAAAATTTGTACTGGAGGCTAGCGATAAATCGTGGAAAATGCCATGCTTCATCGAAAAAGCATAGCTCTCAAACACTTTGTCCAATTCCTGCTCTCCGCCAAATCCGGCCTGTACGGCCGCATACTTCGAGCGCAAAACAGGAATCGCTTCATGGTGAACTGGCAATCGCTTAATCGCCGCCTCCAGCCCTTCTAACAATAGTGGTGCTTGTCTTTCTTTATGAATGAATAGTCTCAGCTCCTCTTCTATTTATTCCGCTATTTACTAGTTTAGCATGTTAGTCTAATTATTCAATCAAACTCCAAATACTCCCACACATTTCCAAACGGATCGCGGAAACTAATATATTTTCCCGGCGGACAGTCGGCAGGCTCTCCGATGATTAATTCCACATGGTGTTCTTTAAGCACCGCAAGTGATTGATGGATATCATCGCTTTTCAACGTGAGCACAACCCCTGAAGACGTTTTATCATATCCCGCATTCTCCATTTCCTCTAACACGATCGGCAGCTCCCCATGGACAAGCGTTACAATTTTAGGACTGTATTCTTTATTCACCTGAAACCCTAACACTCCGGTGTAAAATTCAACCGCAACTTTCATATCCGGTACATAAATGCTAATTACACAAACTTGTGTCATACCTCTTCCCCCTCCCTTTCCCCTATGTACATATCAATCATTTTTCGTAAAAATCTCATCGATTGATCTTCCACATTAATTTGCAGTTGAATCCATTCATACTCCCGTTCAAGCAATCGGCTTATCAGAATAACCGCCTGCGCATGGTTTCCAGGCGTAATGGCCTCAAGAATTTCCGTCAGCTCCGCTACAACGGAATCCGGCAACGACCGTTCAATCGTCTTCAAACCTAACTTCGCGCGTTCCGGCGCATATCGATAAAGCAGCACCCTCCCTAAATGGTGCACAACATTCGTCAGCATCTTAACCGCCCAAATGTCATTTCCTCGTGCAGCCGTCTTCGAGTGTTGGAATAAAAACCAACCCACATCCATTACATCATCCCGATATTCATTCTCGGACAGCGCCAACCCTTGCGTCTCCATAAATTCATCCAATAACCGATGCGGATCATACAGCACCTTGAAATGGTCACCGCCAACGAACGATTCCTTCGTCACAGTGAATAAATCGATATGCAACAGATCATCAAACACCGCAATAATTTGGGGAGCGACAATGAAAATATCATCGACCAATATAATGTCACGATACGCTCGCAAATGTTCCATCCGACCGGCAAGAAACCCCTTCTGATCCTTCTTTTTCACCAAGCAATAAAGGTCAACATCAGAATGCGCATCATGCTCTCCCCTCCCCATCGATCCTTTCAGAAAAATCGCCTGTACAAGCGGGTCACCCTTCAAACTCGCAGCAATCTTTTCAACAGCCAACTCTTGCGGCAACATTACTTATACGCCTCCACGTACTCCTCATAATCCAGCACTTCGATTACCTCTGACCAATGCAGCACCGTCCCAACAAAATCCCGAATATCCAGTCCTGGCATTTCGTACGTTTCATCTGTATTCGCAGTTCCTGTTGCATCCTCAATGAATGTCACCTTAAAACCACGGTCAAAAGCGGAAATTGCCGTAAACAAACAGCAAAACTCAGTATTGAAGCCAGTAATGAATACATGATCCACTTCCAACTCTTCTAACAAACCCGCCAATTTGGTTTTAAAAAATGAACTTGGTGTTTGCTTTTCAACAACAACTTCCGCAAACCTTTTAATGGATGGATGTAGTTCTGAACCTACAGAACCCCTGTAAAGTGGACTTTCCTCTATATCATCAAAATGCCGGATAAAAATAACCGGCTTCCCTTTCCCTGTAAAGTCTCCGATTATATTTGTAATCAAGTTTAATTCAGCATTGAAATCACCAGAATCAACAATCCCATTTTGCACATCAATTACTAACAAAGCTTCCATACTCACACCCCTTTTCAAAATTATGTTCTATACCAACGGCCGTTTCTCCTTTATTAATTGAAAAAATAGAATGGAAGAACCGCATGCTTTATTCAATAAGGGGTATTCTAAACTGTTAGGAGGGTGATGAACATGAAACCGTTTTGCCCAGAAAGTTGGCCGGAGGACCCGACACCGATGAGTCAGATCAACTGCGAGGAGTGCGGACTTTATAAACAAGGCACAAGGATGGTATGGGGAGAAGGGAATCCGAACGCACCTATCATGGTCGTTCTTGATAATCCGGGCGCCCGTGAGGATCGTGAAGGAAACCCGTTTGTTTGCGGAACGCGGCATACATTGCAGCAAGCCGTTCATGACGTTGGGCTGAATAAAGAACTTATTTACGTTACATATATCTTAAAGAGGAGACCCATCCGAAAATACGATAAAGAACGGACCCGTGAAATCTGCATGCGTCGCCATTTGGAAGAACAGCTGCAGCTCCAAAAACCCCGACTTATCTTATGTCTAGGAAATGTAGCTGTACAAGCCTTCTTTCAAAATCCAGATGCGGACGTGAAAGGGTTGCGCGGCAGCTGGCACGACGTTCAAGGGTATCCGACAACAGTCGCCTACCACCCGCTTGCTGTCAGGCGTCGGCCGAATTTGTATCGATTATTAGTGGAGGATTTAGCAATCGTAAAAGCTGCGATTCAATAACAATTCGGGGATCTGCTTCATCTGTGCTGCCAAGAGAGAAGGAGAATACGTGTATCAGGCCAATCAAGCTTCATAGCAAAGACTCTATTCTAGTACGTACCAGAATAGAGTCTATACCACTTCCCATTATTTCTAGCTACAGCGTTTGTTCCAAGAGCTTTGCCGAAAAATATTTGCGAGCTTCGGCAGTCGTAATCTGCAAACAAACTTCTTCTTCCTGCCGTTTAAACTCAACGAACATGCCACTCAAGTTTTCACGAACAGAATGGACCTTAAAGCCACTGGCTAAATAGCCATCAACTTGATTCATTTCATCCAAACCTAACAAGTAATCCGACATACAAACACCCCGCTTTTCTACTTAGCAACTTTTTCTTCCATCTCCTGCGTGACGATATCATCCCAGTCGTGACCGGCTGTAATTCCTAAATATTCCGCATCACTCGGATTAACCAGTTCTGCTTGCGGATACTTCTTAAACCACCAATATTTTGCTAGCACATAGTAGACAACCGCCCCAACGACGAAGCCGACCAATGAAGAATAAGTCGGGAACATATTCGCTAACACTCCACCAATGACCCAAGCAAATAGCCCTGCTAAGTTAAAGCCTTTCATATACTCATATTGGCCGTCTAACTCATACAGATCTTTTACGTTCACACGACGTTTACGGATTAAATAATAATCGGCGAACAGAATCCCCACAATTGCCGTTAATATACCGCCAATGATTAATAGCGCCTCTACCAACACGCCAAACAGACTCCATGGCTGTGCCAAAACCCCGATTACTCCCGCAATGATGACAGCTGCCCAGAATGGCACTTTCGGTCCACCGATGTTCGAGAAAATCGTTGCTGCAGGAATAACGTTTGCGGATGTGTTTGTTGACCATTGCGCCAACACGATCATTAGCAATAAAACCCCCAGCACAATTCCACTTGCACTTTGCATCAAAGCATTTATCGGATCAGCAGAGGCCACTGCCATGTAAGCCACTGCCCCTATCGTTACGATAAATGTATTCGTAATCGGCATCACGATCAAAGAGCCGACTAATTGTGTTTTATTACGTTTGAACCAATTGCGTTCATTTTTTGGTGCTTTAAAGAAACGTGACAGTGTCGGCATATCAGCTGCCAATGTCGCCCAGAACCCCATATTCGCCATCATTACAACCATGAAAGCTGTAAAAGCCGCTATCCCTGTTGTCGGGGATTCTACCCAAGTCCACACATCTTTCCCTTGAACCGTCGCTTTATCGGCAAGCGTAACGTACATCCAGCACGATATTAAAATAATTACCGGCGCTGCAAAATCCGCAAAGCGCTCAATGGATTTAATGCCGCGCGCTGTGTTGAATAACTGTAATGCCGCAAACACTAGGAAACATAAAAACCAATTATTGAAGTCGAATAATAAATTCAAAATCCCGTTGATGGCCATCGCACCAAAATAGGTGTTAAGTCCGAACCAGCAAGCTGCTGTCACTCCGCGGACGAGCGAAGGTATATGTGTGCCGATTGTGCCGAACGGGGCACGCATATACACGGGGAAGGACAAGCCATGCTCAACGCCAATATCACCGATCAACGTCATGAATACGCCGATTAATACAGAACCGGCTAACGTCGCTAGAATTACCATCGGCAATGACAAACTCATAATAGCCGAACCGCCAATAGCAAATGCGGCTAAGACGATCGCCATCCCTATCCAAATCACTGCAAAACCAAATGTGCCAACGCTTCTATTTTGATGTGTCACTGGAAGTAAATCTGGGGATTTTAAATAATCTCCGCCATTCGCCATACATGTCTCTCCTTTTTAGTAGATTTCCAGTTAATACACAACTAACTCTTTGCTTTTCACTTAGCACCAAATTTGGTCTGCTTATTTATCGTGTAAAATTGCTGATAAGTGATTGACGTTCGTTCCAGGTCATCGGCGGAATCGTAGACTTTCTTTCGATCATCGAAATCGCACCGTCAACTGGGCATACAATTGCACATAAATTACAACCAACACAATCCTGTTCACGTACTTTCAGCATCGGGCGACCATTCTCTGTGTACAGGTCAATGCATTGATGTGACGTATCTTCACACGCGATGTGACATTTATTGCAGTTAATGCATACATCATTATTAATTTGAGCAACAATATTGTAGTTCAAGTCCAAGTCACCCCAGTTAGAATAGCGCGGCACGGACTGACCGACTAAATCCATCACTGAGGCAATGCCCTTCCCGTCCAAATAATTATTTAGCCCATCTATCATATCTTCGACAATACTGAATCCGTGGTGCATCGCTGCTGTACAAACTTGTACGCCTGTTGCACCCATTAGCATGAATTCCGCAGCATCCTGCCAGTTTGAGATCCCGCCAATCCCTGATATTGGGACATTGACGAGCGGATTTCGCGCACATTCCGCGACCATATTCAGGGCGATCGGCTTGACTGCCGGCCCGCAATAACCGCCATGTGCCCCTTTCCCGCCAACATGTGGGACGGTATTCCATGTATCCAGATCGACACCTGCCAAGCTGTTAATCGTATTGATCATACTGACGGCATCTGCCCCGCCACGCACTGCCGCTTCTGCTGTCATCGTAATATCCGTTATGTTCGGCGTCAGCTTGACGATGACTGGTGTGCGTGCAGCTTCCTTCACCCAATATGTCTGCTTTTCAACCAATTCAGGGACTTGACCAGAGGCGGATCCCATTCCCCGTTCTGCCATTCCATGTGGACAACCGAAATTCAGCTCCAGTCCATCAACTCCAACAGCTTCTACTTTTTTTACAATCTCATGCCACTTTTCCTGCTTTGGCTCTACCATTAAGGAAGCGATAATAGCGTGATTGGGAAATCTTTTTTTCGTTTCAACAATTTCTTTCAGATTAACCTCCAATGGACGGTCCGTAATCAATTCAATATTATTGAACCCCGCTACTCTTTGTCCGTTGAAGTTGACGGCCGCAAAGCGCGATGAAACATTTAAAATAGGTTCGCCCAACGTTTTCCATACTGCACCGCCCCACCCTGCTTCAAATGCCCGTTGCACTTGATAACCTGAATTAGTCGGTGGTGCTGATGCTAACCAAAATGGATTCGGTGATTTAATCCCCGCTAAGTCAATTCGTAAGTCTGCCATGTGTTATCCCCCCTTATGCAATCCCGCTCTGTTTTCTAAAACGCTCATGAATGATGTAAGCAGCATCTTTTCCTTGCTGTGCAGCTGTTACGACCATAGCTTCACCTTGGCCGTTGCCGAAAACGACATCCCCGCAGGCAAACACTTTATCATTCGACGTTTGCATAGTCGTTTCGTCAATGTCTACGACTCCGTTCGTATGCTGCAAACCAAACGCTTCAATGAGCGGGACAAAACGCGTTTGCCCAATTGCTTTAATAACCGCGTCTACCTCTATGACAAACTCAGATCCCTCTATTGCTTCAGGTCTTTGCCTACCGTCTGCTCCAGCCTCTCCAAGCTTCATCTTGATGCATTCAAGGCCTACCACTTTCCCTGCCTCATCACCAATAATTCGCTTCGGTGCTGTCAGCCACTTGAATCCAACACCGTCCTGCTTGGCAAATTCATATTCATATTGATAGGCAGTCATCTCTTTTTCCGTTCTTCTATAAAGAATGTCAACTTGATCCGCACCTAGCCGTACAGCACAAGTCGCTCCATCTATGGCTGTATTGCCAGCACCGATGACTGCAACACGTTTCCCGATTAAGTCTTCTGTCAGTTCACCTACTTTTGTACGCTTGACAAACTCAATGGCATCATGGACGCCTTCTAGTTCCTCACCTTCAATGCCTAGGTCAGGTACAGATCCCATTCCAGCCGCTAAAATAACACTGTCATATTGCGTTAGAATGTCCTCAACAGAAATATCTACGCCTACTCTAGTGTTTGTTTTAATTTCTACACCAAGCTTTTCAACTTGAGCCACTTCCCAATCCACTACTTCATTCGGCAATCTGAAGGACACGATGCCATAAGCACCCAAGCCACCCGCCTTCGCCTCCGCTTCGAAAATTGTGACACTATACCCGAAGCGACTAAGCTCACGCGCTGCCGATAAGCCAGCTGGACCAGACCCCACAATCGCGATCCTTTTTCCATTTGCTTCACCTTTGTTAAATAGTTCGACGTCTGTTTCCATCGCCCAGTCTGTTGCATAACGTTGTAATTGTCCTATCTTAATAGGTTTGGTCGATGAATTCAGCACACATGCCCCTTCACACAATATCTCGGTTGGGCATACACGCGCACAGCTTGCACCGATCGGATTGGCATCCATGATCGTCATGGCCGAACCTTTCATATTGCTAGTAGCTATTTTTTTGATGAAGTTCGGAATTTGAATACTTGTCGGACAAGCGGTAATGCAGGGTGCGTCATAACAGTACAGACAGCGATTAGCTTCTTCCATTGCTTCATTTTTCGTCATTCTGACCGTCATTTCCGCAAAATTACGTTTGAGTTGAGAACTCATTTAATCATTCCCCCTAATGAATTGATGTTCAGACGTTGATCTGTTCTGCAGTTGCCGGCTGTACGGCACGCCTAATATAACGGCCACTGCCTAGTGCGCCTACAAATTGTCTGTTTTTAATGACATATTCACCACGGACAAGTACACTGATGGGCTCCCCCGTCACTTCCCATCCTTCGTACGGGTTGTAATCGACATTCATATGGTGGGTGTCCGCAGAAATTTCACGTTTTACTGCAGGATCGAAAATCACGATATCCGCGTCAGAACCAATCGCAATCGTTCCTTTTTGCGGATAAAGGCCGAAAATCTTTGCAGCACTCGTCGAAATCATATCGACGAAGTCATGAATGGAAATCCGTCCTTTCGCCACACCTTCAGAATATAAAATGCTAAAACGATCTTCGATGAACGGTCCACCATTTGGAATTTTTGAAAAGTCATTTATCCCTAATCGCTTTTTTCCGTTAAAACTGAATGAACATTGATCCGATCCGATTGTTTGCAACTGCTTGGCTTTTAACGCATTCCATAAGTGCTCTTGATGGTATTTCGGCCGAAGTGGCGGTGACCAAACATATTTCGCCCCTTCGAAGCCTGGCTGCGCTAACGCTGATTGATCGAGCGTTAAATAAGGTGGACATGTTTCCCCATATACGTCATAGCCTTTTTCACGCGCATTGATAATTTCATCTAATGCCTCTTTACACGTCACATGGACAACGTAAAGCTTCGCGCCTGCGATATGCGCCAGTTCAATTGCCCGTTTCGTCGCCTCACCTTCCACTTCCGCAGGACGCGTCAGTGCGTGATAGATTGGCGCCGTCTGGCCGGCTTGCCTCGCCTCCTCTACTAATTCGTCGATAACTGAGCCGTTTTCACAGTGCACCATGACTACAGCGTCCATGTCTTTTGCGATTTTAAAGGCTTTAAACAGCGTACGATCCGACGCCTGGAATTCTTTCGCGTATGCCATGAACACTTTAATAGACGTAATCCCTTCACGCTCAAGCAACAAAGGCAACTCGGCCTCCGTTTCGGGCGTTAAATCGGTGATCATTAAATGGAAGCCATAATCAATGACTGAATTTCCATTTGCTTTTTCATGCCACTTTTCCACGGCAGGCGCTAGTTTTTCTTCACCCGCAGTTAAGCAGAAATCTAAAATGGTCGTTGTCCCGCCAAAGGCAGCGGCAATTGTACCCGACTTCCAATCATCATCTGTTACCGTGTTGTTGAACGGCATATCCAAATGCGTATGCGGATCAATTCCGCCAGGGAAAACGTATTTGCCCGCTGCATCCACAATTTCCGCTCCATCAGCCGATAAGTTTTTGCCGATTTGCACAATCTTGCCATTTTCGATTAAGATATCTGCCTCATACAAATCTGAAGCTGTCGCGATGAGTCCGCCTGTAATCATTTTTTTCATATTAACCTCACCTTTCCATTAATGACTGTAAGTTTTTTAGATTTGCCCCATGTTCATTACGACGAAGTACCTCATTCATCATTGGTTTAGTGTGTATCGATCGCTCATGCTGAATTTCGTTTGCAGTGCCAATACGGTTTCCAATAATACGTCTGCTCCCTTTGCACAGTCTTCAAATGTCGTTTCTTCTTCTTCGCAATGACTTTTCCCGCCAATGCTTGGCACAAAAATCATTGCAGAAGGTATGAAACTCGCAATATATTGTGCATCGTGTCCCGCCCCGCTGAACATCCTATGGTGGGAATAACCGAAGTCAGCACACGATCTTTCCACTTCATCGCAAATAGCTTCGTCAAATAATACTGTCTCCCGTCCCCATAGCTTCACTGGTTGAATACGGCAGTCGTTTTCTTCTGTAACTATTCCCGTCAATAGCTCCTCCACTTGATGCATCACCTCTGGAGATTGATGACGTGAATCGATCGTAAACACTACTTCATTTGGAATAACTGTATGGATATTAGGCGTCACATGCATACGTCCAAAAGTGAAAACTAGCTTTTCGTCGATCTTGCCCAACTGCTCGTGCAATGACGAAATTAATCGAGATGCCACAATCATCGGATCTTTACGCATCTGCATCGGCGTTGTACCTGCGTGATTTGATTCACCTGTTACAGTAATTTCATAGCACACCATGCCTAAAACGCCTTCGACCACTCCAATATCACAATGCTTAGCAGCTAACACCGGTCCTTGTTCAATATGCAGCTCAATATACGCAAGGGCCTCTGTTAATCGATTTCCTTGCTCCCCTGCGTAGCCACTCGCCTGTAGTGCTTCTTGAAAAGTAATACCGTTTTTATCGGAAGAACTCAGCATTTTTTCTCTACTGAACTTGGAAGCAAGGACACCGGAACTCATCATCGCCGGATCGAAGCGCGCACCCTCTTCATTCGTAAAATTCACAAGCATGATTGGAATCTCAGGCTCAATGTCGTTCTCCTTTAACGTCTGTATCGCTTCTATTCCTGTTAAAATACCTAACACACCATCAAACTTGCCGCCTTTTTCAACAGAATCCAGATGCGATCCGATTACGATTGGCGGACAATCTTTTTTCCCCGGCAATGTTGCATAGACATTGCCCATATCATCTGTTTTACTATCCATGCCTAGCTCTTTGCATATTTCAATAAAACAATCTCTTGCCAAAATATCCTCTTTTGACAGGGACAGACGGGTTACCCCCCCATTGGCAGTGGCACCGAACTGACTGAACCGTTCAACTAATGCCTGCAATCGACTCCTATTACATGCATACATATGCAAGTCCTCTCTTTCATAGTTATTGAACTATCTACTAATTAAAAAACTATAGAGTAAGTGTATTCGGAGGGGGAGGATATAAGACTACAAAATAGGGGCAAGCGCATATTTTAGGGAAGTTGTTTATATAATAAGGGGCTGTGTGTATAACGCTGTTTTTTATGGGAGTTGAATAGTGGATTTATTGGCATAAGATAAATGAAGGAGTGATGATTTCCATGACGAACTTGACAAGTCAAAATTGGCAAGTAAAAGATGAGCAGTATGTATGGCATGCCATGAAGCCGTACAACCCGAATGCTACGTCAATTATTCAGAAATCGGAAGGCGCTTGGATAACGGACATTGACGGGAAACGGTACTTGGATGCCATGTCCGGTTTGTGGTGCGTGAACGTCGGCTACGGTCGGGAGGAACTCGCCAAAGCCGCTTACGACCAGTTACTGGAAAACGCCTATACACCCCTATCCATAGGACACGTCCCTGCCATCCAACTAAGCGAAAAGATCAGCGAATTATTAGGTGATGATTATGTTGTCTTCTACTCCAACAGCGGCTCGGAGGCGAATGAAGCCGCCTTCAAGATCGCACGCCAGTACCATCAACAGAAAGGTCATACCAATCGCACGAAATTTATCTCCCGCTACCGGGCCTACCACGGCAGTACAATGGGGGCGTTGGCGGCAACAGGGCAAGCCCAGCGTAAATATAAATACGAACCGTTAGCACCCAACTTCATTCATGTCGCACCGCCGGATACCTACCGTGCAAATGAAGATCATATTACAGAGCCGACTGCCTTGCCGTCCGTTCAGGCGATTGATAATGTCATGACGTGGGAAATGTCCGATACGATTGCTGGCGTTATTCTCGAGCCCATAATTACGGGCGGCGGCGTGATTATGCCGCACGAGGACTATTTACGCGGGGTAAAGGCCGTTTGTGAAAAGCATGGGGCATTGCTCATTGCCGATGAAGTCATTTGTGGCTTCGGACGTACCGGTAAAGCATTCGGCTTCCAGAACTACGGCATTCAGCCTGATATTGTCACAATGGCAAAAGGCTTAACTAGCGCATATATGCCGTTATCTGCTACTGCAGTGCGCCGAGAAATCTATGAAGCCTTTATTGGAAGCGAGGAGTACGACTTTTTCCGACATGTCAACACATTCGGCGGTTCTCCAGCGGCTTGTGCAGTAGCCCTTAAAAATATTGAAATCATGGAAAGTGAAAACTTATTCTCCCGCTCAGAAGAAATGGGAGCTGTTCTCCATGCGGAACTGCAAGAAAGCTTAAAGGAACATCCAAATGTCGGCAACATCCGCGGAAAAGGCTTACTAATCGGCATTGAGCTTGTAAGTGACAAAAACAGCAGAGCTCCACTTGATGTAACTGCTGTCAACAAAGTCATTGCTTTATGTAAAGAAAAAGGGCTAATCATCGGGAAAAATGGAGTCACGGTTGCAGGTTTCAACAACGTTTTAACAATCGCACCACCACTAATTATTTCGATGGCAGAAAAAGATTTTATTGTTGACAAACTCACTCGCGCATTGCAAGAACTACTGCCACAAAGGGGAAATGAATGAATGGTGACGAATACAGAAGTAAAAGAACTGGGGCACTTTATTAATGGTGAAATCGTAGCTGGCAAAAGTGGTCAATTCTCAGATGTTTTCAATCCAAGTACAGGTGCAGTAATCGCACATGTCCCTATTGCGTCAAAAGAGGAAGTGCGGGAAGCCATTGCAACTGCTCAAGCTGCCTTTCCAGCATGGCGCGCTCTGTCAGTTAGCAAACGTGTTGAGATTGTCATGAAGTTCCGTCAATTGATGACCGAACGTATGGATGAGCTCATCGAAACCATATGTACTGAAAGCGGGAAAACAGTCGACGATGCGAGGGGTGAAATTACACGCGGATTAGAATCTGTAGATTTAGCCATAAACGCCCCTCACTTATTAAAGGGCGAGTACTCCGTTAATGTCGGCGGGAATATTAATGCTTATTCGGCAAAAGTTCCACTCGGCGTCGTGGCTGCGATTTCCCCTTTCAACTTTCCCGTGATGGTGCCGCTAGCCATGACAAGTATGGCGGTCGCAGTCGGTAATTCCGTCATTTTAAAGCCTTCCGAACGTGTACCCTGCTCTGCATTATTCTTTTCGGAACTGTGGAAAGAAGCGGGTTTGCCCGATGGTGTTTGGACAGTCATCAATGGCGACAAGGATGCGGTCAACGAACTATTGGAAAACCCTGCTATTGAAGCCGTTTCGTTTGTCGGATCCACGCCAGTCGCCGAGTATATTTACAAAACCGGTTCTAAATTTGGAAAGCGCGTTACGGCTTTAGGCGGCGGTAAAAACAATATGATCGTCATGCCCGATGCGGATTTAGAACAGGCGGCAAACGCATTTTTAGGCGCTGCTTATGGGGCCGCTTCCCAACGCTGTATGGCCATTTCGACAATCATTCCTGTTGGCGAAGAAACAGCGAACAAGCTTGTAGGCATACTAGCTGAAAAAATTGCAAAGTTAAAAGTGGGACCATACACAGATGCAGATGTCGACTTCGGGCCCGTTATAACTAAGCAGTCAAAGGATACAATCATCGGCTATATCGACCGCAGCGTGGAGGAAGGTGCTACGCTTGTATGTGATGGCCGTAACCCGGACATCGCTAAAAACTCCAACGGTTTCTATCTCGGCCCTACTCTGCTGGACAATGTCAAACCCGGCATGGAAGTTTATGAGCAAGAAGTATTTGGTCCTGCCCGCAATGTCGTCCGGGTCAATTCTTTAGAGGAAGCAATCGAACTGATCAATGCACATGAACTTGGAAACGGCGTGACAATTTTCACGAATAACGGGGCAGCCGCACGCAAATTTTCAATGGAAATTGACGTCGGGATGGTCGGGATTAATGTGCCGATTCCCATTCCTGTCGGTTACCATAACTTTGCCGGGTGGAAACGGTCCAGATTCGGCGAGGGGCATATGTTCGGGCCCGAGCATGTTCGCTTCTTCACCAAAACCAAAACCATTTCAGAAAAGTGGTTTGAAGAAAACAGCGAATCCGCGTCAACCTTTGCTTTCCCGAGTAATGAGGGCTAAGGAAACCGTATAAACAGACCCATTAGGCTCGATGCCTAGGGTCTGTTTTTTCTTTCGAATCTTTTGCCATACAAAGCCTTGGCCCACCAAAGTTTAAATAATATCTGCCACTTTGACGAGTGATTTACCTACATTTGCTCCTGTAAAAAGATCAAGGAAGGCGTCAATAATATGGTCGAAACCTTCCGTAATCGTTTCTTCATATTTAAGTTTTCCTTCATTTAACCACGCAGCGAGTGCAATGTTGCCTTCTTCAAGGCGACTTGCATAATCCCCAAGCGTGAATCCTTTCATAAGGGCACTTGTTTTGATCAGTGCCGTTTGAACACGAGGACCCATATCCAGTTCAACACTGTTATAGGAAGAAATTGCACCGCAAACCGGAATGCGGGCAAACTTATTAAGAAGTGGGAATACAGCATCAGAAATAGAGCCGCCGACATTATCAAAATAGATATCAATTCCGTCTGGACATGCTATTTCTAGTGCTCTTGGAACATCTTCCTTTTTATAATTGATCGCTGCGTCAAACCCGAGTTCATTTAATAGATACTGGCATTTTTCATCTGTCCCGGCTATTCCCACAGCGCGGGCTCCATTAATTTTGGCAATTTGTCCAACGGCAGATCCAACTGCACCAGCAGCTCCGGACACGACAACCGTTTCCCCTGCTTTTGGCTTCCCGATATCAAGCAAGCCGAAATATGCTGTTAATCCCGTCATTCCAATAATACCTAGATGTGCTGTTACGGGAGCACTCTTCGGATCAATTTTTCGAATTCCCTTCTCATTCACAACTGAATATTCCTGCCAGCCAAGCGTACCGAGTACGATATCGCCTTTCGTAAAATGCTCCGATTTTGTTTCGACTACTTGGCCAATTATCCCACTTGTAATAACCTCGTTTATTTGAAATGGAGGAATATAGGATTTTGTATCCTGCATCCTTCCACGTAAATACGGATCAACCGAAACATATATAGCACGAATCAACACTTCACCATCCGCAGGCGTTCCGATTGGTGCATCAATAAAAGCAAAATCCTCCATCACAGGTGTCCCGATAGGACGTTTTGCAAGCTTAATTTGCTTTTGCATTTGATTCATTATTCCTCCTCCATCCTGAAAACGGATTATCCATCTTAAAGTACAATATTCATTTTGAACAACTGTTCAACGTATAGTATTACCATTTTCCATGTCAAAAAATAGAATACCCTGTAATTTTCTTAGTATACAATAAGTATAAACAGTTTCCATAACCCACTATCGTAATCGGGCGAGATAATTGAAGAAGATAGAGAAAAGGTCTAACGCTATAGATTAAAACGAATAAAACAGACCATATTAAAAATGTAATTACAATATGGGAGGTTGCATAATGAAACAAGGAGCGCACAGCAATTTATATTCCAATCCGAAGACACCAGGAAATCGCAAGGAAGTTAAAGAAGAAATTTCGATGGAATTGGCTGAACTCGGCAATCTTCAACCAAACCATGAGAAGATGACGCCGAATCATCGGGAAACGGCCGAGAGAGATAAATACAAAGGATAAGTATATAAAGAGGCTTTCCAGAAAGTCAAACCGACTTTATGGAAAGCCCTTTATTGTGTAACGAGGTGATTCTAAAGTCACGAGTCGAGCATAATTGACGGAGATTGTGCCTTAACTACGTCAAAATCGAGTAAAACCTGTCAGAACTTGAACAAAATGAACCTTAACTCAAGCATTTCTTATTCAAATCCGAGCAAAACTTTTTGCACACTTGAAGCGCCTAATGATCTGCATCTTATTGACTTATTCCGTTTTCACTCTACATATATACACCATTGAAATGCTCTCCGCATGTAATTCATTTTCATCCCAATCGCCGTACACTTGCACAATCTCAAACCCATTTGCGGCTACCAGCCTTTCCATTTCTTGCGGGAATGAATAGCGAAGGGAAATGCCGTCCTGCTCCTCAGCAATTAACGTATTATCTCGATAAATTCGACGATGTGTCCGGCAATCTAAGATCTGTGTTAAATGATCGTACACATCACGATGGCTTTCAATCACCCGATCGCCATTTTTATCGACGTATTTTTCCTCGTACTCATCGACAGCAGAAAGTTCCTTCAATACTGGATTCCGTGTGTCATAAATAAAGATGCCTCCATCCACCAAATGCCGGCGGACAGATTGGAATAGAGCGTCCTGTGCTTCATTCGTTAGAAAGTGTTGAAAGGAATTTCCCGTCATGAAAGCTAGCGAACTTCTGACGGGAAGATTCAAATTCGTGCAATCTTGTTGCATAAATTCAATCATCACTTCCGTTTGTTCGGCTTTCCGTCGAGCCCTTTCCAACATGCCTTCATGAAGGTCTACTCCAACCATTTGGAATCCACGCTGTGCCATTGGAATCGTCAATCTGCCTGTTCCGCAAGCTAGTTCCAATATAGGATGATCCTGATTAGCCCATTTCAGAATGATGCCTAAGTCCTTCTGATACTTGTCATATAAATGATCGTACATTTCAGGATCAGCGTATTTTTCGAGGTTTTTTTCAAATATGTTTTGGTTCATAAATACTTCTCATTCCTTTTTTATTCTAACAATTTATTGCTGTCATACGATATAATTCTTCTTTTTATCTGAATTCTACTTCTTCAGATGGATAAACATCCGCAAACCACCGTAACACGCCATTATGATGGTTAATAATTTGTTGAGCTGAAATTTCACTGGAGTTCCATGTACTGTGAGCGTCCGATAGCAAAGTTACCTTATAACCCATACTAAACGCCCTGCGACAAGTCGTATCAACACATGCTTCCGTTTGGATGCCCGAAATATAAATATTTTTTATCCCTTTCTTATACAGTTCTTCTTCCAATGTTGTATTCAAGAATGAGTCAGGAGTTGCTTTTTGGATGATCACATCGTTTAGGTGAGGCTCTATTTCAGCGTGTATCTCCCAGCCTTCGCTACCATATTCCAAAGGTTTTCCCACTGGAGCATTATGCTGTATGTAAATATAGGGGTGTTGGATGCTCGTGCTCTCTTTATCACTCCTTGTAAAGTGGAAATCAGCTCATCTCCCTTAAACACAGTATCTCCCTCTTGAAACATCCCTTTTTGCACATCAATGATTAGTAAACCATTCCTCATAATACACCCACATTCCGTAATATTATCGTTACTATATTTTGAATCTATTAGTAAATAATCTTCGAAAGTGCTCGATTATTGGCCGGGTCACCCCGAACAATGATCAACTTATCCACATATGGTTGAAGGATCTCATCAAGGTCTGCTCGTTCTCCTTCAAACTGCTTTGTCCATTTATACATATTGCGAAGCATTTGAAAATCCGGTTTATACGCACATTCTTCCACGCCGATCATTTGCTTCACATGTCTACTCAAAATCCTGATTTTCCGTTTCCATAATGGCGGGTCCAGCCATATGACAATGTCAGCCATGTCCAAAAGAAGATGATAGGACGGGCGATATACTCCTTCTGCGATCCAACTTCCTCTTGCATCCATTTGACGAATGATCTTTACTTGTTCCTCAGGCTTCCTCTTGATCCGCTCGCCATCCACGTTATAATAAACAACCGCATCCAGTTCAACGAAGGGCAAACCCATTTCCTTCGACAATTCTTTTGCGTATGTCGTTTTCCCACTTGCAACAATGCCCATGATGAAGATTTTCATTCTCCTCACCCCCATTTACGCTTCTCATACCATTCCATCGCTTCCCTTTCAATCTCTGCTGCAAGCTGCTCTTTCCCTTTTATGTATGATTCAATATCATAAGGAAATTGCTGCGCTAGCTTCTCTTTCAAATCCCCATATGCCTTCGCCTTCTCGGGATGCTCTCGCAGGAAGTCACGGAATGCAAGATGGCGATGGATTTCCGAAGAGCCTTTCTCATAAAAATGGACATGATGCGTCCGCTCATCCCCACCTTTTTGAAAATAACGGCGCCCCACGATTCCATTTTCACCCTTTGCTTCGTACCCAATGGCGGCCATTTTTCCGTCATACTGATCGATTTGCGTAATATCTTTCACGACAGGCATAATGTCAATGATAGGCTTTGCGGACAAACCGTGTATGGATGTGCTGCCGATATGGTGGAATTCGATTACTTCCGCGTCAAATATCTTCTGTAATACAGCTGTTTCCTTTTCGAAATCAACGCTCCATATTTCAGAAAAAGGTATTACTTCTACTTTCCGCATAACGCACCCCCAGTTATTTACGCATGTCCGACCTTTTCAATCCATAATTCCTTATTTGAACAATAATCATATTCATCCACGTAATGATTGGAATGAAAATGAATATCACTGTAATCCCTAAACTTCCAAATAAACCTTGATCATCTTTAAGGAATGTACGGGCATCAATTTTGTGTAGTATGAAAAACGCCGAACTCAGTACAACCGTATTTAGTAAGAAAGAAAAAACGACTACCCTTGCCCTACCCCATTTCTTAGGCATCACTAGGCATAGATATGTAGATACTATCAAAGTGGATAACAAGATGACGATTACAATTGAATTCATAATAAATCCACCCACCTATCTACTCAATTCCCCTCGTACTCCTTATAAGCTGCAGTCCAATGATATGGCTGTACATCGGACAGCTTTTTGAACGTTAATTCCTGCCCCGGCAAAGTGACTGCCACTTTCACACTAGGCCCCCAATAAAACAGCCGCTCTTGGCAGACTCCACATGGTGAAAGCACCTTGAAATCGGAAGTTTCATCGTCCCGGACGACGCATATGGAGTGAGTAACCCTTTTATTCAACTTATGTGCCTCCAAAATCGAACCCGTTTCCATGCACAATTCCGTCGATGCATTAATAACTTCTGGGGCAACACTTGTTAAAATCGTGCCATCTTCCAAGCCCATAGCGGCTGCCCCGCCCCAGCCTGTAGGATATCGTTTCTTAATCAATTCAACAGCTGCATCATATAACGCTTTTTCAAAGCCCATATACACTCCACCTATCAATTCAATATAACCTTCATAGAAAAAGGGCTAACAGATTTCATAATTGTTAGCCCTTCCATTGCCTCATACTTATTTTTCCGAAGCACGCATCAGTTTCTTAATCAACCGAATTTGCCCACGGTGATTCAATTCATCCTCAAACACATGGAACCATTTAAAATACTTATTCATAGGCTCTCCTCCCCAATAAGGGGCTGTTTCGAATAGCCATGAATCGGGCAATGTCTGGAAAGTGTCGATTGTCTTTTTACTCGTTTGCTCCAGCTCTTCAAGGTAGTATTCAATTGGATTCCCTTTAATTTGTTCCCGTGCTGCTTCGCCAAGTTCCAATGCTGGATTCAGCAGTTGGATATCCTCTTCCGTGAAATCCCGATTTTCAAATGTATCGATTTGATATGCTTTTT
Source organism: Sporosarcina sp. SAFN-015 (assembly GCF_059415085.1). Classification (NCBI taxonomy): domain Bacteria; kingdom Bacillati; phylum Bacillota; class Bacilli; order Caryophanales; family Caryophanaceae; genus Sporosarcina; species Sporosarcina sp. SAFN-015. Next base: position 488,413 of record NZ_JBPFDR010000001.1, read on the forward strand.
CAACTGACACCATATGGGCGAGCAGCATGCCGATGGAATTGGCCTCGTCGTTAATGAGGAAATCCAATTGGTCCACTGTTAGATCTTTCACTTCCGCCAATGTTGTCACCCTTGTATATTCCATCATGGTTGCCAATTTGCTAAACTCCAGACTCAAGCCATCTTTTTAATCGATTACATATAATCCTTCGCTTCCCATTGTTATTCCCCCCTGCGTGTAAATCCATCTCGATATTCGTCTAATTTGGAATCCAGCTTCTTACGCAACCCCTCAATCCATTGAGGATTATGCAAATCTTTTTCAACATCTACTGTGCGAAGCAGATCGGCAAAAGTAATCAAGTTATGGAACCTTAAAAACATTGGGATTGTATCGATTTCCTCATCTTTCACATGCATTTTACTTCTATAACCTTCAAGAAATAGTTGAAATGAACTGTTCGACAAATCAACATCCCCATTAAATAAATCTCGCAAGGCAAATGCGATATCTGCCGTGTACCAATGTTCCAAATTGCTTTCAAAATCGATCATTTGGACATTGTCGTCATCCCAAATCAGATTATCGAGTTCGAAATCAAAATGAATGATTCCATAATTGTCTTCATTTATTTCAAGGGTCATTAACAATGCCTTGATTGTTTCAAGCTCCTTACGCGCCAAGCTTTCACTTTGAGGCAAAAAACTATCCAGCTCGGCAAGTTGTTGAACATAATCATTACTCGTACTATCCATTTTCACAAACTGCTTTGAGCAATTATGAAGATGCCCTAAAGCTTCTCCCCACAAGTAAAATCGCCTATCCGATAGTTCCTCAATTTCGTAATGAACCCCCGATAGAAAGCGGAATACAACAGCCTGGAAAATACCCAAGTCATTCTTCGCTTCCTCAACCATATTGCCATTCTTCGATCGTTCAGGAATGTTTACGCTAACTCCATTTGTTGATAGAAAAGATAAAAACGAAACTTCCTCCATCAGCTTATTTCGATCACCGTTAGGAGTTATCCTTAAAATATGCTTTTCGCCGTTTCTTTCAAATACAAAAACGAAATTACTGCTTGCCCTTAAAAACTGGACTGAATCATGATCAAATCCCCATTTTTCTAACAAACCATGAACGAGGGCCTTGCTTTCATCCGACTCAAGAAAATCTCTCATAATGGACAACTTCATCATCTTTTCTCTTCCTCCTATAATTGCAAGAACAAAGATGTCAGGATAACGAGTCCATTCAACAGCCTTCTGTGGATGAAAAAAAGACTATCATCTACGATAGTCTTGGATGAAGTAAAGTCATATCTCATCACCAAAGGAAGGCACATAATTGGACATCGTGAATCTTATTGTTCTCGTATGAATTTTAAGCCGACTCATGATATCACCTTCCTTTTTACACGAATTTCCCAACTACTTAAATTCTACTAGACATTCAGACAATAGTAAATAGACTTTTACTTCTTTGTATCGTTTGACTGTTATTGTTATAATAATCAAACGACTATCACTAGGAGGATGGACATGGAGTTTGAAGTAAGCTTTAAAAATCCTGTACTTCGTGCATGGGTAATCATCATGGTGCCTTCTTTCATTCTTGCGACGCTTCTTTTATTTTTAACTAACATCCCTGGATCTTATATTTCTTTAACCTATTCAACAGGTTCTTGGGCAATTTTTGGTGCTTGGTTTCTATTTCATAAAAGAAGGAGAAAATTGACTAAAGGCTAATTCTTAATGAATCTTTTCAAAGTCCTTGAAGTTATTATTTTCTGCCCTATAACTATCTTTAGAAGAAGCTTGATAATCACTTGCATCCCAACTTCTTTTCGTGACAACTTCTAATCCAACCGACCCCATTAATAACGGAATGATATTGATCGCATTTAAATCCTTTGCAATCTCTAGAAATGTACTAAACTTATCATTAGAACGCATCCTCATACTCCTTCAATTTATGTTTCCAATACTCCCATGCCTTCAAATACTCATCTAAATCATGGGGATGCACTTTCTTACAAATGCCGATCCGGGTATATAACTGAAAAACAACTTCTTCGACTAGACGCGGCGTATCCATCTCCACCTTGTTCAATAAATCAAATGCATCTAGCAATGTCTCCATATTCAAGTCATCCGGTGAAGAACAAAACGCGTATGTAAAATCATAGATTACCGGTCCCACCATTGGATCTGGATCAATTACACCGACAAGTTGATTCTGATGAAAAACGAAGTTATGTACACCCGTATCGCCATGGAGTAAATACTTATCCGGCTGTCTTTCATACTCTGCAAGTCGTTCAACCGTCTTATTCATTAGTAAATAATCCTCATGCGGCAACAAATCCCCGATATTTTCATAAGCATATTCCAAGCTAATTCTGTTGAACTCAACCCAGTTTTGCCGAGGCGTTCCCCCTAATCGACCCCACGGAGCTTGTGAATCGTATTTTTCATAATGATTGAACAGTCTTTCAACGAGAAGCTTCATCCAATCCGCCTTATTTCCGCGATTGACATGAGTTGTTCCTTCAACATATTCATAGAGAAAAAATCTCTTTTCAGGATCAACATAATAAACGTAAGGCAAAAGCTCAATATCTTTATACGTTTTAAAGAATTGCTCGGCGGCTCCAATATTTATAGGGTGATCGTATTTTAGAATGCTAGAAGGATTGTTACTTTCTTCTACTACATACACTTGCCCATCGGTTGTTCCACTCGTCAGTTGCTTGATTTCTGCTTGGTCTCCGACGAGTCCTTTGTTTTGTAAATCAATAATTGTTTGATACATGTTACATTCCTTCCCCAAACACCTTCTGAAATTTACAATGTCCATCCGCTGTCGTTCCGGTCAGTGAATATCCATTCTTTTCGTAGTACGCACACAACTTAGAATTATGCGCTACACAATCAAGCCGAATTGTGTTTTTTATATTTTCATCTACCCAATTTATAATTTCTTTTCCAATCCCGTTTTTCATATATTGAGGCCGGACAGCCAACCGATGGAGATAGAGGACTTCAGGATTGTCTTCATTTCCCCAAACATGCTGATCCCACTCACTCTTCTGCGAGTAGAGCGTAACAGTCGCAATGATTTCATCGTCCTGACAGGCGACATAAGTATCTCCATTGATAACCGCTTCTGTTATCTCCTCATCCTCTCCGCCTTCCAATAAAAATCCCCATTGGTTGATGTTATTATTTTGCAGCCAAGCAGCAACTTCTTTTAGTAACTCAATGATTAGTGCGGCTTCCTTCTCGTCTGCCTTTCGAATTTGATAAGTATTCATTTTATCTCCCCCATTCTAATTATTCATTCGTTATGTAGACGGTAAATTCCTTTTTATAAATTGAAGGAGAAAAAGGTTCCGTTGTCGAATGTATATTCGCATGCGATTTTTGGAGGGATGAACATGGGAAATGAATCACTAGTGTTGAATAAAAAAAGTTGGGATGAGGTAGCGCCTCGGTTTTTCGGGCGGAATCCGTTGCCAGAGTACGGACCGCTTGCGCCACGGGAAGAGAATTTAAATTTACTTGGAGACGTCACTGGTGCGAAGGTGTTGGATATAGGTTGCGGTAGCGGGCATTCTTTGCAATATATGGATTCTCGAGGTGTCGAGGAACTTTGGGGAGTGGACCTTTCAAAGACACAGATCGAAACGGCAAAAGAGTTGCTGATGGACAGCAAGGCTCCAGTTCATTTATTCGAATCTCCAATGGAAGAAAATCCCGGACTGCCTCATGCATACTTTGATATTGTCTATTCTATTTATGCACTAGGTTGGACGACCGATTTACGCCAGACGCTCACTAATGTACACGACTATTTGAAACCGGGCGGTATTTTCGTTTTCAGCTGGGAGCATCCATTGCACAGCCGGGCAAGCTTGAGAGATGAAGAACTTCACTTCAATAAATCCTATCATGAAGAAGGTGCCTATAATCACGAAGCTTGGCACGCTCCTGCAATCATGCAGCAATATAAAGTGAGTACATATATCAATACATTAATCGAGTGTGGATTTGAAATTGAAAAGGTCGTCGAGGACGTTTCATTAACGGAAGAAGATCGGGAAAGACATGCAAATCGGTGGTATTCGTTTGAGAAGGCGCAGATGATCCCGACGACGTTGATTATTAAATGTAGAAAGAAACGGTAAACGATTATCTTGTAGAGAAATTAGAATAACTAAAAGGCCTGTATGTATGATTACTTTGTAATCTAAGATACAGGCCTTTTATTTCAGCTATAATTGTCCCTATATATTAATTCCATGAATTTTTAAAAAAACAATTTTGAACCTATTATGGTTTGGTAATCGTCTAATAGCAAAAAATGAAGTAGGTTGAAGGGGAGGATAGTCGATTGGATAGAAAAGAAAAAGATTTGATATTAGAAAAAGTGATGATTGAATACGGTAATGAGTTGGTACGATTGGCATTTTCTTATGTGAAAGATACGGAGAGTTCTAAGGATATCGTTCAAAATACGTTTATCAAATGCTATAAAAACTTGGAGTCGTTTCGGCATGACGCACAAATAAAAACATGGCTCTACCGTATAACTATCAATGAATGCAAAGACTACTTAAAAAGCTGGAATTACAAAATGGTACAAGTCAAAAGTTTTATAAATGAAACAGCAAAGTCAGTATTACCATCGACAGAAAGAACAGTTATCAATAAATACAAGAATGCAGAAATAAAAGATACTATCTTTTCCCTACCAAAAGTGTATCGGGAAGTTGTTTATCTCTACTACTATGAGACGTTAAAGACAGAGGAAATTGCCGGAGTTTTAGATATCCCGGTCAATACAGTGAAAACCCGATTAAGAAGAGCAAAACAAAGATTAGAGCCGATGATAAAGGAGGTAAGATTTAATGAAAGATAAACGATTAAGAGATAAGTTATATAATACATCTGTTCAAGATCTAAAATTTACGAAAGAAGACCGCAATGAAGTATTTGAACAAATTCATAGACTGGAGAAGAATGATGCACAAAAAAAGTTTCTAGTTCCTTCTTCGTTAAAACTCGCCCCCCTTACAGTTTCTTTATTAGCGCTCGGCTTGTGTGTATTTTTGTTTATTCCATCAAACCCTTCTGTAAACATTGCTAATGAAAGCAACGAAAGTACGGCAAGTAATGCAAATGCAAACGAATCAGTAGTTCAAGAAGATAAGATTGTAACCACTTTACTAACTGTGAAAGATGATGATAATAGAATCCCTATTAACCTATTACTTACGTATAGCAAAGATAAAAAAATGATGAAAGTTCTATCTATCCCTCGCGATACTTATGCTCTTATCTCGGATAATGAAAGAACTACTCCATATGATAAATTGTCACATGCTTATGTTAACAGTTCCGGTGGTGCTGAAGATGTGAGAACAACAGTCTCTACCCTATTTGATTTGCCAATTGACTATCATGCTGTTATTGACTTGGAAACCCTTTCTTCAATTGTTGATTCTGTGAATGGTATAGAGTTCGACATACAAGAAGATATTCGAGTTAGAGCTCTATCTACCGTGGCATTTGAATTCGAAAAAGGAACCCGTCGTTTAAATGGAGAAGAGATGGCGGCATTACTGATGGATGCTACAGTGGGAAGTAACTTGAGCGAAGAAGACCAATTACACCTTATGAATGCATTTATAAATCAAACAATAAATGTACTGCCACCAACACAATTAAAACAACTTATTAGAATAGAAGGAAACTTCCCGGTTGAACAATTAGTAGACGATAAAATGGAACTTCCCTCGATCCAATTGGTATCTTTAATCGATGGAATGATAAATACAAGTATAGATGAGATTTACTATATTAAATATGAGAAAGAATTTTTAAATGCAGTTTCGGAAGAGTTGACCACATTTAACTAAATAGTCAGTGGTGTTTCATTTATATAGCGGCATTATTTAATTCAATTAACAGGTGCATCTTCATAACATGGATTTGCACCTTTTTACTATTGGCGGCATATCGTTAATAGAATTCTATTCAAGTTATTGAAAGATTCAAATTCATATGTTACTATTCGAGCAAATGGGAAGTTGGCGAAAACGTCAGATTTATTTCTTACACAAGAAAGGATCATGTCGTATGAGTTTAAAACATGGGCAATATGTGGGATCAGAAAAATCTAATAACATATATTCTAAAGGTTGGGGTTATGTTGCAGCGCTAGCACTGTTGCCATATGCGATTATAAAATCGCTTTGGGCATGGGGATCGACGATAGGACTTGCTACAGAACAAGCTATACAGGATATAGCAGAGATGGGTGATTCATTAAAGCAAGGATCAGCTTTTCTTTATACGTTATACTCCAATGGAATAGACTTCACAGCTATCTTGGCGGTATTAGCCTCTTTATTTGCATTAGCATTTGTTACTTCCTGGGGAGAAAAACTGCCAAAATGGTTTTTGATCATACCAGGATGGTCAGTTGGCGTGTTGACGATTCTAATAAGCTTCTTGACAGCTCTTCAATTTTTAGGAGTGCTTCCAAAAGGATACTCTGAAGGAATGGCCATCTGGGTGTATGTTATTACATACGGTGGATTGTTCTTATGGGGAGTAACTGTGTTTTTGGCGACTCTGTCATTCCAACATCGGATGAAAAGCAAACAGCGCTTTCTCGCCTGAATTTTCGTCAATGGAAAAGGGGTTGGTGTCAATGAAGAAACGGAGTCTGTTTGTTTTTATTTTAATTGTACTACTTTTAACGGGTTGCCGGCCATCAGCTTTTGGTGGTCAAATTGTAATTGATTGGGTTGATTTTATTCATTTTGACGGAAAAGAATACAACGGAATTCATTCCGGAGTTTTAGCCGACAAAAGTTTTATCGGAGACAAGATTGGCACGGTAAAATTTAAAGTGGCAGACAATGTGAAAAATCCAAGTTATAAAATCAGAGACGGTGATGCCGCCTTCCATGAGAAGGGAACCGAGATTTTTCAAATAAAGGATCATCCGCATTTAATAGCCGTCAAGGATACTCATTCTGTAAATGGATACAGTGTTTACTTTTCAAGAGATGATAGTGATTACCAATGGCATTTTAAGGATATGCTAATAGAAAAAGTCAAGACGATCGAGATTTACCAAACTGATCCTACGACAAATAATAAATTGATTTCTAAATTGACAAAGAGCGTAAAAATTAATAGCTTTCTTCAACTATTAGTGAATAGCGAAGAGAATCCCAATTTCCAGCCAAACAGAGGAAGCGGAGATCCAATTTTTTATGAAATGATTTTTTATACTGATGAGCCAATTGCCTATAAATATTATTTGCAGTTCGATGGTGAAACTTATTATTGGAGCCCATGGGATACGTCGATCGTATCTGATGAAATCCAAATGTTTATTGAGAGAAACTGAATATGACTTTAAATAACTGGCGCAAATCAACATCGTGGATTCGCGCTTTTTTTGTGGTTGTGGGACAGGATGAACTTGACGAAAACCCTTGACATTCAGCCTTTCAATAAATCGCACATTCATTTTCACTCTGAATTTCTTTAACAGAATCAGCGATCCGCGCCAGCGTGTCAGACATCTCCACGTCAGCCGTCTCTTGATGGACGCCTAGCAAGTATTGCAAGTTGTTTTTTTCAAAAACATAAAAATGAAAATCGTGGGAATCAATGTAGAGGCCTTTGCCGCCATATTGAAGCACATACTCTCTGCCATCGAATATCAATTTATTATGAACTGGCCGAATATCAATTTTGAATACGTTTCTTCTCCGGTCTTCATTTACAAACATAATTCCAAGATTGTCATTCGCCTTGTAGCGTTTATCTTCATAAAACCTTCCGAATTGATGCGTGAATGAAATCGGTGGTGCCATTTCGGGTAACTCCACCTTGCAGTGGAAATGGTTTTCAAATTCGTTAACTGCCTCTTCAATGGATGTATATCCGAATTCTTTATATAAATCATCGAAAGAAGGTGGTGAATTTTGTTCAGCAGCATAGATTCCTTTGCTCGCAAGAAAGATTACGACGACGGCTGGTATCAAAAGATAACGTTTTTTGATCATTGTATCATTCCCTCCTCTGTTCAGATTAGGTTTGCTAAAAGGAGCAAAAGTATACAATGAACCTCTCCACTGAAATTTTCGACCAATAACTGATTTTCTTATTATAGTTGGGAAGGATAATGATGAGGTGGTTTAGTCAAATGAAAATGACAATTACATTAGTTATCGCTATTTCTTTTTTGTTTTTTCTATCTACTCAGGGATACGCGCAACCAAAAGAATGTCCTGTGTTAAGCGAATTAATGCAAACATCAATCAAGGATAGAAAAGAAGTAATTGTAGCTTTACATACGTTGATACCAAAAACTTATGGAACTGGATTAGATGATTTTCCCGACATGTATACGAAATGGAATGTTGTGACGGCCAAACCCTTTCCTAGTACTGTCGGCATTGAAAGTGAAGAAGATTACTTTGCAATGGCAAAAAACTTTTGTGGTAATGAAATTGCTGAAAAGTCATGGCTTGTACGTCTTGATTTCCCAAAAGCTCCTGGAGCTGACTTAGCTCAAGGGCAAATCTTTTTAGCTAAAAGTAAGGAAAAAGGATGGTTTGTCTGGTTTCAATACCATTAACCCACACAAAAACGCCTATGCCTAGGCGTTTTTAATATTTCCTATATTTGTAAGCCACTTCACCGCATCCAACAAGTTTTCAGCGATATAATCCGGCTCAATGTCAGACCATGAATATCTGTATTGCGTTAAAGAACCTTCGCCCCACCCAGTCAAAACTAGAATTTTTAATGCGCCGACTGTGTGAGCGGCCAACATGTCTGTCGACCCGACATCGCCGATGAAAGCCGTTTTCGAAAGATCTACACTATGTTTTTTCGCAGCTTCCCGAAGTAGACCGGGACTTGGTTTGCGGCATTCGCATCCTTCCGAGGAGCCGTGCGGACAGATGAATGCATCATCAAAACCAAATGCCATGAATTCATCGTAAAAATCTTCGATGTGCGCCTGTCCTTTACTAATTCGGTGCTGGTTTGTACAAGCGATTGTCTTAATTCCGTTATCCCTCAAAAGTTCAAGAGCTTCTTTGCTAAAAGGATAGGGTGTGAAATCATTAGGGTGAATGAAGTGTCCGGTTCCGCCTATTGTTCCATCTCGATCGATAAAAACTGCCTGCAACTTATCCACTTGGCACGCCCTTTCATATAACTTCCATCACTGCACCGTCTGCCCATAAGGAACAGTCATCAGCTCCACTTCAAGTTGTCGGCCATCCCTCATTACGGTAAGCATAATCTTTTTGTTAGGCTCTGTTTCCGAAACGATGATTTCCACATCGTCATAAGAAGCAGTTTCGAGGCTGTTAACATGAGTTATAACATCACCAACCTCAACTAATCCGTCTGCAGGAGCAGTCGGTTGGATTTCCACCACTTTAGCCCCAGGACTGCCGCTTGGATTCGTCCGATGCAAAATGCCAATCCAACTTCTCCAAAAGTGCGAGCGTAAATCTTCATTTCCTTCATAGATGCTTTTTAAATTTCTCATGAACTGATACGTGCCGAATGCCATATTATCCGCTTGCATCATTTCGAAATCGCCCGACCAGATGCCCGTATATTCAATCTCCACGACAGATCCATCATCTTGCGGCGTAATCGTCCAAATGGTAAGGTCCTTATCTTCCCCTTCAAGTGTGAGCTTCCTGTTTTCCTCAAGCTCAACGATCGCACCGACATAGCTGACACCCCATCCGTAATCGAGACTAACCGTTCCGCCAATACGGATATCCAGCTTACAATTTCGCGTTTCCCAACGATTCCGTTCTTCAGGAACCGTTAATGCCTTCCATACCTTTTCAGGAGAGGCCTTTACAAAAATCTCCCTTTTCACTGATTCAATGACTTTCTCCATCGCTTTCTCCCTCCAAATACGTTTTCAATTTCATCAACTTGCTGTCCAATATACTTCCGATTTCCTGTTGAAGCTTTTCATACTGGTTCTTGAAATTCTCCCTTTTTAAACTGTAAACTCGATACCTCCCCTCTTTCCTTTCCGCTACTAAATCTTCTTCTACTAAAATCGCAAGATGCTTTTTCAAGGCAGGCTGCGAAATGGTAAAACGCTCAACCAATTCAGACTGCGTATATTCATGCAACGACAATAAAGTTAGTATTTTTCTTCGTGTCGGATCTGCAATTGCCCGATAAATATCCGTCATGTCTATGCCTCCATGTCATATAGCCATTTGGTTATATATAGAATATAGTAAACCACACATCCAATTGTCAATAAAAATCAGACTATTGATTAAAAATCCCTTCCAAAGGCTCCCATGGATAAATTGCCGCTTCAAATTTCTCCTCAATCACCGCGGGATCATTGTCAGCAAAGTGCTTAGCCTCTTCCAAGTTATCCACTTCAAGTATGATCAATCCGCCCGTGTGATCCATAAACGGTCCGCCTGCAATCAAAATACCTTGCGCCAATGCTTTCCTCACATATTCTCTATGAGGAACAAGCCCCTGCTCCCAATGTGGTTTCCCTTCTTTCCATGCTTTACCTGTAGTGAAATGAATGACAAACTTCATACGAACCCCTCCCCTTCCTGTTTACTTCGACGTGACTTCCTCCAATACCTCCCGCGCAAAGTGGTAAAGAGACGTATGAGGCATGGCGTGCAGACGGTCGACGGTTGATCTCGCCAGCTTTTCCGCTTTGTCCGAATCGCCAAGATGGTAGTGGCAGATCGCTTCGTAGCTTGAAGAGAGTACACGCAATGCAGTGTCTATAGGACTTAGCTGCACACGTTCCGGCAGGCTGATTGGGTATTTTTTGAATAAAGACAACGCTTCTTCGTACCGTCCCACTTTCGTCAGCACCCTCGCTAACATATTGTTTGCCAAGACGATGAATTCGCCCTTATAATCTTTTGGATATTTTCCCGATGCCTCGATGTCCTGAATGAGCTGCTCAGCATCATGCAAAGCCTTTTCGTAATTCTTCTCAAAAAACTCTTCCCTGGACACTTGTGTCAGCCGAAACTCGAATAGGAGCGTTTCCTCTTTGAGCAGTTTGGCAAATAGATAGCTTTCTTCCGCATAATCACGTGCTTTATCCATCTCCATCCGGTCGTAATGCAACCATACTTTGGCATTAAGTAGCTGATAATAGTTATCCAACACCATATGAGCACGTGCAAAATCAATTGCCTGATCGAGCATTTCATGCGCCTGATGATGTTGTCCCAAAGCCTCAAAAGTAAATGCTTTAGCGGATAAAAGCTGAATATACATCGATTTCGTTTCGATGCTGTCCATCACGTTCAACTCTTCCATTCCCCTGTCGAAAAGATCAATGGACGCGTGGTAGTCCGCCCGATCGAATTTAATTTCCGCCAAGAAGATATAGCACCGGACAATCCGCCATTCCATCTGCAATGCCCGATAGCGCTCCATCGCATTCTCTATGAATGCATTCCAATCATTATCCTCGATCTCTTTATAGAGGTCGATTGCAAAAAGATAGAGATAGTACAAAATCCGGGCATAGATTTCATGCATTCTCGCTGCTTCATAGCCCGTTATGTTCTTTTTCAGAATAGGTCTGAGCAGCTGTTCTGCTTCCGCGATCGGCCGCCATCCTTCTTGCCCCCACAATTCAAGCACTCTCTTCATCAACCGCTGCAACTCTTCCCTCGGGACCTCCTCCACCAATTCGGATACATTTACGAGGGGGCGGGTCTATACGTTGAATAGCGCTATTGCAACGTTCCTCATGCCTGGGTTCGCCATTGCCGGTGGCCTTATTGCCGAATGGGGAATCTCAGTCAACCATTTATTCATCGGTGCAGGCATATGGGTGTTACTCCTCTCACTCTTTTTCTTGTTCGACCCGGATCTACGGGATGTTCAGAAAGTTTCAGGGGAAAAAGTTGATGTTGGGGATGTGGCTGTTGAGGGGGAATGAAAAGTATGAGTGCAGGAATGGATTATTACCGCTTCGATCGAGTTTATCACCGACTCTCGGCGTGTTATCACCGACTTGAACTGGTTTATCACCGACTTTCGAGGCATTATCACCGACTCTATACACTTTATCACCGACTCGACCAAAAATCGTTTGTCAGCGAGACTACCTGCGATTGTTTTGCGCAAAATCGAACCTGTTTGCCTGTCTCCTGACTAAAGGACCAGTCAATCAACAAAAAAACAATGCACACAGCCCCCGCCGTGTGCATCGCCAACTAATCTATCAACTATAAACAGGCTTATCCTGTAAGCGCAGCTTGAAATCCAAATGAGCGGTATAGTAATCCACCGCCAACCCTTTTTCCGCTCCGCCATGCTTCTCCAATTTTGTGATGAGCGTTCCGCGCACGCCATTTGCGACATCGTTGTCCAAGTATTGATTCCCTTCGAAGAATACTTGGGAAATCAACGGATCTCCATTTTGCGGCTTAAACAAGAAGTGGAGATGGGCTGGCCGGAATGGATGGGAGTCGATCCACGTCAGGAACTTGCCTGTCGGGCCATTCGTTGGAATCGAATAGTCGCCTGGCACGACCGTCTGCACTTCGAATCTTCCGTTCTCGTCTGTGAAGAGCACCGCACGCAAGTTTTCGGCTGGAATCCCTTCAGCAAAACCTGAGTACTCTCCATTCGCATCCGCCTGCCAAACGTCCACTTTCGTATTCGCCAGCGGGTTGCCGTCTACGTCGGTGACGGTGCCACTAAAGAAAAACACGTCGCCCTTTTCTTCATCGCGCATCGGCATGACGCCCGGATTTTCGATTTCCTTCGCATTTTCAAGATAGAAAGGTCCGAGGATCGTTGGCTCTGTCCCCTCTACATTTTTATACATTTCCTGAAGGGCGTGTGTTTCAAAGAACACGTCCATGAAAAGCGGTATTTCACCAGCACGTCCAAGTTCGTCCGCCCAGTTGACGAGCGCTTGATAATCATTATGATCGAGCTCATGCTCCCGTATTAATTCCTTGAATTTAACGACCAATCCATTGTAAACATCTACCACTTTTTGATTCATCTCTTCATCCTTTCATTCGTTGTTTTATTATAGATCCCTTGCGTAATGGAAGATTTTCTCCACATCCATCTCCATCCCATAGCCTGGAGAACTCGGGACTATCAATTGAAAATCTTCATAGGTAATCGCATTTGTTGTAATCGTGTCTGTGAATAAAAGCGGACCAAACAACTCCGTGCCGTACTTCATTTCAGGGATTGTCGAATAAAGATGAGCACATACGGCAGTGCCGAGTGACGATTCGATCATCGTTCCACCGTATAGCGAAATGCCCCCCGCTTCCGCAATGGCTGCCACCTTTTTCGTCGCAGTAAGACCTCCCACGTTAGCGGGCTTGATGGAAAACACATTCCCCGCCCGATGCTTCGCTACTTGATAAGCCTCTTCCAACGAACTAAGCGACTCGTCCGCCATGATCGGCACACGGAACCTCGACGTTAGGCGTGCCATCCCTTCCTTATTCCAGGCGGGCAACGGCTGTTCGATTAAATCAATGCCGCCATCCTCCAACGCTTCGATGCAATACATCGCTGTCGTCTCGTCCCATGCTTGATTGACATCGACCCGAACGCTCGCTTCGTCACCGACAGCTTCCTTGATCTTCAGAACATGGGCTACATTCCGTTTCGGATCACCCATGCCGATTTTCAGCTTAAAGATATTATGCCGTTTTGCATGCAAACTTTCCTTCGCTTCTTCAATATCCCTTCGCGTATCCCCGCTCGCGAGCGTCCATGCGACCGGCAAAGACGCATGGATCTGCCCGCCGAACAATTCGTGGACAGGAATCCCCCTGGCTTTCGCCGCAAGCTCAACGACCGCCGCTTCCACCGCCGCCTTCGCAAACATATTGCCGACGACATGCTTGTTGACACCATATGAAATCGCATCGAAATGGACTGCATTCCGCCCGATGACGAGAGGCTTTATATACTTTTCGATATTCATCTTGATCGCTTCCGGTGTTTCCGCACAATACGAAGCGCCGCCGATCGTCGCGACTTCCCCCCAGCCTTCCTGCCCACCCTCTCCTGTCACACGGACGAGAATGATCGTCTGCATGACAATCGTATGCATCGCAAGCTGGTGCGGCCGGATCGTCGGAAGGTCGACAATGAGGACATCAAGCGTTTGAATGTTCATATGCGGAATCCCCTTCCACAAAAAGCGCGTCCGTACTTTCCCGCACTTGCTCGAGCGTAGCGCCCGGCATGAGCTCAGTCATGATCAGCTGTTCATTCACGACTGTGAAAACGGCCAATTCCGTAATGATCATATCGACGCTGCGAGTTGACGTGAGCGGGAATGTGCATGATTTCATCAGCTTGCTTTTGCCGTCCTTCGTCAAATGAGAAGTCGTCACGATCACTTTCTTTGCGCCTACAAGCAAATCCATCGCGCCGCCGACTCCGATAATGTTTTTTCCCGGGATAGCCCAGTTGGCGATTCGTCCATTTTCATCAACTTGAAGGGCGCCGAGAATCGCAACATCGATATGCCCGCCGCGAATCATCCCGAACGATTCTGCACTACTGAAAAACGAAGCACCTGCCCGTTCGCCGACCGGCAATTTCCCTGCGTTCACTAAGTTCGGATCCTCTTCCTCAACATCCGTTACACCTAACAGACCGTTTTCCGTATGAAAATGGATGAGTTCATCATCGATGTACTTCGCAACGAGTGTTGGAATGCCGATACCTAAGTTCACGACGGAAGGACCGATCAATTCACGGGCGGCACGCTTTGCAATCAATTCTTGAACATTAGCGATGGACGACACCTTCCTTCGTCAGGATTTTGTGCGCAACAAGGAGCCGATCGACAAATAGATGGGGTGTGACGATTTCTTCCGGGGACAGATCACCGACCGCGACAATTTCATCCACTTCAACAATGACGAGGTCAGCGGCAGTCGCCATGACCGGATTGAAATTCCGGGCGGTCTTATAATAGATGAGATTGCCGAGCGTGTCCGCCTTATGTGCGCGGATCAGCGCCACATCCGCTTTCAATGCCTGCTCGAAAACATACGGTTCCCCATTGATTTCCCGAACCTCTTTCCCTCGCGCGAGCTCTGTCCCGACACCGGTTTTCGTATAGAAGCCCCCGATTCCGGCACCACCTGCACGCATCACTTCCGCAAGCGTCCCTTGGGGCAACAGCTGCAAGTCGATTTCCCCACGCTGATACGCTTCACCGACTTCCCGGTTGCTTGTAAAGTAGGAGCCGATCGCTTTTTGGATTTTTCGTTGACGGAGTAAGACCCCTAGCCCTTCACCCGCTTCGCCGAGGTTATTGCTTATGATTGTCAGCCCATCGACGTCTTTCCTCGTTAGGCCATCAATCAAAGTAAGCGGCGCACCGACGAGGCCAAAGCCTCCTACCATGATCGTCATCCCGCTTTTAATTGGAGATAGAGCATTTTCAACCCGTTCATAGACGATGGCCATATTAGCCGCCCCCTTCACGCAAGGAATCGCTCGCTTCGAACCATGCAGGAATTCCGGCGGTCAACAGGCAGATGAGACCAACTTCGGCCAATTCTCCTTCAGTCGCCCCATTCTTTCGAGCTTGCTCCATCCATTTCCCGGCTTCAGTTCCTTGAAGGCTCGTACTATGGATTCCAACCATTAAGAGGGATTTCATCTTCGAACTGACGACTCCTCTTACGAGAAGCAAGTCATTCCGAAGTTCCTCCGGCGCTTTTAAAATGTTCGAAACAAACCATGCATCCTCTTCATCTAGGATCGAATTGAAATAACTTAACATATGCTCATTGCAAACTCCATAAGGCATCTGGCCCACTGGCAAACCTTTCAAAGAGCATGCATACTTCACGGACTGGATGCCTGTTTGCATCGACTCGAGTCCGCCATATCTGTACGCGACAAGCAAGTATTCGACCAGCTCCGAAATGGTGGCGCCTCCATCGATGGCACCTTTCGTATGATAGATCATGCTTCGCTCGTAGCATCTTGCTGCATTGATCCCAACAAGAAGGAGGTCCTTTTCCTTACTGGTTAAAAGCCCGTCCCCCATAATGGAGCTTCGCAAGTTTGTGTAATGATCAAGCGCGTCCGGCCGATAGGTATGCATTTTTTCGACCCATCCTGGAACCGCACCATACACTTCCTTGAAATAAGTTAATCCGTCACTCATCCAACATCACCCCATCCAAGAAATCCCGGATTGCAGCCAAAATATCATCCCGTTTCTCAAAGACCATTGTGTAATGATTCGAATCCGAACGGAATGTTGACAGTTTTGATGTATACTTTTTCGTCTCTTCATAATCAACATCCATGAAGAACGGCAGAAACGGTCCAATGTCTCCGTCCGCTTGAATAAGCAATGTTTCGCAAGTGATTTTCCCCATCACTTCGATCGGGTTAAAAAAATCGAAGCTTGCAAAGTCCTCTTCGATGTTTTCATAAGCAGACTTGTGCATCCATCCGTTGCCCGTCCCATGGATTTCGTATTCCACAATTTCCTGGACTGCATCGGTCCATTTGATACCGAGCCGTTTATACAACTGCTTCAGCTCTTCGACATATGCCCGCTTCGATTCATACGTCTTGCGGAGCCTTCCAAGCGATGGCCTGACAATATCATGTTGGCGTCCTGACATCCGTGCTGCGCCATCCAGCAAGATGAGTCCTTTTACGGTCGGCATTTCGCTTGCCACAATTGCAGAGACAAATGCTCCCATTGAATGGCCAAGCAAAATCGGGTTTTTTATTCCCAAAACGCCGATCAATTTTTCAACGTCTTCAGCGTGGGAGAAGATGGAGGGGACGTCATCCATCCCCGAACTATCTCCTCTTCCCCTTAGATCGCATGCGATGAACCGATAGTCTCCACGTAGGCTTTGTGCGTAATGAAGCATGTTCTTATGGGTTCCGGTCAATCCGTGAAGCGCGATGATCGTCCCCTTTTCGCCTGGATAATCGACGATTTGTAGATGGCGCCCTTCTAGTTCTACTTTGTACATTTTCTTTGTCATTTCTTTAAATAGCTCACATCATCCGGATTAATCCATGTATCATTCGTCCAGCCGTTCAAATCGTAGTCGCTCATGCATTCCTCAACGAACTTCTCGAACTTGTCTGCCTGCCCGCTCATATTGGCGACGACAAGGCTTTCCAGTCTGATATTTTCGTGGTTGCCGGAGTAATTGCGCTCATATAGTTCGTGCCTGCCGCCATATTCCGTTCCGATCGCATCCCACAGCAATTTGATGAGTTTGATTTTCTCCTCGGCTCCTACGCCATATGAACCGCGGTACAGTTTTTCCAACAATGGACGGAGCTCTGGATTTTGGAAGTCTTTTGAACTTGATGGCTGTGCAATCAGGCTGCCTGCGACAACATTTTCGATGATTTCCTTCACCCGTGGCCACCCTTCGGACATGAACATCCGGTATGCAAGCCCGTAATTCAAATTCGGCAGCTTCGTCCCGTTTCGCCCTTCATCCGGGTTCAACGCCATCGCATCGCTCAATGCCCAGAACATGTTTTTCCAAGCAATCACTTCGCCGACGTTTACTTGGACGCCGCGGAATTGGTCGGAACCGTTCATCTTGACAGCTTTCAGCAATAAACCTGACATGAAATCAAGTTTAACAGCGAGCCTCGTTACACCATGGAATGTAAATCTATGCAGGAATCCGCTATCCGCGAAAAAACTGTTCACTTTCTCTACATCTTTATAAATGATGATGTTTTCCCAAGGGATGAGCGCGTTGTCGAAAATGAGGACCGAGTCGTTTTCATCGAACCTGCTGCTCAATGGGTAGTCAAACGGACTTCCCATGACTGCTGCATTCATTTCATACGATGCACGGCTCACAAGCTTTACGCCAGGCGTATCCATCGCCGCCACGAAGACGAGTGCAAACTCCTCTTTTGTGATCGGGGCAGCGCCGTAATGGGCGACGAAATTGTAGTTCGTCAATGCAGATCCGGTCGCGACCATTTTCGCTCCGCTGACGATGACCCCTTGCTCCGTCTCCCCTACCGCCCGGACAAAAATATCGGACACCGCCTCAAGCGGCTTATGCCTGTCCACCGGCGGATTGATGATCGCGTGGTTGAAATACCAATTCCGCTCCTGTGCTTCTTTGTACCATCGGCGTGCATTGTCCGCATACTTCCCGTAGTAATCCGGATCTGCACCGAGCGTCGCTAGAAATGCCGCCTTGTAATCCGGCGACCTTCCCATCTGCCCGTACGTCAGGCGCGCCCATTGCGCAATCGCGTCGCGCGACTCCAACAAGTCCTGCGTACTCTTGTCCACACGGAAATATTTCTGTGTGAAGCCGCCATTCCCCGTATCCGTCTCGACTGTCAGTACTTCTTTCGTCTTTTCGTCATGCAGCGCATCGTACAGCCTCGCAATCGACCTCGCAGCGTTCCGGAAAGCCGGATGCGTCGTCACATCCTTTACCCTCTCGCCATTCAGCCATATTTCCCGGCCATCTTTCAAGCTTTCCAAATACTCCTTGCCGGTCAATGGTAATACCGTCTTCTTTTCCTGTTCAACTGGCATGTATTCACTCCTTCTTGTCCCATTACACCTATACGTATGCCTATCTCATGGGAAAAATGCCGATGTGAATGAAAAGAATATAGTTCCCCTGCCTCAGCGAAAAAAAAATGGCTCGCTTCCCGGCAGTATCTTTTGCCGACAAACAAGCCTTCCACTTTATTGTTGAGGTGCCACTTTCGTGAACTTCCCGCTGTAAAAGGCAAGCGGATTTCCATCCTCATAATCAAATCGCACAACCTTCCCAACAAATAAAACATGATCGCCACCGTCATACTCCGCCCATGGCTCACATTCCAAATATGCGAGCGAACCTTGGATCTGCATGCCATCCCATTCGAACGGTTCGGGAGTTTGTGGCCTGCCTGCAAAATGCAATGCCGTATTTTGCTGGTTCTCCCGTAGAATATTGATTGTGAAACGATTGTTTTTTAAATACGGCAACGCTTTCGTCCGTCGATCCACCGACACAAGCACAAGCGGCGGATCAAGCGAAACCGACGTGAAGGAATTCGCTGTCAACCCATGCTTCCCTTGATCATGCGTACATGTCACGACGGTCACTCCTGTCGCAAACCGTCCAAAGCAATTGCGCAGCTCCCGTATATCTATCAACGATTCTCCCATCTGTTCATCTCCTTTCCAGTTGTTTTTATAATAATCATTTTCACAAATGGACAACTCTTGCATTTACTATATGCATAGGAATGCACGGCATATGCTGAACGGGGTTATCACCGACTCTCGGGAGTTTATCACCGACTCTTAGCACTTTATCACCGACTCAGGCGAGGTTATCACCGACTCTCGGCACTTTATCACCGACCCATGCAAAAACGCCGATTCCCCGAAAGGAATCAGCGCTTTCATTACACTAATATCATCCAAAGAATCATCGTAACGACAATCGTAGTTACGCCTTGCAGCAAAGTAGCCATCGTTTGCGCTTTGTAGGCGTCCGTCACTTTCATTCCGCTGAACTCCGTGACGACCCAAAAGAAGCTGTCGTTCACGTGACTTACTGTCATTGCGCCTGCGCCAACTGCCATAACGACAAGAGCAAATGGAACTGCTCCTTCAATCCCCATCGCCGGAAGCAACGGAGCAACTAAAGTAGAAGTGATGACCAAGGCAGCAGTTGACGAACCTTGTGCTGTTTTTAACGCCGCCGCGATGATGAATGGAACGAGTAGGAAGAATGCACCACCTGCCAATGCATCGAAGTTCATCCCACCGATTAAATCAGCGACACCCGAATTCGAAATGACTTTCCCGAATGCGCCGCCCGCACCTGTGATAAGCAAAATCGGAGCCGCTTCCTTCAAACCTTCCCCGATCCACTTCGTCAATGTCTCTTCATTCCATTTCGGCAACAGTAGGAATGCTGCCAAGACTCCAAATAACAGTGCTACTGAAGGTGCCCCTAGAAATTGAAGGAAGTTGTTAAAACCGCCTTCTTCCATCGTCAACTTCGCGACAGACCCAACTCCGATCAGAACGATAGGCAAAACAATCGGCAGGAATGCTTTGAACGTCGACGGCATTTGGCCGAATGACTTGACGATTTCATCATAGTCTAAACCGTTATCCTCTACATCTTCCGGAACCGAAATTTTCGATCCGACCTTCACTGCCCATAAATAACCGACAACGACCGCCGGGATGGCAACGAAAAGGCCAATTAAAATTATAGTACCCAAATAGCCTTCCGCGCCGATATTACCAGCGGCAGCAATCGGCCCAGGTGTCGGCGGTACCAATGTATGCGTTGCATAGAGCCCCGTCGCGAGCGCAACAGCCATTGATGCAATTGCAACTTTCGCCCGTTTCGCCAATGCTTTCTTTAAGCTGGATAAAATAATAAAACCTGAATCACAGAAAACCGGAATCGAAACGATATATCCGATAACGGACATCGCCAATTGCGGGCGCTTCTCCCCGATCAAGCGCAGCACGACTTCCGCCATCCTGAACGCGGCGCCCGATTTCTCTAAAATAACGCCGATGATCGTACCCGCAACAATGACAAGTCCGATTCCCTTCATCAATCCTCCGAAGCCCTCGTTCACATTTTCAACGACCGTCAACAGCGGCATGCCTGTTGTAATTCCGACAAAAAATGCACCAGCTAATAATGATAAAAACGGATGAACCTTAAAAACAGCTGTCAGTACTACAATAAGGACAACACTTAACACAATCATTGTAATTAACATTCCCTACACCCCTTTTTCAGTAATGAACTCCATTACCTTTTTTGTTTTTCTTCGCAAATGGTCGTAAGCATTCGCAATGGCGTCTTCCACAGTCATACTCTCATCCATGATCGCATGGACCTCAGTGAACAACGGCGTCAATACATCGCGGCTTTCTTCATCCACAGCCCCTGAAATAAGAATGACAGGCTTTCCTTCACGGTGCGCCACTTTTGCAATGCCAAACGGTGTTTTTCCGGAAAGTGTCTGCAAATCGGTTTTCCCTTCGCCGGTAATAATCATATCCGCATCTTTCACGTGGTGCTCAAAATCGATCGCTTCGAGTACAACATCGATTCCTTGCCGCATTTCACAATTGAAGAACGCTTGGAACGCGCCTCCTGCTCCTCCGGCAGCACCTGCTCCTTCCTTTGTATGAAGGACAATTCCCGTTTCTTTTTCAATCGCGTCCGCAAATTTCCGCAAATTCCGGTCAAGTTCGTCCACGTCCGTCGGAGAGGCCCCCTTCTGCGGTCCAAAAACAGCAGATGCACCTTCACTACCGACAAATGGATTTTTCACATCACTCGCAATTAAAAATTTACTTTCCGCAATCCGTTCATCCCAGTTCTCATTGTCTATTGAGCAAATATGCTTGAGTCCGCTTCCCCCTTTCGGCAGTTCAATTCCTTCTTTATTCAACAAACGCATGCCAAGCGCCTGGAGGATTCCTGCCCCTCCATCATTCGTCGCGCTGCCTCCTAGGCCGATGATGAATTTTCGATAGCCGTTGTCCAATGCATGGCCGATCAATTCACCGGTTCCGTAAGTTGATGCGATTAGCGGATTCTTTTCATTTTCTTGCAGTCTCATAAGTCCAGAAGCCTCGGCAATTTCAATCGCGCACGTCACGCCGTCACCAAGAATGCCATATGTCGCGGGAACTGGTCTGCCGAGGGGGTCTTCCACAGTTACAGACACGTATGTCCCTTTTGTCGCATCGACCAAACTCCTCATCGTGCCTTCTCCTCCATCAGCTGCCGGCAATAGTACCGTTCTTATGTCCTGATCGACATCATGTATACCTGCAGCCATCGCCTCGGCTGCCTCAATAGCCGTTAAACTTCCTTTGAATGAATCAGGTGCTACAATCACCTTCATGCAAAGCACCTCCTACAAATTAATAAAACGCTTTCATTTAATTATATGTTTTGAAAACAAAAATACATTATACTTGGTGTATAAGTTTCACGTGGAAATAAAGTTGTTTTTTATACATGGGGGTGGTTTCTTGATTACGAAGAAGCTAGCAGAAGAAATAGTGGAACAAACGATGTTCAGGTTGGACAGGAATTTAAATGTGATGGATACGAATGGAATGATTTTGGCTTCCGGCGAAAAAGAGCGCATCGACCGCATCCATGAAGGGGCCGCACATGTCGCTAAAACGAGACGACCGCTTTGGATAGATGATGAGAATATATTGGATTGGCATGGAGCAAAGCCTGGCGTAAACATGCCCATCTATTATAAGGACCGATTGATCGGCGTCATCGGTATTACCGGCAATCCGAAAGAATTAAACGACATTGCGACGCTCGTTCAATTGACGACCGAAATGATGGTCCACCAAGCACTCATTACATCGGAGTCGGAATGGAAGCGGAAGATCAAGGAACTCGTTTTTGAAGAGCTGATCGACAGCGGCCCCCTTTCACCGATTGTCATCGACCGGCTTGCCTTATTGGAATTCAATATGACCGAACCTTATTTGACGCTCTTAGTGCAAACAAATAATTTGCCTGAATCTCCTCAACGATTAATTGAAACGATGGAAGAGCAGTTCGAGAGAAATACGGCCCTGATCGGACATTCACAATTGAATGAGTTGTTCATCGTTCTGTCCGACGTGAAAATGTCCTTGCTTGAATTGAAGCTGCAGAAAATCCTTGCTTTATTCCAAAAGAATTCCTCCGTCGAAATCGGCGTCGGGTTGCCTGTAAAAAACTTGGAAGGCATCTCCCATTCGTATGAAACAGCAAAATACGCAATCCAGTACGGGCATTCGAATGAGCTAATCCATTACTACTATGATGACATCGAACTGATCACCCTTTTGAAAAGCTGCCCGTCCCAATTGAAGGAAAGCTTTGCCGACCGAATTTTAGCCGGAGTGAACAAGCAGCTCATAGAAACGTTGGAAACATTTTTCGAGCATGATCAAGCAATCGGTGAAACGGCTTACGCTCTTGGCATCCACCGTCATACACTGGCCTATCGGTTGCGGAAAGTGAAGGAGCTGACATCATTGGACCCTACCCGATTCCGCGATGCAGTCCTATTCCAAGTTGCTTTGCTAGTGCGGAGTGATTAAAAAGGGAATTTTACAGTTCTCATGTATAGGATTCCCATTTACATGTAAAAACCCTCATCGACGTTTTCAGGTCGATGAGGGTTTTTTCAGTTCATTAGCTCCATAATTACAAGAAAAACTCCTGTGAGGAAGAGCGCAATATGGCCGACACATATTTTCGGATAACATGTTTCAGAAGTTTTGATTGAGCATGATTTGATAGCAAGAAAGGGCTTTTTCAAATCACTTACCCTTTCAAAGCTGCTTGGACAGCTTCTGTGTCAAAGCCTAGGATCCATTTACCGTTTAGTTCAGTTTGTGGAACTCCCATTTGGCCTGTCGTTTCTACAAGCTTGCGGCCAGCTTCCTCGTCCGCTTGCACGTTCACTTCACGATATGGGATATTTTGTTCATCCAAATAATTTTTCATCATTGTGCAGTATGGGCAAGTACTCGTAGTGTACACTGTAGCTATAGGTGAATTCGACATTTTCATCTCTCCTTTATTTTTTGATTACACTTAGCATAATATACCCTAGCCGGTATGAAAGCAAACAAATGGATTTCACGGAGGTGCGGTAAAAATGAAAGTAATTCCAGTTGGGATTTGGGGCGGCTATCCGAAAGCGAACGGGGCCACATCCTCTTTTTTGATTGAACATGACAGGTTTCATTGCCTCGTCGACTGCGGCAGCGGCGTTCTTGCTTCCTTGCAAAATTATGTACCGTTGGAAAAGTTAAATGCAGTTGTTATAAGCCATTATCACGCGGATCATATCGCGGACATCGGCAGCCTGCAATATAGTAGGCTCATT
Source organism: Sporosarcina sp. SAFN-015 (assembly GCF_059415085.1). Taxonomy (NCBI): domain Bacteria; kingdom Bacillati; phylum Bacillota; class Bacilli; order Caryophanales; family Caryophanaceae; genus Sporosarcina; species Sporosarcina sp. SAFN-015. The sequence goes on from NZ_JBPFDR010000001.1 coordinate 512,392, forward strand.
AACTACTATCTCGGAAAACCGTCTACTGTATTGCCGATTTACGCACATGATCGAGACGAAGAGCATTTTGCACAGCTATCGCATAAGGAACAGACAATCGGCGTTGCTATACAAGAAACGGATATTGTACATATCGGGCCTTTTGAAGTTTCATTCTGCGAGACAATCCACCCCGTCTATTGTTTAGCAATGAAGTTCAAGGTAGACGGCCGTTCCGTCACATTGACAGCTGATACGGAATGGAGTGACAAACTCGTCAAATTTGCGAGCGGAACAGACCTTTTAATTAGCGAGGCGAACTTGTACGAGGAGCATCTCGGGAAAGCACCGGGGCATATGGCGGGAAGCGAGGCGGGACGACTTGCCAAAATGACGGGTGCGAAACGATTGGTGCTGACACATCTACCTTTGCACGGAAATCCTGAAGATATTTTAGATGCGGCAAAAGGAGTATATGAAGGACATGCTGAATTGGCAGTCGTCGGGAAGGAATACGAAGTTTAATAGGAACGTTTTGCATAAATTCAAAGGAATTTTAACCATAAAGCAAAGGATTTTTTCCAATTGACTTATAGAATGACAAAAAGTCACGTATACTAGTAAAAATGAGAGGTTTCCTACTTGTAATCTTTTTATGACAAGTGGATACTATTAGTAAAGGTTCAAATTTTGCATATTAATTGGATATGAGAGGTACTTGCTTATATGGATTCGATATCGGCTTTATTCCGAAAAAAAGAAGTGAAGCGGATCATTATTTTCGCTTTGATCATTTTAATTCTCTACAGTGTACGGAGTATGATGAATTTAATCTTGCTCACCTTTATTTTCTCGTTTTTAATGAATCGTCTTGTCGATTTTACAGGTAAACGTCTGCGGTTAAATCATAAGTTGACCGTGATACTCCTCTATACTTTGATAGTCGGTATTTTGTCTATTAGCCTCGTCAAATATTTACCTATTATCACAATGGAAATTAGCCAGCTTATTAAACAAATTACGAGCTTCTCCATACAATCGCATGACAATCCATTGCTTGTTTTTCTCGAATCTATTATTTCCAGCGAACAAATTAAAGGTTATGTGGAAAACGGATTTTCGTTTTTACTAAAATCGTTTACGGATATTAGTAAAACGAGCGTTCAAGTACTTATCGCCATCATTTTGAGCTTGTTTTTCCTTCTTGAAAAACCACGTTTAATAGAATTCACGAATAAATTTAAGAACAGTAAGATTGCCCCATTCTATTTTGAAATTGAATTTTTCGGCAAGAAATTTTCCCGTACATTCGGTAAAGTAATCGAAGCGCAGTTCATTATCGCGTTTATTAATACTATTTTGACTGTCATCGTATTAATGGTGCTTGGCTTCCCGCAAATTATCGGATTGGCCATCATGATTTTCTTCCTAGGGCTCATTCCTGTTGCGGGCGTCATTATTTCACTAATACCGCTTTCACTTATCGGATTTACAATCGGCGGATATTTAACTGTCGTCTACTTGCTCATTGCAATCATGGTCATTCATGCTATCGAGGCATATATTTTAAATCCGAAGCTTATGTCTTCCAAAACGGATTTACCGGTGTTTTATACGTTCATCGTTCTTATTTTTTCACAGAACTTCTTTGGCGTTTGGGGACTAATTATCGGGATACCGGTATTTGTTTTCCTGCTGGACATCCTCGATGTGACAAACAAAGAACCGGAACAGATTTCCGAATTTAATAAAGAAATCTAACGGGAATAGTAGAAATGCAACAAAAGAGCCGGTAGTATGGCAGCTACCGGCTCTGTTTTTATGTTTTTTGACGAATTGCTTCAGTTACTTAATCATCATCCCGTTCAAATGAAAGGATTGCGCCTGTGTAGGCATGGATTTCCAGGTCGTATTCAATGTCGCCGTCTTCCATCTCGATTTCATAGACATTGTCATCCAACTCGAAATCAGTTACGACACCACTTGCATGTTGCTTGGCGATGGAGATTGCTTGCTCCTTCGTCAGCAATGTCTTTTTGTCAGCTTGTTTCACAGCTTGCTTTTCTTTTGTTGGTTCAACAACTTGTAGTGTAGAAGCCGCTACCTTTTCAGTTTGCGCTTTTACTTTGTTTTGTGGCTGTGCTAGTTTCGCGCTCCGGTACCGTTCTTTTTCGAATTTCAAGAACTCTCCTGTTTCTGCATCTATTTCAATTTCGTATTTGAAATGATCGTCTTTCATTTCAATGTCATATTCTTTACGACCGTCATCTGTATCAAGCTCAATCTCCTTGACTGTCCCAACTACTTTCTTTTTCACAAGAGCGATTGCTTCCTCTTTCGTCATCACCTTGCCGGACCCTGCTTGCTTGCTGTTCTTTTCTACTTCTTTTTCAAACTTGGTGATTTCTCCCGTGAATGCGTCCACTTCTAAATCGTATTCGTATTTTTCATCTTTCAAGTCCACATCAAAATGGTACCAGCCATCGTCTTTATCCAACTCGATTTCTGTCACGACGCCGCCTTTCACTCTGTCAGTGGCGATCTGTTTCGCATCCTGCAATGAAATCATCTTATCTGCCTGCTTTGAAACGCTTGGCACCGAGTCATCTGCCAACGCAACGCCACCGATTGCTACAACTCCAGCCATCGCTGGAATCAGCATCCACTTTTTCATGTTTGTTCTCCTCCTATTTCCTTCTATCTTCATAGTACCCCGCGAAGATGAGAGGACATTGAGAGGATTATTAGAATTCGATGAGAATCACTCATCCCAAGTGACCGTTATTACTTTGCCGGAAATCGCATGGATTTGATACGTTACTTCATCCATGTCATCTTCCGTGTCAATCTCGATTTGTACTAAGTAATAGCCGCCATCAGTTGAATTTACAAAGTCCACGTCATCGACTTCGCCGATCATACCAGCCGGTAATTGGGACAATCCTATCTTTTCCGCATCATGCTCAGAGATGAAAACCGTTTTCTGCGGCTTTTCCTGATTTGCCGGCTTAGATTGCTTAGGTGCCTCATTTGTATTTTGCTTCGGCACTTCCGTCTTACCTTCTGCCTTATCCGTCACTTTGCTGTCTGCAGCTTTATTATCCGCTTCATTCGTTATCTCGCTATCCGCATTGCCTTTTTCATCAGGCGATACCTCAACAGTTTGGGCTTTTCCCCCTTCATCTGTCTCCATCACGATATCGGTATTCGTTGACTCTTTCGTTTGAATAAGTGAAAGGACTTTGCCCGTTCCGGCATCGACTTCCACATCATATTCAGCCCCTGCTTTTGATACTTTCGCTTTATATATAGATCCATCCAACATAAGCTCTTGCACTTTCCCACCGTAAATCATCGATAATTGGGATCGTATTTCCTGTTCCGGCAAGGTCTCAGCCTTCGTCAGCTTACCCGCCGTATACAACTGCCCCGCAACGACTATGAGGATTGTCAAAACGATCGGGATGAACCAAGGCTTTTTCCATATGTTCATGCAGAAAACCCTCCTTTCTTTCATCTTACCGTCCTAACATTAAAATTCACTGAGAGCCTCACCTTTTCGGAATCAAAACCCGAATAACCGTCCCCATGTCTACGACGCTTTCAATTGTTAGTGCAGCACCAAGTCCGTCAGCAATTTCCTTCGCAATGGAAAGTCCCAACCCTGTTCCGCCCGTCTTACGGCTACGATCCGATTCCACTCGATAAAAACGATCAAAAATATGCGGCAAATCCGCTTGGGGAATTCCTTTTCCAAAATCCTTAACGGTAACTTCCACTTCAGACTCCTTGTCAACGATAGAAGTGAAAATTTCTCGATCGCTATATTTCCGCGCATTGTCAAGGAGTATGAACAGCAGCTGCTTCACGAACTTCCCATCCGTTTCGACGATTGCGGGTCCTGCCGCCTCAATCACAATGTCTCTTCCATATGCCTGTCTTAACGGCTTAACTGCAGCCTCCAACAATTGCGTCAAGTCAACCTCAGCAAATTCAAACAACTCGGAACCACTACTTTTCGCCAACTCGAGCATCTGTGCAATCATCTCTTTCATCCTGCCTGTTTCAGAAATAATTGCATTTAGCGCTTCATCGACGACTTCCCGATTCTCGAAACCCCTCCTTGCCAATAAACGGGAGTAACTTTCAATTACGGTCAACGGCGTTTTTAATTCATGGGAAGCGTTCGAGACGAATTGCTCCTGCTTCATATAGTTTTGTTCCAATTGCTCCATCATCTCGTTGAACGTTCTTTCCATTTTCGCCAGCTCGTCATTCCCATTTACTACGCCGGTCAATTTTTCATACGTACCCGATTGCCTGCTTCTATCCATCGCCCTTATTAGATTCTCGATAGGCTGTGTTACAATCCTGCCGAGTGTCATGCTAGAAAGGGTGATCGGGATCATTGCAAATGTTGTAACACCAATCAAAACATATTTCAGAACCTGCATATTTTTCTCAACGTCTGTCAGCAACTGTGTCATTCTCATTGTGACAACTTCACCTGTCGGCCATATGATCGGCATCGAAATGGATAGCGCTTCCGTACCTTCGAATCGGTCAATCGTATATGAATTGCTTGGACTCACATCGCCGCCGACTTTTCCGAGTCCAGCTAAAGACTGAACATTAATGAGCGGCTTATTATTGCTGTCTACGATAGAAATGGCACCATTAGCAGGAATGAATGCACGTAATAGAATGTCAGCATCCATCTCAGTTTCCAATTTGCTCAATGCCGAGGTCAGTTCCTTAGCCCTGCCAATCAACTGCTCATATTCCGTGTTATGGGACATCCTTTCGAAAAGAAAATAGATTAGAATGTTCGCGAGCACGAGAAGGATAAACATTAAAAGAGTCGAAAAGACATATATCTTCTTTTTAAGTTTCATGGACCGGTTCCTTTAATGCATACCCGACACCCCGGACCGTTTGAATGAGAGAAGGCTCATTCTGTTGATCGATTTTCTTTCGGACATACCGGATATAGACGTCAACTACGTTCGTGTCGCCGTAATAGTCAAAGCCCCAAACCGCATCTAGCAACTGTTCCCGCGAAAGTACCTGTTTCGGATGTCTTATCAAATGAAGTAATAAATCATATTCCCTCGGCGTCAAATCGATCAATTCGCCATTCCGCTTCACTTCACGGGACTGCTCATGGATTGACAATCCTGCAAACTCATGAAGAAATTCATCTTTCACAATCGTTCTCTTTTGGGATATCCGTAGAGCTGAACGTATACGAGCGAGCAATTCATCGATTTCAAATGGCTTCGTGACATAATCATTCGCTCCTAAGTCGAGCCCCGTCACTTTATCTTCCACATCGCTTTTCGCTGTCAATAAAATAACAGGCGTACCGTCTTCCGCCGCTCGAATTCGCCGCAGCACGTCCAACCCGTTCATGCCGGGCAGCATGAGATCCAGTAGCACAAGATCCCACTCCTGCTCTCTGAATTTAATAAGGCCATCTGTGCCCGTATGAGCGACGCCGACCGAATAACCTTCAAACTCAAGCTCCAATTGAAGAACGCGCGCGATTGCTTCTTCATCTTCAACAATCAAAATATGCTCACTCAAGTTCATCACCACCACTTTTTCCTTTAGTGTAGCAGAAAATTGTTCTGATAATAAAAAAACGACCCATTAAAGAGTCGTACAGCCTGTTGACAAACGCTCGCATCCGTTGTTGCTCGTCTCGCTCGTCCGCTCATGAACTTTAGTTCTATTCGCGTATTCGCTCCACTTCGCGCCTAGGCTGGCAAGCGTTTTCAATCAGGCTGTGGAAATTCCTAGCTATTGCTACTTGCCTTACTAAGCATTATAAAAATACGATTGCCGCTAAGATGATTGCTAGAAAAATTCTGTATAACGCGAACGGCACTAGCTTAATTTTCGAAATAAGCTTCAAGAAGAAGCGGATTGAAATGAGCGAGAATACAAATGCGCTCAGAAAACCGACGATGTAAAATGAAAGATGATCCATCGACATATACTCCCAGTTTTTCAAGACCGATACGAGACTTGCACCCGCCATAATGGGAACCGCCATGATGAACGTGAAGTCCGCTGCGGTTTTATGGTTCATTCCAAACAGGACGCCTCCGGAAATTGTCGCACCTGACCGTGAAAATCCTGGCCATAACGATAAACATTGGACAAGCCCTACAGTGAATGCCTGCCGATATGTAATCTGGTCCAATGTTTGCACTTTCGGTCGTTTCGGTCCGAACTTGTCTGCCGCAAGCATCAGAAGTGCCCCAGCGACAAGTGCGAAAATGACCGTCTCGACGCCGAATAAATAATCATCAATCAAGTCCTTGAACGCAAATCCAAAAATGACTGCAGGAAGCATACCTACAATAACATGCAGCAAGTTAAATCGATTGCCCATCTTTTTGTCGTCCACCTGATAGAGTCCGACGAGGCTTAGCAACCTCTTCCAAAATACAACGACTACAGCTAAAATTGATCCTAGTTGAATAACGATCTTAAATGTGATTGCCGGATATTTGCCGAGAAACTCCTCCGACTTCAACCACATATCATCGACGATAATTAAATGTCCTGTCGAGGAAACCGGCGCAAACTCCGTCATCCCCTCAACAAATCCAAGGATCAACGCCTTTACTAATTCAAATAAATCCATCCACTATGCCCTCTTTCTACGGAATCGGATATACCCGATACAAACCGCGATTCCGCCAATTACTAATAGTGCGTAAACAATATTAGAATAGACGTCCATATAATGAACGATCGATTCCCAATTTTCACCGACCGCAAAACCTATTGTAACAAGAATCGTATTCCAAATTAAGCTTCCGATCGTTGTCAATGTGATAAACAGCAGGAAATTCATATGTGCCATCCCAGCAGGAACGGAAATCAGACTACGCAAGAGCGGAACGAGACGGCAAAAGAACACTGTCCAAGGACCATACTTTTCAAACCATTTTTCGGCTCTGCGTAAATCTTTTCTCGATAGCCGCAGCCAACGACCCCATCGGTCAACAAACTTCTCAAGTCTAGCTACATCAACGAGCAAGCCGACACTATATAGAATCATCGCACCGACGACTGCACCAATTGTGGCAGCGATGATGACACCCATCCTCGTCATCGTTGTAAAACCTGTTGCATATCCACTAAAGGTTAAAATGATTTCCGATGGAATTGGAGGAAATAAGTTTTCTATTAAAAGCAGAGATAAAACTGCGAAATATCCGTGCTCTCCAATGAATTCCGTTATCCAGTTTTCCATTGCACTCTCCTTGCCTGCTGAAAAAATTCAATTACATGTCCATTCTATCAGACGTCTTTATGAGACGTCGATATCGACTTGGAAGTTTCAATCTTTCCTGTTGGATTGTACGTGTGAAAATAGAAGAATATGAATGGAATGGTGGTGGATAAGTATGGCGAAGTGGACTTATGCACTGAAAACTGTGGGTAAAACTGTTTATATGTTTATAATTTCTGAAAAATGAAGTGTTTTGATTGAATATTATCCACATGTGAATAAAAAAACACCTGAACGCCGGTTTTATCCCCAACTACAGGTGTTTTCCACATTTTCTTGATATATGCATGACTTGAAATATTATTCGTTAAAAACCAATTGTCCTCCTTGCAGCTCGATCGTGACGGATTGTGAACTTCACTTTTTCCTCGACCCCGACCGGCACCTCGACAGGCAGCAAAATCTTATCTCGCTTCTTCTGCCATTCATGCGTCGATTCAGCCACCGTCCATAAGTGACCTGGAACTTGTTGACGGATGACCGCTTCGACCGGTGTACCTTTCGTATTGCAAATGCTATATTCGTATTCGGTGTACTCGTATCCACCTTCCTTATACTTGCCCGACTTCTTGGCAGTCACTTCGATGTCACACGCTTCTCCTGATTTCAAACGGACTTTTTCACCAACTTCTGTATGCTTAATCGCATATTCACCGATGAACTCCGCACTGCCATCATCCGGATTTGTCCGGTACATCTTAAAAACGCCTGCCGGCAATGGAAAACCGAGTCCATTCTCTGCCGTATTATCAAATTCAATGAAGATGTCTGGATTCGATGTCTGTTCGTTAATTTCATAAATGACACGTGCTTTTGAATTGGCGGATGACAGTAGGCGGAGCTGCTTTTGTTGCCGATCTTCCAAATCGATTTCCCGCGGAAACGTGTACGTATGGAAATCAGAAAAAGCTTCCGTTTTGTGTTGTTCGCGTCTCGACAGTTCAGCACTTTTCTCTTCGTTTTCATTGCCAGCCTTGCTTAGTTTACCAGAAATGAGACGAAGCGTCGCATCATTAAAAGAGACACCCGAATAATTTTTCATCGTCAGCCAACCCGACAAGTCGAAACGATCTCCATGCATGGAAATGACATAATCCGCTTCCCACGAAACACCGCCCGTCAAATACGATACACAAACTTCGTCGCTTCGCTGCTCGGCAACTTTCCAAACGAGCGTCGGCTCCACATGATTCCCGCCTTCCAGTTCCGGGAATCGCAGCTCGCCTTTCGGATTGATAATAAGCTCTTTCGTCTCCACATCCTGCAAGACGATCGGACCATTTCCGCGCAGCAATGTATACTTCCGATCCTGTTTGGCATACGGATCTCTAATTGTCAGCTCATGGCCTAAGTACCTTTCAAAGATCCTTAATTCATCCATTAAATCATATTCATAAACAAGCTCCGATACATCCAAACCCTCGACAATGATGGAGTCGGGCTTCAACTTCCTCGACACTCCAACAAAATGGACGGAATCATTTTCGTCACATTGTGGAATGGAACGTGTATCTTTCACTAGCGCAAAGCCATCATTGTAAACGGTAAGGGAACAGGCAGTCGTCTGGGATTTCGGAATTCGGTTCAGCATAGTAAAACCTCCTATTTGTTTGAACATTCGTTTCCACTTTCCATTGCATATGCTCCCTATACGCTATTCCCTTTTCTCGTGGAATTAATGCGGCGGAGTGGAATAAAGTTTAACACCGCCTTGAGGAAATTCATCACCGACTCTCGGCACTTTATCACCACGCCATCAAAAAACCATCCGCTCAGAAAAAGCGGATGGCCTCATTTCACACTTCCAACACATGGCCTTTCAATTGATCGCGCAAGGACGCTTTCAAGAACTTGCCGACGGATGTTTTCGGAATTTCATCCAAAAATACGACATCATCTGGAACCCACAGCTTCGCGAATTGTCCTTCCAAATAGGAAAGCAACTCAGCTTTCATCGAGTCGTCCCCCGATTTGCCCTCTTTTAAGACGACACAGGCAAGCGGCCGTTCCACCCATTTTTCGTGTGGAACCGCGATTACAGCCGCCTCGAACACGGCTTCGTGCGTCATTAGAGCATTTTCCAAATCTACGGACGAAATCCATTCTCCTCCGCTCTTAATCAAATCCTTCGTCCGATCCATCAACTTCAAATAACCGATATCTGTCATGACGGCGATATCACCCGTGTAGAGCCATCCGTCCTTAAACGCCTCCGCCGTCCGGTCGTCCTTGTAATATTCGCTCGCAATCCAAGGACCGCGTACCGCAAGTTCGCCCATCGTCTTGCCGTCCCACGGCACTTCGCCGTCTTCATTAACAACCTTCACTTCAAGCCCAGGCATGATCAATCCTTGCAACGCCCGGATATCAATCCGTTCATCCATCGGCAAGTCCTCCATGCCGGATGTGTAGACCGACAAACTGACGAGTGGCGACGTTTCAGTCATCCCGTATCCGACGTAGAACGGTACACCGAGCTTCTCTTCAAATGCACGAATCAAGCCTTTCGGCGATGCTGAACCGCCGCTGACAATTCCACGTAGCGTTGAAAGATTACGCGGATTTTGCTCTTGCTCTTTCAAAACTGCAAGCCAAATCGTCGGCACCCCTGCCGTTAACGTCACTTTCTCCTGCTCAATCAAATCTAGCAATAGCTGCGGATTAAAGCCTGGCCCAGGAAGCACTTGCGTCGAACCGTAGAAAACTGCGGCAAACGGCATCCCCCATGCATTGACGTGGAACATCGGCACGACTGGCATGATGACATCGCTTTCACGCAGTCCCATCGCATCCGCCAATCCGAGTGCAAAACTATGAAGGACGATACCCCGATGTGTGTACACGACCCCTTTCGGATTGCCCGTCGTTGCTGACGTATAGCACATTCCGGCAGGTGTGTTTTCATCCAAGTCTTCCGGATAGTCATACTGATCCGATGCCTCCGCTAGCAGCGCTTCATAGGAATGAACATTTTCAAGCGTCGTTTCCGGCACATCCGTGCTATCGCCCATGATGACGATATGCTTCACCGTCTTTAGAAGCGGTGCGAGCTTTTCGAAGTGAGGAAAAAGATTATCATCCACAAGCATGATCTCATCTTCTGCATGGTTGATGACATACGCCAAATGCTCCGGCGCCAGGCGAATATTCACCATATGAAGGATCGCGCCTGTACTCGGTACACCGAAGTACGCTTCCAAATGGCGATGATGGTTCCAACCGAAGGTTCCAACTTTCGTTCCGTGCTTCATCCCGAGTTTCGTCAAGGCGTTCGACAGCTTCCTCGTCCGCTTCGCAAATTCACTGTATGGAATACGATGAATCGTATCCGGTCCCGTACGAGAGATGATCAATTTGTTCGGAAAAAATTGCTCAGCTCTTTTAATGAACGATGACAGTAATAATGGTGTTTGCATCATTTGAATCGCTCCCCTTTTGCGCTTTTATAGTGTGAAACATGTACAACCATTCCCTGCAGTCGCTGTGTCCACCCAATCATATGCGGACAGGCTTTCTGCTATTCCCTCCTAAAGCCCCATATTCTTCGCGATAATCATCTTCATAATTTCATTCGTCCCGGCGTAAATCGAAGCGACCGGAATATCGCGATACCTTCGTGCGATTTTATATTCCTCCATATAGCCGTATCCCCCATGCAGCTGCATGCATTCCCCGGAAATCTCGCGCGCTGTTTCGGTAATCCAATATTTCGCCATAGACACTTTCGTCACAACGTCCTTACCGGCCAGGTGATCTTCGATGAGCGATTCAAGAAACGCTTTTCCGAGCTCCACTTTCGTCGCGATTTCCGCAAGTTTGAACTGCGTATTTTGGAATGAACCAATCGGCTTGCCAAACGCCTCCCGAGATTTCACATAGTCGAGCGTCATTTCTAGCATATCTTCCGAAGCGGTCTGTGCAGACAACGCAACAAGCAGCCTTTCCTGCTGGAGCTTCTCCATCAAGCAGCCGAAGCCCTTCCCTTCTCCGCCAATCAAATTGCCGACGGGCACTCGGCAATCCTCAAAGTAAAGCTCCGCGGTATCTTGCGAGTGCATGCCGACCTTATCAAGCTTCCGCCCTTTCGTAAACCCGGGCAACCCTTCCTCAATCATGAGCAGGCTGATGCCTCGGTGCTTCGGCTCAGCTTGTGGATCCGTCTTAACGACAACGAGGAACAAATTCCCGTTCACACCGTTTGTAATGAACGTCTTTTGCCCATTTACGACATAATGATCGCCGTCTTTGATGGCAGTCGTCCGAATGTTAGCGAGATCCGAACCGGTTCCAGGCTCCGTCATTGCTACGCCTGTAATAAAATCAGCGGTGATGCACCCCGGAAGCCAACGCTTCTTCTGTTCTTCCATCCCGTACGATTCGATGTACGGAACGACGATGTCATTATGCAGGCCTACCCCCGTCAAGCCCGCGCCGACCCGCTCCATCTCTTCCCCGATGATAACCCCAAAGCTGAAATCAAGGCCAAGACCGCCATACTGCTCCTCCACTTGCGGACATAGAAACCCCATTTCCCCGAGCTCCCGCCAAAAACTGACAGGAATGAGCCGGTTCTTTTCCCATTCCTCATAATGGGGAACCGCTTCCTTCGACAGGAATTTCCGAAGCGTCTCCCTGAATAGGACATGTTCATCTGTTTCAAATCGATAACGCGCCATCAAACTACCCCCTCACTTCGGCTGCATCCGGATTGCTCCGTCCAGCCTGATCGTCTCCCCGTTTAATAGTGGATTCGTGAATATGCTTTCAACGAGCCGCGCGTATTCTTCGGGACGACCAAGCCGTTTCGGGAATAACGTCAACTCCTCAAGCGCATTGCGTGCAGGCTCCGGTAGTCCCGCGAAGAGTGGCGTTTCAACTAGTCCAGGTGCAATTGTCATGACACGGATGCCGTATCCAGCGAATTCTCGGGCAATCGGCAAAGTCATTCCGACGACTCCGCCTTTCGATGCGCTATAAGCCGCCTGTCCGATCTGCCCTTCGAATGCCGCCACGGATGCAGTGTTTACGATGACTCCCCGCTCACCGTCCGAGTTTGGTTCATTGCCCATCATGGCGGAAGCCGCCACCCGGATTACATTAAAGGTTCCTGTCAAATTGACACGAATCACTTGTTCAAAACGGTCAAGTACCATCGGACCGCCTTTGGACACAACTTTCCCTGGTGTCGCGATGCCAGCACAGTTGACGACGGCAGTCACCTTTCCGAATACGGACACAGCTTCCGCCACATTCGCTTCAACATTGTCCGGACTCGTCACATCCGTCTTTAGGAATAAAACATTGTCTCCCAACTCGTCGACTAACGCCTTTCCACGTTCTTCATTCATATCGAAAATGGCGACCTTCCCACCTGCCGATACAATCCGCCGAGTCGTCGCCTCCCCTAAACCGGAAGCTCCCCCTGTGACAATCGCTATGATTTCATGCATTTCCATTCGTTCATCCCCCTTTAGATCGATTCCATCCAGACTACGGTGACCAGCCCCTCGAGTCGCTTAGGCCCGCACGACGCGGGTCATGCAGTCGTTGTCGCAGGATGCGACGGTTTTAGACTGCCTTCCGCACAAGGGCAAGAGCGCCTTGTGATCAAGCCTTCCAGCGAACGCTGTTACGAAGAACGGCGTTTGCGAGTAATAGCAAAGCGTTACGAGCACATCTTCGCCCTAATTGTCGGGGCTAAACAGTCACCTTCGCTTTTGAAAGCTACAAACGTTCAATAATTGTTGCGTTCGCCATTCCCATCCCTTCGCAAATGGCGAGCAGTCCGTATCGCCCACCCGTACGCTGCAGTTCCTTCACCATCGACACGAGCAATTTCGTTCCTGTAGCGCCAAGCGGATGACCGAGCGCAATCGCTCCTCCGTTCGGATTCAACCTTTCAGGATCCGCGCCTGTTTCCTTCAACCATGCAAGCGGCACTGGGGCAAATGCTTCATTCACTTCATATATATCCATGTCCTCAATTGAAAGTCCCGCCTTCACTAATACCTTCTTTGTCGCCTCAATCGGACCAGTCAACATCAATGTCGGATCAGAACCGACAACCGTCCGCGCGACAATCCGCGCAAGCGGCTTCAACCCGAGCTCCTCCGCCTTCTTCTTGGACATAAGCAAGACAGCGGACGCACCGTCGCTCATTTGACTCGCATTGCCGGCGGTGATGACGCCATCTTCATCAAATACCGTTTTCAGGCCGGCTAATGCTTCGGGCGTTGAATCTGGACGCGGGCCTTCATCTCTTGCAACGGTTTCCACTTCACCATCGACGTGATTCACAGCAACCGGCACGATTTCGTCATCAAATTTGCCTTCTTCAATGGACCGGATCGCTTTCTGATGGCTTTCGTATGCGAAACGGTCGAGCTCTTCACGTGACAGTCCCCATTGTTTCGCAATGCGTTCCGCGGATAATCCTTGGTTGATGATTTCATGCTTCTCCGTCAGCTTCGGACTCGGTTTGGCGTCCCCCATATTCGAAAACATCGGCGTCCTCGTCATGCTTTCGACTCCTCCTGCAATGACGATGTCCATATCCCCTGAAGCAATCGCTTGTGAGGCGAAATGGACGGCTTGTTGGCTCGATCCGCATTGCCGATCGATTGTGACACCCGGCACGTGGACGGGAAAGCCTGCAATTAAAGCGGCAGTCCTCGCAATATTGCCCCCTTGTTCACCCGACTGCGTGACGCAGCCTAAAATGACATCTTCTATTTCGCTTTTGTCGATTCCCGCGCGTGCCACCAGTTCTTCAAGTACGACTGCCGCGAGCTCATCCGGACGATATTCCGAAAAGCCGCCTTTCCGCCTTGCGACAGCTGTCCGCACCCCTTCGACAATGACCACTTCTCTCATATCGACACCCCGTTCTCTGAATTGATTGATAGTTCATATAGTTATAGCTTACAGGAAAGCGCTATCAATATCCATAGCATTTTCAAGGTCCCTAGGACGGAATCAGTCTCAAGTCGTAGATGAATATCCGCATTGCGCCCGTTTGGACGAGACGATTCCCATTGTAAGATGTAGATACAACGAAAGGAGGAACAACAATATGAAAAAAATTGGTTTAGCGACACTCGGCATAGTGGCAGCAATCGTTGTTCTCGCAAACTTAGGATCGATTTTGGCACTAGCTATTTCCGGCGCGATTGCTTTTGCAGGCTTCCATTATTACAGGAAGAGTGACTCCACATTCCTGAAACTGTTCTGGGGAGTTGTTTTGCTCATCGGATTGGTGACAGCCGTTTCAAACGTCCCTGCATTCATCGGCATCATTGCTTTGCTCGGTGTCTACTATGTATGGCGTAAATGGAATGACCGTAAAGATGACAATGTAATTGAAGCTAAGTATTCCGATGATCCATTCGTCAACTTCGAACGTCAATGGGATGAAATTACAAAATAAGGAGGAAACTACAATGAGTTTATGGAACAGATTGAAATATACGGTGCAAGCGGATTTGCATTCCGTGCTTGATAAAAAGGAAGCGAAAAATCCGATTGCGATGTTGAACCAATATATTAAGGAAGCGGAAAAGCAGACTGAATCGGTCGGCAAGCTGTTGGAGCGCCAAGGGAAATTGAAAGTCGCTCTTGAAAAGGAATTCTCGGAAGCTGAGGCGATGCTAGAGAAACGACGTCGTCAAGCTGAGCTTGCCCGCTCGACTGGTGAAGAGGATTTGGTCGCATTCGCCGAAGATGAAATCCATGCATACGAAACTCGGGCAACGGATTTAGCAGCAAGCATTACGCAATCCTCTGAGGAAATGTTCGCGTTGGAACGGAAATTTGAGGAAATGAAACATAAAGTGAAAGATATGAAAGTCCGCCAGCTGCAATTGATGGGAAAAGAAAACGTCACACGCGCCCATCGCCGCATGGATCAATTCATCTCGCCTGAAAATGGCGACAAGCAAGTTTCAAGCGTCGAGGAAATGAATGCGTATATCGAAAATCTCGGCGGCAAGATCAACCGCGAGTATGAAGTATCATCAATGGAAAGAAGATTGGAATTGCTTGAAAAAAGTACCGCAAACAAAACGGAAATTGTGTAATATAGAAGTGCATGTATATCATTTGCGGGAATTTATGAAAACTTGCCGAGTTTTATGATCACTCACAGGGGTTTATGATCACTCATTGGGGATTATGATCACTCGCAGAGTTTTATGATCACTCACAGAGTTTTATGATCACTCACAGGGATTTATGATCACTCACAAGGATTTATGATCACTCGCAAGGATTTATGATCACTCGCAAGGATTTATGATCACTCGCAAGGATTTATGATCACCCACAGAGTTTTATGATCACTTGCTAAACAGGGAAGGCATCCGCCTTCCCTCTTACATCTGACATCAAGAAGGGGGCATTACAATGAAACAAATGGATACGAATAAGATGACTTTCTGGATTGTGGCGTTTCTTTCGCTTGTCTTCATAGAGGCTACTTTCCTATCGAATGGGAACATCATCTTCCTCCTTCTCGGTGCCGGATTTACGTATTTCGGTTTTAAAAGGCGCTCAAAATGGATGACTTTTTTAGGGGTTTTCTTCATTATCATGGCGCTGATGACATTATGGAGCTTACGCACGCTATTGCTTGCCGGGTTCGTCTATGTGTTATTCCACTTGTGGAAAGGAATGCCCGCGGAGCAGATGATGCGCCCGCTGAGGGAGTTTCAAAAGGAGACGCCAAACGGCATTTGGAAAAATAAATGGTTTTCCGTGCAGGCATCCCCCTTTTCCTCATATGAATGGGAGGATGTGCAAATTCAAGGTTTTTTCGGGGATATCCATGTCGATGTGACCGACACGGTTCTTCCGAAAGGGACGTCTTTCATCGCCATCCGACAAGGTTTTGGGCGCATTAAAATTGACCTTCCTTATGAAATCCCTGTACGCATCCATTACAATACACTGTTCGGCGAAGCGCGGATTCTCGATATTAGTCCAAAGCGGATGATCAATGAAACGCTTCATTATAAAGATGGCTATGATACCGACATCGGAGACCGAGCGGAGCTGATCATCTCCCTCTCTACGTGGATCGGAGATATTGAGGTGGTGCGGAAATGAAAAACTTTTTCGGCCGCAGCCTCTTCTTATCGTTCATTTTCATCGGAATTGCGGCATTATACTTCTATTCCCTTGTCGATGTTCCGTTGAATGAAAGTTGGCTATTCTTCTATGCAATCCAATATGCGAGCGTTCCGTTAGGCGCCTGGATCATTTTCACTTGCATTGCGCTCGGTTCGATCATTGCAGGCTGGATGAGCGGTATCGGCCGTTCTAAGGAGAAAGCGATCGAAGAGCAGCTGACAGGGTTGATTCAACACGATGAGGTTGTAAAAATCACTAAATCGTTTTCCCCTAAGATTGATAGAACACTTGAAGACGTGTCCAATATTTTGACGACACAGCGGAAAAGTTTACAGCGAATTACAGATGAACGCGCGGAGGCGCAAGATAAATTAATACAGGAGCAGATCATACAAGAACGGCAGCGTCTTGCCCGAGAGCTGCATGATTCCGTTTCCCAGCAGTTGTTCGCCGCTTCGATGCTCATGTCCGCCATAAACGAGCGGGAGCACGAAAAGGAAGTGCAAAAGCCGCTTTTACAAGTAGAGAAAATGGTGCAGCAGGCTCAGCTCGAAATGCGGGCATTACTGCTTCATTTGCGGCCAGCTGCTTTGAATGATAAATCACTGGCAGAAGGTCTTGAAGATTTATTGGTCGAATTGAAAGAGAAGGTTTCGTTCAACATCCGGTATCGTTTGGAAGAAGTATCTCTATCTAAAGGTGCGGAGGACCATCTATTCCGGATTGCGCAAGAAACGTTGTCAAATACACTCCGCCATGCGCAAGCAACTGAAGTCGATGTCTTGTTTGTCGAACGTGATGGTCTCGCCATTTTCCGTGTACAAGATAACGGGGTCGGCTTCGAGGAGTCGGACGGCAAAGGCGGTTCGTATGGATTGCAAAACGTGAAGGAACGGGCGATCGAGATCGGCGGCACGTGCAAGATCGTATCAGTCCCTTCGCAAGGTACGATTGTGGAAGTGAAATTGCCGACAAAAAAGGGGGATGAACTCGATGATTCGGATTCTATTGGTTGATGATCATGAAATGGTGCGGATCGGCGTGTCGGCATATTTGCAGACACAACCCGATATGGAGGTTGTCGATGAAGCGGTCAACGGGAAGGAAGCTGTCGAAAAGGCGCTCTCCTTGCGGCCAGATATCATTTTGATGGACATGGTCATGCCGGAAATGAACGGCGCGGAGGCGACTGCTGAAATCATCAAACAATGGCCGGAAGCGAAAATTGTCATTGTTACTAGCTTCCTTGATGATGACAAAGTATATCCGGCTCTTGAAGCCGGCGCAATCAGCTACATATTGAAAACATCGAATGCCAAGCGGATTGCAGAAGCCATACGTGAAACGCTGAAGGGCCAAACTGTGCTGGAACCGGAAGTGACGTCGAAAATGATGCAAAAGATGCGATCCGGCAACGGTCACCGTCTCCATGATGATCTGACGGAGCGGGAATTGGAGATCCTTCTTTTATTGGCGAAAGGAAAAACGAACCAGGAGATCGCAGATGATTTGTTCATCGCCTTGAAAACGGTGAAAACACATGTAAGCAATCTGTTGTCGAAGCTCGAAGTGCAAGATCGAACGCAGGCCGTCATTTATGCGTTTAAAAACGATCTTGTTGATTGAAGGAAGCGCCGCGTGCCCGGAAATGGCGTGCGGTTTTTTATTTACACTTTAATTTTTATCCGAAATGGAAAACTTCGATTGAAAGGAGAAAGCTGACTATAGGTACTAAGTAACAAGATTAGCATAACTTGCGGAGATTGCGCCATAACTTCCATACAAGCAAGAAAAACCTGCCCCACCACCGGATTTCCGATAGATGGGGCAGGTTTTACGTTTATTTATTTCCGCGGTTCGGATCGAATGGGTAGTCTTCGCCCGGATCCGTCGTATTGTAACCGTCTCTGTTTGCTTCGTTCGTTCTCGTTGGATCGTTTTCGTCGAACGCATCTGTCATATTCGAATCTGCCGGATCGGATAATGGCAGTTCATCAGATGGTGTGTTGCCTGTCCGCGGTTCATAATCCTTGCCGGTCGGATAGTCGCTGCCATTGCCGACTGATGGTATATGATCTTCCTTCGATGTTTTGTCTACAGCTTGTTGAGCTTTATTCACGGATTGCTTCGCTTCCCGCTTCATCTCGTTCTTCTCCTGCTCCCACTTCTCTTTGGAAACATCCGCATTTTGCAAACTGCTTTCCATCTTCGTCAAATAGCGGGAAGCATGCTCACGTCCACCTAAACCAAATGCAAGTCCAAACGCCAATGCAACTCCTCCTAGAATGAGGATAAATGCTGCATTGATGATTGCTGGAGCAATGCCGAGCTGGCTTAACGCCATGAAGAATGCGAACGCCAGAATCGCGTATTTTGCTACGTAGCGCAATACGTGTGGAGCACCTGATTGTGTCGTCATGATGCTGCCGACGAATTTTTCGGCAAGGTTTGCGAGCCAGAAGCCGATCGCCAAAATAACGACAGCTGCGACGACCATCGGCAAGTATGCAAAGATGCCTGTAGCAAGCGTCACCATGAAGTTCAAATTCAGAATTTGAAGCGCTTCAACGACGAATAGCAAAATGATCACGACTTGGACAATTGCGCCGATAATTTGCGAGAAAGTAGGCATGGACGCGTTCGAACGCACACCGATCTTTCCAAAAATCGAATTGACACCAAGGTTATCCAATAAGGAAACAACAATTTTCCTAACCCATTTCGCCAAGTAGATGCCTACTAGTACGAGTAATACGGCTACTGCGATTTTCGGCAGCATCGTCATAATGTCGTTCAACATAGCGATTGCTGGCTGCGAAATCCCTTCGAGATCTAAAACTTCCAAGGCAGAAATTGTCACCGGCAGCATGATCAGAACGAAAACGATCGTGCCGATAATGCCCGAAATACTTGTCCCATTCGAGCCTGATTTCAGCTTATGCGAAAATCGGTCGACGCCAACCGATTCAAGCAGCTTCGTCACAATCGTACGGACGATTTTCGCGACAACCCATCCAACTGCAAATATCAATGCCGCCCCGACTAGCTTCGGAATGAAATGCATGAAGCTCGCAAGCATTCCTTCAAATGGGCCGCTAATTCCACTTAGGCCGAGCGCATGAAGAATGGCCGGGACGAATAAGAGCAAGACGACATAAAACGCAATATTCGCAGCCGTCTCAACCCATTTCGACTTGTCGATTTCATCTGGGGATCCCCCCACTTTCGCCACGTACTTATTGAGCTTCATCTTGCCGCCGACTGCCAAAATCACTTTTTTGACAATCAGTGCAAGAACCCAAGCCAACAGCAGGATGAGCCCCGCTTTCAAGATGCTCAGGATCGCTCCGCCGATTCCTGAATACATCGTCATGAACGGTGTAGCGATCATCGATGCATTCATGATGTTAAAGAAGAGAAGGAATGCTAATAGAAGGATTCCGAAGAAGAAGACTTTGCTGATGATCTTTTCCACATTCCATTTTCCTTCTTTGACATCGAGCCTTTCGTTGACTCTAGATTTTTTCAAACGTTTGTGCACCGCATTTTCCACTGCTTTTGCAATGAAAAAGCCGATCAGCAAGACGAGCAACCCAAGAATCAATTCGGGCAGCCAGCTTAGCATATTGGCAAAATACATATCTCTAAACATTCCGTGTCCTCCATTCAATTAGATAGTCTATTTAGGACTATTCCTATAAACGTGGACGTCTAAACCTATAAGTCTATTACCCTTGGAAGAAAACGTAAGATTTACATACAAAAAAACAGAAGAAGGAACAAGATTCTGCTCCTTCTTCTGCTCTTATTAATCCTCTTCCAAATCTAAACGGTTTTTCTTGAACATTTTCGATAGGATTTCGTACACGATCGGCACGACGATCAGCGTCAATAATGTGGAGCTGACCAAACCGCCGATAACAGTGATGCCGAGACCTTTCGAAATCAATCCGCCCCCTGCCCCATTACCGATCGCCAATGGAACGAGAGCACCGATTGTAGCGATTGCTGTCATAAGGATCGGGCGTAAACGCGTAGCGCCCGCTTCGAGTACTGCTTCACGCATTTTCAATCCGCTACGTTCCATCCGGATAATACGGTCTACGAGTACGATGGCATTCGTTACAACGATACCGATTAACATCAACAGACCCATCATGACCGGAACGGAAATCGTTTCGCCTGCGATTAGCAAGCCGACGAATGAACCGATAACTGCAAATGGCAACGAGAAGAGAATCGCAAACGGTGCGACACCTTCACGGAACGTTACAACGAGGATGAAGTAAACAATCGCAATCGCTGCAAGCATCGCAATACCAAGCTGCGTAAATGCTTCTTCCATGTCAGCTGCGACACCGGCCGTATCTACTGCCACACCTTTCGGCAGATCCAATTCGGCAATTGCTTTGTCGACTTCGGAAGTAGCTTTCGAAATATCCGCGTCTACGAGTTTCCCTGAAACAGTGGCATAATATTGTCCTTTGCTTCGGGATAATGTATTAAATGTAGATCCTTCTTCGACCTTCACTAAGTCGGAAAGCTTCATTGTCGTGCCCATTGCCGTAGGAATTTCCTGTTCCAGCATTTCATCAATCGATTTCGGCTGTTCAGCTTCCTTCTGTTTCACGACAACTTCCAATTCATCGCGATCTTTTCCGACCGTCGTGACAACTTCCTGTGTTCTGGACGGGTTAAGCATCATGATGATCTGCCCAGTCGTCAATCCATACTGCAGCAATTCGTCTTGTGTTGCTTTCAATGTGTACTGAACGTATGCATCTTCAGCACTTGAAGAGACATCCTCAATGCCTTTATTCTCTCCCATGACTTCCTCAACTTGCTGAACTGCTTCCTTCAGGCTGCTTAAATCTTCACTATAAAACGTGTAGCTGATTTCATTTGTGGACATACCCATAGAACTGAAATCTTGGCTTTTCCATTCTCCGGACTGGCCGATGTTGAATACATAATCTTCAACCTCTGCACGAGCCCCTTGGAAATCCTCCATATCCGGATCAAAGATAAGATACATGAGCGCACCATTCGAGCCGCCGCCCATCATCGCAGTCATCGGGTCGGCACTGTCCATAATAGATAATTGAACGATGTCTATATCTTTACGTTTCAACATTTCCTTTTCAACGACTTCAACGTTTTCTAACGTTTCATCCTGAAGTTCGCCCGTGGCAGGTGTATACGTAATATACATGACTTTTTCTTCATCACTGCCTAAGAAACTAAAGCCGATTAATGGCATTAACCCTAAGCTGCCAGCCAATAGAACGACAGAAATGATCGACGTAATGATTTTATGATTCAGCGACCAACTTAAAACGCCTTTATACCAGTTCGCCATTTTGCCGGCTTCTTTATGGCGGCTTTCCGTTTTTTCGCCATATAATTTTTTCTTAAACAGGAAATGGGACAATGCCGGGACGATTGTAATTGCGACGAGCAATGAAGCACCGAGTGCAAACGACATCGTCAATGCGAACGGCATGAACAACTCTCCGACCATACCACCCACAAAGATAAGCGGCGCAAATACCGCAACTGTGACGAGCGTCGAAGACATGATCGGCTTAAACATTTCAATCGTCGCTTCGCGAATTAACGCGCGACCCGAAAGTTTTTCCGTTTTCAAATGAAGTCGCCGATAAATATTTTCCACGACGACAATGGAGTCATCGATAACACGGCCGATTGCGACTGTAATCGCGCCGAGCGTCATAATATTAAGCGTAATATCCATCCAATGGAGAATCATAAGCGCCATGAAGACGGAAACCGGGATTGAAATGATGGAAATGATCGTCGATTTGAAATCACGCAAGAAAAGTAAGATGATTAATACTGCTATCAAACCACCGAAAAGCGCTTTTTCAACCATCGTCGAAACGGATTTCTCAATCGGTTCTCCTTGGTCAAGTGATACGTCGATAACTAAGCCATCTATCGCTTTTTCTTCATCTTCCATTAACTTCTTCACGTCGTTTACGACATCGACCGTATTTGCGCGTTGTCCTTTGACAATTTGAATCGCGATCGCATTTTTACCGTTTGTACGTGAAACGGACTTCACTTTGCCGACTTTTTCAATTGATGCGATTTCGCCAAGCTTCACAAATGGCGATGGATTCGCTTCTGACGGTGTGACAGGGATAAGCATGCCCTTCAACTCATCAATCGTCATGAACTTCCCATCGACAGCGACAGCTTCCTCGCCTTCCTCAAATTCAAAAAGGCCGAGCGACACTTCCATATTGCTCGCTTGAATCATTTGCTTTACAGAGTCTTCCTGCAAACCAAATTGAGCCATTTTTTCTTCATTGTACGTTAGCTCTACTTCTTCAATATGCTGACCAGAAATCGTTGCAGACGCAACGCCATCAATTTTTTCGATTTTAGGAAGCAATATATCCTCAACTGTTGAAGTCAATTCAACGATATCTTCCGACGTACTGCTCACGCTTAACGCAACGACCGGCATCATATTCATGCTAATTGCAGTAATGACTGGTTCCTGCGCGCCTTCTGGCAAAGTCAACGAATCCATCGCAGACGCCAATGCACGCTTCGCCTCGTCCATATCTATGCCGTAATCATATTCCACTTGAATGCTAGACATATTGGAAAATGAATTGGAGTAGACAGATTTCACATGATCTAAGTTCTCTACTGCCCTCTCGATAGGGACCGAGACTTCTTCCATAACCTGTTCCGGAGTTGCACCTGGATAGACACCCATGACCATTAAGTATGGTATCGAAATATCCGGCAATGTCTCTGTTTTCATTTGTGTTGCCGAATAAACACCTGACACCGTTATAATAATGGTGAGTAACCATACTGCTAATTTATTCTTTAAAACAAAATTGACTAAGCCTTTCACCCTTACACCTTCCCCTTAATTGACAGTTTCGACTCAATTATTTATACTAATGACTGGTCGGTCAATTGTCAAATGAAATACTAGGAGCGATTCGTATATATGGCAAAAAAACAACTTATTATGGAGAAAGCTTTGGAGCTATTTGCAAAACAAGGATTCGAAGCGACATCCGTTCAACAGATAACTGATCATTGCGGCATTTCTAAAGGTGCTTTCTATTTATCATTCAAGTCGAAAGACGAGTTGATCGTTGGTTTGATTGATCATTTTATGAGACAGTTTACCGCCGATATTGACTTGGTGGTCAGTGAAGAAGGCGAAGAGAATTTATTATACAATTTCTATTACACAACGTTTCAATCTTTCAATAAACACTCTGATTTTGCCAAACTCCTTATGAAGGAACCGGTACAACCTTTCAATGAAGAGCTTTTTTCCAAACTTCATCATTATAATAAATCTCTTGAAAAAGTGATTTTATCAATGATTGAGCGTTTATATGGAGAACGGTCCAATGACCTGAAATATGATTTACTGTTTTGCATCAAAGGTTTCATGAGCACTTATTCAGAGCTGTTCATGATTTATAAATTACCGATCGACATGGAATCGCTCGTCCGATCACTTGTCGAAAAAACTAATTTACTTGCAAAAAACATGACGGTTTTCTTCATTACCGATGAATTGATACAGGTGATTGATCAACCTTTAAATGAAGAGCCTTCTTTAGAGCAAATTATTGAGATTGTGGATAAGAATATCGAAGAGATGGAAGATTCGATTGAAAAAGAGTCGTTACTTCTATTGAGGCAGGAACTGTCAGAACCAACGCTGCACCCGGCAATCATTAAGGGGTTATTGGGCAACATCCAAGACCATCCGCATTGCAAATGGGCCGCTTATTTACTGCGAAAGCATTTTGCAATGAATTAAAAAAAAACGCTTTGTCAGCTATTACAGCTGGCAAAGCGTTTCAATTTATTTATTTCCCAATCGCCCGATTCAAGCCATGAATGACGCCGGCATGCACACCTTCATGCCATAATGAGAATTGAATGACAGCATCGACTGTCCCCATCGTCAACATGTTTCCAATTTTAAGCGGTTCAGGCAGGACTTCTCCGAGCTTGCCTTCCAACGCTTCAACTACACGCGGCAACTGTTCCTGTAGAGCGGCAAGCAATTCTTCCTTCGAAGGGACTTGCCCTTCCCAATTGGCAGGGCTAGTACCGATTCCAAAAAATGTGCCCCATTCACCATGTTGTGGTTCGTAGGATGGTAAAGCTTTTGCAGTGAATTGCTCCAACGTAATATAAATATGACCGGCATTCCAATGGACCGTATTATTGAACCCGTTAGGTTGCTGATCCCACGCATCTTCCTTCGTCTGCGATAATCGCCCTATCGTGTACATTCTTGCCATTTTTAATTGTTCAATCGTTTCCAAATCCCATTCCCCCTTTTCTCCATATTACTAAAGAAAAAGGAAAACGGACATCCTAAGTTAGGAGTCCGCTATTACGTTAAATCTATTGGTTTGTCATTCCTCTTTTGGCTGTTCCACTTTTCACGGGTCTCATTATTGAATTCCCGTGCATCCATCAACCGGAATTCATTGACAAGTGGCTTATTTTCATTATAAGCGGATGGGTCGTCCATGCCCGTTCGGTCTTGCGCGTTTTTGCGAAATTCAATTGTCCAATTCGAGTCGGCAGGATCCGCTAAAGGCAGTTCATGTGTCGGTCCTACTCCTTTTCCAGGATGCAGGATCTTCGGTTCCAAGTCCTTTTTATTCGGATATTTACCATCAACGATTGTCATATGGATTCCTCCTTTTTCTCTCATCAAACACGGAAATCCCGCGCGTGGCGAGAGGTGGTTTTTATCTATACCCTTCACCGCTTATGCACAAACCTCTTTTTTCGAAATAAATTTACAAAGGGAACATCAGCCTATTAATTTCGTCAAAGTTACATAGAAAACAATCGAGAATTTTGCGCGGGGTGATTGTATGCAAAAATGGTTCGGGGCAGTCTTTCCTATTTTGAGCATTTTGCTTTTATTATGGATTGAGCAAAGTGTTGGTGTATCATATGGTGTTAAAACTGTAGCGAAGGTCATACTATTTCTCGCAATCCCTTTGCTGCTTTTCCGTGCGACTAAGTTTCCGTTTCTCCGGTTTCAAAATGCGGATCGAAAGAGCTTACGACTTGCTTTCATTTTAGGAATATCGATCATGGTGCTCATCATCGGTGTTTTCCTTTTATTGCAAAAGCATATCGACATTGCTTCCTTGCGGGACGATTTACTGCAATCCGGAATCACACCTACAGTATTCCCGTTCATCGCGCTTTATATTTTGATCGGAAACTCGGTCATTGAGGAATTCTTTTTTCGAGGATTGTTGCCAAACTTATTTGGCCAGTCCAAAACGCGGTTCATCCTGCCGTCGTTCTTTTTCGCTATTTACCATATCGCGATTTTCCTGCCTTGGTTTACGCTTCCTATTTTAATGCTCGCCGTCGGAGGTCTTTGGGCAGGCGGTCTGATCTTTCAGTTGGTGAATGAAAAATGCCGTACAATCCTGCCGTCTTGGATCATACATATGTTTGCAGATGTCGGCATATTACTTATCGGGGTGTATATCCTTTATTTTTATTGACACGGAAATGCTCTATTTTTTTCGGGTTGCCGATGACGATCAGCGTATCTCCCTTCTGGAACTTCTCACTCAGATCCGGGTTGCTTAGCAGTTCTTCATTTCGTAAAATCGCGACGAGGGTGATTTCAAAATGCTTCTGCAGGTTCGCGTCCTCGATTGTCATTCCGATACACGGTTCCGTATTTTCTAGAACTACTTCCCCTACCATGAAGTCTTTTTTCTCCGAGCGGATCAGATCGTTAATGTAGTCGGTTCCGTTCGGTTTGATGATGGACATCGCCAACTCCCTTCCCCCGATGATGGAAGGGTTGATGACACTTGTCGCACCCGCTTTTTCCAATATATCTTGCGAGTCATCCCGTTCAGCACGTGCTGCAATGACGATATCCTCATTGATGCTTTTAGCAGTCAATGTGATGAACACATTATCTGCGTCATTGGAGAGCGCGGTAATAAGGGCACGCGCTTGACCGACGCGCGCTTGCAGCAATATGGCTTTGTCAGTCGGATCACCGATGATTCGTAAAGTGCCCGGTTCGACAACTTCCATGAGATCACTTTCATTGTCATGGATGAATAAAATCTGAACACCTTCCTCCTTCAGTTGCTTATACACTTGCCTCCCGACGCGCCCAAACCCACAAACGATTATATGATCATTTACATTAGCAATTTGTTTTTCCATCCTTCTCACCCACACTCTATTCGATAATTGCTGTTCAATAAAATAGGAAGCCCCCACGCCTAATGCGTACGTCACAATTCCTGCTCCTAGCGGCACAAGAAAGAGCGCAAACCAACGGCCTTCCTGCGTTGTCGGATAAATATCTCCATAACCGATTGTCATTACGGAAATAATCGTCATCCAAAAGGCATTGAAAGGAGATAAATCTTCAAGAAACATGAATCCGACTGTCGCCACAACGAGCAAAAGCGCCGTTATGCTGATCAAAAAAATGACCCGCTTATATCGCCTATCCAAATCCATCCATCGGCTATACAAACCGGCCACCTCCGTATAAAAGTTTTTCTATTTCTATTCCTTTGCTTGGTCGGTTGTAAACCTATCCATGATTATTAATGAAAAATCCGCATGCACACCAATTTCTTGGCATTGCATGCGGATTCTTTATTTTACCGGCACAGTTACAGTCACCTTGAACAGATCCCCGTCCAAGTCGATTTTCATTGTCCCGCCGTGCATGTCGACGATTGATTGCGCGATGGCTAAACCAAGGCCAGAGCCGTCAGTATGACGCGATGTATCTGCACGTTTGAAGCGTTCGAACAGTTCATCGACATTTTCACCGAGTTCATATTTCGTAATGTTTTTTACGATGAACTCTGCTGACTCTCCTACTTTTCTGAGCGTCAAGTAAACGCGGGTGCCCGGCAATGCATATTTAATCGCATTCACAATCAGATTATCGAGAACACGCCACCATCTTTGGCCGTCCACATAAGCAACGAGCATATCGTCCGGAAGCGTCGTCCGGAAATCGAGTCCCGACTCAGCAATGTCTTCCGCATGCTCAGCAAGTGCTTGTTGGAGCAATTGCGTCAAATCGACACGCTGCTTATGCAGTTCCAGATTGCCGCTCGCCATTTTCGACACTTCGAATAAATCCTCGATGAGCGTCTTCAGCCTTTGCGATTTCTTATCTAAAATGTCGACATATTTCGCACGATCTTCCGGTGTAATTGTTTCATCTTTCAAAAGATCGGTGTACGTGATAATCGATGTCAACGGTGTACGCAGATCGTGGCTCACATTCGTGATCAATTCCGTTTTCAGCCGCTCGCTTTTCGCCTGCTCCGTCATGGACACCCGCACGCCTTCTCGAAGATTGTTCAAATTTTTGGCGTGATCGGCAAGTGGTGAGCGGCCTTCGATTTTAATGTCTTCATTCAGACGCCCCGAAGCCATTTTTTCTGTATCAATGATAATCCGATTCAAGTAAGCAGAACGTCGGATAAAAATATAAAGCGCTGGCAAGCCAAGGAACAGGACACAAAAAATATAAATGATGAAGAAAACCCCATACATGAACATACCAACAAATCCGATTCCCGCCAAGAAAAATCCGATAAGCAGGATGAACGACTGAACGCCGATCGACTTTTTCAGGAACATCTCACGGATTGCTCTAAAGAATTGGAGCGTGAAACTGTTTTTTATGTCCTTCGCCAATACACCTTCCCGCTTCCATCGTTCCACACTGTTCACAAGCTGAAATGCAAGCAACGCTGTCATGAGGACACCGGCAATAAAGAAGGTGCCGAGCCAAATAACCCAGCTTTCCAGCCTTTGTTGCGTAAAGAAGTTCAGCAGATTGTAGGACTCGCCATTGATGAATTCCAATAAAATCAACGCTGACATGAAAAACGCCGCTACTTTTACATCGATCTTTACGTCAGAATACCAATCTGCAATCGGTGTTCCGGTTACCCATTCCTTCTGAAATCTCATGCCTGTTAATAAGGAGATGAGCGCCAGCAAGCCAAGGACCCAAAAAGCATACATGCCATATTTGCCCCTGTTGAAATCCTTATATTGGGCATATAAAGCACCGCCTTTTTCAAAGGCCGCCTTCGGAACGATGACAACTCCTTCAAAAGACTGCACGGGATTTGCCATGGCAGTTATTTCTTCATCGGAAACATGAGCATCTTCGTAATAATTAATATAAGGCGTTGTCCATTCTGAATAGCGTCCCGGTAATGAGTTCGCCTTGAAGTAGTGACTATTTTCATTGAAGCTCTTTTTATAAACAGCAGGCTTCGAAATATCACCATAAGAAAACGTCTCACCAGTATCTACATTCTTTAATTCATAGGCGACATGTAATGAATAGGATTTGTTTTTTATTTCCTTTAAATAATTTTCTAAAACCTTTTCTTTCTCTTTACGGATTTTCGCCTCTACATGGCCATCTTCCTCAAAGTTCTTTCGGATATCTTCCAATTTCATATCCCGTTCTTCAATCAACGTCTGCCTTAATAAGTCATTGTTAGCTTCTTTTGCATCGAAAATTCTTTGTGCGTATTGATCATGGATATTAGCGAGCTGGTCTGCCAATGTGCCATAACGAGTCTGATGCTCTTCAATTTCGCTATCGGATACTGTAATTTTCTTCTTCGCCTCTTCTATGTTGATTGGATTTAGAACAGAAGGACCAATCACATCATAAAACTCGTCTAACCGCCACTTCATATCATCAGAATCGGAAAAGCCCTTTCCGAATAACCCCGTTCCTTGTCTTGCAAATGAAAGACTGGCGAGCAGCACAATCGTAACAAGCGTAGCCCATATGAGTAGAAGTACTTTATTTTTCATCAGGCTGTGCCCCCTCTAATGATGCGCGTGAAATAAGCGATTGCCCGCGAAGAACGTTCCCAGCCGCTTTCAATCATGTCGAGAATGTGAGGGAAACAATATCCAATAGTGACGACTGCAATGCAAATGGAGAAAACTGAAAAAACTATACTCCAATCACTTCTCGATTTTGTATCCAATGCCCCACACCACCTTTACATATCTCGGATTTTTTGGGTCCGCTTCGATTTTCTCGCGAATTTTACGGATATGGACCGCCACAATATTTTCCGCATTATACGCTTCTTCATTCCATACACGCTCGTAAATTTCATTTATTGAAAACACACGCCCCGCGTTTTTCATAAGCAATTCTGTAATCTTGTATTCGATTGGCGTCAGCTTTACCGGTTTCCCATCGACCGATAACTCTTTTGCATCTTCATCGAGCGCCAATCCATCAATCTCAATCTTTTTCTGGCCCTCGTATGTACCGAACTGGACATACCGCCGCAGTTGCGACTTGACGCGAGCCATCAACTCAAGCGGATGGAACGGTTTCGTCACATAATCATCCGCGCCAACAGACAATCCATGGATTTTATCCGTATCCTCCGCCTTCGCGCTAAGCATGATGATCGGAATATTTTGCATCTCACGGATTTTAAATGTCGCCGTAATCCCATCCATGTTCGGCATCATAATGTCGAGGATAAGCAGATGAACTTCATTCGTTTGGAGCAAATCAAGCGCCTCTTTCCCATCCGCCGCTTTTAACACGCTATAACCTTCATTTTTCAAATAGATCTCAATCCCATCGCGGATCTCTTTATCATCATCCGCCACGAGCACTGTGAACTTAGCCATCATCCGCACCTCGCTTTCCTCTATGATACCAATTGTAATGGTTAAATCTTAACAATTCATGATGGGAATTATGAAGAAATTCTTAAGATGGCTGTTGTTAGGCTTAAGATTGTGTCTGGTAAATGGTTTAGTGGTGATAAAGTCGGTATGAGTGGTGATAAACTAGCCCTGAGCGGTGATAAACCGATGAAAGTCGGTGATAACTGCCTGAGAGTCGGTGATAAACTCTGTCAAGTCGGTGATAACGTCTTGCACACCCGAGATAAACTCTCCTCCACGTAAAAAAGCTGCTCATCAGTATCCCCTGATGAGCAGCAACGCATATTCCCTACCGAGCAAATCGATATTGCACAACCGATACAACAGCAATCGCTGCCCAAACGACCGCACTTGCCACCCCCAACACTATCAATCCATTCGAAAAGGAGAATGCAAAGTTTTTTGTAATGACTGCAAGTTCATTGGACACTATTTTCGGAACGGCGAAGTATTGGAATGGCTGGTAAGGCGCCCAAGGGGACGCAACCATTTGCGATGATGAAAAAGATGAAGAAGAAATAGTGGCTCCTTCGCCTCAAACGACCGAGGTGGAGAATGAGGAGGAGGCTGAAATCACTTTTAAACCCGACCTTCAAGCATACTACGACAATGACAGTGTTTGGATGTCTTATGACAAGCATTGCTGGGAATCTGCGGATAAAAAGTGTTCATTGAAGCCGACGCCTGCACAGGAAATGTTAGAACATGAACGCGCCAATCAAGTTAAGCCTGGGGAGGAAATTAGATTTCGACTCTCTGTGACTCCTGAGTTAAAGGATTTCCCACAACCTAATGCATATGAAGTGCTCATCCATAAAGACGGCGAAACAACAACTGTGGAAGTGAACGGCGACACAGCAAAAGTGCCCACGGTCGAAGGAAGGTATTTCATGTCCGTCAAAGCGATATGGAGTGACGATGTGAAAGGTGAAGCGGTTTATGCGTTTTTATTGTCGGTGAAAGAGGAGTAAGCGAATGAATAATCATCTCCCAGTTGAACAAGCTTTGCATATACGGGAGGTGAACTGACTTGGCAAAAGAAAAGAAAATCAAAAAAGGCAATACGCTGGATCGTGAGGAATTTGGGTATGGATTCGATATTAGTCCTGATGATATGGACGTCATCGGGAAGAACGACAACGTGAAAAATAAAAACAACAAGACGGAAGAAGACCGAACCGACCAAAAGCGCCCGCCTACGAATTGGTAAATACTTATTGATTTCTCCGAATCAAACGACTATAATCATTTCAACTACATCTTACTAAAGGCAATGAGAGGGAAAAGTAAAAAGAGGATGTCGCCTAGAGAGCTTCTGACGGTGGAAATGAAGCGGACAAATCTTTTGAACATGATCCTTGAGCCGCGCACTGAACGTCTTTGGACTAGTAGGATGCGACGAGAGTTGGCGCTTGTTATCCACGTCAAAGTATAACGCTTTTTTGGCGTGTACTTTTGAAGGCAATTAGCGTTAGCTAGTTGTGAAGTAAGGTGGTACCACGGGTTATAAACCCCGTCCTTATCGGTTTTTATCGATAGGGACGGGGTTTTTTATTTTATTCAGAGGAGGAAATTACATGAGTGTATTCATTGGAGGGGCTTGGCCGTATGCGAATGGGTCGCTGCATCTTGGACATATTGCAGCATTGCTGCCGGGGGATATTTTGGCGAGGTATTACCGGTTGAAAGGTGAGAAGGTTCTTTACGCTTCGGGAAGTGATTGCAATGGGACTCCTATTTCGATACGGGCGAATGCCGAAGGAGTGTCTGTTAAGGAAATTGCGGACCGTTACCATACGGAATTTATAGTTTGTTTTTCGAGATTGGGATTCTCGTACGACATATACACGCGGACAGACGGAAGGTTTCATCATCAAGTTGTCCGGAATGTATTTTTAACGTTATTGGACCGCGGTTTTATTTTCAAAAAGGAAGTGGAACAAACATATTGTGAGTTTGACGAGCGTTTTCTTCCCGACCGATTTGTCGAAGGGATTTGCCCATATTGCGGAAGCCGAGCGCGTGGCGATCAATGCGACAATTGTGGTTCCATTTTAGATCCGCTTGATTTAACGGAGCGCACATGCAAGCTTTGTGGGAATGAACCTACCGTTCGGAAGACAGAGCATTTTTATTTCGAATTAAGCGCTTTTCAAGATGAACTTGAACAATATGTTACGGATGCGAAAGCTGAAGGAAGATGGCGGGAAAACGCGATCCATCAATCTGAGCGTTACTTACGGGAAGGCCTTCGTGACCGTGCCGCTTCAAGGGATTTGGCGAACGGTGTCGGCATTCCTGTCAGAGGCTATGAGGATAAGAAAGTGTATGTGTGGATCGAGGCGGTGACGGGCTATTATTCCGCGAGCCAGGAGTGGGCCGCATTGAACCGCACCAATTTTGAAGAGTTTTGGAATGAAGATACAGTCTCCTACTATGTGCACGGCAAAGACAACATCCCCTTCCACACGATTATTTGGCCAGCCATTCTAATGGGGATTGGCAAAGAGGACGCATTGCCGACGCATGTCATTTCCAATGAATATTTGACTTTGGAGAAGCGAAAATTGTCGACGAGTCAAAACTGGGCAGTTTGGGTGCCGGATATTTTGGAACGTTATCATCCCGATTCATTACGGTATTTTTTGACCGCGAATGCACCGGAAAACCGGGATGCCGACTTCTCGTGGCGGGAGTTCATTTATAGCCATAACTCGGAGCTGCTAGGTGCATACGGGAATTTCGTGAACCGGACGTTGAAATTTATCGATAAGTCGTTTGACGGGGTTGTGCCCGTTGCAGTGATTAATGGAGAAATTAAAAAGACCGTTGTGCAGCTTTACCGCATTGTCGGCGAGCGCATCGAGACGGGGCATTTTAAAGAAGCGATCGAAACGATTTTCGATTTCATTCGACGAGCTAATAAATACTTCGACGATGAAAAGCCCTGGATTCAGATCAATGAGGATGAAGCGGCATGTGCACGGACGATGGCAACATGTGTATATATTATTGCAAACTTAGCCCAGCTCCTCTCCCCTTTCCTACCGTTTTCAAGTGAGGATGTGCAAACGATGCTTAAACTGCGAAAACCCGAATGGAAGGAAATCGAACTCGGAGAATTGACATTGGCATATGTGAAGCCGCTGTTTGAACGAATTGATGTTGGGCAAATCGATGTTGAATTGGAGCGGCTGAAGGAGCAATCTTCAAAACAGGTATGATTTATGGCCTTCTCATATTTTGAGAGGGCTTTTGATTGCCTACTAAATGGTTGAACGTTGATAAAGATAAGCTGAGTAGTGATAAACTCCCCTCCTCCACAATTTTCAATAAACAAGTGCATTCCTCCACTTGATTTGAGACAATAAACAGACAAAGGAAAAGGCTGGAAGGGGGATGGCTGTGAAAGAACGTTATTTCTGGGCGGCACTTGGACTTATTGCAATCAGCTGGATTGTGAATTCATTATATGCACATTCGAAACAATTGGAAGAGCCCATTTTTCTGGATCATTATTTGGAAACGACAACAGATGAACAAGACCATAACTATGTCACCTTCTTTTACTTAGCGAATAAAAACGATCACTCGCATATCAATTACATAAGATTAGGTGATGTCGAAGGCTTTCCGCAAGGCGACTATTTCTTTACGAGCACCACCGCTCCTCATGCAATCGACACTTATAGACATCAAGAGCTGAGAAGCATAAACGTCAAATTACGGTCGTTCAGCGATAATACAGAGATACAGTCATTCAATGAAATGGCTGTGTTTTATTCAGACGGAAGATCATCAACCGCGTCCATCGGGGAAGTGATCGTCCATCCACAGCAGTACTATGAGAATGACGATACTAGAGCGTTGGAGCAACCATCTAGCGGAAGCAGCAATGACGGTTCGAGTTGGGATACATTCCGAGCAACAGAGACGTTGGCAATCGAGAAGATCGACTTCCCTTTCAATGAACCGATCGAAGACCGATTCAACTTCACGATCAGCGGAAAACAAACAGAGCAATCGCTGGATTCCCTTAAGCTTCCAATTCATTTGGAAAAAGATAAATCTGTGACATTGAGAGTCAATTTTAAAGAAAAAAGTTTCGTGAACCCTTTTGCTTTCGCCATCCGTATATCTGGAACAACTACGGAAGGAAAACCATTCACGAACTACACTCACTACAATTTGTTTCCGTATTTAACACAGGACGACGTCAATCGAATCATCGAGGAGAAGACTGGGAGGGGTTTAGGTGAATAAAGCATTGCGCTATATGTTTTGGGGTTACCTTCTCATTTTCTTCCGGCTTCATGTCATGATTGACCTACTGATGGATCCTCTCGGATATTATTTAATCTACGCGGGCTGCTCTAGGCTAGTGGATGCTTTTCCGAAAGCGAAAAAGGCGATGACTATTGGATTGTTAGGAATGTTCATATCCTTGCCTTCTGTATTTGTGAATCTATCCGATACCACGTTGCCTACCGGATGGACCGCTTATGGGACCCTTCTATTAGTACTTAAATTGGTGATTACCTATTATTTATTCAATATATTAATTGACGCAGCGAAAATGGTTGGCAATCATGCGCTGCAGCATCGGACGAAAAACACTTATAAATTTTACATTACTATTCATCTTTTCACCTTGGCACTCCTATCGTTTTCAATGAATATAGCAGGCGATGGGTGGATCGCTTTATCCTTAATTTCAACAATCGGTGTTCTTATCATGGATATTCTGTTTTTACTATTGATCGGTGCTATTCGACGCGTTTCACCTAAAGATCATCGAATCGATTATTCTATTTAGCATATATTTGATTAGAATGGAGGTTATCATTTGTTCAAAAACAATTCAAACCAAGTTCGCGCGGGATGGCTGATCTTTTTGGCGTTCGCGTCGATGTTCATCGCACAGCAAATTTTCGCGCTGCCTGGAGGAGTTTTGCTCGCAATTGTCGATTTCCCGTTTCAAGACGGTAATTACGATATGGATATCATGGCCGCCTTTAACAGACATCCTTGGATTTTTCTATTAACCCAAGGCGGCGGGACAGTTGGCGGAATGCTTGCAACGGTGTTGCTATGGCGTTTTGTCAATAAAGGAACGTTGAAAGAGTTGGGCTTCAGAGGGTCGCTGAAAGATTTAGGTTTCGGCCTCTTGCTCGGAGCTGTGTCCATCGCTATCATTTTCTTTATTCTATTGGTTTCCGGTAATGTGATAATGCTTAACTCATTCACGGATCCCGAGTTTTCAGTGTATGCATTATCGTTTCTTGTTCTATTCATTCTCGTCGGCTTTTTTGAGGAAATGTTTTTTAGAGGGTACGTCATGTCGACGATGGAGAGCCGCGGGAATCCGAAATGGCTGGTGTATGTTGTCTCTGCTGTCGTTTTCAGTTTGGTGCACGGTACAAATCCGAATGTCAGCGTATTGGGCTTGGTCAATATCGCATTGGTCGGCCTTTTATTCGCCTATATGTTTGACGCGACAAAGAGCTTGTGGCTGCCAATCGGCTATCATATTACGTGGAATTACTTTCAAGGGAATGTTTTTGGATTTGCAGTGAGCGGAACTGCGCCACATGGGATTTATAATGTGTCGGTGGAAGATGGGAATGCTTGGCTGACTGGCGGCGCGTTCGGATTGGAAGGCGGCCTTTTGGCAACGTTGCTTATTATTCTTGGGTATTTCGCGACGAGGATGTATGTGAAGATGAAAGCGGAGTAAACCTGAAGGCTGCCTATTGAATGGCAGCCTTCTCTTTTCGCCCACTAAACGTCAAAACGAGGATTCCGCCTAATAGTAGGGCGATTCCGCTCCATGAAACAAGATCCAGCCTTTCCCCTACGACGATTACGCTTAAAATAGCGGCGGTTAACGGTTCGGCCAAAGAAAGTGTCACGGCGGATGACGAAGGGATATGCCGCAATCCGGTGGAAAACAGGATATATGCTACACTTGTTGTCGCAATTCCGAGGTAAATCATTGTAGATATGCCGGGAATAGTGAGCAATCCTTCCGTTTCGAAGATGAAAAGGAATGGCATAAGCATGATTGCGCTCACCGAGAATATGACGGCGACAGAAGGGATTGCATCCGCTTTCTCCAACACTTCCTTGTTGAATAAAGTATAATATGCAAATAAAAGTCCTGCGAATAAAGATAGCGAGACGCCGATTGGATTGACGACGAGCCCTTCTTTATTCGAAAACAATAAGACGCAACCGATAATGGCAAGGGATGTTGCCGTCAGCCATATTTTTGTCGGACGCTTTTTTAGGAACAACAATTCAATGAGCCCGGAAAACATCGGTGCACTTCCGATTGCAACTACCGTTCCGATAGCAATCCCCGTCAGCCGGATTGACGTGAAAAAGCAGTATTGGAAAACCGCCATTGCCAATGCTGAAAGAATCGTTGCTTTCCACGGCCAGTCTCGAAAATCGATTTTCCGGAGAATAAGCATAATGACGAGCAATGTGAAGCCGCCGACCGCAAGCCTCGAGGCTCCTACCGCCAATGGATGGACCGTTTGCGGCATGAAAGTTTGCGCAGTGCCGGTCGTCCCCCAGAGCACCGCCCCTAGTAGGACAACTATGAATGCTATGCGTTGTGACAAAGAAATCCCCTCCCCCAATATATTGAATATATCATGATATTGAAGGAGGGTGTATGAATTCTCACAATTATTTAGTTGTTTGACTCTATCGTTTTTTTCAGCTTCGCCAATAGCCCATCCCAGCCTCCGGACATGCGCGGCCGAACGACATCATGCGATTCGCCGAACTCCGTTTGCTTGCCATCCTCCCAACCGGCATGAATGAAGGTCAATTCAGTTTGGTCATTGATGTCCTTCAATTCAAAGTGAACTTGCCAGTCTTTTCCCCAGTCGAATGAGAGACGATTTGGCGGTTGGACTTCAGTTACTTTACATAGTGATTCTCCCCATGGACCCGCTTGCAAAGTGAACTCCTTCCCTTCTACTGGTTCCATATCACTGGGCATGAACCAAGCGCCGATTCCTTCTGCTGTTGAGACGTACGGCCAAACCGTTTCGATTGGTGCATTGATAATGATGTTTTTTCTAATTTCTGTTGTAGACATTGGGTTCTCTCCTTAATTTAACGAATGAAATCAATCCTTTGAAACAACTCTCGAATCTCAGGATGAATCTGATTCTCTTCCTTCATTATTATATCTTCTGTTTCGATATCTTTGAACACATCGTGAATTGATTGTAATTGATTCATTTGCTCAGCTGTCGGCGGCTTGTTGATTAGTTGGTTCAACATGTTTATCGTGTCATCTAAAGAAACATTCAGCTCCCGATTCAACTCCGAGGCCATCTCCAGCAATCGCTCAGCATTAAAAGCATCTTCTAAAATCGGCTCCATGATCGCCCTTCTCTCCTCATTGTCCTGAAGAGTATTCTCACTAGCTTCTAGAACCGGCAACATTTTAGTTGTAAATGCCATGTCCATTAATTCATATGCATCGTTGAAAAAGGCATAGGAGGCTGGCTGGTTATACTGATCATTTATATTTTCTTTCTTATAAAAGGTTTCCTTCTGATATCCATTTTCATTTTTGTCGTATGAGAATTTCTGTACTATTCTATCAGAATGTGACCTCATAATCATCACGATTCCCGGTTTCCTATCAAGTCTTGTCGTACTGAAATCAATCGAACCGAGCTGAACAAAGTCATCAAAAAGCGGGTAGGTTTTATCGCCGTCTTTCACTACTAACAACCAGGTCTGTCCATCATCCCAAGCAAAGACCCCATTTTCCGTTTTGCCTGCATTCACGTATAATTCGATTACTTCCTCCTCGCCATCCCCATCCATGTCCAAAGTAGCTGACTTATAAAGCGTTTGTGGATATTTTTCAATATCTTTTGCTTCAATCATCGAGTAATCATTACTCACTTGTTGATTCAAGTCTAGCTCGAGCGCTCTCTTTTCCTTCTCTAACGTATTAATAAGAGAATCTTTTTCTGATGATATTTGCTCGATTTGCTTTTTCAGTTCATTAATTTCAGTTGTCTGATCTGCGTTTGTCTGGTCCGTGCACCCGCTCAGTATACCGACCAAGCATACACTTCCTAGCAATAGCCTCCTCATTCCCAATCCCCCTATATTTATCAATACGACACTTCCTTTATTGGTACGTTCTTAACGACTAATTTGTTTCAATAGTTGGAAATCAACTGATGTGATGTCCCCCTTCAATGAAACAGCCCCGATTCCCGTGATTTTTTTAACAATTGATGGGTTTTCCGGTTCACGATCTTTTTCAGGAAGATGCCTACTAAAAAAAAGACGATTCCTGTAATGAACAGAAATGCGATGTCCGTTATGACCCGTTGCCAAACAATGCCGCCGACTGCTTCTCTCATTAAATCAATCGCATATGTGAACGGGAGGCCGGGATTGATCCATTGGAAAAAGCTCGGCAAGAGCGCAACTGGATATGTGCCGCCGGAACCGGCAATTTGCAGAACGAGCATGATGATCGCAAGCGCCTTTCCGACATCTCCGAATAAAGAGACGAGCGTGTAGACGAATATCATGAACACCGTACTGATGAATAGTCCGAAAACGATGAACCAGACTGGATCCTTTGCATGA
This sequence comes from Sporosarcina sp. SAFN-015, assembly GCF_059415085.1. Classification (NCBI taxonomy): domain Bacteria; kingdom Bacillati; phylum Bacillota; class Bacilli; order Caryophanales; family Caryophanaceae; genus Sporosarcina; species Sporosarcina sp. SAFN-015. The sequence continues at coordinate 551,225 of NZ_JBPFDR010000001.1, forward strand.
ACACCAAGGATTACGAGATCGCCGACTGTAACGATAAGAGTTTGGAGCAGACCGATAGCGAGGAATGTAAATAGACGCCCTGCGTAAATATGTCTGCTGCTCATCCCATCCACATTTTCAGCATCCGTAGCAAGAAGGGAGATGAGAAGTAGGCAGCCAACCCAAATAGCAAGCACAGTGTAAAATGGCGTCATGCCTGTTCCGTAATTTTCGATAGGGAATAATTTATTTTCATTTAACAATATCGGTTCCTCAAAAAAGCTGCGCTCCGCTTGCGGATCATTCCGAAGCAACTGGATAATTTCATTAATGTCCGTTTCACCTTGGATGGTACGAATTTTGTCAGCAAGATTTCCCACTCTATCCGAGATGTAAGGGTACTCGTTCAATGCTTTTTCCGACAACTCGGTTCCCTCAGTTATATGCTTAGAGGTACTTGCCAGAATGCGCTCCACCTCAGGGACAGTCGATTGTATTGACGTCAGCAACGATTTAGCCTGTTGGAGCGTTTTTTTGGCGCGTGCTGTTTCTGCGATGACGGTTGGCTCGATTGTATTTTTATATTCATCAAGAAACTGATCAAGTCGTACGGTTGCATTCTCTGATAACCTTTCTAAATCTACCAATGTTTGCTTCAATTGCTGTTGCCTACCTTCAACTAATCCATTAAGCGAGTTAGCATTCGTTTGCACTTCTTCCAGCAAATTTTGTAAGTCCGTCGTCTTGTCGAGCGCATTTTGCAATCTCTCTTGCCGCTCCACATTTGGCTGTTCTTCGTTGCTTGCTACATCTTGCAACCACCGGAGATCCGCTTCCACCGATCCAATATTCTGGATTGTCTCCGTCATTTTAGTATCTAGCTGTTCTTTCACACGGTCAATTTCTGTAAAATCCAATTTGACGTTACTCACTTTTCCTAAAAACTCGTTCGTTTCCTTCGAAATTGCAGACGCGCGTTGCAAATCACTATTCACCTTAGGTGCAATTTCATTCAGCCTAGCTTCCGCACTATCCAAAAAGGTCAATGTACGGTTCACCGTCGTCAATCCATCTGCAATCGATTGTTTTGCTGTCGGCATTTTCAATTGCGCTTTATGAATCAAGTCTTGTGCTGACACTGCATCTCGTGTTGTGTTTTTCAGCAAATCATGAATTTGGGGCAGTTGCTCTTCCATATTAAAAATATAGTTCTCGAATTTTTCGATATCCGGCATATCGTGTTGAAGCTCAATGCCTAGCCGATTAAACTGATCAAAAATGACGCCGTTCACCGTCGAAATGAATTGCCTGCTCACTCTATCGACAATGACGCTTGCACCTTTTTCAGTAATTTTTGGGGCAATGGAATTGATTTTTTCATTCACATAATAATCGATCTCCGCTTTCTCGGGATGATCGGAAATGACGGAACTGAGCTTCACCGAAAAATCCTGCGGGATAATTAACACCGCAAAATAATCCCCGTACTCAATCCGTTCCATCGCCTTTGAACGAGTGGTGAATTGCCAATCCATATCCCGATTTCCTTTTAACGTATCAACAAGCTGCACGCCGACATCGATATGCTCACCTCGTACGTCCGCTCCGACATCTTCATTGACGACGGCGACCGGCAGTTGACTTGTTTTACCATAAGGATCCCATGTCGCATAAATATTGAACCATGCATACAAGGATGGAAGAAAAATGAGTCCGCCAATCAACACAGCCGCGACCCAGTTATGGCTAATATTCTTAACGTCAGTCATGAAAATGGACCAGCTCTTTCGCATATCGCTCCCTCTTTCAACAATCATTCATTTGAAAATAGCATACCCGTTTTCAAGGGAAATCAGCTTGCCATATAAAACGGCTCTTGAACGTTCAATAGTCCTATGATAGACTGAAAGGCAGGCTTTTTGCCACGTGGTTCGCGAACCTCCCACGAAAAAAAACTAAGGAGAAATGAATATGAAAGTAAAAATGATGGCAACGAGCGGTATTATCGCTGCGTTGTATGTTGCTGTGACGTTTTTGATTGCCCCGTTCGGATTCACAAACATCCAGTTCCGCTTGTCTGAGATGTTCAATCATCTCGTTGTGTTCAATAAAAAATATATCGTCGGTGTCGTTCTAGGCGTATTTATCGCCAACATGTTCTTTTCCGAACTTGGACCGATTGATCTTGTATTCGGGGTCGGGCAATCCGTACTCGCCCTGTCGATTACAATCCTATCCGCCAAGTTCATCGACGGGTTATACCGACGGATGTTTTTCAATACAATTGTCTTCACGTTTACGATGTTCCTCATAGCTTGGGAATTGAACATCGCATTGGAGTTTCCTTTCTTACTAACATGGCTCTTTGTCGCTGTTGGCGAATTCGTCGTCATGGCAGTTGGCATTCCTGTTATGGTCGCTTTGGATAAACGGCTCAATTTCAGCAAACTCATATAAAAAACGAGGATGGCATTACATAATGCCACCCTCGTTTTTTTCTTACGCTTCATCTAAATATGTGCTGCCGAAATGCGTTTTCAAAAGCCAAGAATGAAAAAAGTATTCCCCTATACTTACGAGTACCCCTGCAAAAAATGCTTCTCCCATAGAATCCGTATATCCAAGCAAATGTAATCCCCCCATAAAACGATAAACCCTAACAACACATCTCCAATTGTCGCAGCCATATTGCCTATTTTCGGGAGTAACATCATATCGCCTAAATAGGAAATGACTAATAAAGCGATTCCTAAAATGGTTGAGTGCCAAAAAGAAACACCGTTAAACAATGTTAAAACAATCCATAAAATCGGGAAAATCAATATTGCTTTTATTAAAATAGATCTTCCATGGTTCACGTTAGATTCTTCGTTCAAAATGATCAATACCTCCATTCGTCTATTACTTTTTAAACTGCCCAAATACATGCAAAGTATCATTCGTTTATAATGTAAAGAAAACAGAAGGAGAGTTTTGGTATGTATATGACAATTGAAGAAACTGCAGAATATTTAGGGATGCCAATTGAGCAAGTTCGGAAGTACGTTTGGGCAGGACGCATACGATCCGTGCACGACGGCGATCAATACCTTATTAATCAAAGTCAGTTTGGCACTTATTTTAATCAGCTCGAAACGTTAAAAAGGCAGATTGAAGACTATTTGAGTGAACCGTTGCCTCCAGATCTTGATATTAAAGACGAGGATTAAAAGTCGGTAACAAGGGTAAAATGAAAACAGGGATGTGTTCTAGTCAGAAAGACACAATTTTTTCATTCAGCCCAAACCGGATTCACAATCCGCAATTTTCGATTTACTCCTACTGGACACCTATAGGATGCACCTTATACGTATTTATAAAAAAATAAAACAAGCTATTTGTGTACGTGTTTACTTTTTCACCCCTTTTGCTTTCCTGCTATATGATTGGTATAGTATGTAGTCGTTTCAAAAATTCATGATCCATAGGGGGAAACATGCGAAAAATATCAAATGTATTTTATATAACAATTGGCCTGATCATCTTGGCGGTCGGCTACGGAGTGACTGCGGCGGAAAGTTTTGAAGCCGTCACAACTTCCATAAAATCCTTCGTTTCATCTTCATTCGGATGGTATTACATGCTACTGCTATCATTTCTTCTTGTGCTTAGCCTATTCTTCATCTTTAGTCCATTTGGAAAAGTGCGTTTAGGCCAAGACACGGACCGTCCATCGTTTACGACAATCACCTGGATTGCAATGCTATTCTCCGCAGGTATGGGTATCGGTTTAGTCTTTTACGGGGCAGCTGAACCATTATCCCATTACGCCATTAATCCAGCGACGGCCGAACCAAATTCAGACGCAGCCTTCAAAGAAGCGATGCGCTACACATTCTTCCATTGGGGATTGCATGTATGGGCGATGTACGGAATTGTCGGTCTTGCACTTGCCTATTTCCAATTCCGCAAAGGAGAACCGGGGTTAATTTCAGCAACATTGAAGCCGATTTTCGGTAAAAAAATGGAGGGACCATGGGGTGTCCTCGTCGATGTTCTTGCCGTATTTGCAACAGCTTTTGGCGTTGCCACTTCTCTCGGCTTCGGTGCTGTTCAAATTAACGCAGGGCTGGATTATCTTTTCGGCTTTACTATCGGATTCTCTTCACAACTGATTATAATTGCAGTCGTCACAGTACTCTTTGTCATGTCGGCTTGGTCGGGGCTTGGCAAAGGGATTAAGTACTTGTCGAATACAAATCTGGTTCTTGCCCTTGCCATATTAGGCTTCGTCCTCATCGTTGGACCGACTTTACTTATTTTCAATGTGTTCACTGATTCAATTGGAGGCTATCTTGCCAACCTCGTTTCGATGAGTTTCCGTACGGCACCGTTGAACGATGCTCATCGCGAATGGCTAGAAGATTGGACTATCTTCTATTGGGCTTGGTGGATTTCTTGGGCACCGTTCGTCAGCATGTTCATCGCGCGTGTATCGAAAGGAAGAACAATCCGAGAATTCATGGTTGTAGTCATGTTGGCGCCAACCATTTTGAGCGCTTTCTGGTTCTCAGCTTTCGGAACAACCGCCATCAATATGCAGCGTGAAGGGATTGCAGACTTAGCGAAAGCAGATACCGAATTAACGATTTTTGAAATGTTCCATTCGATGCCATGGTCATTCTTCATATCAGTCGTCGCGGTTCTTCTAATTGCTTCGTTCTTCATCACGTCCGCAGACTCAGCAACGTTTGTATTAGGCATGCAGTCCACGTATGGTTCTTTGACCCCGCCGAATAACGTGAAGATCATTTGGGGTGTTATCCAATCTGCCATTGCGGTCATTTTGCTCTCTGTAAATGGATTGACAGCATTGCAGAACACCATCATCATTGCCGCCTTGCCGTTCTCATTTATTATGCTGCTGATGATCGTTTCCTTGATCAAAGCATTGCAAAGTGAACGGCCAAAAAGTGAGCGGCCAAGGAAAAAGAAAGTAAATGACATTGTGTAATAAATACAAAAAGTGGAGGGTGGAATCTAAGATTCCTCCTCCACTTTTTAGTTTAGTACTAGGACCGATTCATGTTGACGAATGATATGCAACAAGTCTGCAATCATTGCACTTCCTGTTGGATACATGCCGGCACCAGGACCTACCAAAGTTAATGGTCCTAGATATTCGGTATCTACGATGATTGCGTTGTCGACACCGTCTATACTGAATAGCGGATGATCAGCCCCGATTAAAACTGGCCCTACCGTTGCTTGCAGCTTCCCTTTTTCGTCCTTCCAAATATCAGCTACATGACGATAGCGAAGATCACCTTTGGATGCATCGATAATATCGATTGACTCCAAATGATCAATTCCGATAACTGGTACGTCCTCCCAATCGGGCTGTCTGCCGAAAGCGAGCGAGCTTAAAATCATCAGCTTGCGGAACGCGTCCGTACCATCCACGTCATCCGCAGGATCCGCTTCCGCGTACCCGTTTTTCTGGGCATGCAAGAGAGCTGCTTGGAACGAAGAACCTTCTTTACGCATTTTCGTCAAAATGAAATTTGACGTCCCGTTTAAAATACCTTGAATCCGTTTAATGCGGTCGCCTGCAACAAGATTTGTCACTGTCCGAATAATCGGGACGCCTCCAGCTGTTGTCGCTTCGAATCCGACTTGCACATTGCGGAACCCTGCATGTTTCAGTAAAGCAGGTCCGTGTTTGGCGAACATCTTTTTATTCGCAGTAATAATGTGGCAGCCCTTCTCAATCGCTTCCGACAAAAACGTATAGGCAGGCTCTTCCCCGACAATTGCTTCGAAGACAACATCGATTTCTGGATTACTCCATATTTCCTGAATGTCGTCTGTGAATTTTGCTCCTTGAATCGGCTTGCGTCTTTTCGCCTTGTCTTTCACAAGGATGGATACGACATCAACTGTGAAACCAGTGCTCTCTTTAATCTCCTCCCGCTTCTCCTGCAGGATTCTATACACACCTTCACCGACCGTACCAAAACCGAGTATGGCCACTTTAATTGACGGCATTATACCACCCTCCTTAACTTTGGTTTATTATTGTAACAATCAATGACGCTCTATTATCGAACTCCGACAGGCGCAGCTTTTTCGATTGCTTGCTTGAGGTCTGCAATCGTATCTTCCGTAGACTCAAGTCCGACAGATAGACGGATCAGTTCCTCCGGCGTTCCTGTCTTTTTCAAATCTTCAGCAGACAATTGCTGATGTGTCGTCGAAGCTGGGTGGATGATTAGAGATTTTGCATCCCCTACATTCGCTACGTGTGACCATAACGTAATATTGTCGATTACTCTGCGACCGGCTTCACGGCCGCCTTTAATTCCAAAGACGATGATCGAACCGAAGCCATTTTTCAAGTATTTCTTAGCATTTTCGTACGTCGGATGATCTTCCAAACCGGCGTATGTCACCCACTCGACGGATGGATGAGATTTCAGGAACTCAGCCACTTTAACTGCATTTTCATTATGGCGTGTTACGCGCAAATGAAGTGTCTCAAGTCCTTGCAGGAAGTTGAATGCACTGTCTGGATCTAGGCAAGGTCCGAAATCGCGCAGTAATTGGACACGTAGCTTCGTCGCAAATGCAGCCGCCGCAGTGTCAATGCCGTAGCGGAGTCCGTTGTATGTTTGATCCGGCTCAGTGAAGCCCGGGAACTTGCCTCGCGTCCAGTCGAATTTCCCCGCGTCTACAACGACACCGCCGATTGTCGTTCCGTGACCGCCGATCCATTTCGTCGCGGAATGAATGACAACGTCCGCCCCGAACTCGATTGGATTCGATCCGTATGGAGATGCAAATGTGTTATCGATGATGAATGGGATTTCATTCTCATGCGCAATGTTTGCGACCGCTTCGATATCGAGCACTTGAAGGCTCGGGTTCCCGATCGTTTCAGCGAAGACCGCTTTTGTTTTGTCCGTTATCGCAGCACGGAAGTTTTCAGGATCTTCTGCATCGACGAATTTCACATTGATGCCGTAGCGAGGAAGCGTGACGGCGAATAGATTATACGTACCACCGTATAGGTTGCCCGCAGCTACGATTTCGTCCCCTGCTCCAGCAATGTTCAAAATGGAAAAGGCGATAGCCGCCATACCGGAAGAAAGAGCGACAGCTGCTGTTCCTCCTTCCAAAAGTGCAACTCTTTCTTCAAAGACAGCAACGGTCGGATTCGTGATTCTTGTGTAAATATTGCCTGCTTCTTGCAAGCCGAATAAGTTTTGGGCATGTTCAGTGTCGCGGAAAACGAAAGCAGTAGTACGGTGGATCGGCACAGCACGAGAACCTGTAATAGGATCCGGCTTTTGGCCACCGTGTAAAAGAAGAGTTTCAGGTTGAAGTTTTGTCATTTGTATTACCTCCAGTGGATTTTTGTAAGATGAAAAGGCAATGCGGAGGCGTTGGGGGTTTTTGGAATAAAAAAAATAACCCCTTTCGCTAAGAGAAGGGTTACGCTTTCGCTTATTCCTCCTCTTATCTTTCAGACCGTTTGCACGAATCTGTAGGAAGTAGCACCTTTGCAAGTTCGTCACTTGCCGGTTGCCGGGCATCGCAGGGCCTAGTCCCTCCGCCGCTCTTGATAAGAGTTTGGGTATTCAGTTTTTCATCTTGTTGAACAGTATAGGAGACTCTTTTCGAAAAGTCAAGGGGTGAATTTATTTTTTTCTGAAACTTGCGCTTTGTCTCTGATGTTATAATAATTTTAGTAGTCAGGCCACCGGATGGGTTTGTGTGGATGGATATTTTGAGCGCGGATTCGGATTCTTGAGCGCAAATGCGGACTCTTTGAGCGCATGCGTGGATTCTTGAGCGCGGATGCGGACTCTTTGAGCGCATGCGTGGATTCTTGAGCGCGGATGCGGACTCTTTGAGCGCATGTGAGGATTCTTGAGCGCAGGTGCAGACTCTTTGAGCGCATGCGTGGATTCTTGAGCGCGAAGAAGGCTTCTTTGGACGCGATTCATCCTACCTTGGACGTTGGTTCATATCAATATACTAATTTTGGGGGATTCTTATGACGTTATGGATTTTAGCTACCCTAGTTTGTGGATATTTGGTCGGTTGCCTGCATGGCTCGACAGTTGCACGCTGGATTTCTGGGGTTAATTTGAAAGAGACCGGTGTGAAAAATGCTGGGGCTTCGAATGCGATGATTGTTCTCGGAAAACGGTATGGCGCACTCGTTGCATTGATTGATATCGGAAAAGGGATTTTTGCGGTCATCGCAATTCGATTACTTGCCGATCATTTTGGTCTTTCCGCGGAACAAATCACATTGCTATTATTTATTACCGGTGCATCAGTTATTTTCGGCCATAACTTCCCTTTCCATATGAAATTCAACGGCGGGAAAGGCACTGCAACTGTAATCGGCGTACTATTTGCGATTGATTGGCGGTTTGGGCTCGCCGGGTTTATCCTGTTCATTCTTGTGGCACTCATAACGGATGTACTTGTTTTCGGAGTCATCATGCTTTATATCACTCTTTTAACAATGTCAATTATAGTAGGTAACATGTGGGCGATCCTCGTCGCTGTTTTGCTTTTCTTAATGGCGATCTGGAAGCATATTGAAAACTTCAAACGGATCCGTGAAGGTACAGAGACGCGAATACGCGCATCATTCAAGAAAAAATAGAATTTGGAATGAATGAGCACGTAATTCTATTCAGAAGGATAACATAGTGAAATAAAAGGTATTTTAAGAGGCGAATCCTATTAGGAATTCGTCTTTTTGGTCTATCGTCTTATTTTTATACTTATCAGAATAACATGTTAATATATATGTAATCATGTTCCAGCGACAAAAGGAGGCCATTATGAAGAAAGTTATTTTAGGATTATTACTGACAACAATGTTAGTAGGATGTTCAGAAGAAACAAAAGCTGTTGAAGAGAAATGGGATGTTAGTCCAACTTTTGAAATTCCGGTTACTTTCGGTGATGACACTAAAGGCACGTATATCTTAATCGGAGAGGAAGAGAAATTAGGTTTTTTAATTGGTTCAGGAAAAGTTGGAGAAGCCGAAGCCCAACCAATTATTGCAGAAAAGGGTAATAAATATATGTGGCATTTTTGGGGGGAGAAAGAAGAATTCAGTGGGAAATTAAAAGTTATCGGTATTAACGAAAAAGGAGAAGAACACAAAATCCTTATTAGAGATGCAGGTACGTCTCATAGTGAAAAGGTTTGGGAATATCCGGAAGTTGGAATAAGCCCTAACAATGGAGCTACTACACACGTTCCATCAAATATGGAGTTTCCAACACCGGGTCTATGGAAGTTAGAAGTTTATATTGGCGATAAATTATTCGGAGAAGTTGTTGTAAACGTATTGGAAGTCTAACTCATCTAAATTGCAACAACCTCACGGAGAGATTTCCTCTATCTCTTTGTGAGGTTGTTATGTGAGTAAAACACTGCCCATGAAGCTAAAATCCTCATACCATCAAAAATCCAACCAAATCTTCACAGCCGTCCCTAAAATCAATACCGCTAATATGCCCTGCAATACTTTCGTATTCATCTTCTGTCCCGCTTTTGCCCCTAGTGGAGCGGCGAGGATGCTCGCTACAATCATAACGGCGGCTGGTCCGTAAAGAACTTGATCGGTCACGATCTTCCCTACCGTCGAGCCAATCGATGAGATGAATGTGATGGCGAGTGACGTTGCAATTGTCATGCGTGTCGGGATTTTTAAGACGACGAGCATGATCGGAACTAGAATAAAAGCACCGGCAGCTCCGACGATGCCGGCAGCAATCCCAACAACGAAAGCAAGTACAGCTGCAAGCCATTTATTGAAAACGACTTTATCGGCAGGGATATCATCCAAACCTTTTTTCGGAATGAACATCATGATGGCCGCAATCGTCGCCAAAATGCCATACACAAGATTGATGATTCCTTCCGATATCAAATTGGAACCATACCCTCCGATAAAGCTTCCGACTAAAATCGCGCTTCCCATATAAATGATCAATGTCTTGTTGAGATATCCGCCTTTCCGGTACGCCCACACTCCGGATATCGTCGCGAAGAACACTTGGATTGCACTGATTCCTGACACTTCGTGTGCAGAGAATGCGGCAATTCCGAGCAATGGCGGAATGTATAATAACATCGGATATTTGATGATTGATCCACCAATTCCGACCATGCCGGAAATGAAGGACCCTATAAATCCAATGAGAAAAATTGTAACAATAAATGCCATATCCATAAAATCACTCTCCCTAATTAGGAAAAGGGTATCTGTTTAGATACCCCCACCCTTTATTCAGCTTTCTTAATCCAGAACATGAAGACGCCTGCTTCTTCTTTTTGGTCAATCATTTTATGGCCGCTTGATTTTGCCCATGCTGTCAAATCAGCAACCGAGCCTTTGTCAGTCGCTTGAATTTCTATAATTTCTCCTACTTCCATTTCTTTCATTGTCTTCCTTGCACGTACTACCGGCATTGGGCATGCCAACCCTTTTGCGTCTAATACTTTTTTTACGTCCATTTTGTCATCTTCTCCTTATAATTAATTTGTCACCGTACCGCGCAACGGTTCGGTCCAATTTCCATTTCACGCTGTGTTTCTTCATCAGGAGCAATTTTGCCCATGTTCGTTTGTCGAATTTCTTGGTATGCGTTCGGTTGAGGCGGCAAGTTTCCTGTCACTAATTGACGGAATTCCTGTTCATCCTCAATATTCAAACCGTGGTTATCCGCAAAAAGCTTCCCTAACTTCTTGGACACACTTCCGTCGTCATTCAATTCTTCGATAATCATGAAATGCGCTGGAAGAACAAGAAGATCCTCCGCCAACTCGCGGTAGCGGCTATACAAAGTTTCCCGCAGATCGCCGACCCAATCTTCCGCCAACCCTGCAAGGTCTGGCCTCCCGATTGAATCGATAAATAATATATCTCCTGACAATAAATAAGCTTCATCGACAATAAACGAAGTGGAGCCGATTGTATGGCCCGGTGAATATAGTGCTTGGATATCGATTTTCGATTTCCCGACTTTTATGACTTGGCCATCTTCTAACGGTTCGTATGCAAACATAACTTCTGTCGCGTCTTTAGGCGGCAGCCAGTATGTTCCATTCACGGCTTCGGCAAGCTTACGTCCGCCAGAAATATGATCGGCGTGTAAATGTGTGTCGAGCACATGCGTAATCTTCACGTCTAATTGTTTTGCGAAATCTAGGAAGACATTCGTCATTCTTGTCGCATCTACAATGACAGCTTCACCGTTCGACACAATCATGTAAGAAAGGCATCCTTTTCCGATGCGCACGAATTGATAGATCGCGCCGCCGTCCTTCAAGTCTCCCACCTTCACCGGTTCCAAATATTCGCTCCACGCCTTCATGCCGCCTTGTAAGTAGGAAACATCACGTCCCTCTTCAGCAAGCATTTCCGCGACGAAAACTGAAGAGCCTTCCTTCGCACAGACGACGATGACGTCTTGATCGTTCGGGATTTGATGTAGACTCTCTTCCACACCGTCCAATAGATTGAAATACGGGATATTCAAATGTTGAATATTTTCCCCTTCAATTTTCCAATCGGCGAATGCATCTTCATTACGGACGTCCAAAATAAAGAAGTTCTCTTTATTGATCACCTTTTTTGCAACCTCTGCAGCCGTCATCGGTGTAACTGACATACTATCTCCTCCTATCTAGGTAAGTGCGTTATTGAACAGATTTTTCAATGGGACCTTTCCATCCACTCATGCCGGGTACAACATTTTTTACGTTCTTGAATCCTGCTGCAGCAAGTTTTTGTGCAGCCATGTCGCTTCGATTGCCTGATCGGCAAACAATGCAGATAGAAGCTTCTTTATCTAATTCGTTAAAAGATTTTTCTAGATCACCAAGCGGAAGCGATTGGGCGCCTGGAATATGGCCGAAAGCAAATTCCGCAGTTTCACGGACATCCAATAAAACAATCTCCTTTCGGTTCGAAAGTGCAGTTTCCAATTCTTCATTAGAAATAACATGAGGATAACTCATTTCCTCTTTTTCCTGTCCTTCAGTTTTTCGTAAATAATGGGTAAGCACTCCATCTTTTTCAGTTGTACCTAAGAATTGATGTCCTGAACTTTCCGACCAAGCTTTGAGGTCGGCGGTAGAACCTTTATCGGTTGCCTGGACCTCAAGAACACTCCCGAGTTCCAATTCTTTCATCGCTTTTCTCGTCTTGACGATTGGCATAGGGCATGCCAATCCTTTTGCATCGATTATGTGATCCGCTTTTATCATTTTCCGTCACTCCTAATACCGATGGGGGTATATTTTTCTGCATAAAAAAATTACTCAGTAGGACCTTCCCAAGCCAACATACCGCCAGTCATATTTACTACTCGGTATCCGTAGCTTTCCAAGAACTTCGTTGCCTGCCCGCTGCGTCCGCCGGAGCGACAAACCATAATATATTCCTTTGCTTTATCTAGTTCATTCATGCGGAACTCCAACAATCCTAGAGGGATATTGATCGCACCAGGAATTTCACCTTCAGCTACTTCGTCGACTTCACGAACATCAATAATATTCAGCGTTTGCCCAGCGGATAATTTTGTTTCGATTTCTATTGCTGTCAATTCATTCATATTGTTTCCTCCTATTTAGATAAATAAATTTACATTGCCATCTTGTGCATCAGCTAAATAAGCAGCTACCCCTGCATAGTTAATCCCATCTAGCAATTCATCTTGATGAAGACCTAACAAATCCATTGTCATCGTACAAGCGACAAGTTTAATATCCTGTTCTTGCGCCAGTTCAATCAATTGGGGAAGCGTCATCGCATTATGTTTTTCAATGACGTGCTTAATCATTTTTGGTCCCATTCCAGCCATATTCATTTTCGAGATGCCCATTTTATTAGCACCACGAGGCATCATTTTCCCGAACATCTTTTCAAGGAACCCTTTCTTCACAGGAACCTGTTCTTCTTTACGGAGTGCATTCAATCCCCAAAACGTATGGAAGATTGTCACTTCATGATCGTAAGCCGCAGCTCCATTTGCAATAATATAAGCAGCCATTGCTTTGTCGTAGTCTCCACTGAACAAAACAATGGTCGTCTTTTTCGTTTCTGACAACACAATCATCCTTTCTTTCTAAATTACCATTACCCGTAGGGGTATAATAAACCTTTAAAAGAAAAGAGTCAACTGTTTAGCGACTCTTTACGAGAAGATCAACCGCCTCTTTCACAATATCCTCTTGGGACATCGAATTGCTTTCATCAATATTCTGCATACATGCAATGATATTTGAGCTGACAATGACGCCGATTGTACGGTCAATCGCAGAACGGGAAGCAGACAATTGTGTAACGACTTCTTTGCAGTCTTTTCCTTCTTCGATCATCCGCAAAATCCCTTTAATCTGGCCTTCGATTCTTTTTAATCGATTAATGACTTTATCATCGTATTCCAACTGCGTTCAGCTCCTTTCTCGTTGATTACAAGACTGATTGTATACCCCTGCAGGTATAATGTCAAGTGTTTATGATTTCTGGCGCAGGTTATGCTTGAGTTCAAACAGGTTATGGCGCGATTTCCCGGAGTTATGCTCATATCAGGATCGTCGACTCGCACACCGTAAAGTTGCTGCAAGCGATATACCCAAGCAAATCATGCTTTCTGCAAAGTGCGACAATTTATGATACAATAATAATAGACAACTTAATAGAGATCGTTTTCAACTAGTTGTTTTCCATCACGATTCGATTGCTTTGGGCATGCCCAAGCATTTTTTTATTAAGAATAATGATGAGAATGAACAGTAGGAGTGATCAGATTGGCTTTTCCACGCAGTGAAAAACCTGTTTCAGATTTTGTCGCAGCTCGTCATATCGATGAGGAAATTTCGTTCGTTCGCAATGATTATGAGGTGAATGGAACGATACAAAAAATTCTTGAGAACTCAGTCATCGTTAAGATTTCGGAGGAAGATGCAGACCGAATCGGTGTCGCATCCAATCTCACCGTTGTTTCCCACAAGAACTACTCCGTAGTCTAATCTATACGTAAAAGACGGGCATCTCTACCAGGGAGTGCCCTTTTTCTTTTGGAATTTCTTTAGAAATGACGACTTTTATGTAAGTCTTTCAACTATTACATTCTTTAATTATCCGCATTGCAATGCCCGATAACTCCCCATGTTCAGTAAAACGTTCGCTGAGCATATCCGTCAGTATATGGTCGAGGAAGTATTTTACGCAGTTCATATTTTGAAACAACAATATTGTTCTTAATGCTTCTTCGTATATCTCTATAAACAATGGTTCTGGATTACCTTTTTGAATTTCACCAAAAGCTTCATAAAGTAAATCAATTTTATCAGCTACAGATAAAATGCGACCCTCCAATGTTTCATCTTTACCTTCCTTAAATCGCTCTAAGTAAATATTTTGAAACTCAGATGGAAGTTCCTTTTCTACAAACTTTCTTGTCATTTCTTCCTCTACTTCACTGAACAGTTGCTTTAACTCCTTTGAAGCATATTTTACCGGTGTCTTTATATCTCCAGTAAAAAGTTCCGCGTAGTCATGGTTCAATGCCTTTTCATATAGGATTCTCCAATCAACTTTCTGCCCAGCCTTTTCTTCAACCGTTCCAAGAAATTGAGCAATTTTTGTCACCTTAAATGAATGGCTGGCAACGGAATGATGCTGATATTTGAACTTGCCTGGACAACGAATAATTTGTTCTAAATCAGATAAGCTTTTAAAATATTGATGTACACCCATCCTAATCTCACCTTTCTACAGTAGGCATTATCAATACTTTCCCTTATTTCATCTAATTTATGCATGTAAGGAATTCACATCAAATAAGGCGCCTATTCCTATTCCGGAAAAGACGCCCATAATTTTATAGAATAAAATACACCAAAACAGACAAGCAGACTGATGTGATAGTCACCGCTATCAATGGCCTCATCGCGCGTTCACGCAGATCCTTCAAGCTGACATTTAAGCCTAGACCGACCATGGCAGCAGTTAATAGCCATGTTGTCACTGTACTAATTCCTGTCATCACTTCATCAGACACAGGTATTGAATGACCTAAAACATAACTTCCAAATACGCTTAACAGAATGAACCCAATAAGGAACCATGGGAACTCGATTTTGTTCTGCCCTTCTTCTTCGCCTTTGCTTTTGCGCTTCATAAAATAAATGAAAATGAAGCATAACGGGACTAATAAGAATACCCTTCCGAGTTTCGCTAGCAATGCAATGGCAAGCGCATCTTCTCCCGCAGGAGCCGCGGCGATTGCGACATGCGCCAATTCATGGAGGCTCATGCCCGACCAGATGCCATACTCAGTTGGGAGCAATGGTACAATCGGTCGCAATACTGTATAGCCAATTGCAAACACGGTCCCAAGCATGGCGATGATACCGACCCCGATTGCGGTATCTTCATCCTTCGCCTTGATGATCGGCGCAACCGTTGCGATGGCCGCAGCTCCGCATACCCCCGTCCCTACTCCAAGCAGTAAGGAAATATCTTTATCCGCCTTCAGCCACTTGGCAAGAAGGACCATAAGCCCGATGGCAAATGCAATGACGAGCACATCACGTGCCAGCAAGCCGAGTCCGTCGCGGAAAACGACATCTATATTTAATTTCAATCCGTATAAAATGATCGCTAGCCTTAGCAACTTTTTCGATGAAAATGTAATGCCAGCGCGAAGCATTTCCGGGTATCCGAATAATTGCCGGTATGCGACAGCAATTATGATTGCGCTTGCCAATTGTCCGATATGGTTAAATCCGGGTACTTTCGCTAATAAAAAACCTAATAATGCAATAAAAAATGTGAAAGCGATTCCCGCAAACCATTTGCTGTTCTTTTGATTCATCTATACCACCTCCTATGTAAGCGTAATATGCAGAACTTCATAAGTAAAATAAATTATAATAATGTTTATGATAAGTAAAATGATATGATTAATTGCAAGGAGTGATGAAGATGGACCAGCAACTTCAAGTATTTGTAACGGTAGCGGAAAAAGAAAGCTTTTCACGCGCCGCCGAAGAGCATCATATGACCCAGCCGGCAGTAAGCCAATATATCCGGCAGTTCGAGGAACAAATCGGGACAAGACTGCTAGAGCGTACGAATAAGTACGTCCGGCTGAACAAAGCAGGGGAAATCGTCTATCACCACGCAAAGGAAATCCTTGCTCTGTATTCGAAAATGCAAAATCTTGTCGATGATCTAGCGAATAAGGCAAGCGGTCCTTTGTCGATCGGCGCGAGTTATACGTTCGGCGAATACGTGCTGCCACGCATTATTGCCAATTTGAAGCAGACTTATCCCGATATCCAACCGACAGTGACAATCGGCAATACAGCAACTGTCGCTGATTTAGTCGCAAGCCATCAACTCGATATCGGCATCGTTGAAGGAAAATTCAATACTGCAAGACTCATCGTAGAGGATTTTGCTGAGGACGCTATGGTAATCGTCTGTGCAGTTGACCACCCGCTTTCAACAAAAGGAAAATCTCTCGAAATGACGGACTTGGAGCAAGAAACTTGGATTGTCCGTGAGCATGGATCCGGCACACGGGAAGCGATGGATAATTTATTTGAGCAGCAAGGGATTTCACCGAGTAAACTAATGAATTTCAGCAGCACTCAACCAATCAAAGAATCTGTAGAGGCAGGCCTCGGTATAAGTCTGCTTTCTCATTGGTCGATTAAGAAAGAATTGAAAAACGGCGATTTACGAATGCTGGATGTCAAAGGGCTCCCCTACCGCCGCAAATTTTCCATTGTGACAAGCACCCCTTTCCAAACAAAGGCGCTTGAAGTTTTCATTGATATCTTGCGGACCAAAAAATTATTAACGACGCTTTAACAGAAGGATTTCCACGTCCCCCTATCGAAGTGAAAAGGAGGAGAGGAGCTGTATAAGCAGTGAGGAATATCGTATTGACAGCTATTATCATAATGGGCGCCCTTTATATATTTTTAATTCCACCCGATCCGGTCGGTTTCAAGATTTTCATGAAGCTAATTCCTATGGCACTCATTATCATATTCGCTGCGATGACGCCGTCACTTATTTCACATACCTATAAAAGAATCATTATTGCGGGGTTATTCATTTGCATGATTGCAGATGGGGTTATCTACTGGTTCATGGCAGGTCTAATTACATTTTTCATTGGACATCTTTTTTACATCTTTGCTTTCAATTCTGCAAGCCGCAAACATATACCGAAATGGGCGGCAAGTTTGCTGTTGCTATACGGTGTGGGCATGGCCATCTGGATTGCCGGCTCACAATTTGCTAATGGCGAATCAATTCTTGGGGTGGCTATCCTCGCTTATATCGCAGTCATTTTGACGATGGGCTGGATGGCGATTCGTACCCAGTTGAAGCTTGCTATTTCCGGAGCGCTGCTATTTATATTTTCCGATTCGGTGCTGGCGATCGACCGATTTGTCGTAGATATTCCCTACAGGGACGCATTTGTCATGGTGACGTACTATGCAGCGCAAGTCTTCATTGCAGCAAGCATCGGCAGTCGGGTCGTCAAGTATTCCGTGAATCGAAACAATCTGATAAGATAAGGGAAATAACGCTTTACACTAACTGGAGGTCATTGGAATGAAAGAAAAATTGATTGAACGTCTAACACGTTATGCAAAAATCGATACACAATCAGACGAGAATAGCACATCCACTCCATCTACAGCGGGCCAGTGGGATTTGCTGCATGTGCTTGAAAAAGAGCTTGCTGAAATCGGCATGGAAGAAATCACTCTAGACGAAAACGGCTATCTATTTGCCACACTTCCTGCTAATACGGATAAGGATATCCCGACAATCGGCTTTTTGGCGCACGTCGACACTGCGCCCGATTATACGGGTAAAAACGTCAATCCTCAGCGAGTCGACAATTATGACGGCAATGACATCCAGTTGAATGAAAAGACAATAATGTCCGTCTCCACATTCCCCGAGTTGAAAAATTATGTTGGCCATACTCTCATCACAACGGATGGCACGACGTTGTTAGGCGCTGACAATAAAGCCGGAATTGCAGAAATCATGACGGCGATGGAATTTTTAATACAACATCCTGAAATTAAACATGGCAAACTGCGTGTCGCCTTCACGCCTGATGAAGAGATCGGCTCCGGACCACATAAATTTGATGTGAAGACATTCGGTGCGAAATATGCGTATACAATGGACGGCGGACCTCTTGGCGAACTGCAATATGAAACCTTCAATGCAGCAGGAGCAAAAGTGACATTCCACGGTACGAACGTGCATCCAGGCTCTGCGAAGGACAAAATGGTGAACTCGATCCTGATTGCAAACCAATTCCAAGCGGCAATGCCTGCGGATGAAATCCCGCAAGTGACGGATGGATATGAAGGATTTGTTCATCTGGCGGATATGACAGGTTCAGTCGAGAAGACAGAGTTGCATTATATTATCCGCTATTTCGACCGCGAGACGTTTGAAGCACGTAAACAGCTGTTTGTCGACACGGCGGCACAATTGAAAAAAGAGCACGGCGAGAATGCTGTAGAGCTTGAACTGAATGATCAATATTACAATATGGGTGACAAGATTGAGCCTGTCATGGAAATCGTAGATATTATTTCGGATGCATTCAAAACACTCGACATCAAGCCGGATATCGTGCCAGTGCGCGGCGGTACGGACGGGGCGCAACTATCCTACATGGGCATGCCGACGCCGAATATTTTTACGGGCGGCGAGAATTACCACGGTAAATATGAATACATCTCCGTCGACAATATGGAAAAGGCGACGAATGTCATCATCGAGGCTGTAAAGCTCTTCGAAGAACGCGCATAAGGGGGCCTCACTGTGAAAGCTATTTGGATAGGTATACTGTCATCTTTGTTTTTCGCGGTGACGTTTGTATTGAATCGGTCGATGGAAATTTCGGGAGGCAGCTGGTTATGGAGCGCCTCCCTCCGTTATTTCTTCATGGTTCCGTTTTTGATTGCCATCGTCGCTTATCGTAAAGGGCTTCGGGATACAGGCAAGGCTATGGCCTCGAAGCCACTTCCCTTTTTTGGTTGGAGCGTCGTTGCTTTCGTCCTTTTTTATGCACCCCTCACGTTTTCCGCGGCATATAGCCCAGGTTGGCTCCTTGCGGGGACATGGCAATTGACGATTGTTGCCGGCGTTCTGTTGGCGCCGTTATTCGTCATTATTGTGAAGACTAAAGAAGGGGAAAAGAAGATTCGGCAGAGAATCCCCTTAGTTTCGTTGCTCATTACTTTAATCATTTTTGCTGGTGTCATTTTAATTCAAATTCCGAACGCCAACAGTGTCGATACACGCACTTTATGGCTAGGTATCCTTCCCGTTGTCGTGGCGGCGTTCGCCTACCCGTTAGGCAACCGAAAGATGATGGATTTATTGCAAGGAAGGCTTGATACCTTTCAGAGAGTGCTGGCGATGACGTTGATGACCATTCCGGTTTGGATCGGTTTTGCTGTTTATGCGATGTTCACTGTCGGACCGCCTTCCATGAACCAAGTCATTCAGTCGTTGATAGTTGCGGTTAGCTCAGGCGTTATCGCAACGACGCTGTTCTTCATGGCGACCGACCTAGTCCAACATGACCAAGGCAAGCTCGCTGCTGTGGAAGCGACGCAATCGACCGAGCTCATTTTCGCGATGATCGGTGAAATGATCATTTTACATATTGCGCTGCCCGGTACACTTTCTTTGATTGGGATATTGGTGATTATTATTGGGATGGGATTGCATAGCTATCAGACGTCAGTTGCGAAGAGTAAAATACCTGTCGTTTAGAGATTAAAAAACGCTCAAATTAGAGCGTTTTTTCGTCTGTAAAAATATTTGAAGTACAACGAAACAATTAACAAGTTGACTAACACCGAATCTATAACTCGGACAACGATAATACCGTACAATTCAATAGTGACTGGATCAATGGAATACCATAAACTGAAAAATAATAATGACAATAAAGTAATACAGCCCCAATATAAAGCTTTTTGCACAGGTTTTATCCCCCTACCCTTATTACCATTATACTTCGCCGTTCGATAGCACATATATAGAACAATGGCACATATGCCGACGAACGTGCTTCCGTGTTGCAGGAATTTGTAAACAGGGATATTCCTATCGAAAACTTGAAGGGTATATGTAAGCACCGCTAATTTATTCACCATAAAACCATTTATGTGCGTAAACGAATCCCAGACTATATGAGTCAGCATGCCAAAAAGAGCTGAGTAGAGAAAAACTACAGCCTTTAACGCTTTAGAAGAACTTGGCTTTTCAGTACAGGTGTCTTGTAGGAAAAATGGCAAATGACTAAACAAAGTTCTATGTATGTATGCTTGATAAATTATATAAACAACCGCGACAACTGGAAGATTAAAAGTTACAAATCCTATAAATGTGTGACCAATCTCACCAGATGGTTTTCCTCTGAGAAAGTACTCAAAGTCAGGCGACATACTTCCTAAAACCAATGCTAAGAAATTAACATACTTGCTGTTTCTCGAAAAAGGCAAGACTGCTGCCGGGTGAGCGAACGTTAAGGGCATATAATGAACTCCCCCAAATGCTTAATTAGTATTATTGACTGCAAAACTCAATAATGGTTTTTTCCAATTCTATATATTCTCCACTACTAATCATACGCCTCACAACACAAAAAGGTTTCCAAGTTTACAGACTCTTGGAAACCCGACGCCATCGCCAGTTATTATTTTTTTCTTTTGATAGCGGAATTACCTATCTTTGACTCATTCATACTCCCCAATAATCTCCACAGCTTCCTCTGCTAATGAAGTATCGACGGCTTTATCAAAATCAATATCACCTAATATCGCTCCGTTTGCTTTATACGTTTCATATTGCTTCTTAATATCATCCACGAACATCTTTCCGTCCGGATCGAGGCCGGTGACATTCACTTTATCCCATAGCTCAGGATCTTTCAACGCCGTATGCTTCACCATGATGTCGACGATTTCTTCCTTGCCTTCTCCTTTAAAGAACGCGTCGTTGTAATCCCGGACACCCTTCAAATATGCTGCCATGAAGCGCAATGAAATTTCTTCCTCACCCATGAATTTTGGCGAAGCGAGAACCATCGCAATCTGTGATTCAGGCGCATAGTCGGTTGCATCTTTGAAGCGGACATGGAAGCCTTTTGCTACCCCTTGTGCAATAAGCGGTTCGATATTCAGCGCAGCATCAATTGTCCCGGAGTCAATCGCGCCAAGCATCGAACCGAAATCCGCGATATGGACATACTCTACGTCTTCCTCAGTTAATCCTGCATGTTTCAACATTTCCTCGTAAATATATCCATCAATCGAGTTTCTGGAAGACACGGCAATCTTCTTCCCGCGGAAATCAGGATAATCTTTAATTTCATCTACCATATGGTTGCCGATGACGAAGGTGAAATACGATTTGCCCGGCATATTATGTCCTTTATCCGCAATGATTCGAACGTCGATGCCTTGTGCAATGGCGTTAAAAAATGATGCGGTCGAGACGCCGCCCGCAATATCGACTTCACCGGCTGCAAGTGCAGGCAGCATGTCATCGCTATTCGCAAAATCAGCAAATTCCACTTCAATATTGTAATCCTCAAAATATCCTTTTTCCTTTGCGATATAGAATCCTGCCCCAGAAGCTGCACCGTCTTCGGCAATCAACACCTTCACCCGCTTATCAAGTGGCGCCAAATCCCCGGACGGCGTCTCAACGACTGTATCACCAGGTGGTGTTTCCACTTTTGTTTCTGGAGCGGGCTCTTGTTTGGCGCATGCTCCGACAAGTAAGAGCACGGCAGCCAAAATCATCATCCAACCATACTTGAACCCTTTCACCTTTTCTCCCCATTTCATCTATTCTCTTTCCTTGACCGTTGCACTTCATCTTGCAAATGCTTCCAAATATCGACAAACTGCTCCGCAAGCTTTGGATCTTTCCGGATATCTTCCATCGTCCTCGGTCGCGGTGTGTCGATTCTAATTTGCTGAATGATTTTCCCGGGCTGCGCACTCATAAGCAAAATCCGATCACTCAGCAACAATGCTTCGTCAATGCTATGTGTTATGAAAATCACTGTCTTTTTCGTTTCCGACCATATGGAGAGCAATTCTTCCTGGAGGATGAATTTATTTTGTTCATCCAACGCGGCGAACGGTTCATCCATAAGGAGGATTTCAGGGTCATTCGCGAATGCACGGGCAATGCTCACCCGCTGTTTCATCCCCCCTGATAATTCTTTCGGGTAGAGATGTGCAAACCGGTCAAGCCCCGTCTTTTGTAAGTAATACTCCGTCCTCTCCTCAATGACGTCCTTCGGCAATTTTCGCATTTTCAGCCCAAAGGAAACATTATCCTTCACAGTTAGCCAAGGGATGACTCCACGTTCTTGGAATACCATCGATTGGAGAGGGCGTCCTTCCTGCTCCGACCGGATTTCGAATTCACCGACGCTAGGCTGTTCAAGCCCCGCCAATATACGCAATAAGGTCGTCTTACCGCAACCGCTCGGTCCGACAATGCAGACAAATTCCCCTTCTCCAATCGAGAGGGAAATGTCGTCGAGAGCTGTTACACTCGATTGTTTTTTATAAAATGCTTTCGTCAAATTCCTGATTTCAATTTTCGCCTTCTTCCTCACCCAATCACCTCCAAGGTAACAACTTTTTCTGAAGACCGCGAAGCATCAAGGAGAAGAGATAGCCAAAAAATGAAATGAGGATGAGTCCGACGTACATTTCCTGCAACAGAAATGCCTTATACGACGTCCAGATCAAATACCCGATTCCTGAAGTCGCTCCCATCATTTCTGCGGCAACGATCGTAAGCAAAGCGATCGCCTGCCCCATCTGGATCCCTTCCAGCATGACCGGCAACGCGCCAGGCAATGCGATCTTGAAGAAGAACTGCATCTTACCGGCACCATAGTTATTTGCAACGTCCAAATAAATTCGATCGATATTCAAGACACCAGCCGCCGTATTAATGACAACAGGGAAAAACACGCTTCCCGCAATCGTGACAACTTTCGACAAGTCACCAATTCCAAATAGGATGATGATGATCGGCAACAATGCAAGCGTTGGAATTGGCATAAGCGCCATGACGATCGGCTGAACGAAATGCCGGATCGGCGAATACAGCCCCATCAGCAAACCGATGATTACGCCCGGTATGACGCCCGCAAGGAATCCTGCAAAGATCCGATATAAGGAAACCCCAATATGATCCACCATTACCCCATTCGCGATCATTTTGACAAATGTGCCTAAGATGGCTGATGGCGGCGGGAAAAACCGGATATCCATTATCCCTGTCCTCGACATCACTTCCCACAACAGCAAAAGGAAGATTGGCGAAGCGATCGTCAATAGCTGCTTATATCGTTCCTTCGATTGTCTTTGCTTCCATTCCCGCTGCTCAATCTCATACGGATCGCGTCCAATAGTCGCCTTCTCTTTTTTCAACGTTCACCACCTCTTCATAACAATAGTATGTGTATGCCTATAGGTTTGGTTGGGCAGATGAGGAGGATTTTAGCGAATGAACTAAGATCGGCGCATGTTAGCGCGAGTATATAAACACAACAAAAAAAGCATCCCACCGCCATTTCTGACAGCTAGATGCTTTCTTGCTTTATTCAATTAACCGCGCCAAGCGCTCATTCCGCCTCTGACGTTACTAACATTCGTGAAGCCTGATTTTTTCAGCATATTTGCAGCTTGTGAACTGCGCATGCCGCTTTGACAAATGACGACCACTTCTTTATCCTTATCGAGTTTATCCAACTTGGACTTCAACAAGTTTAAAGGTATATTCTTAAATTCATGAATATGACGTCCTTTATATTCTGCCGGTGTTCGGACATCGATAAATTGCTTTGATTTGTCTTTCAAAACATCTTTCAATTGTTCAGTCGATATTGTTTTGACGCCTTTTGACGGCATCATGCGCCATGTGAAAAACGCGACAATTGCTATGATGATGATCCATTCCATGGATGCTCTCCCCTTCAGTTTGTGGATTGTGCAGCAGAGTAGGCATTATACCCACCCTCCATATGTTTTACTGTTTCAAAGCCGCGCGCTTTCAAAATACTGGAAGCGATTGCTGATCGCGCCCCACTTTGGCAATGAACGAGCAATTTCTTGTTTGCCAGAATGTCGACTTCACGCAATTTGCCGAGGAATAAATGCTCCGCTTCGTTCAAATGACCATTATTCCATTCGCTATCATTACGCACATCGATGACAAACGCATCTTCATCTCCCATTTCTTTAATGAAAGTTGAAACGGGCAACGTTTCATATGTCACGAGGTCCTCGCCCTCGAGCAGAGCTGGATCGGCGAATGCGATGATCGTATCGAGCCCGATGGATTGTAATGTTTTTTGCACTTCTTCCTGTTCACCATTCTCCGCGATGACGACAATTTTTTCATCGTATTTCACCAACCAACCAGCCCAGTTGGTAAATGATTTATTGAACGGAATATTGATAGCCCCTTTGAGGAGGCCTTTTTCCGCAACAACTTTGGCAGGCCGCGTATCCAAGACAAAAACTTGTGCTTCTGCTGTAAGTTTTACAAGTTCCTCGCTCGTTTTAAGAATCCTCACTTTTTCATCATTCAAAATTGCCGGGCCTTCCTTATTTAACTTCTTCATTTCCGCGAAATAAACCGGTGCCTCCGGTTGTTCTTTCAAAAGTTCTTCGACAAATTTTTCTTCATCGTTTATTTGCAGCGCCCAGTTAGATTGCTTTTCGTAGCCGACCGTTGAAATCGGAACCGCTCCAAGTGATTTCCCGCAAGCCGAACCTGCACCGTGTCCTGGCCAAACGACAAGATGATCGGGCAGATTTATAAAGCGCTGAATGGATCGGTACATATCCCTCGCGCCGCTGTCAGCAGTTCCTCCGATGCCAGCCGCTTTTTCAAGCAAGTCCGGTCGACCGACATCACCGACGAAAACGAAGTCCCCAGTAAAGATACCCATTGGAACAGTCGCACCGCCACCCCTGTCTGTCAATAAGAAGGATATGCTTTCAGGCGTATGTCCCGGTGTATGCCACACTTCAAAATCGATATTTCCAATTGAGAACTTTGTGCCTTCCTTTACGAGTTCAACATCGATTCCATCAGTAAATCGATATTTCCAATTTTCATCGCCTTCGTCCGATAAATATAGCTTCACTCCATGCTGAACAGCCAACTGCCGTGCGCCGGAGACATAGTCGGCATGGATATGTGTATCTGCCGCCGCAGTAACACGCAGACCTTCTTTTTCAGCCGCTTCCAATATATGATCGAAATGGCGGGGGGCATCGATAATGATGGATTCACCCGTCCGTTGACATCCAATTAAATAAGCATTTTGCGCTAACTTTTCATCTGTAAATGATTTGAAATACATTTATACCCCTCCATGTATTTTTGATATGAATCCAATATACCACCGGGGGTATACGGAATGCAACAATTTTGTTTATCACTGCTTAGAAGAGGTTTATCACCACTTAAATAAAGATTATCACCACCCATGCAGCTTTTATCATCATTGAGAAAGATTTTATCACCACTTAACCAATAATCGCCGATTAACGACAATTCAACCAGAATTCCCCCCCTATGGGCACGAAACAAAAAAGAGAAGCCATATTCAGCTCCTCCCCTACTTAATTAATCCAAATTCCTTCGCTTCTTGCATTAATTCTTCCCTAAACTTCGGATGTGCGATGCTAATCAATGCTTCTGCCCGCTCAGACAACGACTTCCCATGCAATCTGGCAATCCCGTATTCCGTTACCACATTGTCCACATAGTTTTTCGATGTTGTTACTACAGAGCCTGGTGACAAATTCAGCTTGATTCTCGAAATCATGTCGTTTTTTGCTGTCGAATGCATACACACATACCCTTTGCCGTATTTCGACAAGCGAACCCCTCTTGCAAAATCTGCCTGACCGCCACTAGATGAATAATAACGGCCAGCGACGGTTTCGGAAGCACATTGACCATATAAATCGACTTCTGTCGTCGCATTAATCGACACCATATGATCTTCTTTTGCAATTTCGTATGCATCATTGACAACACTTACCGGCAAGAACTCTACCGAAGGGTTATTGTTCAGGAAGTCATATAAACGTTGAGAGCCGAAAGCAAATGTCGCAATGATTTTCCCTTTATGAGACAACTTTTTCATTCCATCCACTGCGCCTGTCTCAACGAGATCAACAATGCCGTCCGTCAGCATTTCCGTATGGATGCCTAAATGCTTCCGGTCCTTTAGCATTTTCATGACGGCATTCGGAATCGCCCCAATGCCGATTTGCAGCGTATCTCCATCTTGGATATCCTTAGTAATATACTCAGCTATCTTCTGATCCTTCTCCGTTATTATCGGCGAAATCCCTTCAGTCAATGGCACATCATTTTCAATAAAACCGGCAATTTGACTAATATGAATTTGATTTGCCCCAAAAGTGCGCGGCATATGCTTATTCACTTCTAAGACAAAAGGAGCTTCCCCGATAAATTCTGCTGCATAATCCGCATTTGTGCCAAGCGAAAAATAGCCATGCTCGTCCATCGGCGAAGCGGCTGCCATCACCATTGGCTTCTTCGCCGTTTTCTGCAGCAATCTATACATTTCCTGAAACACATTTGGGATTAACTCGACATGCCCTTCCCAATAAGCTTTCCTCGTCGCCCCGCTTAGGAAGTAAGAAATATGTGAAAGGTGACCTTTCATTTTTCCGTTTATATAATCTCGTTCACGTAGTGCTAACATTTGATGCACTTTGACATTATGCAATTTCTCATAATACGCCTCAAGCAAATCCAACAAACGATGCGGCTCGCCATTTGAAAGAGGAATAATGATATCTGCATCCTTTTCAATCAATCCAATAAATTCAGTCGGATCTAAACGCTTTGTCATATGTCACACTTCCCTGTTGATGTATTGACATCAGTATAGTATAGACGAAGAGTCTGCTCAACTTGTTGAAAAGTGCGAGAATAATTATAATAAAGGCATGACAAAATTAACAAACGATCAAATTAGACAATTGAATAGTTATAGTGTTTACATAAATTACCCGAAACACCCTCTATTCACTTTACAAGACCTGCTCGATAATGAGAAAACAGAAGATTGCATTCGAGCTGTACTAACTGTGAGCGGAAGCCCGAATTTGACAGTCGCGGCTTCTTTCTTCATGCGACGTGTTGGAATGTTTATCAACATGCAGTTGTATAACTTGGCTACCTATGACGAAATATGGAATGGCGAAACAACGGAGATGAGCTTCGGAGCAATTGAGGAGTATGGAAATCGAACAGTGAGTACATTTGTCGAAGAAAGAGACTGGCAAGAGGTGCATGAGAACGAACATCGGGATGTCATCCGAAAAATTCTACTGTTAGCTGACAAAGTCATACGCCAAATCCGAACCGTCACCTCTGTCTCTCCACTGACTCTTTGGGAGAACATTTTTGGCTTTTTACTATGGCAGTATCATGTCATGCTGTGCGACCCGAGCACAGCTGAAGAAGCACGAAACGATCTGGATATATTAAAAAATGACGAAACATGGAAAGAGATTGCACGTCACTCTTTATTCGCAAAATATTTAAAAGGAAGCGAGCCATCCGAACTGCTGAATACGACAATCCGGACGACCTGCTGTTTTTCGAAAGACGTTCCGGGGTTAATGCAATGCGGATTTTGTCCGCTCAAAAACTAACCTGCGCGATATGCCAAATAACTCTGCTTTACTGAATAAATGACACCAATTGCAGCGCCTGAATAGAAAACCCCCATAAATATGCCTGCTGCCAAATTACCACGGTGGCTGATGAACACGGATAATATCAAAGCAGCTATTGTTGCAACAGTAGACAACCAGCTCGACTTTACACGAAACAGCCATTTAGCCACTAATACAATCAATATAACAACCGGTACTGCCCAAATTGCATCCCACATGTTTGTATGGATGGTCGGATATTCGGTAAACATGGAATCAGTCCTTTTTTATAAAGGATTTCCGTGAGCATCTTATTTATTCATTTTTGAGGAGGGGAATCAATGATACATGTGTCAGGTAATGTTATAGATAGCGAGACGCGGTGTACACATTATCATTCCAAGCTCGATATTATCGCAATCAAGTTTTATTGCTGTAAAACTTATTATCCGTGCTTCCAATGTCATGAAGAGTCCGGGTGTAGAAGCCCAAAAGTTTGGCCGAAAAAGAAGTTTGACGAAAAAGCCATTTTATGTGGTTGTTGTGGACATGAATTGACGATAAATGAGTATCTATCATGTCTTTACAAATGTCCATCTTGCAACTCAAAATTTAATCCTGGTTGCGGGTTACATAAGAGATTGTATTTTGAAGTGTAAATTCAAGGTTTACGGAATGTATACGATTTGCGTATACATTCCTCAATCATTTCTGCACACATTTAAGTAAATGTCTTCACACCTGTACCAGCTCGATCACCTCACCATCAGGCCCCTCATAAAAAACCGCTATCCAGCCATTTTTAAGCTTGTAAGGGCCCTCTGAAGGAAATAGCCCTTTCCCGTCCAATCTCTTCATCCATTCCTCAATGTCATCGACTTGCCATGCCAAATGGACGACATTGGCTAAAACCGAAATGTTCTCTGATTCGATTAATTCGATTCTTATATGTTCATTTTTCAGAAAGGCAATTTTTTCGCCGTTCAACATCAAGCGTTGTTCCATTTTCAAATCAAACATACTTTCATAAAAATGAATGGAGTCTTGTAAACTTCCAACTTCAATTCCGCCGTGATGCCACTTCATCATTTTTCTCCCATCGGCAGGATCAAATTCATGTCACCAAACTCATGCCAAAGATATCCATCTGCCAATACTTCCTTATAAGCCTTCATAAGAATATCCTCTTCAATAAAAGCACTAAGCATATCCAGATGGCTTGCCTCCGGTTCATGAAAACCTGTTAACAGCCCATCCACAGCTCTTAGGGTATATCCTTTTTGAATATAAAGACATGTTGCCCCTTCCTGCGCTTCAACCATGCCATCGCTAGTAACCGCAGTTTCAAGTGCTCGAACGACTGTTGTTCCGACGGCGATGACACGTCCGTTATTTCTTTTCGTTTTGTTTACTAATTCTGCGGTCTTTTCCGGAATGCAAAATGCTTCAACATGGTTCGTTGGATTCGGCCAGCGGTCATTCCCGTAATAACTTAATCCGGCGTGCAGCTGCAGATAAGCGATTTCGACTCCCTTTTGCTTTAATGTATATAGCAACTTATGGGAAATGGCTCTTCCTGCTGATGCCATCTCCACGGAACCCGGCACCGAAGCATACACAGTCTGGTACATCTCTAACGGCCATGGGGTTTTAATATATTCATAGTGCAGCGGCTCCCCGTATTGATAAATTGCGTCATATAAATCCAACCCACTCTTCGAAAAAGAAAGAATGACTAAAGGGGACTCGTTTCCTTTCCCTATAATAGTCGCTGTTAATTCTCCGGGAAGATATATCGTTTCCCCTATCAGACATACATCTCCTATAATGAGTGCTTCCCATTCTTGGTCGGTAACTTTACGGGATAGTCGAATTTCAATCGGTCGCTCTCCCTTTCTTCCCTTTAACACTGCCGGAAGGGTGCGACTATTATTTAACACAAGCAAGTCTCCCTCACGCAAAATGGATTTCAGTTCGGAAAAATGGTGATGAAAACTTTCCCCTGTAATTCTATCGAGAGCCAATAAACGGACATCGTCCCGCCCACTTCCTCTATATTCTGCAGGGGTATTCGCATTTAAATATGCGGGCACTTGGAAGGGACGAGTATCTGTCATCATCAAATGTCCCTCTTTTCATTTAAAAAGGATTGTGCCTCGAATCTCATTCCATTTACTTCTATGGATTCATTCAGCGCAATAGATACAAAGACGCTCGCTACATCATTCGGGTCCACTAATTCATAATCACAATCCGGAACGGCTATCTCATGCATCTCCGTATCCATTTCTCCAGGGTCAACCATGCAGACACTAACCCCCGTCTCATGCAGTTCATCAGCCCATGTTTGTGTTAATCCCTCTACTGCGAACTTGGAAATACCGTAAGCCCCCCACTCCGCAAATCCCGTTTTTCCCGCTTCTGAAGTTATATTAATGATTCTCCCTTTATTCCTAGTTAACATGCCTGGTAATACACGTTTCGTGACAAGGAATGGATTCATCGTATTCACCAGAAGCACTTCCTCAAAATTATGGTCCGGATAATCCGCTAACAGTGTAGGACCTGGCCCAAATAAGGATGCATTATTTATTAATACATCAACCCTTCCATACGCTTCTTGCGCAATTGATACGAAACGTTCGACATCCCTCGCATTGGAAACATCAGCATTTATTGCGACCACTTCCGCCCCAAGGACCCGTGCTTCTAGTTCCACCTTGCGCAGCAGTTCTTCTCCCCTTGCATAAATGGCAAGTCGTGCTCCTTGTTTTGCAAATGCTATAGTCAATGCCCTACCAAGACCTTTAGAAGCTCCTGTAATCATAACTACCGGTTTTGTATTCATACAATCTCCCGCTTTCTTTTTTGTTCTTGCATTTATTGTAGGGAGAAAGGGCACTAGAGGCATCGGAAGGACGACTGAAAACTCCTACTAAAAAAAGAGGAGATATGTATACGACTTTTGAATGAAGTAACACCTCTCTTCCAACAAAAAAGAGCTTTCGATTTACACTCAACGAAAGCTCTTTCCTATTTAGTCACCACTCGATTCAGTCAAACCATATTTTACTGCATACAGCACTGCTTGCGTTCGATCCTGAACGAATAACTTTGGAAAAATATTGGATATATGCGTTTTCACCGTTTTTTCGGACACGAATAATGAAGATGCTATTTCCCGATTGCTTTTACCTTTCGTTAGCTCTGCTAGCACATCCTGTTCACGGGGGGGCAGTGGGTTAAGCACATGAGGCGGTACTTCCTTTTGTGCCCTTAACTTCATTAGATGCGTTGTTGCATGCGGATGAATTGTGTTTTCTCCTCGCATAATTTGTCGAATACACATAACAAGCTCGTCTGGCTCAATGTCCTTTAACTGATAGCCCGCTGCTCCTGCTTCGATAGCCGGGATGACATGATCTCGATCGGAAAAACTTGTTAATATGAGTACTTCAACTCGCGGAAAACTATCTTTTATATGCTTTGTTGCTTGAATCCCGTCCATTACAGGCATCATTAAATCCATAAGTACAATATCAGGTCGAAGTTCGGCCGTTAATTCAATCGCTTCTTTTCCGTTTTTCGCTTCACCAACCACTTGGATGTCTTTCTGCGTTTTCAAGAAAAATAGCAACCCTCTTCGAACAACGTGATGATCATCCGCGATTAATACCTTTATCATTCCGTTCACCTCTCAGTATGGTATCCGGACTAATATTTCTGTCCCTCTCCCAATTTCGCTGTCCCATTCTATCGAACCCCCTGCATTCTTCGCACGATCTTTCATGCTTTGTAAACCCATTGAAGAAAGCCGGATTCCGTCATTGAGTAAAAATCCATGACCATCGTCTTTGATGACGAGCAATACATCGGTTTTTGTTACATTCAAAAATATTTCGGCGACAGGGACACCAGCATGCTTTCGGATATTATTCAACGCTTCCTGTGAAATACGAAATAACGCCTCTTCAACATGTGACGGTATGTTAATGACACCGGATACAGCAGCCTGTACGGATAAACCTAACATTTCCCCGTATCCTTTGATTGCTTCTAGCAACCCGCTTTCAAGTCCACTTGGACGGAGCTGCCATATTAAAGCCCTCATTTCGTTTAATGCTTCCTGCGACAAGTTCTGGATTTCCTTGAATGTCTCTTTGATTTCAGCTTGGGCAGTCATCTCTGCTCCGCCTCTTGCCGTCAATGTCACGGAAAATAAAAGCTGGTTAACTGAATCATGCAAGTCCTTCGCTAAACGATTTCGCTCTTGTAATAAGGCCATCTCCTGCTCTTGTTTCGTTAAGAGAATCCGTTTAATCGCTGATCCTAATTGGAATGCAAGTGATTCGAGCAATGCGAGCTCTCCTTTAGAATAAATAACCGTATTCGATGCAGCGACATTCACCAACCCAAAGCGTTCTTGACCTGATTGGAGCGGGACCGTTGCATGGTGTGTAATCCCTCCATTATCCCCGATCTTTGCAGCAATCACGTTTTCAATACGTTGGCACTCAATAATATTTGACGCTTTCTCCAACTTGCCTTCACGATATTTGGATACACACCAACAGCCCCCATTTTTCAATTGGCTGCATCTATTTTGAGCAAGAGCTTCAGGCAGATTTTCATTGACAATTAGCTGTTGCTTACCGTTGTCAGAAATGAAAAATATCCAACCTGTTTCGAAGTTTGTTCCATTTATGAATTTTCGAAGGGCGCCGGATAACATCGCTTCTATTTCAGTTTCTTCATTTATAAACTCAGCAATTTCCTTTAACAATCGGACATTCAAAAATTCTGTTGGATGCATAGCAGCGCCTCCATCCTCTTATATATAATTTACATAATATCACTCCATGAATCTACCCGCCCCATACTTTTGCTGAATATACCCTCTGAAATCTTTCGTTTTCGGTGTTATAGAATTGCTGTCTACTCAACCGATCCGTATAAGTTGGTCTTTGTCTAAAGTAAATGAATAAACAGGACATGCCTCAATCACTGACTGCCCTGTTTTTATTCACTATGCCTTTTTCATTCGCTTTAAACGGATCATCCCCACATAAACAATCGGCAGTATTGCAGTAAATGCAACGAGTCCACCCCATCCGAACGACCCATACAGTGGGCTGAGCAACGTACTGCCCATTGCTACACCAATATAATAAGAAACTAAGTAAAGGCTTGCTGCACTGCCTTTATGATGCGTCGCTTCCTTGCTGACAGATGCAGCCGTCAAGGAATGAGCAGTGAAGAACCCTAAACAGACGATACAAAGGCCAATAATAGTGACGATAAGAGACGAAAATGCTGTCACTCCTATGCCCAAAACGAGTAAAACGATTCCTACAAACCTGACATTACGAAGACCGAACTTGCCGGAGAGCCACCCTGCAAGCGGAGCACCGACGACCCCGAATCCATACGCCAAATATAAGTATGAAATTGTTTCAAGAGATAGTGAATACGGTGGATCGATCAGATGAAACGGTAAATACGTCCATACTCCTGTGAATGATAATTGAAGGATGATGCCTAAGCCGAAGACGACGAGCAGGCTTGGATTTTTTAGATGAAATACAATCCCCTCAATATCTTTTAAGAAGGTCGTATCAGTTGGCACAAAATTCCTTGATTTCGGCAAAGCTAGCAGTAGGACGATAAATAGCACCATTCCGAAAATCGAGAGGATGTATAAAGACATTTGCCACGAAGCCTGTTCAGCTATGAAACCCGTCATGAATCGACCGACCATGCCTCCCAAACTGTTGAAAGATATGTAGAGCGCAGTTGCGATGTTTGTAAAATTCTTATGTACTTCCTCGCTAATATACGCGAGTGCCGCAGCCGGTACGCCGGCGAGCGCAAAACCTTGCACGAAACGCAGGATAACAATAAGAAGGAAGGATTCCGTGTTTGCGATAATGAGAAACGGAATGACTGATCCAATCAGGGATAGGTATACGTATACCTTACGGCCATTTCGATCTGAGAAGAAACCTAGAACAATGAGCCCAACAATAAGCCCAATCGTCGTCATCGACATGGCCATACTTGCATACGAAACCGAAATGCCGAATTCTGTTGTAAATAAAGGAAGGAGTGGTTGCATTGAATACATCGATGCAAAGATGAAAACCGAGGCAAACCCTAAGCCGAGCACGATTTTCCAAAATTGAAGATCTCTTATTGTGTAGCCATCAGGTTGCATCTTCCCACATCCAGTCGTCAGCCTATTTGCTCTCATTATACCATTCGAAATCTGTTGCTTACAGTTGTGTAAATACTAGTTTTGAAGGTTCCTTACCCTTAAAAGGAATAAGTTGTCCTGTTGCAACCGCCCAATAATTCACCATGAAAAAAGCAGATGAAGGAACTCCTCCATCTGCTTTACATATCCCTACACATTCTTCGTAGCAGCGTCTTTGATACTCCTGCGCTGCTCATAAATATTCCGCACAATCACCTTCAAGACCGCGTACACAGGCACTCCGACGATGATGCCGACGAAGCCTGCGATGTTGCCCGCTGCCAGAATGATAGTAATGACGGTGAGCGGGTGAATGTCGAGCGATTTGCCCATGACGTTCGGTGTGATGAGATTGCTGTCAATCTGCTGGGCAATAAGTGTAACGATTGCAACGCCAATGACAAGCTTAGGGTCTTGTATATAGGCGATGATCAATGCCGGTGTCACAGCAATCCATGGTCCGATGAACGGCACCAAGTTCATGAATAGCGCAAAAATCGCAAGTAACAATGCATATTCTAATTTTAGAAACATGTATCCAATCAATATGAGTGACGCAAGGATAGCACTGATCAGAAACTGGCCTTGGATATAAGAACGAAGAACATTGTTGATGTCACTCAAAGTCTTCTTCACCCAATCACGGCGCTCGCCGCTGAACAGGTTATAGATGATCGGTGCAAATTTCTCATGGTCCTTCAGCATGAAAATGAAGAAGAATGGCACCAACACGAGCAGAAATACAGCTTGGAAGAAGGATTGCAAAAACTGAACGACCCATTTTCCAAAATTCACTGCAATTGTTTGAAGCGAATCCGCAGCACTGTCGAGTGATTTTTGCAGACTTTCAGGCAAGTCTTCTTTTTGAGGCAATATATCTTTCATATTCTCAAATTCCTTACCCAACGTCGGTGCATTTTCAACGAGAGTATTTACCTGTTTTGACACATGTGGACCTATGATGGAGATGAAGATTGCAATGACAACGATGAGACCCGCCAAGATGATCAAAATGCTTCCCCAACGAGGAATTTTCCGTTTTTCCAAAAAACGTTGTATCGGTTCGGTCATGTAATAGAGCACCCCGCCAAGTAGCAAAGGTAAGATTATTGCTTTAATAATGATGACAATCGGCGCGAATATGAAGCTGATTTCCATGAAATATTTAATGATTAATATTGATAACAAGATCCCTACGCCAACTTGGAACCATAACTTCTTCGTCAATTTCCCACGTCCTTTACCGTTCAGTTACTAATAGTTTAACAGATTTCCGAAAGAAGTCTCCCTCTTCGAGCGTGTGAAGGGTGAATCCCAACGTAAGAGCGAGATGAATTTCGGTTGGCCCTAGCCAACACCTCTTTTGATCGATATAATAGGAACAGGTATTCCCAATCTGAAATGAGGTGATTGGAGTGGCAAATAAAGCATACAAATTTCGAATCTACCCGACAAAGGAGCAGGAAGATTTTTTGGTCAGGACATTTGGATGTGTTCGATTTGTCTACAATAAAATGCTGGCAGAACGCAAGGAAACCTATGAAAAATTCAAAGACAACAAGGCATTACTGAGGAAGCAGAAGCTTCCGACGCCCGCCAAATACAAAATAGAATTTGAGTGGCTCAAGGAGGTTGACAGCCTGGCACTGGCCAACGCCCAGTTGAATCTGCAAACGGCGTTCTCCAATTTCCTCTCAGGCAAGTCGAAGTATCCAAAATTCAAGCATCGCAAGTCGAAACAATCCTACACGACCAACATGGTCAACGGAAATATCAAGATTCTGGATGGCCACATCAAACTACCGAAACTCACACCCCTTAGAATGAAACAGCATCGCGAAATCCCATCTCATCATGTCATCAAGTCATGCACCATTTCCCGTTCAGCCACTGGAAAGTACCATATTTCCATACTCACAAAGTACGAACACAATCCGGGCAAAAAAGAAATCAACCATGTCATCGGATTGGATTTTGCCATGAATGGACTTTTTGTCGAGAGCGAAGAGGGTAAGAAAGCCAATTATCCACGGTTCTATCGACAGGCAGAAGAAAAACTGGCAAAAGAGCAAAGAAAATTGTCCAACATGATGAAAGGCTCCTCCCGCTGGAAAAAGCAACGAGTCAAAGTCGCCAAACTCCACGAAAAAGTGGCAAACCAACGAAAAAATTTTCTTCACCAAGCATCAAGGAAATTGGTGAATAGATACGATTGTATCGTCATCGAAGATCTTGATATGAAGGGAATGTCGAAGGCCTTCCGTTTCGGCAAAAGCGTTACCGACAATGGATGGGGGATGTTCACAACATTCCTACGTTATAAACTAGATGAACAAGGCAAGCACCTCATCAAGATCGACAAATGGTTCCCCTCATCCAAGACCTGTTCGGCCTGTGGTCATGTAAATGCTGCCTTACACCTTTCCGAACGAACGTTCAATTGCGATTGCGGATTCGTTATCGATCGGGATTGGAATGCCGCTATCAATATCAGAAATGAAGGGGAATTGATGTTAGCATTACCATGAAGTCAAAACAAAAACCAAACTTTTGGAACAAGAGGGTTAGCTCGGTCAGTTTTCGTTGGCTAGTAAAAGCGGCGATAAGTCGAGAAGCCTACACTTCAACCGCAAAGCGTTAAGTGGTGGGTAGTTCACGTATACGGTTAATTACGTTCGGTGTCGAAAAGAAGTTTCATTTATCTACAATCATTTTGTTAGTAATACTACTTATTGCTAGCCTCTTTCTTTGATAATCCGATGCAGCTAATAAATACGATTACAAATAAAATTATTTTTCTCGTCTCCAATAAACTTGGCATTTCTTTCGTGAACACAAATTGGACGAGATTATGCATTCCTACGACAAGTAAAGCCATTAATAAACTTCCAATCACGATGTTGACGTTTCACATAAGTATTCCTCCTCATTTGTCTTTCCATAACGATACCAACAATCATGATGTTTATTTTGATTTGAAATTGCGGTTTGGAATTGGGAGAATCGCAATTTTTATCAAAACGCGTATACTTACCCGCGCTATACTTGTGCTAAAGGGGGATGAGTTCATGGAAGGCGAACAGATAATCCAAAGAACTGTTGAATGGATTGAAGAAAATCTACACAAGGACATCCAACTGGCGGATGTAGCTAGTTTTTCCGGCTATTCAAAGTTTCATTTTCACCGGATGTTTCAATCTGTTTTGCATATGAGTGTGGATCAATACATTCGCACACGAAGACTGGCAGCATCAGCTGTTTTATTAATCCACTCGGATGATCGGATCCTTGATATTGCCCTTAACGCTTTATTCAGCTCCCAAGAAGCATTCAGCCGAGCGTTTAAGAAAACATACCATTTAGCACCAGGTGAATATCGAAGGATTATGAGGAGCGTTACAATCAAACAAGAGGAGGAATTTTTTATGCAAGTAATGAAAGGCTGGTTTTTAAGCGGAAGTCACCCGAATCATTTCAAGATGGGGATTGATCGGCAGGTTGTACATACAGGAAAAGCTTCTGGATACATCCAGTCAGAATTTGTGACGGGACATGAAGAATTTGCAACGATGATGCAGCAATTTAAAGCAGACAAGTATATTGGCAAACGGGTGAAGTTATCTTGTTTTCTCAAATGTGAAGACGTAGAACAATTCGCTGGCGCATGGATGCGCATCGACAATCAATTAGGAGATGTGCTGCAATTCGATAATATGAGCAATCGCCCTCTCCAAGGGACGCTCGATTGGAATTATTATTCACTTGTCCTTGACGTTCCATCCGAAAGCAAGACCATCTCGTTTGGAGTGCTTTTGCAAGGGAAAGGAAAGCTATGGGTGAATCAATTTCAATTCGAAGAAGCCCCGGAATCTTCATCCACCACAAATTTGGAAGTAATGCCCGAGTTACTGGATGAACCAGTGAACCTATCATTTGAAGAATAGAAAAATGGACCAAGGCTGTGAAGCCAACGGTCCATTTTTTCCGTATGTTGTATTCCCGAATTTCATTTTACCAAATCAACAACAATATCATCCATTTGAAACTCTTCACTACCTTTTCCTTCTTTCGTTGGTGTGGCGATGACCTTCGTTTCTCCGTTCTTCGTAATCTCGACGCCGCCATGATTCTCAGATGTATATTCAAATAATCTGGCTGAAGGCGTAATAATAAGCTTCGTCGCATCGGGATCAAGCTTTTTAAACGTCTTGCTCCAGCGCATATGATTTTCCTGACCGAAGCCGCCATTTCCATCGCCCGCGTAATGGTTGCCCAAGTTATCTTTAATTTCGATTTCCACATCGATCCCATGCCATTTATCGAGGACTTCTTTGGAGACCAATTGATCGTAATACACAATGAAAGACATCGGTGTAACTGTTATTTTATCAACGGATACAGTAACACCATTTTTTTCTGTCCCTTGATCAACAAGCTGAACTTCATTTTCGGATGCTTGTAAAGAAAGAGAGAAGTTCCAGTTCCCTTTGACCTTTTCTCCTGTGCCGTCAATTGAAATGCTATCCACTTTCCATTTCACTCTCACAGTATCCAAGTCCTTCTCGTCCAATCTGCTGCCCGTAATTAAGCCCACATATTGATGTTCTCCAACTTTTGTAATCTGGTCGCTTCCCGAACCCCCACTCGTTTCTTTTATATCCAAATAGCCGTCGATAAGCGGTTGATCGCCCAAATCCCGCTCGCTTTCGATTGAATAGGTCAATAAAACGGTTTTCCCATCATAAATCGCATCATTAATTGTGATTTTAACGCCGTTACTTCCCTTCATCATATTAACCGTACTTGAATATTCCTGATAATTATCGTAGATTCCTGTTCTCCCATTGTCCAGAAACCTGAAAATATCGCCGATAACAGGTACATTCCCCGCATAGGCCGGAAAGGCAATGCCAAGCGCGGATACTGATAAACCACCTACAGCGACAGCTGCAGCGACTTTCATTTTCCAACTATGCCTCTTCCTCTTTTTACGTAGTGCCATTTTTATTTCCTTTTTCACTTTTGCCTTATCAAAATCGCTAAC
The DNA here is from genome assembly GCF_059415085.1 of Sporosarcina sp. SAFN-015. Taxonomy (NCBI): domain Bacteria; kingdom Bacillati; phylum Bacillota; class Bacilli; order Caryophanales; family Caryophanaceae; genus Sporosarcina; species Sporosarcina sp. SAFN-015. The sequence goes on from NZ_JBPFDR010000001.1 coordinate 590,342, forward strand.
TTCTATTTCCTCAACATCTTTTTCATCAATATCCAGTTCATTTAGCAGTTGATAAATATCTTTTTCTTTCATAATACAAAGCCTCCCGCACTCAAACTTTGTGCCTCTTTAAACAGTTTCTTTTTTCCTCTGAACACCCGGTTATCAATCGCCGTTATGCTTAAGCCGGTTTTTCGGGATATATCCGCCGTCTTGTAACCTAAGAAAAATTTCATTAAAAAGATGTCTCGATCGAGCGGTTCCAGTCGGTTGATTAGCTTAATCAGTTCAGTTTTGTCTTCCACTCTGATTAATTCGTCTTCCACCGACATTTCGACATTCATGTCCATATGTTCGGAGGTAACTTCCATTCGCTTCGTTGCCCTGCGATAATAATCAATTGATTTGTATTTTGAAATCGCGCAAATCCATTTCCTAAAATCTGTTGAATCCCCGCGGAATTTGTCCGCATTGTCCCAGATCGACAGAAAGATATCGTTGACACATTCATCCACTAATCCTTCATTTCCAAGTGGCGATAGCACTTTGTGCGTAATGCCTTTTATCAATGGCAAGTATGTATCGATGATGAATTCCAATGCATCTTCTTTATGTTTCTGCAACCGACGTATAAAATTTTCACTAGTAGATTTCATTTGCAGTTCCCCTTATTTGTTGTAAAAGCTTTTACACCCTATACAACGAGCCAAAAAATTTTATCTCTCATATGCACATTACTTTTTTCTAGTTTATATATAAAAAATCGATTCCCTGTAGCGTGGGAATCGATTTCTTTTATTGTTTTATTTCATAGTAATCCTCAAATGTTATTGGTGAATGCGCAAGAAAACTCCATTTCCTGCCGGATCTTCTGTCACAAAATGTTCTGCTGCTGATTCAACAGTTGCACCAAGCTCTTTGATCCTCTCGATCGCCGCATCTAATGTCGATTGCTCAGGATATACAAGTGTGAACGCTTCGAGTCCGGCACTTTCTTTGGACGGACGAGGCGCGCCTGCCCCGTTCCAAGTATTCATTCCAATATGATGATGGTATTTACCTGTAGACATGAACAATGCTTGTGGATAAGGAGTAACTACTTCAAATCCAAGCGCTTCGTAGTAAGCTTGCGATTCAGCGAGATTCGCAACGTGCAAATGGACGTGTCCCATGACTGTGCCCACAGGCAGACCATCCCATTCTTCATTTCCACTTGCTTCAACAACCGCTCTTGCATCAAGCGGGTCTGTGCTCATTCCAACAAAACCGTCCTGCCATGTCCATGCTTCCGGTTCCCGGTCGCGGTAAATTTCAATTCCGTTTCCATCAGGATCTGATAAGTATAGCGCTTCGCTCACGAGGTGATCGGAAGCTCCAAGACGCACTTCGTTCCTTGAAAAATGTTTGATTGCTTTTCCGAGATCTGCACGCGTCGGCAGCAATAGGGCAAAATGGTAAAGACCTGTACGTCTTGCCTCTTTCGAAAAAATATGCTCCGGTTGTTCGAGGACAAGCAATGGTTTTTGACCATCTGCTGTTAATACAACTCGGTTATCCCCTTTTTCGAGTATGCGGAATCCGATAGTTTCCGTATAAAAACTTGTTAGTTTGTCTAGGTCCGTCACTTTCAAAACGACTTCCCCTGTATATATATGTGGTGGTTGATGAAATTTCATATTTATACCTCCTGGTAAGTAAATTACTTTATGTAACTAACTTTATATGTTATACTATACTTTGTCAACAACTATTGATTTTTATACGAAAGGATTTTGGCATATGAATGAATTCGAGCTTTGTCCTCGCTTCGAAAAAGCCGTGTCTATATTGAGCCAAAGGTGGACCGCTTTGATTTTATATCAGCTCATGTCCGGTCCACAGCGTTTCTGCACGATGACTGAAAAATTGGGAGTGAGCGGGAAAACATTGACAGAACGGTTAAAGGATTTGGAGCAGCGTGGCTTCGTCGTTCGTGAAGTATTCCCTGAAACGCCAGTCCGTATTGAGTACTCTTTGACGGAGAAAGGGAAATCATTGACGCCGATCATGAAAGAGATTGAAGAGTGGTCGAAGGAATGGGTTACAATCGAGGAATAGGATAATTTTCAACGAAAAGCGGTTGCTCAACTGAACTGAGCAACCGGCTATTCATCTATGGATTTTTACCGTAGTTCCTAGCAACACGAGGGATGACAGCTCAAAGACATCTTTGTTATGCATTCGGATGCATCCATGCGACACATTTTTCCCGATGGATGAAGGATTATTGGTCCCATGGATTCCATAATGAGGTTTAGATAGCCCCATCCAAAATGCACCGAACGGTCCTCCTGGATTCAGCTGTTTATTAATAATCCTAAATGTCCCCTGTGGTGTAGACGTCAACATCTTCCCTACGGCGATCGGATACTTTTTCAGTAGTTTCTTTCCTTCATACAGCTTTAATTCGTGTTTACTGATAGAAACATCAACCCAACGCATCAGCTTCCCGCCTTAATAAAAAGATTTGTTCTTATAAGATACTTGCGGGAAACCGTATGCTTTGGGCGCTTGAGAGCTTACATTGGACGTGGGAAGGGCAGCTTTGGACGTCTTCATGCGAACTTTGGTCGCAGGGGGATTCCCTTTGGACGCATAGATAGCTGCTTTGGACGCATAGATGACTACTTTGGTCGCGAAACGACTTGTTTTGGACGCCCCGCCAATTTCATCTTACTTCTCCTTTAGAAAAGGTTGATAAGAATCCTTGAATTTGTGCAGATGATTTCAAATAATGGACCGTTTTTCCTTCATTTGCGTAACGCTGCATTCGTTCAAGCATTTTCCTCTTTCGCCTACCGTACGTAGTTAAGATGAATTTGATGAATGCCCAATCTATTTTTTCAGGGCAACCTTCCGTCAGATCTTCTCGAGTTTTTCCGTGATATTGAATCCGTCGTTTGACGACCCGATAAAGACAGACTCGCAATGGAAGTTCCAAGTAGATGACCGTGTCAGCATGCGGTTCCCTAATATCAATAGTAGATGTGTAATTGCCTTCGATTATCCATTGATCCCGTTTGACAATTTCCCGTTGTGCCGATGAAAATTCTTCAGCCGGCGCTTCGACCCAGCCAGATTTCCAATACAATCGGTCAAGATGAGTGACCCCAATTTTGGTCAACTTCCCTAACGCGCGTGCGAACGTAGACTTTCCTACTCCTGCTGAAACGCCAATGACCATGACTCGGTTCATTCCACCATTCCTCGCAATTGGGATACCCATTCATTGTCTGGGACATGAATCTTCAGTGAATGCTGTAACCATTGCTGATCTTCTTCACTTAGCAAGTCCTTCACAGCATGAAAATCAGCGTGATCCTTCTCTTGCGGATTTTTCGATTTATATAGAAGAACGACTGCCGGATGCAAATAAGGAATGCCTTCCTTGGAAGTTAACAATAGTGTTGAGCTGGGGAAAGCAATTGCCGGATTTCGTCTAAATATCCATTGGTCATTTTCTACTTCGTTCAATAGTACTTCCAAGTGCTCCCCTGTTCGGTTAACGCCGTGCAATTCATGGATCGGCAGTTTCAATGTCTCCGATCCCCACTCCAAGAGCTTCCCTTTCACCGCTTTTTGAAAGGACCAATCGGCTAATGCCCCACGCATCTCATGTTGATCTTCCCGAAGGATGGCAATTTCGATATCGGAATGGTCTCGGGTTTGGCCCCCCACAAACAGATCAATTGCCCAACCGCCCGCAATTCCCCAAGGACGTTTATAGCCACTCATCCACTCTGCTACTTTTCGACATGAGCGCAACATTTTCATCCCCCTCATAAATTAACGCGAAAAAAGGAGCGACACAGTCACTCCTCGTAAACCTCATTTTATCTGAACACCGATATTATTTCAAACTATTTTTACAATTTCCCGATAAAGCTTAAACTTTCAACATCTTGGGAATCAAATGCCCCATCCAATATAGCCTGCACATCTTTCAAAGTATCCTGAAGACTAACGGATTTTCCCTTTTGCCCCGTGAACTCTTCCGCTACATAGAACGGCTGAGTCAAATACGATTCCAAACGTTCTCCTCTTTTATACGTTTGCGCTTCGGAAGCCGGCAGCTTCTCTTCCCCGCCTACAGCAACAAGTGAACGCAATTCCCGGTAACGCCGTAAAAGCTTTTGTGCTCTCTGTTGAATGAAGAAATGGTTTTGATCCATATGTGAGCCTTCCAGTACAGATGAAGTGGAAGCAATCGGGTTCACTGCCGGATATCGGTGCCTTGCCGCCAAATCGGCGTCGAACTGCCAAAGCGTTTCAAGTGGGCCGTATGGAAGCTCCTCGTCCACTGCCTCTCCCGTTAAATCCAATAGGAACGTAGTGACAGCTTCCATTCCGATTTGCTGCAAGCGCTCTTGCAACTCATAAATTCCACCAGCTACTACATGACTTTTGTCTGCTGCAAACGCAATTTCCTTTTCAAGGCCGAGAGCTGCCATTCTCTCATACGTTTCGTCAATAGTTTTCGTCGTCACGTCTACATTCTCCAATATATCTTCCAACTCAGGATAATTCCCCTCGGGCATTAACAGGAATGTCGTATAGCCCTCGCTCTTTAGCCGATAAAATAATTCACTCATTACAACAAGTTGACCCATTTGTTTCCGTGCAACCAGTCCGACTGTCCCGCCTTTCGCTAATGGTGCAAATAAATCCAATGCTTTAATTTTCGTTTCAATCATTTCAATCTTCTCCCCCCGAATTATCAATTCATCCAAACTGCACTCCGCCAAATCCGCAAGTGCCACAAGCGTTCTTACTTCCGACTTCCCCACAGAAATCTTCCCTGTACACAAATTCGAAACGGTTGCTGGCCGAAGACCGACTGCTTTGGCGGCGCTCGTCAAGTTCGGCACTTTTCTCCTCAATAATGAAACATTTAATCGAAGATTGTCTCTTTCCATATTTTTCACCCCTTACTTTGTATAGTAATTTATTTTACACCCTAAAGCAACAATAAATTACTCTTCAACGTAATTTATTTTTCAAACAAGAAGAGATCTACTGAATTCCTTTTAAGTGGATAGAAATCACGAAGTAGGGAATCTTAACTATGATCCAAAAACCAATGTGAGGAAGGTGACGTTTTTATGAATAAGATGGCAATAGCGGCATTAGGAATTGGAGCGGCGTTTCTCATGAGGAATAAAAATGTCCGAGGAAAGCTGATGAAGCAGTTCGAATCGCTCGCAGAACCATTCACCTCAAAAAATGGATCAATGCGTTCATAAAAATCTTTCTCACGGGAAAATCGGCATCCTTTTGGATGTCGTTTTTTTAATACTGATAATGGAGCTAAAAAACTCGTAGTTTAGGCTCTTTCAAATCGGGAAAGTAGACTATAAGCAAAAAATTAGGAGGTAACGATTATGAAAAATAAAATGGCAATCGCCGCTCTCGGTTTAGGTGCAGCGTATTTAATGAGAAACAAGGATGCGAGAAGCAAACTATCTAAGCAATTTGAGTCATTCGGATCTACACCGATGAGAGGCGATAAAAGCTCCCGCACTTCCACGACCACTTCCAATGGTCGGAACAAAGGATTACTGGGCGGTCTTTTCAGCTAAATCGAGTAAAACACTAAAAGGAGAGGGCGCATTTACGAGTGCGGCCTCTCCTTTTTGCCGAAAATAATTATTCATTAACTGCGACATGACGTCTTTCCATGTAGAGAACGATGAAAATGCTAGCCTCATACAACAAGATCATCGGAATGAGGACGATAAGTTGGCTGACGAAGTCGGGCGGTGTAATCAGCGCGGAGACGACGGCCAAGGTCAAGTATGACCACTTCCTCACTTTTCGCAAAGTATCAGCTGTCAATACACCGATTGCGGCTAAAAACATGGCGACGATCGGCAGCTCGAACAAGAGGCCGATCGGCATCGTTGTCATTAGCAGAAATTTGGCGTATTCCTGGGCTGACACCATCACATTGAAGTTCATCGCTCCTAGTGATATGAGGAAGCTATAGCTCAACGGATTGACGACAAAGTAGCCGAACGCCAAACCACCTAGAAACAAGAAGAACATGATGGGTGAATAGAGACTTAAAAACTGTGTCTCCTTCGGGTTAAGACCCGGCTTAACGAATTGCCACAAAAAGTGGCAAAGAAACGGCAGCGACAGACCAAATGCTAATGCGGTCGAGATGGACATGTAAAAGACGACAACTTCCATCGGTCCAAGGACTATCAACTCATGCCCTCTTGTAACAATAGGAAACCATAGATTGACTGTCGCGAATACACCGATAAAAAAAGTTGCAAATATGACTGCACTTTTAATGAGCTGTTTGCGCAAATCAGTGAGATGTTCGACTAGCGGAGGATCTCCACTTATCGTTTCCTCTGCTTTCATTGCCGCCATCTCTTTTGTAGTCTCGGCTTCGACCACAACCACTTTCTCCGTTTCTCCTTCACCAACTAACTGATTTTGTTCCGTCCTATTCTTTTTATCAAGCGGGCTAAGAATTTTCCGCTGGTGATCACCATAAGGATCCATGTCTCCACCTACTTATGAATGATCCGTTTTATTCGAAGGTTCCTTTTTGACTTCCTCATCATCCAAAATGTCGCGTGCGGACTTTTTGAACTCTGCCAACGTCTTGCCTACTGCTGACCCGACTTCCGGTAGTTTGCGCGGTCCGAATAGGATGAGGACAATGACTAAGATGATAATTAACCCCGGTACGCCGATACTCGCTAAACTCATAGCGAAATTCTCCCTTTCTTAAACGAGAGAGCCTCCCGTTTTGCTGTATTTCTGTATGGCTTCTGCTGTGCGATATGCTAATGCTCCGATTGTGCCTGTCGGGTTATAACCGCCATTATGCGGGAAGTTCCCCGCTCCGACGACAAACAGATTTTCCGCATCCCAATGTTGCAAATATGTGTTAACAACACTGTTTGCGGGATCCGAACCCATAATTGTTCCACCCGTATTATGTGTCGTTTGGTAAGGAACTATGTCATAGTCAGAAATCGGGTTTCCAGGAACTACAGTTTTCGCACCCATCTCTTTCATAATTTCCGCAATCCTGTCTGTAAGGTACTTATGCATATTCCGATCCTGCTCGGTGAAATTGTACGTCAGCTGCAATAGCGGCACACCGTATGCATCCTTATAGTCAGGGTCAAGCGACATGTAGTTTTCTTTATGTGGCATGGAAGCTCCTTGGCCGCCAATCGATAACATGCGAGTAAAATTCTCAATTGAAGCCTTTTTAAATTCAGCTCCCCAAGCTGGTACGTCCGGCGGAACAGGGTTTGTCTGAATCGGTCTATAACCTGTTTGCGTAAGTGAAATGCTCGCCCCATGGATAAAATCAAGATCCGAATGGTCAAAGCTGTCGCCATTGAAGTCATCAATCGTCATGCCCAAAGCTCCTGCACCCATGAACACATTCATCTGTTCATCGAAAAATCCAGTCACGCCCGGCAAAATTTGATAGCCATAGTTTTTGCCTAAAGTTCCTCTTCCCGTCTCGGGATTATATTGTTCACCAATTTTTGATACCATAAGCAATTTTGCATTATTCATCACATAGCTTGTCAAGACGACGACATCAGCAGGTTGGATGAACTCCTCACCGGATTGCGTATCCACATACCTGACTCCAGTCACTTTATTGCCAGATTTCAGGACTTCAACGACGTTGGCGTGGAATGTCACATCGAAGTTTCCTGTTTTCATTGCTGTCGGTACTACAGTAATTTCAGGTGATGTTTTTGCCCCATATTCACAGCCGAACCGTTCACAAAACCCACAATATTGGCAAGCAGCAATTGTCTCGCCGTCCGGGTTTTCGTATGCCTCTGAGAGGTTTGCTGAAGGCAGCATGTATGGATGATAGCCCAAGGATGAAGCGGCAGTTTCAAACTTTTTCAGAATCGGAGTCTTTTTCATCGGAGGGGTCGGAAATTCATTCGAACGTTTACCCGCAAAAGGATTTGTATTTTCTCCCGATATGCCTGCCGTCTTTTCAAATTTATCGAAATATGGCTCCAATTCGTCGTATGTGACGCCCCAATCCTGCAGCAAGTAATCTGATGAAAGTTTGTTTTTCCCGTATTTTTGCTCGGTCATTGTCTTAATTTGAAAATCGTACGGCAAGAAGCGAAACGTATGGCCATTCCAGTGCGTTCCAGCACCACCGAGATTTTCACCAAGGAGGAATGAACCCAACTGCCGCATCGGGAGCGCGCGCATTTTGCGGTGATTACGGAATGTGATGGTCTCCTTCGACAAATCTTGCATCAACTCATAGCGGATTGCATAACGATATTCGTCATGTATCATTTGATAATCAGCCGTGCTCCGCGGTTTCCCTCTTTCCAAACCGCGTACTTTCATTCCCGCCTTCGCACATTCAGCTGCGATGATGCCTCCCATCCAACCGACTCCGACTGTTACGACATTCACTTTATCCAATGTTTTTGCCACTTGTTATCCCTCCGTCAGTGTTGCATCGTACTAATTGATTTTGGTTCGATCTTTTGAAACTTTTCATCTTCAATCATATTGATATACGCAAATTGGTGGCCTGGGAATCCTTTCATCCTCCAGCCGTCCATATTGTTGTTTCCGTTGTAGATCGGGTCAGCATATGCCCCTTCCAATGTCGCTTGCCGAAGAACACGGAAAAAGAATTCAGATGAAACGCCCTTCATCTCCACTTCATTTTTTTGGAATGCAGTGAGGATCTCATCCATTTGACCTCCATCCAGCTCAACAAACGGCTTTTGATAGCGTTTTTGTGCCTCTTCCTCAAACTTGGCAATTCCTTGTCTGAACATCTCGGCACGCGTCAGCCTGCTCTGGTAGCCTTGTGTCGCTTCTCCAGCAAAAAACGGGCCTTGCATATATTCCCGTGTATTGTTGCCATAACTTCCTGCCAATTGGTTGTCTATGAAATAGGGCACGCCAAGTCCGATAGCTCCCGGTCCGAGATCATCCTCCGGGAATATTCGCTCAACAGCCTGGGAAAGCACATTGAAATCAGCATGATTCGTAAAGAACATTAAGCCTTTGACCGATGTTACATCGTGATTTTCCGCATTCTGCGTTCCGCTTTTCGTTTTTGCGCCGTCTTTATTGACGTTGTAACCAACAAGACCTCCAATCAATCCTCCCCCTACCAATGCTCCAGTGGCGATTCCTGTCGTTTTTAGGAAATCGCGTCTCGACAAACCTTTTTGTTCTTCAGCCATATTGTTTCCTCCTCCCTGTATATGTCATCTAGCATGTCCGTCTTCTTATGTGTTTCATACAAGTTGAGCAATAATTATCCAATTACGATATATTGTTTAAAACAAATCTTTTGGAAGGAGGTTTTTCTAATGAAGCGTTTATTATTTGTTTTCATGTTGATCATATTGGCGGGGTGTTCAATGAACAAACAAACGACTACCTCTACCACTCTTACACAGCAACTTGCTACAAAATTAGAATCCCCTTGGTCCATTGATTCAGACGGCGATCGTTTTTTCATTACAGAACGGAATGGGACGATTGTGAAGGTTGAGGCGGATGGCAGTATGATACGTGAAGAAGTGCATCTCTCCGAACCGCTTTCGGATGCCGCAGAGGCTGGGTTGCTCGGTTTTGTTCTTCAGGATGATTTTGATGAATCTGGACTCGCCTATGCGTACTACACGTACGACTCTGCGGGAGCTCCTATCAATCGGATTGTCAGGTTGCAGTATGAGGAAGGGGAGTGGAGGGAGACGGACATCCTCTTGGACGGAATCGAGTCGGGACCAGTCCATCATGGAGGGAGACTTGCCATGTCACCGGAAGGAACTTTATTTGCCACGATTGGTGACGGAGCAACTCCTGAAAATGCACAAAATCCCGAATTACCCAACGGAAAAATTGTAAAAATACAAAAAGATGGTAGTTTCAACATTGTTAGCATGGGGCATCGGAATCCACAAGGACTCGCCTGGAATTCGGAAGGTGAACTTTATTCCTCAGAGCATGGACAATCAGCAAATGATGAGATAAACAAGATTGTGCAAGGCGGGAATTATGGTTGGCCGGAAATTGAAGGAAATGAAAGTAAGGAAGGCATGTATTCCCCTCTGCTTACTTCGGGGGCGAACGAAACTTGGGCCCCATCAGGGATGACATTTCACGACGGTTTGCTTTATGTCGCTGCGCTACGGGGGAAAGCAATATTGGTGATCGATCCCGATCGTATGGAAATTATAGACAAAATCGATGGATACGGTCGGATTCGAGACATCTATTCCGACGGTGAATCGCTGTTCTTCATTACAAATAACACGGATGGCCGTGGGAATCCAACCGAATCGGATGACATTTTCTATAAAATCGGCTCGCACGAGATGACGGTTATTTTAGAATAAGCGTAAATAGTTCTTAAATTTTTCTGAAATATTCCGATATAAATAATAAGAAGAAAGGAGGATATAATTGCTCGGTAATTGGAATGCGATGGGGTTGAATATCCTTCGCAATATGACTATGCATAATAATCAAGTTATGCGGTCGATGGAAAGGCTCTCTTCCGGTATGCGCATCAACAGAGCCGCAGATGATCCCGCTGGTTTGGCTATTTCTGAAAAGATGCGCGCTCAAATTCGCGGACTGCAAGTGGCACAGCGTAATATCCAAGATAGTATTTCATTGTTTCAGACGGCGGAAGGCGCGTTGAATGAATCTCACGCTATGCTTCAACGCATGCGGGAACTAAGTGTTCAGGCAGCAAACGACACATTGACGGAAGCTGATCGTGAGTTGCTCAATCAGGAATTCCAGGAGCTTAAAAAAGAGATTCAACGCACATCGACAGATACGGAATTCAATACGAGAAAGTTGCTTGATGGGTCGAGTTCTTCATTCAAAACACAAGCAGGAGCGAATGCTGGACAATCGATCGAATTTTCTATTGGTAATATGGGTATTGACGCTCTTTCACTGACGAATGCTTCTATCGCCACCCGGGAGGATGCCGACAAAGCAATAGCTTCAGTGGATAAAGCCATTCAGACCGTCTCATCCGAACGTTCCAAAATGGGCGCTTATGTGAATCGGTTGGAACACAGCTATAATAATGCACTTACAATGGAAGAAAATCTGACTGCTGCCGAGTCACGAATTAGGGATGTTGATATCGCTAAAGAAATGATGGCGCTGACGAAAGCAAATATTCTTCTGCAAGCTAGCCAGTATATCCTCTCCTTGCATATGCAACAGGCTCAATCCGTCCTTCAGCTGCTGAAACACTCGTAACAGGCTGTCCGATAAGAAACTTCAACTTTCAGACAGCCTGTTCTTCACTTCTCAAATCCTAAAATAGGAACGCAGTCTTCCAAGATGGTGACTTCTTCTATCGGAAGATCAATTCGAAATTCATTTTTGCCATAAGGGCTGACTGCAACTTTCTTTTGAGCAAACGGATTATTCGTCACAAGCATCGCCATGCCGCTCTCCTGCTCATAACTCTCCAAAGCAAAGCGATAACCTGATAGGATCGCATAGGGAAACACTTCATAAGCGTCTGCCAATTCATCAGTGCTAACTTCCTTGAAAAAATGTCCGTTCGCATCCATTTCGACAAACCCTATTTCCTTATCTTTCGGATTATCGGATTGCAAATAATATGTGCGTCGTTGGGATACGATGGGATATTCTTTACCGTTCCAAACCGCAAAACGACCTTTTCTTATCATTCCATCTCCTCCAAGAAATGCTATGTATGCCTCTATTATATAAAGCCAGGAAATATGGGGACAGGTAAGTTTAACCAAATTTTCGACATAATTCACAAGGACTTTACACTCTTGTCAGGTTAAAATTTCGTGTCATTCCTCTCTTTACGTTTGCCTTTTTCCCTATCGGGTATTTAAAAACTACTACTCTTTAAGGAGGTTTTTATTATGAAAGACAACAACTATTCAGACAAGATCAAAGGTACTGTCAATAAGGTCAAAGGTGAAGTAAAAGACCAATATGGTAATGCGACGGATGATGCAATGCTGCAGGCGGAAGGCAAATTGGACAAATTGAAAGGTGAAGCACAACAAGAAGTCGGCGAATTCAAGGATCGTTTTGGCAATTACAAGAATCAGAAGCGTTAAAAGGTATCATGGAGGCTGCCTTCCTAATCTGGAAGACAGCCTTCCTTCATTATAAATTGTCGGTGTTGATTCGTGGAACAGAGTCTCCATACTCATCTTTCGGCTCTACTATATCATCAGCGGGCACCATAGTTTCCCTATCGATCATTGTTGCTCTTATATCTCTTTCTGTGTCCTTGACTTCTCCACTTCCACGTCCCTCAATCGATACATCTGGTTCGACATTATCGACAAAAATCGCGATGCCTCCATCTTTCATTTCATTATAAATGGTTTCTGCTTCCTGTTTAGAGAAGCCCATCTCTTCGAATAATCTTTGCTGCTTCGGCTGATCGTCAATAAACATCCCCTTGAACCGATCAAGAAAGTTCTCTTCTTCCCTCCCGTCCAAGGCGACAAACGTTTGCCTGCGCAATTGTGCTAAATCGTCATCCGTATTTGCGACGGCGTGTATTTGGTCTTCTGAATAGCCTTGAGAGGTCAGTTCTGTAATCTTATACAATGCCGCGTCAATTTTGTTCAACGTACCAACGTATCTTTTCTCCAAATTAAACACTCCTTTTTTCCTTTGTTTTCATTACTCTACCCTTAGAATCCACGGGAAACACCTTTCTATGAAATATGCGCCATGTTTAGTCTCAATGAATCGCGTGAATAGAATAAGAACAGAAAGGAAGTGCTTTCATTGGATAAGAAAAAACCTTTTACTTCAGAGGATCGGAAAGACGCCAAAGGCTCATTCATGGACAATCCGGAAAACTTGCCGACTGACAAGGAAAGCATCTACGATATGCACGAGGATATGCAAAATGTCGATCCAATTCCATTAGAGGATGTAAGATTGGAAGAATATGAGGAAGAACATCACCATAAAACAAAAAGCAGTTCGTCCAGCGAAGAAAAATATAAATAAACACAAAAAGTAGAGGTGGAATCTGTGAAATTCCAATCCTCTACTTTTGTCGTCACCTGTCGATATTCCCCGGGAAATGTCAGTAAACTTCAATTATACCCTGTCTAATTCCTGTTATACTAATGTCTTTGCTGCATTCTTTTTCGACATATACATCCCAAAAAGGATCAACAAAATGATAAGGGCAACCGTCAACCCTACACTCATCCAATAGGCTGATTGATCTCCAGATGCGCTGAATGCATATGATGCATATGTGCTCAACTTCCAAGGAGTCACTGTCCAATATGCGCCGACGACTCCGTCGATGATTTGGAAAACGAGCAGGACTAAGATAGATAGCCCGGCAACCCCTCCCGTAGACGTCCAAGCACTGAATGCAAGAACGACTGTCACAGCGAAAACCAACCACAAACTATATGTCCCTAAAAACGTAAAGACTTCCCCTGCCGACACTGAATTGAATAAAATTTGAATATAGTACCACGCCGCGAAAAAACCTAACCAAACGCTAGCTAATACAATTGCATTGACGACTACCCATTTACTAAGGAAATATTGTCCAAACGACATTGGACGCACGTATAGAAGCGTTGCCGTACCGGATTTTCGCTCACCTGAAATGGAACCCATGAAAGCGAGGATGATAACAAGGATGCCGATCGTCTGGTATTGGCTCATCAATGAGACGAAAATATCTTCCCCTCGGAATTCCGGCCATGCAAAATTTGTCCCTTCCGGCAAGTTGCCGACACTCTTCATAATTTCAGGAAGGAAATGATTCGTGATCGGCTCGAGCACTCCAAAGATGACAAACACGATTGGAATCCAATACAGCTTGAAATTACGGACATTTTCACGCCATTCCTTGCGTAGCAATACATTGAAGCTGCTCATTCCCCCATCACCACTTTCATGAAGATTTCTTCCAAGCTTGCCGTTTGCAATTCCACCTTCCGAATATGAAGGGTTTCTGCATGCAGTAATGCGATAACTTCAGACGTACCTATCTCTTCCTTCAAAGCATCAATGGACACTTGCTTCTTTTCCGCTTTAACTTTCCATGGTGACAATGCAGTAAACCGTTCTGCTTCTTCGACTGATCCAAACTCGATAAGAATACGTGGGTTGGCGTATTTCTCTCGGATGGAATCCAGCGATCCATTTTCGACAAGGACACCTTTCCGAAGGAATAGCAGCTGGTCTGTCATTTCTTCTGCATCGTTCAAAATATGGGTTGAGTATAAAATTGTCGTTTTCTGTTGGAGTTCCTTCAACAAGTTCATCACTTGCCTTCGTCCAACAGGGTCAAGAGCTGATACTGGCTCATCTAACAGGAGCAGCTCAGGTCCATGGACAATCGCCTGTGCCAATCCAAGCCGTTGCTTCATCCCTCCAGAAAACGTTCCAGTTCTTTTCTTCATAGCATCTCCAAGGCCGACAAACTCGAGCGTCTTCTTCGCTTCCGCCAATGCTTGCCTTTTTTCAACTCCGCTCAACACGGCAGCCATCTCCGTGAATTCCAGGGCAGTCAACCAAGGAAAGAACTTTGGATATTGAGGTAGGTAGCCGATGGAAGACCGTATATCCGACTTCGTCTGCCCCCTGAATAAAATCGAACCACTTGTTGGCGTAACAAGTCCAGCAAGCATGGAAAGCGTCGTCGTCTTTCCCGCCCCATTCGGACCGATCAATGCTGTTGAAGTTCCTGCCTCCAATTCGAATGAAATCGATTCTGCAGCTTTATGACTTCCATATATCTTTGTTAGATCATTCACTTGCAGCAATTGCGTCATTCTTGCCGCCTCCCAAAAATGAAGTACAAAATTGATCCGATAATGTTCCCTAGCAATATAATGAAAATCCACATGATGAACGGTCCATTCGTCCGCCGATGCCTTATGACATCAACTAGAGCGACAACCATCAAGATCAATTGAAGTACAAGTATCGGCAAAATAAGATTCCAAGGTATGTTTTCAAGCTCAGACATGAATGTCACAACCTCTCCCTTTGTTATACACTAAGTATAACACCACTGTTATACATTGTACATAACAAAATCCGATTATTTTTTGAAGATCCCGTTTTGACTAACTAGATGTGACGAATATCACAGCAAGCCGTGTTCCCTTCTCTTATGATGGTGGGGAAAGAAATCCTTCTCATCTTATGAATCAAAAAGTCACAACTATAAAATAGGAGTGCTATTTATGAACCTTTTATTCAAGGATCGAAAAATTCAACATGGAAGGGACTATAATAAGTATCCTTTCATCGTCATTTGGGAAGTGACTCGTGCTTGCGCCTTAAAATGCTTGCATTGCCGTGCTGAAGCACAATACAAACCAAATCCATGGCAATTGTCGTTTGAAGAGGGGAAAAAGCTGATTGATGAAATCGCATTAATGGATAATCCGTTATTTGTGTTTACTGGCGGCGATCCTTTAATGAGACCTGACTTGTTTGAACTCGCCAAGTATGCAATCGAAGAAAAAAACCTTCCAGTATCGATGACGCCTAGCGCCACACCAAAAGTGACACGTGAAGCAATTCGTAAAGCGAAGGAGGTCGGATTATCGCGCTGGGCTTTCAGTTTGGACGGCTCCTGCGCAGAGATCCATGATCATTTCCGGGGAACAAAAGGTTCCTTTGATCGGACGATGAAAGGAATCGAGTATTTAAAAGAACTGAATATCCCGATACAAGTGAATACAACAATCTCTAATTACAATCTTCATGATCTCGAAGCAATTGCCGAAAAAGTGAAAGATATGGGAGCTGTTCTTTGGAGTACATTTTTCCTCGTACCGACAGGCCGAGGCCAAGAAAAAGATATGATCAGTGCTGATGAACATGAGAAGGTGATGAAATGGTTGTATCAAATACAACAAACAATGCCTTATGGAGTAAAAACGACCGAGGCTCCGCACTACCGGCGCGTATTCCTACAGGAAGAACAAAATGCAGAAAGTAAAATGGATGAGCGGGAACTAAAAAGGAAGGATGTATTGGGCAGAGCACCAAAACCTGTAAATGATGGAGATGGATTCGTCTTTATCAGCCATATCGGTGAAGTTTATCCAAGCGGCTTTTTACCCGTTTCTTGTGGAAATATTCGCGAGCAGTCACTCACAAATATCTATCAAAACTCTCCGATCATGCGGGAATTACGCGACAAATCTCTCTTGAAGGGCAAGTGCGGCGTTTGTGAATTCAATAAAGTGTGCGGGGGATCGAGGTCTCGAGCATATGCAATGACAGGTGATTACTTAGATAGCGACCCTTCTTGTTCCTATATTCCAAAAGCTCTTCGAGAAAATGAGCCTGAGGTGACAACATATGAATAATGGTCAAAAACATATTGTTGTCCTTGGCGGCGGAATTACAGGGCTAAGTGCCGCCTACTACGCTAGGAAATTGTCGGAGGAACGGAATACCCCGCTAACAATTCATATTATCGAAAAAAGCGGCGTATTGGGGGGAAGAATTCAAACAGTTAAAAAGGATGGCTTCATTATCGAAAAGGGGCCAGATTCTTTTTTATCCCGGAAACTACCAATCATTGAGTTGTCCAGAGAGCTTGGACTGGAGAATGAACTCGTCGGTACAAACCCCAAAGCTAGAGCTAATTATATATATTTGAACAAAAAGCTTCACCCTATGCCATTGGGACTCGTACTTGGAATCCCTACAAAGTTGACTCCATTTTTAAAAACTGGACTCATATCCCCCATGGGAAAAGCACGTGCCGCCATGGACATATTCATGCCAAGAAAAACGGGATCGGAAGATGAATCACTCGGACATTTTGTTGAACGACGTCTAGGGAAGGAAGTGCTGGAACATATTACAGAACCACTGCTTGGTGGAATTTATTCCGGGAATGCCCGAAAGATCAGTACGAAAGCCACATTTCCACACTTCTTGGCACTCGAACGCAAATATGGCAGTTTAATAAAAGGAATGCTGAAGGGTAAACAACCCTCCGGTGAAAGCCATCAATATCCCGAGATAGCAAAAAAAAGCATGTTCTTGACATATAGACACGGGATGCAATCGCTTATTAACCGATTGATAGAAACGATGAAGGACATTCATATGCTGACGGATTGCAGTGTCGAATCTATTTCAGCAACGAATCGCCAATATGACGTTCAACTAAGTACAGGAGAATCAATACGAGCAGACGGTCTCATCATGGCCGTTCCCTCTTCGGAGGCAGCAAAGCTGCTGCGGAACGAGCCGGGCACTACGTGGCTGCATAAGATCAACTACGTATCCGTTGCTAATATCGCAATCGCATATGACGCATCCACAATCCCTTATCCGCTCAACGGAACCGGATTTGTCATCCCCCGCAAAGAAGGAAAAGATCTCACTGCGTGTACATGGACCTCCTCGAAGTGGAGCCATTCCGCGCCGAAGGATAAAGTACTGCTGCGCTGTTACGTCGGAAATGAACAAGCGCAAGATTGGGTTGACTTGACGGACGATCAGTTGTTGCAAAAAGTCCAGTCCGATTTGAAAGAAATTATGGGCATTACCGCGAAACCGCTCTTTCATGAAGTGACAAGAGCCGTTAAAGCCATGCCGCAGTATCCCGTAAATCATGTCGAGGAGCTTGCAGCCGTTCGACAAGCATTGCAACGTACGATGCCAGGCGTTTTTCTTTGCGGAGCTGGTTATGAAGGTGTCGGGGTCCCGGATTGTATACTGCAAGGAAAACAGGTGGCAGGTGACGTATTGGATTATTTGAAATTCATATGAAATGTGTCTGTCCCCCCTGTTATTTCCTGTCCATGTTATACTATTGCGTGGACTGGAGGATGTATGATGAAACCTTGGATGTATCCGCTGTTCGTTATTCTTGGAGCGTGCAGTTATGGAATTCTTTCTACGATCATTAAATTGGCCATTGCGGATGGGTATACAGCACCCCAGGCCGTGACAAGCCAATACTATAGCGGCTTTCTATTAGCCGCACTCATTTATCTTGTTGTCCGTCGAAAGCTTCCAAAGTTCGGCGGTGGTTTTACGCTTGTAATTGCCGGTACACTAACAGCAATCACAGGAACAGTTTATGGGAAAGCCGTCAGTTTAATGCCCGCTTCCCTCGCTGTCGTCATGCTTTTCCAATTCACTTGGATTGGCATGCTTTTCGACTGCATCGCTCGACGACGCCTGCCGAAGCGAATTGAAGTCATTTCATTACTATTTTTATTCGGAGGGACAGTTTTTGCAGCAGGCGTGCTTGATGCAGATCTTAGCGGCATTCCGTGGCAAGGATGGGCTTGGGGAATGGCTGCGGCTGTCAGCTTCTCTGCATTCCTCATGGTGAATCAACGTCAAGTAGAGGGGATGGACATGCTGACAAGATTACTATTCATGTCCTTCTTCGCCGCCCTAGCTATCACTTTTTTCCAAGAGCCTCAGATTATCTGGGACGGTACATTGGTAAAAGGCTTATGGGTATACGGCTTGATTTTAGGAGTGTTCGGCATTATCTTGCCAATTCTTTTATTCTCTATCGGCATTCCAAAAGTGGGTACGGGAACGGCATCGATTCTTAGCGCGATCGAGCTGCCGGTTGCCGTCACTGTGTCGATGCTTTTATTGCATGAGCATATGACCCTTTTGCAACTGGGAGGCATTGTGATTATCTTAGTCGGCATGACATTGCCTAGCGTCGCCAACCGAAAAATACGATTAAAAAGCGCTTAAGGCTGTTTCCACATCACTTGGATAAGTGGTGTGGTTTTTTTATTGTGACGAAAACTTTTCGGCAATGCTGAGGGTATATATAGTGAGAGCGACAAATTCGGTTGTTCTGAAAGGAGTGTGCCGCGTGCAGCAGGAAAAGTGGGTTCAAAAATTACGGACAGGTGATCAGGCCGCTTTTCGGCAATTTTATGAAACATATGCAGGTGCGGCAATTCGGACGGCGAGCGCCATTACCCGCAATCGTGAAATGGCGAAGGACGCAGTGCAAGAAACATTCATCCGAGTATATCGCCAAATCGATAGCTTCAATCCCTCTTTGCCTTTCGATCCATGGTTTTATCGAATTTTGACGAATGAATGTCTTCGTTTACTGAAAAAAGAGTCCCCTCTTTCAAATATCGAGACAATTGAGAACGACCCTTCCCTTGCGGAGAATTCCTTCGATCAATTGGCGGAGCTTTACGATATCATTCAAGCATTGGACGACTCACACCGTATTCCGCTTATCTTGAAGTATATTAAAGGGTTTTCCGAAAAAGAGATTGCGGACATTTTAGAGTTGAATCAGAACACAGTCAAGTCGCGATTATTCAAAGGAAGAAAGCGGTTGAAGGAGCAGCTGGATTCTACTCGAGAGGAGGATATGCCGCGATGAGCAAATTTGACGAGCAGATAAAGAGGGAGCTTGAAAAACATACCGATGGAGACGTACATGAACTGAAAGACAGTATTTGGAATGAAATTAACAAGGAATTATTCGAAGGGGGACGGAAAGAAGTGAAACGGAAGAAGAGATGGATTCCCACATTGCTTATCGCAGCGGCGGCACTTGTTTTGGCATTCACCTTGCAGACCGAGCCCGGTTTGGCGTTAATGAAAGGTATCAAGGATATGTTCGCCCCTGAAAAGGAGATCATTCAAAGCATTGAGGGGCAGGACGAGCCGACAGAAGTCCATTTGAATGA
Source organism: Sporosarcina sp. SAFN-015 (assembly GCF_059415085.1). NCBI lineage: Bacteria > Bacillati > Bacillota > Bacilli > Caryophanales > Caryophanaceae > Sporosarcina > Sporosarcina sp. SAFN-015. The sequence goes on from NZ_JBPFDR010000001.1 coordinate 610,081, forward strand.
AGGAAAAGATTCCGAGTATATCATTTATGTGGATGAGTCTCGTTATAAAATGATCAAAGGAGAAGAATCAGATGTCATTACGACAATTGAACCTCTCCCTGAGAAATATCCGGAAGTGAGCATGGAAATTAAACAATATCCTTCCGACAAGCCAGAAACGCTTGTGCAAGAGATTGAGGAGAAATTGAAAGTCGATTTCCCCGATTTGCGGGATATTGAAACCGTTTCGGAGCCGGTGGAAGGCTTTTGGTTGCACGGTCTTACCGAATCGACGTGGGACGGAAAAGTCATCGATGTGTACGTCATCAGCAACGGCAAAGATGGGAGCTTTGTCATTACCGAAAAGTATTTCCTTGAAGCTGCGGAAGGTCACGGCGCAAGGTTTTATCATATGCTGCAGAGCTTTGAAATTATCGATTGAACGGAGTTTTACAGTGTCAGCCTGATTGAAAACGCTTGCCAGCCTAGGCGCGAAGTGGAGTGAAGACGCGAATAGAACTAAAGTTCATGAGCAACGAGCGACACGAGCAACAACGGATGCGAGCGTTTGTCAACAGGCTAAGGGGGGGAGCCTATACTCCCCCTTTTTTAGTTTAGGTATAAAAGTAGATTCGCCACCTTTTATGCATATGTTATAAGAATATAGGGTATAGATTGATAAGAAGAGTGTTAGGGGGTTAGACATGGACATTTTTATGATTGTCATCGATACGCTAATCGTTGTACTATATATAACGCTGATTGCCTTCATCACACCATTTACAATGAGATTCTTCAAAAGAAGGCAATTTGATATTTTTATTCAACTATTGCCTATCTGCTCTATTGTTTTTGTAAGCAGCATTCTCATTTCCATAGGACTAGGCGGATTCAAAGAGATGCTATTCTTTCAGATAACGAGCATTATTTCACTAGTTCTATTAGGATTCCTATTGTTCCTAACTTTGGCGATGAGGGCGCTATGGAAAGACAAATACGATTTATTAGTTGAAAGGATCCTTTCCTTTCGGGAAAAAAATGAACGGAGCTTCTCGCTGAAATAAGTGGGAAGCCTTTTTCTATTTGTTGTACACTACTAATAAAACTATTCTCGCTAGGAGACGGTACTATGTTAAAGGATCGTATGTATTATCAAAACGCCTATAAAAAGACTTTCACTGCACGCATCACCAAAAATGGAGCAGATTCAGAGGGGCGCCTGTATGTCGTATTAAGCAATACTGCATTTTATCCGACGGGTGGAGGACAGCCGCATGATACAGGCACTCTAGATGGCATTCGTGTAATCGATGTGGAGGAAGTCGACGGTGAAATCTACCATTTCCTTGAAGAGGAGCTTCAGTCTAACAAAGATGTGGAAGGGGCTATCGATTGGGAACGTCGTTTGGATCATATTCAGCAGCACACGGGGCAACATATTTTGACAGCGGCTTTTGTTCAACTGTTCGGATTTCAGACCATCAGTTTTCATCTTGGCAAAGAGCTTGTTTCCATTGATTTGGACGTAGAAAACGTTACGATGGAGCAATTGGCTGCAGTGGAAAAACTTGCGAACGATATTATACTGGAGAATCGTCCAATTGAAACAAAATGGGTGACGGAGGACGAGCTTTCGGAGTTTTCATTGCGAAAGCAATTGTCCGTAACGGATGAAATTAGGCTCGTTATTATACCGGATTTTGATACGAACGGCTGCGGAGGCACCCACCCGTCCTCTACTGGGCAAATCGGATTACTGAAAATACTTTCTACGGAAAAACAGAAGCGGAAAGTCCGCGTTCACTTCGTTTGCGGCGGCCGGGTATTGCAGCAGCTTCATCGTAAGCATGAGCAGTTGAATGCCGCCTCCAAGCTGCTGAGTGCGCCTGAAGATGGCATCAGCAATTCAATTGAACGACTTTTAGCTTCTCATCATTCATTGGAAAAATCATTGGAACAGGCTAAGGAAGATTTGCTTACTTTCGAGGCGAAACATCTATTGAACGATAGGAACGGCAATATATTAAGAGTTTCATTCACAGGTAGAACCGTGCAGGAGTTGCAAAAATTAGCGAGAATCATTGTAGCGGAAGATGATTCTGTCATCGTCCTCCTCGTTGCAGAAAATGAAGATCGCCTTCAGTTCGTTGCTGCTAAGGGTACGTCTGTCGGTCTTAGCATGAAACTAGTCTCCGCAGCGGCTTTGCCCCCTCTCAACGGAAAGGGCGGCGGAAATGATGCATTTGTGCAAGGCGGCGGCGAGCGAACAATGACTGCGGAAGAACTGCTGAATCTTATGGAAAATACAATTGCAAACTAATTGCTATGCAACTCCTCCCGATTTTTATAACCGGGAGGAGTTTATTATTTTATAAAGCTTAATAACTATCTTATGTTTACTATTTAACAGTCCGGGTACATAAAGACATTAGATACCATGATACTTCAGTTATCTTCGAAAGGGAGATTTATATGAAGAAAAAAATAGTATTCATTTCCGATCACGGCGATCCGCTTGCAACACTCGGCGGTGAGCAGGCAGGCGGGCAAAATAATTACGTAAAGCAATTGGCACTGTCATTGGATAAAAAAGGACATACAGTAGATGTCATTACGCATTGGGCGGATGCGAGTGATCCACAGATAGAAGAATTCGGTTCAAGATGCCGGGTAATCCGCGTGGCGGCCGGCGTGAAAGGCTATGTACCCAAAACCGAAATGTACAATATGCTCTTCGATTTTTATGATGAAATGCGATCTCTCATCGACTTGGCGTCTTATGACCTCATGCATACCCATTACTGGCTATCCGGCCTGCTCGGTGCAAAAGCGGCAGAGGATTATGGCATTCCCTGGGTTCACACTTCCCACTCATTGGGAGTTGCGAAAGAGCAAGCTACCGGCGTTCGGGAAGAAAAAAGAATGGCAGCCGAACAATTGATATTGCAGTTAGCCGACACAGTAGTCGCCACAACTGGATCTGAAAGAAAATTAATCAAAAACTTCGTTGAAGACCCTTCCCCTATTAAGGTCATTCCGATAGGAGTGGACAAGAGTTTCAAACCAACAATCCGGAAAGAAAAACAACAACCTTATTTCGCATTTGCCGGAAGGCTTGAAAAGACAAAAGGGATCTACACACTTCTCAATGCATATAGACTTTTAATGGAGCGGCACGAGCTTCCTCCATCAACGAAGCTTGTCATTGCGGGAGGAGATCCGGATACAATTGATCTTCAAAAAAAATTACCGACATGTCCGAAATTAAAAAAAGCGATCAATGGCCTCGAAAAACATGTAGAGTTTATCGGAGCCCGCTCCCAGAGACAATTAGCACAACTTTTCAATGAAGCAACTGCTGTCATCGTCCCTTCCACGTACGAATCATTCGGAATGGTCGCTGCAGAAGCGCAAGCGTGCGGCAGTCCTGTCATCGCCTCGAAAGTCGGCGGTTTACAGGATGTTGTCCGCCATCGGGAGACGGGACTCCATATCGAAAAGGAAAATCAAGAGCATTTGGCATTCGCCATGAAGCTTATTGCAGTGAACCGAGAATTTGCCCGTTCCCTCGGACGGCGCGCCGCTGCCTATGCACGCAGGGAATTCGATTGGTACACTGTCGCCAAGAAAATGGATGGATTGTATGAGGTGGTTATGTTTGAAGAACAAGAAGTACTTGCTAGCGACTGACTTGGATGGAACATTTGTAGGCGATGAAGAAGCGCTTGGGAGACTGCTTCGATTCTTTGACAGCTCTTCAGATGAAGTGGCGCTCGTCTATGTAACGGGGAGGCATTTGTCCTCGTCTCATTCCCTTATGAAGGAAGAGGGTTTGCCAACACCCGATTTGCTTATAACAGATGTTGGTACGTCTATTTATCACTCTGAAAAGTTGGTCGAAGATTTATATTGGAAAGAGCGTATGCAGAAAGATTGGCAGGCCGATAAAATTGTAGAAATTGCCGCCAACTTTCCGATGTTGAATAGGCAGGAGCTGCCCGATGATCAGCGCATCTCCTTCACTGTGGAGGAAAGTTTAGAAGCGGTGAATGAATTCAAGGAAGCTCTCGTGGACGCATCGATTGCTCATACGTTCATTTTCAGTTCTAATCGGGACATCGACGTACTTCCATTAGAAGCAGGTAAAGGGAATGCTTTGGAATATGCACTCAACCGGTATGCGATGGAGGGCGTACAATTGCTCATTGCAGGCGATTCAGGCAATGACCGGGACATGCTGTCGCTCGGCCACCCTTCCGTCATCGTCGGCAATGCCCAGCCGGAATTGCTGGAAATGGAACCGTGTGAGACTCTCTTTCGCGCTAATGAAAACTGCGCAGGCGGCATCCACGAAGCATGGTTGCATTTTTATGGAGATAATGACGGACGGGAGTCGTTCGCTTGAGTTACCACCGAATCGTTACGGTATTATCTCCACATTAAAACGAACCAACACGAAACGAAAAGGCTGCCTCCCTATGAAGGGATGGCAGCCTAATTGATGCAACAAATCAATACGCTCTTGCAAACCAAACAGTATGCTTCGCGTCTTTTCCACAATTAATGCAAGTCGACTTTTCAGCCGGTGGATTGAATGGGATATTGCGTGTCGTGAACTTCGTTTCTTCCTTCACTTGCTCCTCGCACGCGTCATCGCCACACCAGCCGGCAAGGATCCAACCAGGGATTTCTCCTTTTTCTGCTGAATCAGCGATATGTTTCTTCAAATCAGCAATTGTGTCGATATGCGTGTGGGAATGCTCTGCACGGAATACGCGCGCCTTTTCAAGTAGACGTGTCTGCATCGTTTGCAATTCCTGTTCAATACTTTCAACGATATTCGCCAAGTCAACAGCGACTTTGTCACCTTCATCACGCGCTTTCATGAGCGCCTGATTGTTTTCCAAATCACGTGGCCCTAATTCAACACGGACCGGTACACCTTTTAGCTCCCACTCGTTGAACTTGAAGCCTGGTGACTGATCGGAATCATCTAGACGCACACGGATGCCTTTCGCTTTCAGCTGTGCAAATAGTTCTTCCAACTTCTCCATAATGGCAGGGTTCTTCTTCCAAGGACCGACCGGAATCAAAACAACTTGCGTCGGTGCGATGCGTGGCGGCAGTACAAGCCCTTGCTCGTCTCCGTGCACCATAATGACGGAACCGATCAAACGAGTCGACGTTCCCCATGAAGTCGTGTGGACGAATTCATGACGGTTTTCCTTCGTCAAATATTTGATGTCGAATGCTTCCGCAAATTTCGTACCTAAATAATGGGAAGTCCCTGCTTGAACCGCTTTCCCGTCCTTCATCATCGCTTCGATCGAATACGTGTCGACAGCGCCAGCGAAACGTTCAGAAGGCGTTTTTTGTCCGTCATAAACAGGAATCGCCAATAGATCTTCCACAACTTCTTTATAAATATTCAACATTTGCATCGTTTCTTCGCGTGCCTCTTCTTCATTTGCATGCGCCGTGTGCCCTTCCTGCCATAGAAACTCAGAAGTACGAATGAAAGGCAGTGTTTTCTTCTCCCAACGGAAAACGTTCGCCCATTGGTTGATCAACACAGGTAGATCACGATAGCTCTTGATCCAATCAGAATACAAATGGCCGATCATCGTTTCGGAAGTCGGACGCAACGCAAGGCGCTCTTCTAATTTCTCGCCCGCCGCTTCCGTTACCCATGGAAGTTCAGGAGAAAACCCTTCAATATGATCCTTCTCTTTTTGGAAGAATGATTCAGGAATCAACATCGGGAAGTACGCATTGCGGTGGCCTGTCTCCTTGAAACGTCTATTCATTTCCTCTTGAATATGCTCCCAAATTTCAAAACCATCCGGTTTAAATGCGATACATCCGCGGACAGGCGTATAATCCATCAAATCCGCCTTCTGGATCGTGTCGATATACCATTTTGAAAAATCGTTTTGCTGATTACTCACAATAATTTCCTCCCTATGCATAATAAAAAGCGCAAAGCTGTCCTAATATAAGGACGTCTTTGCGCTGGATAGACGTGGTACCACCTTCATTCGGCCTAGCGACGCTAAGCCCTCGAACGTTTTGTAACGAAAACGACCCGGTCATGTTTGCATGACATCTCCGTGGTAGGGTTCAATGAAAAGCGGTGGTACGACTCTCAGCAAGTTGCCATACTTTCTGTTTCACAATTTCCATTTACTTGGCCACATCTACGATTCCATATTGCTTATAATATAGCAAATACTTGAGATTTATACAAATACAGTTTTGTTTTCTCTTGCGGGCTTGGATTAATCCTATTCTCTGCTATAGTATGATTGATACTAATGGATGGAGGAATATCGATATGAGCAATTTACCAAACTGCCCGAAATGTAATTCGGAATACACATATGAAGATGGAAATCTGTTCGTTTGCCCTGAATGCGCCCATGAGTGGACATTGGAATCTCAAGAGGCGGAAGCTGAAGCCGCTGTTGTCAAGGATGCGAACGGCAATGTCTTGAACGACGGCGATACTGTTACTGTCATCAAGGATTTGAAAGTGAAGGGCAGCTCAAATGTCGTCAAAATGGGTACAAAGGTGAAAAACATCAAGTTAGTCGAAGGCGATCACGATATTGATTGTAAAATTGACGGTTTCGGCGCGATGCAGTTGAAATCGGAGTTTGTGAAGAAGATATAAAACAATAAGCTATTAGTGATCCAAAGGTCACAAAGTGACAATAACTTTTGGGAAATGATCGATATTTGTTAGGAAATGAACGATAAGTTTGTGAAATTGATCGATAACCGTTGTGAAATGATCGATAAGTTTGCGTTACCGTCAAAAACAAACAGGGCTGTCCAACATACTTTTGGACAGCCCTTTTCTTATGACATGCTAGCTTACAATTTAAATTGAAGCACATTTCGATTAAGCTCTTCAGCGTATTTCGCCAATTGCTCAGAGCTCATTGCCACTTCTTCCATCGAGCTGTTTGTTTGTTGAGTCGACGCAGATGTTTGTTCAACGCCTGCGGATGTCTCCTCAGTAATGGCAGCGATTTCTTCAACCGAGCTCCGCATTTCCTGACTGCGGGAAACCATCTCCGACAAGTTGCTCGAAATCATTGTTATATGCGATGCCACTTCAGTCACAGCATCGTTAATATCATTGAACGTTTGGCTCGTCTGTGTAATTTGTTCTGTCCCTTTCTCGACTTCCTCATATCCTTCCAATAGGGATGCTGCCACAGAACTGGATTCTGATTGGATGTCGCCTACGATTTTCGTAATGTCGGTAACGGAAAGTGAAACCTGCTCTGCCAAGTTCCTTACTTCTTCGGCTACAACCGCGAAACCTTTGCCATGTTCGCCTGCTCTTGCTGCTTCGATAGCTGCATTTAGAGCCAACAAGTTCGTTTGATCGGCGATATCTTTAATGACAACAACCAATTTTGATATTTCTTGTGACTGGGCGTCCAAGCCTTGAATTTTTTCTACAGAGGATTGTACGATTTTATCGATTCTGCTCATTTGTTCATTGGACAGATTCATTAAGCGACGACCTTCTGACGTCATATCCAACACTTGTGTTGAAGCAACTTGAATATGTCCACCCTTTTCATCCGCCTCTTCCACACGATGAACGAATGAATCCATCAAGTCAGATAGATGGCTCGCCTGTGTCGCTTGCGACTCCGCACCTTCCGCCAGATCATACATCGTCATCGCAACTTGATCGGTAGCGGCTTTCACCTCGGTGGCAGATTGCGTCAACTCTTCACTTTGGGCTGATACGGATGCCGATATGCCATTAATCGTATTCAATAAACTACGTGTATTTTCGCTCATCTCATTTGCAGCAAGGACAAGCTGGCCAACTTCATCCTTCGATTTTGTTTTCATATTGTCGCCGCTTAAATCACCTTTAGCCATTTCCAGCATGCGATTCATTACCATTTTGATTGGTTTTGTAATTTGATCTGCAGTGAATAATGCAGCTGCAATACTTAATATGATGACTATAATCGTCACCGCACTTACGATTTTGAATGTCAATTCCCCGCCCGCGATAATTTCCGCTTCTGCTGCATTAATATTCGCTTCATAATCTGCTGCCAGTTTTTCATAGCCTGTCATAATTTCACGAACCAACGGGGTGGAATCCTCCAGGTTTTTGAGAGCCCGCTCCTTGTTGCCTTTGTCATACTCAGCAAATACTTCCTCAGTTATGAACGTTCTCCATTCAACTGTTTGTTCAATGAGCTTATCGAATTCATCGGTCTCCTGTATATCACGGATTATCTTTTCATTTTTCATTCCATGCTCGCTGTACTCATTGAATCTTTCTTTAAAATCTCCTCCGTATAATACATACCCACGAGCCGTTGAAATACGATTAGCCATCGTCAACGCCATCTGTTCATGGGCAATTAATAATGGGAGCTCCTTATCTACAATATTCCTTGCTTCATTGTTACTTTTTAACACTACTGAAATATTATAAATGCCATACATAAGCACTAATAAAATCACTAATGAAAAAGAAAACAATAATTTTCTCTTTATTGTCTTAAACATACTTTACATCTCCTATTATTATTTTATATCCCCCTACAGGCACGTTTAGTAATATCGGTTAGATTGACCGATTATAAAATAATTAATTAATAAAAATAGCAAGCCTCTTCCGAATAAACCGGTGGGAGGCTTGCTGAATTAAGATATTGATTATGTCAGCTTATAACTTTCATTCGTCTCAGATTTCAGTGAAGGATCAACTATTTTATCCTGCAGCGAAAGCGTCCCGACCAATCCAAGCTTATGCAGTCCCATCATGACGATCCCTGCCATGAACTGATCATACTTCGTGTTGAATGGAGGGGGGAGCACTGTAATAGCATTTGATGTACCTGGTATACAAAGATGAGCGGTCAGTTGTGTAAATAAAGGATTTTCTATCCCCCCGATAAAGGCGGCCACTATGAAAAAGAGACACGCTGGCATTAACACATACCCACTTGTCATTGCATACCGCTTCATCTCTTGCCTACAAAGCTGTCGCTTGGAATCCGGTGAGGCGATAGGCGACCACATGGTGAAAGAAAGAGAAAATAAAATCGTTATATATCCATTTTGCAAGAGGGATGTTGTTGAAAGAAATGTGAGGATGAAAGGCAAATGGTATAGAAATAATAACACTGCAAATATATAGAGAGCTATTTTTGGAGGGACCTTACATTTTTTTATCCACCGTGGCTTTGGAAGTTCAATCGCTTTTATGAAGAGACGCTCAGGAATGCCCAGCAAAAGAAGTGGCGGAATGATGAAGTATAAAATGCTCATCTGAATCATGTGCAAACTGAACGAGAGGTGGCTAATGACAGCAAATGGGCTGCCGATCGTAAAGTAAAATAGAAGGAATCCGAGGAGAAAAAGAAAGGTCTGTTTATTACCCAATACCATTTTAGAATAGCGTTGCACTAAAAACAGATAACAACAAGCTAGACAGATAAGAACGGCCAGTAACGATAAATCCCATGGCGATTGACCATCAAGAAATAGTCTAATATCCAGCAAGACGTACCTCCCTTTTTCAGGCCTTACGTTCATTGTATGTTTTTCCGGAGGGATTAACACTGTCACTTCAGTTGCTTATCGGGAGTGCGTTATTTATAATTATTAAACAAAATCGAATGGGTTGGATGCATTTGATGAATGGAAAGAGGCGATTTGAACGATGTTAAAAACAACTGTGTTCGAACAACTGAAGAAGGCTATGAAAGAGAAAGATGTACTTTCCAAAGGGGTGCTGACACTTTTGAAGTCCGCACTTGATATGGCTGAAAAAGAGAAGGGCTCCGCTCTGACAGAAGAAGAGGAAGTCGCAATCGTTAACCGCGAAATCAAGCAGACGAATCAAGCATTGGAAGGTGCAGAAAAAGCTCAACGCGATGATTTGATTGAACAAGAGAAGGCGAAATTGACATTGCTGAAATCATTCTTGCCAAAACAGTTAAGCGAGGACGAAGTGAAGGCGCTGCTAACAGAAGCTGGAGTTGTTCAAGGAATGAATATGGGGGACGCGATGAAAATCGCAAAACCGCTCCTTGCAGGCAAAACGGACGGTGCAACGATGTCGAAAGCTGTAAAAAGTCTCATTCAGTAATAAATATAGCCCATCCGTTATTGGATGGGCTTTACATATGCTGTTACAGTTTTACTCGTTGAAGTCTAAGTGCATTCAGTACAACCGATACCGAGCTGAATGCCATTGCTGCACCAGCTACCCAAGGGGCTAGAAGGCCGATTGCTGCAACAGGTATGCCGATCGTGTTGTAGAAGAAGGCGAAGAACAAGTTTTGCTTTATGTTGCGCATCGTTTTCCGGCTCATGATAAATGCATCGGCAACACTATTCAGATCGCCACGCATTAACGTAATGTCTGCCGCTTCTATCGCAATATCCGTCCCTGTGCCAACAGCCATCCCGATATCTGCCATAGCAAGCGCCGGTGCGTCATTGATACCGTCTCCGACCATTGCGACTTTCTTCCCTTGAGCTTGCAACTCCTTGATTTTATCGCTTTTTTGGTCAGGAAGAACCTCTGCGATAATATGCGTCAAGCCGACTTGCCGCCCGATTGCTTCAGCAGTTTGCTGATTGTCCCCCGTTAACATAATGACGTCTAGACCAAGCTCCTGCATTCTTTGGATCGCCTCTTTGGACGTTTCTTTTACCGTGTCCGCAACGGCAACGACACCCGCAAGCTTCTCATCGATCGCGATGAGCATCGCCGTTTTCCCTTCGTTCTCCATTTTCTCCATAGTCGCTTCAATATTATCGAGAGCTATATTTCGGCTTAGCATTAGTTTCCGAGTACCCGCAAGCACGTGCTTGCCAGCAACTTCCGCTTCGATTCCATATCCAGGAAGCGCATTGAAAGATTCCACTTCAATCAGTTCAACACCTTGTCCTTTGACGCCTGTTACGATCGCCTGCGCCAATGGGTGCTCAGATTGATTTTCAGCCGAGGCGACCAATTGAAATACGTCCTTATCTGTAAAGCCATCAACAACGATTGCATCCGTCAATGCAGGTTGACCTTTTGTAACTGTTCCCGTCTTATCCAATACAACCGTGTCGATGGAGCGTGTATTTTCAAGATGCTCGCCGCCTTTAAAAAGCAAGCCCATTTCAGCCGCTCGACCTGAACCTGCCATGATCGATGTCGGTGTTGCTAAACCGAGCGCACACGGACAGGCAATGACGAGAATCGAGATAGTCGGGATAAGCGCTGCTCTAAAATCGCCAGGCGTAACGGCAAAATACCAAATCAAGAATGTCAAAATTGCAATTCCGACAACAATCGGAACGAAAATACCCGATATTTTATCCGCCAACCGTTGAATTTCCGCTTTGGATCCTTGCGCTTCCTCAACAACTTTAACGATTTGCGATAACGCGCTATCTCTTCCGACTTTCGTCGCCTTAATTTGCAACGAACCATTTTTATTGATTGTCGCTCCAATGACGGAATTTCCAGGTACTTTGTCGACAGGAATACTTTCTCCTGTAATCATCGATTCATCGATTGCCGACTGTCCGGAAATGATTTCTCCGTCAACCGGTATTTTTTCGCCCGGTTTAACGAGAATAATGTCACCAGCAACTACTTCTTCGATTGGAACTTCTTTTTCAACGCCATCTTTTAAGACGCGCGCTGTTTTTGCTTGCAATCCGAGTAGCTTTTGAATAGCTTGGCTCGTTTTTCCTTTCGCTCTCACTTCAAACAATTTACCGAGGACGATCAAAGTAATAATGACTGCAGATGCTTCAAAGTAAAGTTCCGGCTCTCCGACACTTCCCGCAGCCATCCACTCAAACGATAAATATAAACTGTAGAAATAAGCTGCACTTGTACCGAGTGCCACTAAGACGTCCATATTGGCGCTTTTATTTCGTAAGGACGTAAAGGCACCTTTGTAGAACGCTGCACCGACGACGAATTGGACGGGCGTCGCTAAAGCTAGCTGCACCCAAGGGTTCATGAGAAATCCAGGCAAGTAGAGGAACGATAAAAATTCGAAATGTGCCACCATCGTCCATAATAACGGAAGTGTTAAAATCACTGAGAGAATAAACTTCCGGTATTGCTTCTTGATTTCCTGTTCTTTATGATCCAGCTTTTCTTGGCCATCGCTTTTCGGAATCAACTCATAGCCCATTTTCTTAACAGTTGATATCATTTCATTCGGGCTCGTTTGACCTTGATTATAATCTACGGTGAGTGTTTCAAGCGCAAAGTTGACCGCAGCCTTTGAAACACCATCCATTTTATTAATTCGCTTTTCGATTTTCGTCGCACATGCTGAGCATGTCATGCCAGAAATATCGAACTCTGCTTTATCTTGAATGACGCCATACCCTAATTTCTCGATTCGTGAGGTAAAGTCATCAATATTCGCTTTTTCAGGGTCGAACACGATTGTCGAACTTTCCATAGCGTAGTTGACATTCGCTTTTTCCACCCCTTCTATTTTCGATAACCCTTTCTCAATCCGGTTCGCGCATGCTGCACACGTCATCCCGTTGATCTTCAAGGTTGTTTCTGAAGTTGCCATTTGTATCCCTCCAATACATGGTGGGGGTATATATTTTTTAAAAAAGAAGGATTATACACTGTAGTATAATCTCTTCGTCCGCTGTATACCCCCACATGGTGTAAGCGGAATGCTTTCAATCAAGCGATATCGTAACCTTGATCTTCAATCGTTTCTTTAATCTGCTCTAAAGTTACTCCATTTTCAAACTCAACAGTCACTTCTTTGGTAGCTAAGTCCACTTTAACAGCAGAAACGCCGTTTAGCTCGCCGACGCTCGACTCGATTGAATTAACGCAATGACCACAAGACATGCCTTCTACTTTTAATACTTCTTTCATGATGAAAAACCTCCTATTTTGTTGTTAACCACAATATATTATACCCTATACCAGTATGTCAAGTTGAAAATCTTATTACTTTGTCATTGTTTTCATGACACTCATAAGTTCTTGGATCGCTGCCTCTCCATCTTGTCCTTTAATGGCATTGACGACACAGTGGTGTGTGTGGTCTTCCAATAATGCTAATGAAACCTTGTTCATTGCAGACTGAATCGCGCTAATTTGGTGTAGGATATCTACGCAATAACGGTCGTTTTCAATCATTTGGTGAACGCCTCTCACTTGCCCCTCAATTCGTTTCAATCGGTTTAACAACTGCTGCTTGTTCGGCTGTACAGTCTTTTTTGTCGTTTCTGACATATCAATCACCCCTCAGAGTTTCATGGATACCCCTTACCCCTATAATATCACTTACAAGTAGGAAGAGCAATGATATTGACACAACCTATAGAAGCTAACATATACCGCTCACTACTAACTTTAATGATGATGGTGGTGCCCTTCCGACGCTTCAGGTTTCACTTGGCATAAAATTGACTCGTCATGTTGATGGGCAGCGGTTTCCAACTGAATGGTCACATGATGGATATTTTGATGCAATAAAGCATGTTCTATACTACGCAGCAATTTTTCACTTTCTGCAATTGTCATTTGATCGTCAACGACCGCATGGCAGGAAAGTGCATTCAGACCACTCGTAATGGACCAAACGTGTAAATCATGTACACTATGGACACCTTCTGTATTGCGGATTGTGTAGATTATTTTATCCAAATCAACGTTGTGAGGCACTCCTTCCATCAACACATGCAAGCCTGATTTCGATACATAGTAACCGCTTCGCAAAACAAGAATGGCGACGATGATACTTGCCAATGGATCAGCCCATCCCCAATTGAAGAACATTATAAGCAAAGCCGCTGCAATTGCCCCGACTGAGCCTAACATATCACTTAAGACATGCAAATAAGCACCTTTCATATTCAAATTCTCTTCCACATCTCCACCGCGCATCATAATCCACGCAACTAAAATATTGACTGCCAGCCCGATGCTACTGACGATCAGCATGCCGGTCGTCGCAACTTCAGGCGGATTTGCAAAACGTTGAATCGCTTCGTAAAAAATGAACAAAGCGATAACAATCAATGTGACGCCATTTAATACTGCGGCTAAAATCTCAAATCGCTTATAACCGAATGTCTTGCTTTTGCTCGCTGCTTTTTCACCTAACTTAAACGCAATTAGCGCAATCGCTAACGAGATTGAATCGCTCAACATATGACCGGCATCCGCCAATAAGGCAAGACTGTTCGTCAAAAAACCGCCGATCGCTTCCACGACCATATAAGTAGTAATGATCAGGAAGGAAATCAATAATACTTTTTTATTTGCACCATGCGTATGGTCGTGTCCGTGATCATGACCCATTTAGATACCCCCTCCGCGTAATTAATTATGCGTGGCGTGTTCAATCGCCTGTCTCAATAAATTCATAACGTGATGATCATCTTCTGAGTAATAAATAGTTGTTCCTTCTCTTCTGAACTTAACTAACCGTAAATTTTTCAAAAAGCGCAATTGATGAGAGACAGATGATTGGCTTAAATTTAACGTTTCAGCAATATCGTTAACTGAATGCTCCTCTTTGCATAATAAATTTAAAATCCGAATTCTCGTTGGGTCACTCAACGCTTTAAACGTTTGGGATACAACAAATAGTGTTTCTTCATCTAAAAGTTGCTTATCTTCATCCAAAACCTGATCTGCGTGGTTCTCTTCACTCATTTTCATTCCCCCCAATACTGTATATATGAACATATGCTCATATACTATAACAAATGTTTTTATTTATCAAACCTAAAGCAGATTACCCCATAGTTTTATTTACATACCCTAAATAGGTATTGTTCTATGACATAGTAAATTCTCTTGATACATGTAAAAAAATATACAGGCGAAGGATTTTAAACCCCTTCACCCGTATATTTTTTATTGTCTATAGTGTTACATGCTTCGGCTTCTTCCAAAACAGCGCTAATACGGTCCCTAGCAATAGTACGATAGCTGCAAAATAATACGGGTAATCCAAATCGATGTCGAAAAGCTCTCCCCCAATAATGGGGCCAAATATTGTACCGATGCTCGTAAACGTCGAATTCATTCCTCCGACAAAACCTTGTTCATTTCCGGCTATTTTCGATAGATATGATGTAATCGCCGGACGCATCAAGTCGAATCCAACAAACAGAACGAATGTCGTCAATAAAATAGACAAATAGGAGCTGACAACGGTCATCAACACAACAAGAACTGTAGAAACCCCTAATGACAAACGGATTAGATTAATTTCCCCCATCCATTTTGTCAGACGATCAAACAGTGCCACTTGTGCAATCGCGCCGACTAACGCACTCCCTGTAATGACGATCGCAATGTCTTTTGGCGTGAAACTGAACTTATGATCGACAAAGAGGCTAAATAGCGATTCGAAGGCGGCAAGTCCAAATGATAAAACAAATATTAAAATGAACGCAATGAAATACATTGGGATAAAAATACGCCGCAGTCCAGTTTTTTGGCCGGTAATCGGTGCTTCCTCAGCCACTCGTTCTGGTTCTTTCAGAAGGATAATGGAAAGGATTGCAGCGAGTGCTCCAAGCACACCTGCTGAATAAAATGGCACCCGTGTACCGATTTCCGCTAAAAACCCGCCAAGCCCCGGTCCAATGATGAATCCCGTACTAATCGCAGCCGACATATAGCCAAGCGCCTTTGACCTGCTTGAGGCAGTCGTTATGTCCGCAATGAAAGCAGTTACGGCAGGCATAATAAAGGCCGCACTCACACCTCCAAGCATACGGGAAACAAAAAGGACTTCTACTGTTTTACCGATACCGAATAAAAACTCAGAAAATCCAAATATGAATAAACCAATGACAATCATAATTTTGCGCCCGTATTTATCTACCCACTGACCAGCAATCGGCGAGAAAATAAGTTGGGTAATCGCAAATGCGGCAACCATATATCCAACGACGGAGCCAGTGATCTTCAGTTCATTCATAATCGTCGGAAGAACTGGAATGACAAGCCCTATACCTAAAAAGGCGATAAAAAGGTTCATTAACAATATCGCCAATACTACATTTTTTCTTTTCATAGGAAATCTCCTCTAATTTTCTGCAAGGTGCCTTGCACCGAGACCGATGGGGTGTTTCACCTTTTGAAGATTATACCATCTTTACCTGAAAAGCTAGTAATTCATCGAATACCTATTTCTCGACAAAGTTTAATGAATCTTCAATTTTAGCTTTAAAGGTACCTGCATTTTTTGTCTCGATTGAAATTGACAATTCAAAAAGAACTCGATAAGATGAGATTAATTGAGAGGAGCGAACAATACATGGCATTTTTACAACTGTACTGATCCATATACATGAAGTAAATACCGATTTATACGGTTTATTTGCTATGTGTACGGTTTAGGTATGTTGTAGAAAACAAAGCGCTCTACGGGATATCCATGCCAATTTTCAAGTACACAGGGCGATCTGTGTACTTTTTTTATTGGAGGGGAAAACGATGATGACTTTATTATTTTATTGATATACGGGCTTAGATCTATAAGCTCGTATCGATTCCAGCTATCGATACGAAATCAAACATTTCGGAGGTAGCGAAAATGGAACAAATTTGTTTTGAATTAAAGAATATAGAAATGACTTATTTAGATAAAGAAATCCTTACAATTGAACATCTTGCTGTGCATCAGTTTGATCGCATTGGAATTGTCGGGCAAAACGGGGCTGGAAAAAGTACGCTTATCAAGCTGCTTGCAGGGGAAATCCAACCGACGAGAGGAAAAGTGTTGTGTCATAAGGAATACGGATATTTTCAACAGCTCGAGCCTGCATCCTCGATAGAGGCGGATCATGGGATGCTTGGCAGATTAGCTGTTCCGAACAACTCGGATCTACTTAGCGGAGGAGAGCAGACGAGGCTCAAGCTCGCACATTTGTTTACTCATTATCACGAAGCATTGTTAATCGACGAACCGACTACCCATTTGGACCGTGTCGGCATTTCATTTTTACTGGATGAACTACGCTATTATTATGGAGCCCTCGTTCTCATCAGCCATGATCGGGCTGTCTTAGACGAGCTGGTGACGACAATTTGGGAAGTGCACCAAGGGGAAGTACATGTCTATCAGGGAAATTACAGTGACTATAAAGCGCAAAAGCAGTTAGAACGTGTACAGCAACGCCAAGCGCACGAGCAGTTCTTGAAGGAAAAAAGCCGCCTGGAGCAAGCTGCGCAAGAAAAAATGAAAAAGGCTGAAAAAATTACACAAGCAACCAATATGTCGAAAAAGGAAGCTAAAGCGAAAGCAAATCGCATGTTTGAAACGAAATCGAAAGGCACGAGCCAAAAGGCCGTATATCGTGCAGCCAAAGCGATTGAGCAACGAATCGAAAATATGGAAAAAGTAGACGCGGTTGTAGAAGATAGACCTATCGTCTTCCGGCAGTCAAAAGCATTGGAATTGCATAACAAATTCCCGATAATGGCAGATCGTCTAACCCTTCAAGCTGGAGGGAAATTGTTATTGGACGATGTGAGCTTCCAACTGCCGCTTGGAAAAAAGATTGCGATCACCGGTGGAAATGGAGTTGGGAAAAGTTCATTGCTCAACTACATTGCAAAGGATGGAGAAAACCTTATCATTTCACCAAAGGCTAAAATCGGATACTTCCAACAGATGAGTTATCAATTTACCAGCAATGAAACAGTTCTTCAATTTTTGAGCAACCGATCTGATTATGATGAAGGTTTCTTGCGAAGCGTATTGCATGCGATGCAATTTACAGGAACGGATATTCAGAAGCATATGCAGTCTCTAAGTGGGGGCGAAGCAATCCGAATACAATTATGCCAATTGTTTTTAGGGGAATACAATATTTTATTGTTGGACGAACCGACGAACTTTTTGGATATCCATGCGCTTGATGCGTTGGAGCAATTTATACTGGCATATGAAGGGACAGTCGTCTTCGTCTCACATGATCAAACATTTATCGATCATGTGGCAGATATGCAGTATATGATCCATTCGCAAAAGATGAACTTGATGTAGCTGATAAGAGAGACTATCCGGAATGTCGATGACACAACTTTCTGTGGGAGTGGTTTTTTTGTGTGGGAGGTATTTTATGATCACTCGCCAGGTTTTATGAGCACTCACCGAGGTTTATGATCACTTATCAAGTTTTATGATCACTCACCAGGGTTTATGATCACTCACCGAGGTTTATGATCACTCGCCAGGTTTTATGAGCACTCACCGAGGTTTATGATCACTCACCGAGTTTTATAGGCATTTACACTATTGGAGATGACTAAAGAAATTTGAGGTATAATTACCGTAAGAAATAGAATGGGAGGAGGATAGACATGGAACAAAACAAGAGGAATATCGTTTACTGGACGCTATTGAATCATGGACAATGGAAACTATATTTGGCTGCGACAACTGAAGGGCTTTGCTACGCCGGTCCGCATGACGCTCCATTCGAAGAACTTGCCGCATGGTCGAAGAAACGACTTCCTACGTATAGTTTGGTAGAAGACAGTTCTATCTTGGAACCATATGCAGAAGAACTGATTGACTATATGGAAGGAAAACGGAAAGCATTCACAATGCCTTTGGATCTTCATGGTACTCCATTTCAACAATCTGTCTGGATGGCTTTACAAGAAATACCGTACGGTCAGACAGTTTCGTATTCTGATATTGCCGAAAGGATTCAAAATCCGAAGTCGGTGCGTGCAGTTGGCGCTGCAATCGGAGCCAATCCCCTGCTGATCACTGTCCCATGCCATCGCATCATCGGGAAAAACGGCAACCTAACCGGCTTTCGGGGTGGTTTGGAGATGAAAAAGCAATTGCTGGCGTTGGAACAATAATAGAGAAGAACAAATAACCTGCTGAGAGAGGACTACTCTGATGTGACCCCTAAAAGTTAGAGTTTTATATTACGCAGCTAGTTGGCTGGTGTGAAGACGGTATTGAACCGGACTC